>VBLC01000095.1 GCA_005879315.1 Deltaproteobacteria bacterium | reverse complement strand
GACGGTCCCGACTTGGAGGGCGCCTTTTGCTCCAGCCAACGGATGAAATCGTCCGTAGCCTGCTGCGCGCGCTTCACCGCCGCGGCCAGCTCGGCCTGGCCGGCCACCTTGCCGGACAGTCCGGCGAGCATCGCGCGCTGCTCCTTGACGCGCTCGATGCCGAAGATCCACAGGTCGCGTCCATCGCCGGTGAGATTGCCGCGCGCCTGCTCGAGCAGGGCCGGGATGGGCTGCAGGCCCGCGGCCAGCTCCGCCGCCTGCGCGGCTGCGAGCGGAAAGGAGTACTTCCACAGCTCCACGGAGCCGAGCGACTGCGGTCCCTCGCGCGCCGGCTGGTCGCTCTCTTCGTCGAAGAGGGTCGCGTAGAAGGCGGGACTCCTCGCCCACGGCCGCAGCACGCGATGGTCGAAGTCGAGGCCGTTCATCTCGGCGCGCACGAGCTGCACGTCATTCTGTTGCGCGATCGTCCAGCTGCTCGCGTCGAAGCTCTCCAGCCTGCGCATCCAGCCGGCCAGCTCGCGATGCTGGGCCTCCATCGCCGCCGCCGTGTAGTCGGGCACGCCCTGCGCGACGCGCGGCCGTTGGAAGGCGCGCCACTCGGCGAAGAGCGAAAGGAGATCCTGGTAGCTGCTGCTTCTCTTGTGGGAAGGCGAGGCTGGAGCGGCGGCGCAGGCGGCGAGCAGGGCGGCGAAAAGGAAGCGCATGGCGCGCATCATTCCACGCTTGCACGCGAACGCGAGCGGTAGAGCCCAGCCAACCAGGTCGCGGCCAGCGCGACGAGACAGACGCAGCCGAGCACGACGTAGCGCGAGGTGATCGTCCGGGCGCTCCAGCCGAAATGATCGGCGAGCATGCTCGGGTCGCTCAGGCCGGCCCCTTCGTTCCTGCCGAAGGGAATGCGATCGACGTCGGTGCGCGCCGCCCACCATTGCTCGAAGACGTCCACGAAGGCGGCCGACCCGATGATCAAGAAACCCCAGCGCAGCCAGTTGCGGTGGAGGAGGCCCTCTCGCGGCGCATAGACGGTGGCCATGAGCAGCGCGCCCAAAACCAGGCAGCCGGCGTCGCCGGCGAAATAGATGAAGGCCTGCGCCGCCTCCCGGCTGAGCAGCAGCGTGCAGAAGGTCTGCGCGAGCAGCGCGGCGCAAGCGGCGATTCCGAGCTGGCGGCGGCCGGTGCGGAAGGAGTGGACTGCCGCCGCAGCGAGAGCGCCGAAGAGGAGCAGCGCAAAGATGGGCCAGCGCTCGGTCGACATCGGCGTGAGCCACGGTCCGGGAAAGGCGAAGTAGCCGCAGAGCCAGGCGGCGATGGCGTGGCCGGTCTCGTGAACCCACATGGAAAAGAAGGTGCGGAGGAAGAAATGACCGAGCTGCGTCGCGACCAGAAGGCGCATGACGACGAGCGCGATCGGGATCGCCCAGATGCGCAGGGAGCGCTCCAGATCTTCGTCGGCGATCTCCCACTCCGAGGCGGGCTGCATGCCGCGAGCATGGCGCCAAGTGCGATGCAGCGCCAGTTGCCAGCTCGGTGCCGAACGACTCCCCGTTCTTGCGCAGCCGACGTAGACTGCCCGCCCCGCAAGGTTTGCGGTCCAACATTCCGCCTGGGAGGGAAGACATGCCGAGGTTTCTCGCCGCGTGCCTCATCGCCTTCTTGCTCTCGTCGGCAGCGATCGCCGCCAAGGAAGAGGACACCGTCGTCCTCGGCGCAGCGGTCTCTCTCACCGGCAAGTATTCGGTCAACGGCAAGAACACCAAGGACGGTTACGACATCGCCGTCGAGCGCATCAACGAGATGGGCGGCGTGAAGGTGGGGGGCAAGAGATTCAAGCTCAAGATCGTCTATTACGACGACGAGTCGACGCCTGCCCGCGGCGCGCAGCTGGCCGAGAGGCTCATCAGCCAGGACGGGGTGAAGTTCCTCCTCGGCGCCTACAGCTCGGGGCTGACCAAGGCGATGGCGCCCATCACCGAGAAGTACAAGGTGCCGCACGTCGAGGGCAACGCCGCCGCCCGCGAGCTCTTCACCCAGGGCTACAAATACCTCTTCGCCGTGCTCTCGACGGCCGACTACTACCTGCGGGACCCGGTCGTGCTCGCGGCGAAGATGGCCAAGGAGCACGGCCGCGATCCCAAGTCGGTCAAGATCGCCATGGCCTTCGAAAACGATCCCTTCAGCCTGGACGTGCGCGAGGGCGTGGTCGAGGAAGCGAAGAAATACGGCATGAAGATCCTCATCGACGACAAGCTGCCGCCCGAGATCAACGACATGGCCGCGACGCTCACCAAGGTGAAGGCGGTCAAGCCCGACCTGCTCCTCGTCTCAGGGCACGAGAAGGGCGCCACGCTCGTCGTCCGGCAGACGGTGGAAATGCGAGTGGAGGTGCCGATGGTGGCCTCGACCCACTGCGACTCGGCCAAGATCGCCGAGAACCTCGCCCACGCGGCCGAGGGAGTGCTGTGCGGCTCGCAATGGGATCGCCACCTCGCCTACCGCGATCGGTGGTTCGGCACCGCCGAGCAGTACGCGGAGCGCTTCGACAAGGAGTTTGGCTATCCCACGCCCTACCAGGCGGCGGAGTCGACCGCCTGCGTATTGGTCTTCGCCGACGCGTTCGAGCGGGCCGGCTCGCTCGATCCGGAGAAGGTGCGCGACGCCATCGCCTCGACCGACATGACGACGATGTTCGCCCCAATCAAGTTCGACTCGACCGGCAAGAACGTCGCCAAGCAGATGGTCCTCTACCAGGTGCTGAACGGAGCCTACAAAGTGGTTTCGCCGGAGAAGTGGGCGGAGACGAAGCTGGTCTGGCCGCGCAAGCTGCCGCAGTGAGCGGATGGAAAATCTCCGCCTGCTCTTCGAAGCGCCGCTGCTCCCCGTCCAGCTGCTGCTGGACGGCGTGCTGATCGGCGCCATCTTCGCCCTCGCCGCGCTGGGGATGTCGCTCGTCTGGGGAGTGATGGGCATCATCAACGTCGCGCAGGGCGAGCTGGTGATGCTCGGCGGATACGCCGCGTACTTCCTCTACCGCGCCGGCGTTCATCCCCTCTTCGGCGTGCCGCTCGCGGCGTTGCTCCTCTACCTGCTCGGCTGGGCGCTCTACCGGACGCTCATCTTTCGCGTCGTCGATCAGGACCTCTTCATCTCCATCCTCGCGACCTTCGGGCTGAGCATCCTCTTGCAGCAGCTCGCCAACGCTTTCTTCGGAGCCGACGTGCGCACGGCCGAGTCCGGCTTCGGCACGCTCGTCCTTCTGGGAGGCGCCCTCACCATCTCGCGCATCAAGCTGGTCGCTTTCGCCGCCGCCGTCGTCACCGGCACTGCGCTGGTGCTCTTCCTCAAGACCTCGCGCATGGGCCAGGCCATCCGCGCCACTTCGCAAAACGCGCGCGCCGCCCGGGTGATGGGCGTCGACACCGATCGCGTCTACGCCCGCACCTTCGCCATCAACGCGGCCATCTGCGGAGCTTCCGGCGCGCTGGTGGCGATGACCTGGGTGGTGCACCCGTACCTGGGACTGCCGTACACGATCCGCTCCTTCATGATCGTCATCATCGCCGGGCTGGGGGCCGTCCATGCGGTGCTGGCCTCCGCAGTGGCGCTGGGCATCGCCGAGAACTTCGCCGGATTCATCTTCGGCGCCGAATACCAGGCCGCCTTCGTCTTCGCGCTCCTGGTGGGCATCCTCGTCGCGCGCCGGTTCTGGCTGGCGCGGCAGCGGAGATACCTGGCATGAAGCCTTTGCTCGGCTATGGCGGCCTTCTCGCCATCTCGCTCCTCTTGCCTCTGCTCGCGCCGGCCTACCAGAGCCAGCTCGCCTTCCTCTGGGTGATGGTCGTGCTCGCGCTCACCTGGGATCTGCTCGGCGGGCAGATGGGCTACAACTCTTTCGGCAACATCGTCTTCTTCGGCGTGGGGATGTACGCCTGCGCCATAGTCCAGCGCGACGCAGGGCTCGCCTACTTTCCCGGCTTGTTCATCGGCATGGCCTGCGGCGCCGCGATCGCCGTCGCCGCCGCGGCATTGCTCGGCGCGGGGATCCTCGGTTTGCGCGGCCACTACTTCGCCATCGCCACGCTCGGTCTCGGCGTCGCTGCGGGCGAGCTGGCTTCGGGCTGGGAGTTCGTCGGCGCCGGTGGCGGCATGGTCCCGCCGCTCTTCCCCGGCGCGGTCGGCGGCCGCGAGAGGTTCTTCTACTATCTCTGTTTCGCCATCGCCGCGATCACTTTTCCCGTCTTGCGCTGGCTCTATCGAGGCCGCTTCGGCCTCGCGCTCAACGCCATTCGCGACGACGAGGACAAGGCCGAAGCGATGGGCCTGCATACCACCCGATACAAGGCCACCGCCTGGTGCATCTCGGCTCTCTTCCTCGGACTCGCGGGCGGCGCAGTGGGGAACCTGACCGGCTTCATCGATCCGCGCGAAGTGGCCTTCGCCGGATCGACCTACGGCGTCTGGATGGTCCTGATGGCCATCCTCGGCGGCAAGGGGACGCTCTGGGGACCGGTGCTGGGCGCGGTCATCTTTCATCTGACGAAGGAGCTGTTCTGGACGTACCTGCTCGGCTGGCAGCGGGTCGCGCTCGGGCTGCTCATCGTGGTCATCGTCATCTTCTTTCCGCTCGGCATTCTCGGCTGGGCGCGGCAAAAGTGGCCCGAGCGTTTCGGCCAGCGGGTCGAGGCGGCGTGACGCCGATTCTGGAAGTGCGCGGCGTGCGCAAGTCGTTCGGCGGCGTGGTCGCCAACCGCGAAGTGACGCTCTCGGTGCCCGAGGGGAAGATCCATGGGCTGATCGGACCGAACGGCTCGGGCAAGACCACCCTGTTCGGCTGCATCGCCGGCTCGCATCCGATCGACCACGGCTCGATCCGCTTCCAGGGCCGCGAGATCTCCGCGCTGCGCACTGCGCAGATCGCCCGCCTCGGTCTCTTGCGGACCTTCCAGCAGACCCGCACGTACGTGAAGATGACCTGCCTGCAGAACATGCTCATCAGCATTCCCGCCGCCGCGCTCGGGTGGGGAGGGCTCTTCCGCAAGAGCACGCCCGCCGACGAGCGAAAGGCGGAGGAGCTGCTCGAGTTCGTCGGTCTCTTTCCCAAGCGGCACCTGCGCGCGGGCGACCTTTCCTTCGGCCAGCAGAAATTGCTGGAGTTCGCCATGGCGCTGATGAGCGAGCCGCGCATGCTCCTGCTCGACGAGCCGACGGCGGGGATCAATCCGACCTTGATCGAAGGCCTGCTCGACCGGCTTCGTCGCGTCAACCGCGAGCGCGGCGTCACGCTGCTCGTCATCGAGCACAACATGCGCGCCATCATGGGGCTGGCCGAGTACATCTATTGCCTGGCGCACGGCGAGCTGCTCGCGGAGGGCAAGCCGGAGGAGATCCGGTCCGACCAGCGCGTGATCGACGCGTACCTCGGGGCGCAATGAATCCGCGCGTCGCCGAGCTGGCGGGAGGCGAGCCGCTCCTGGTGGTGTCCGATCTCCACGCCGGCTACGGCAAGATGGAGATCCTCCGCGGCGTGGATCTGATGATCGCCGCCGGGCGTTCGCTCTGCATGATCGGGCCGAACGGCGCGGGCAAGTCGACCGTTCTCCATTCCATCTACGGATTCACCCGCATCACTTCGGGGAGCATCCGCATCGGCGGCCAGGACGTGACGGCGCTCTCGCCCAACGAGAAGCTGCGGCGGGCGGGGATCGCCTACATCCTCCAGGACAACTCCGTCTTTCCCGAGATGACGGTGGAGGAGAATCTGTGGATGGGCGGCTATCTGATGGAGACACCGGCGCGGGCGAAGGAGGCGGCCGAGCGCGTCTTCAGCAAGTATCCCCGGCTCGCCGCGCGGCGCCGGCAGCCGGCCCGGGTGCTCTCTGGCGGCGAGCGGCGTTTGCTCGAGATCTCGCGCGCGCTGGTGATGGATCCGCGCGTGCTGCTGGTGGACGAGCCGTCGATCGGGCTCGAGCCGCGGTACATCGACATGGTCTTCGAGATCCTCTCCGAGCTGCAGCGCAGCGCCGGGAAGGCGATCGTGATGGTGGAGCAGAACGCAAAGAAGGGCCTGCAGTTCGCCGACGTCGGCTATGTGCTGGTGGCGGGAGCGGTAGCGCGCGTCGGCAGCGGGGCGGAGCTGCTCAACGACCCGGAGATCGGCCGTCTCTATCTGGGCGGCTAACTGCTCCGCGCCGAGACCCGGCATGCGGTTCTTTGGGGCGCACGTCCCATCTCGCTCGGCGCCAACCGACTCGGAGCAGCCATCCGACGGGCCGCGAGAGCAGCTTCGCCCGCTCCACATCGTCGAGCGCGGCCGAGCTGTAGCGATCGACGCCGCCCTCGCCGTGATGATGGCGGTGGTTGTCGAGCACGTAGGAAATGGCGTTGACCGTCTCCGACGGCGACCGGAGCAAGCGGGAGTGATAGTGGTCGGCAAAGACCCGTCCTGAGCTTCGCATCATCGCGTTGAGCCTTTTGGCGATGCGGATGCATAGCCCCTGCATTCCACGGGAGAGCGCCTCGGTGTCGTTCGGCTCGACGATGAGATGGAGGTGGTTGCCCTGGATGCTGAAGGCGATCACCCGCAGTCCGAATCTGCCCGCTGCCGCTGCGAGGCAATCCTTCAAGCGGCGATAGCTCCGACCGCTCCGCAGGTTCCAGACGTGCTCGCCCACTCGCAACGTCACATGGACGGGCAGCGGCTTCTCGAATTGCGCTCTCGGTTTGTGCGAAACGAGCGGTCTCGGCCCCTTCGGCTTGCGCCCCGCTCCCTTGCGCCGGCCGCCGTGCTGCGACAGTGGCAGGGGGAGTTGTCTCGCAGCCATCATGATTGGGGATATATCGTATTCTCGAGAAACCTGCAAGCGAAAGCACCGCTCGAGAACCGACGACTCCTCTAGAAGAGCGCGCCGTCCGTGATCCACTGCACGACGACGTTGTCCTCCGGCGACCCGACCGGATACCGCTGCCCGCCCGGATGATTGGTGAATCCTCCAACTGGAGTGCAGCCGGCACTCTGCGTCGGGCAGAGATGCAGGAAGCTGCTGCCAGGCGACGGCGAAGGAGTGAGGATGACTACGTTCGCCGTGTTGCGGATGTTGTTCCACGAAGTCGAATGGGTCGTATCCGTTCCGTCGCTGAGGATGAGCGGGTTGCCGCTAGTGTGGCAGTTGAGACAGGTCATCGTCTGGTTTGTAGGAAGCACAGTACTCCAGATGACGTGGAGCGAATCGCGCACGTAACCAAGGCGCGGCGTTCCGTTGACCGTCGTGGAGAACGCGCTCGTGCCGCCGCCGGTTGATGCCTGCACTTGGAAGCCCCACGTGCGAGGCGTGCTGCAGTTCACCGTGGGATAGGGGCAGGCCGGGTTCGTCGTCGTGTAAGAGATGTTGGTGGCGCTCGTTGACATGAGCGGCAAAACGCCATTCACCGGATCGGTGACCTTGACGTTGTAGTGAATGGGTCCGCATCCGTGCCCGTTTGGTGCCGACCAAGCGAAATTGAAATCGCCGACGCCGGGACCTTGCGTCGGCAGCGATGGCGTCGGCACGTCGGGGGCCTGGAGGGGAGTGATGTTGGTCACCGGATCGGACGTGGTGCTCCCGCCGCCGCTGGTTGCGGTGACGGTCACGTTATAGGCCGTGCAGTTCGAGAGGCCAGTGATGGTCGTCGAGAGCTGCGTCCCCGGCACCGCCGGGGCGCTGATCACCGTGAACGGCGACGTCGTCTGCGTCGCCTGAGCGACGTACTGGGTGATGGTGCTTCCATTCGGGGCCGCAGCCGTCCAGGTCACGGTGATCTGGTTGGGCGCGGGGGTCGCCGAGGTGATGCCCGGCTTCCCGGGCGGCGTGGTGGTGGCGGCGACGCCCGTTCCGATCGAGTTCACCGCCGAGAGGCTGAAAGCGTACGTCGAGGTGGAGAGGAGTCCGTCTGCGGGGCCGAGCGTCGTGCTTGTCGCTGAGGCCAGCAACTTTTTCGGGCTGCCGCTCGTCACGGGCGTCCAGCTCAAGATGTAGCCGCTCAGGGCCAGCCCCCCCGTGTCGGACGGCGGATTCCAGGAGAGCGACCACGTCGCGGGGCCTGTGTTCGTCGCCGTGAAATTCTGCGGCGGACCCGGAGGGCCGCGCGGAATCGCGCTGGCGGACGGCTGCGAGGCGGCACTGTTTCCCGCGACGTTCTGGGCGACCACGGTGCACGCGTACGCCGTGCCATTCGCAAGCCCCGACACGTCCGCGCTGGTCGCCGCGCCTGGAGCCGTTGCTGTGCCCGCCGGCGAGCAGGAGATGGCGTACCCGCTCAGCGCCGCACCGCCGTCGTCGGCTGGGGCAGTCCAGCTCACGCGCAAGGTCCCGCCCGTGTTTGTCGAGACCGCCGAGACTCCAACCGGCGGTCCCGGCACGGTTGGGATGCGGACCGACCCGGTGCTCGCCGCGGGCCCTGTGCCGATCGCGTTCACCGCAGCGACCGAGAAAAGGTAGCTCACCCCTTGCAGGAGTCCGTTCACCTGAGCGGAAGTCGCCGCCGCACCTGCCGAGAGGGTTGACCCGCCGGGGCTCGCGGTGACGGTGTATCCGGTGATCGGGCTCAGCCCGTCGCTGGCCGGCGCAGCCCAGGAGACCGTCGCCGACGAGGCCCCGGCCGTGGCGGCGACCGACTGCGGCGCCGAGGGTGCCGAGCGGGAGAGGACGTTGAGCGGGTACGGAGCCGAGTCGTGGCCGAGCGCCGAGATGACGAGCTCGAATCCGAGGTTCGCTCCCAAGGCGGGCGTGACGAAGGTGACCTTCGACCCATCGACCGCGGCGTTGGCGAGCTGCACGGTCGGTCCCGACGTCTGCTGCCACTTGAAGGTCACCGCGTACTGGCTGCCGGTGGCGTCGAAGAGCACCGCGGTCCCAGCCGTGACGGTGACGCCAGGCGAGACGGAGACGTGCACGAGGGGCCGGCCCGGCGGGCAGACCACGCTCGGGTTCGCGCAATCGCTGTCCTGCAGCTGCGCGCCCAGCCAGGTGGCGAGGATCTTCGGCTGCTCCGGATAGCTCAGCCAGAAATTGAGGAAGCCGCGCTGCGAGAGGGGCATCGCTCCTTCGTCAAAGACGCGCTGCCGGATGAGCGGCTTCACCGCCGCGAACTTGGAGTA
>VBLC01000094.1 GCA_005879315.1 Deltaproteobacteria bacterium | reverse complement strand
GAGCGACGCCCAGCACCGGCGCACCGCGTCCAGGAGCGCGGCCTCGCCCTCGACATCGAGGATCGTGTCCTGCTGGCCGGCGAAGCTCGCCTCCGGAAGGTCCTCCGCGGTCGCGGACGAGCGCACCGCGACACGCCCGCCCAGCGCGCGATACGCATCACGCACCGCGGTCGCGACCTCGGGGGGAACAGCCATCTCCATCAGCCGCGCGCGCGCAGCGATCGGGTCCGTCGGATCGATGCTCGCAGCGCTCGCGGCCGCGGCGTACGCGTCCGTCGTGATCACGAAGCCGTCGGGAACGGGAAAGCCGGCGCGGATGAGCTCGCCGAGATTCGCGCCTTTTCCGCCGGCGACGGCGAGGTCCTGCGCGCCGAACGTGGATAGCGGGACGACAAGAGGCCCGCTCACGCGGCGCCTAGCGCCTCGAAGCGAGAGAACGCGTCGCGGCCCGGATAGCGATCTCCATCAGCCGGTTGTACTTCCCGTTGCGCTCGCTGCGCGAGAGCGAGCCGGTGTTGATCTGCCCGCTGATGAGGGCGAGGAACAAGGGCCGATAAGAGGTGTTCTGTCGCCACGCCCTCCTCCTCCTCGTTTGTCGCGAGCCTAGCAGAGCGCGGCGGGATGGGACTACACTCCGCCGCGCAGGGGACGGCGCCCTGTCGTTTGCCAAAACTCGACCCGAGACTGGGACCATTCGGCGAGGCCGCGGACGAGAATTGTCCCTCGGCCTGCCGCTGCTCGACGATCAGGGCCTCGAATATCTAGCTTAGCCAAAGAGATTTGGTCAGCCCGTGGTCAGCGAGAATCCGGCAAGTCTCGAGGACGGCTCCACCGCCGAATGCCTGCTAACGCCCGCGCAAGCGGCGGCGCGTTCCACGTCCCCGAGTACCTGCTCCGGAGGGCCTGCTCCGAAGGACGCCTTGAACACCTTCGCGTCGTCAACGCGCTGTGGCTAACGCCAGCGGCGGTGGGTGTCTTCGCGAGGTCTTGGCGGGCAAGAAAGGGCGCGTCGAAATCGTGACACCGACTTCGGGCACAGGAGCGGCCTGCAGCAAGATACCCAGAGCGAACAGGTCCGGGAGATGGGAACCTACTTCGTCTTGTTTCCCCGCAGCGCCGCGACGACAACGCCACCGAGGAGTGAAGCGCCGACCACGACGCCTGCCATGTCGTTGCCGACCTTCACGAAAATGATCCATCCAACAGCCGCGAGGACGACGCCGGCCACGAACCAGAGCAGGTATCGCAATCAGCTCTCCTGATACGGCTGCGACAGATCTCGTTTGACAAGCGATTCAGTTGGTCTACAACCCTGTCGCTGCCACCACAAGGAGACCCCATGCGCAACGTTCTCGTCGCAGGCTTCATCGCTGCATTCGCGCTTTCTGTTCGCGCCGAGGAAAAGGGCGACCTCGCCGGCAAAATGAAGGAGGCGAAGGTCTCCCTCGAGAAGGGCATCGCAGCCAGTAAGGCCAGCGGCACGCCTATCTCGGCGAAATACGAGGTGGAGGACGGCAAGCTCCAGCTCTCCGTGTACACGGCGAAGGGCGACTCGTTCTCGGAGGTCGTCGTCGATCACAAGACGGGCAAGGTCGCAAAGACGGAGCCGATCACGAGCGGCGACGATCTCACGGCTGCGAAGTCGCAGAACGAGGCGATGAGCAAGGCGAAGACCTCGCTGCAGGACGCCGTGTCCAAGGCGGTCAAGGCGAACAAGGGGTACAAGGCGGTGAGCGCCATGCCCTCCGTGAAGGAGGGCCACACCATTGCCGAGATCAGGCTGATGAAAGGCGCCGAGTCGAAGACGGTGTCCGAGCAGCTCGATTGAGGGTCGCCCGAGCAGCCGGATAACGTCGAGTCTAGACCCTCGTCTTCGTCTGCTTGAGCGCCGCCATCACCGCCTTCGCGAGCTGATCGGCCGGCCCGATTCCCCAGTAGTGCAGGAAAAGCACCCGCGGCTGCTCGCCGGACATGTGCGAGTGGATGGCCACGATGTTGATGCCGGCGTGGCGAAGCGCCTTCAGCACGTTCTGCAGCTCCGATTCGAGCATCGCGAAGTCGCCATCGACGACCGCCTTGTCGTCGGAGCCCGCGAAAGCCGCCCAGGTGTTCACGCCCATCGTGTTGCCGACCGTCATCCCGTGCTCTTTGGTGGTCCTCCCCCAGGTCGCTTTGTAGACGCCGTCCTTGAACTCGCCCTTCTTTCCAAAGGCCGTGTCGAGCTTCGCCGGATCGATGGTGCTCTTCGCCGGATCGATGTCGACCGCGGGGACGTCGCCTTTCTGCTTGAGAGTGGCGAACACTTTGCCGACGGCCTCGGCGAGCTTGCTCTCATCGCCCATTCCGCCGATGTGCATGAACATCACCTTGGGCGAGTCCCAGAAGAAATGGTTGTGCAGGGCGGTCACATCGAGGCCGTTGTCGAGCGCGGCGCTCATCGCCGGATTCACCTGGTCTTCGGTGAGGACCACGTCGCCCATCACCATCGTGTGCGCGCCGCCGCCGCTGAACGCCGCCCAGGCGGTGAGTCCGAGCGGCGGGGTGAGCTTCACGCCCGCCGCCATCGAGCCGATGTCGCTGCGCGGATAGGAGACCTTGAAGGCGCCTTCTTTCTCGTCCAGCTTGCCTTTCAGTCCGGTGAGCTGCTCGATGTTCGCGGTATTCAGGGCCGCGGCCAGCACGACGGCAATGGCGATCATGCACTTCTCCTCTGCGCGCTCTCGAGGCGCCGGTTGACTTCGTCCCACTGGATGTTCTGAAAGAACGCGTCGACGTACTTTGCCGCCGCCGCGCCGTAGTCGATGGCATAGGCGTGCTCGTACATGTCGAGCACCAGCAGTGGCTGCCCGAACGCGCACCCCTGCGTGTGATTGCCTGACCAGTACGAGCGCGCTTCGCCGCGCTGGAAATCCCACGCCAGCACGACCCAGCCGCTCCCGCCGGCGAGCCCCATCCCAGTGAGCCGGAACAGTTCTTCCCATCGACCGAAGGAGCCGTAGGTCCTCGCGACCGCGCCTTCGATGGCGCTGCTCGCCTTGCCGTCGCCGCCGAGATTCCCGAAGTACAGCTCGTGCAGCGTCGCCGAATTCGCGAAGGTCAGCTCGCGCTCCTTCAACGCTGCAACGACGAGAGGCGGCGTGTCTTTGCTGACGCGAGCCAGCTCCTCTTCGGTGCGGTTCAGGTTCTTGACCGCGCCGCCGTAGTTGTTCTCGTGGTGCGAGACGATCAGCTTCTCGGACAACCCGCGCAGCTTTGTCGGATTGAATGGCAGTGGCTTGACGGCATGCATGGCGTCCTCACTTGGGCGTCGCCGTGAGATCGTCGAACTGGATGATGGAGTCGGCCTTGGTCCAGACGCCGAACTTTCCGGCGTCCTTGAAGCTGTCGTCGTGCGCGTCGATCACCTTGTTGCCGTTGAAGAAGACCTGAATGTGGTCGCCGACCATCTCCATCGCCAGCTCGTGCCACACGCCGGAGGCGACCTTGCCGTTCCAGCCATCGAAGCGGACGCGGCGCCCCTTGATCACGTGGTAGAGGTGGACGTTGTCCTCGAGCGCGTTGGCGCGCGTGATGTAGTAGTTGTCCTTGTCCTTCAGGCGCCAGATGATTCCGCAGCCCTGATCACCCTTGCCGGCGATCGGCTTGCACTTCACCGACAGGCGCAGATCTTTCAGCTCCGGACCGGTGTACGCGATAGGGAAGCGGTAGTCGGTCTCATCGCCGTCGGTCTGGGCGAGGACGTTCTTTCCGCTGGGCGCGCCGTCCACCGCCTGCACCACCCACTTGCCCGGCTTCCCCTTGCCGGTGAGCGCGAACTCGAACCCCTTCGGCGGCTGGCCGGCAGTGTCCGAATCGAAGTTGAACGTCGTCGCGGCTGCGGCCAGTGCGATCAGGGTCATGGTCATGTCTCGGCTCCACGGCGCTTGCGTTTGAAGTACTCGTACAGATCGTCGAGCACGAAGCTGGCACGCTGCAGGCGCACCTCGTCCTCCGGATGCGCCATGGCGATGCCGTTGATCAGATGCTCGAAACCGGCGTTGTCCGGCCGGCCGTACTTCTCGTCCTTCAGATCGATGTCGTGGATGATCTCGGCGATAGGCCGCAGCGCGGCCTCGGTGATTTCGAAGCGCGCGAGCAGGACCTCGAACGAGCACAATTCGCCCTGGTGCGTGAACTCGCCGTCGAACATGTCGAAGCGCAGCTCTCCGGGCTGGTGCCGGTAGTCGCGCGAGGAGACGAACTTGAACTTGGCCTTTGGATCGATGAAGCGCCGGATGAGCCACGCGCTCCCCATGCGATCGACGTGGATGCCGGTGCGCGTGACCCAGGTCGCGCCGCGCGGCTTTTCGATCGCCTCGGCAGGCGCAGCCTCCTTCTGCGACTCGCGAACCGCGAGCTTCTGCTCGAGCTCCCTGAGCAGCCCGTCCACCGCCTCCCGGCTGCGCGCGTGGAAGAAGTCGATCGCTGCGACGTCCGCGACCCGCTTCTGCAGGCGCGCGACCGCCGTCTCGATCTCCCCCCGTTTCTCCTCTGGGATCTCGCCCTTCCGCGGAAGGCCGCGCCCCAGCTGCCGGACCTCTTCCGCGATGGCCTGGTAGTCGGCATCGCGAGCGGCCCGGAACATCTCCTTCACCTGCTCGTCGTTCAGGCCTTCGACGAGCCGGGCCTCGACCAGCGACGCGTCGCCGCCGCCCTCGACGATCTCGCGCAGGACCCAGTTCAAGTCCTCCACCGCCTGATCGCTGGCCGGAAGCGCGTAGACCGAGTTCTTGATCCCGACCGCGCCCAGCTTCTGCAGGCGGCGCCAGATCTTGACGCGGAAGTAGTTCGGCTTGGGCGGGATCTGGTGGATGAGCAAGAGCCAACCCGGCTCACGCGCGGTCTTGTCTTTTTCCGGCACGCGGCGGTTATAGTGCAGGCGTATCGACTGTCAACTTGGGTTGCTGCAATTGAATCTGCAACTGACGATCGTCCGCCATGCGAATTCCCTTCAGCGCCCGGCGAGGGAGCGGTGGAGGACGAAGCGGATGGCCGTCAGCGCCCCAAGCGTGCTCCAAGCAGCAAGGACCGCGAGGTGAGGCATGGCCACGGTCAGTCCGACGCAGCCGACAATCCCGTACCAGGAGAAGATCGGCGAGGTCAGGCGCTTCTTCTTGGGCAACTGCAGGGCGGCATAGTGAGTGATGAAGTACCAGACGAGCATGAATGATCCGCCCACCTCGATCAGATGTCTCAGATCGAAGACGAGGTCGGCGCTCGCGCTGAGAAGACCAAGGACGACAACCGCCCGGCGGGGGCTGCGCGAGCGGGGATGGATCTTCGCCAACCAGGCGGGAAGCTCGCGCGCCTCGGCCATCGGAAGGACCACCCGCGAGGCGCTGAGCAGGTCGCCGAGGATCTCCGCCAGCGCCGCAAGGATCGCCGCTGCGAGGATGACCCAGCCGCCCCATTGCCCCATCGCCTTCCGTGCCGCCGCCAACAGCGGCGTATCCTGCCGTCCGATCTCGTCCGCGCCGAGCACGCCAAGCGTGATCGCGCCGGCGCCGACGAACATGACCGCGGCGATGGCGACGCCGCCGGCGACGGCGATGGGGATCGTTCTGCGCGGCTCTTTTACCTCGCTCGCCATGATCGCCATGCGCATGAAGCCGTCCCAGGTCCAGAAGAAGATCGCAGCGCCTGCAAAGAGGCCGAGCGGTCCGCGGTCGCCGAGGACCGGCGTGAGGTGGCCCGGATCGACGGCATGCAGCGAGGCGCCGCCGTAGAGGCCAAGGAGGCCGACCACCGCCACGAGAAGCCCGATGAGCACCCGCGAGGTCAGCTGGATACCGAACAAGTTGAGAACGGTGATGGCGAGCACTCCGGCGGCGGCGGCGGCGTGCTCGGGGAGACCGCGGATGAACTGTCCCAGGTAGGTGGCGAAGGCGAGCGCGATGACGCTCATGGAGATCAGGTTCTTGCCGAGGTAGCCGCAGCCGGCGATGAAGCCGAGCGTGTCGCGATCGAAGTCGCGCGCCCAGGTGAAGGCCCCGCCTTCGGTGGGATTGTTCACGCCCAGCTGCGCCGCGCTGATCCCAGTCGCGAGCGCGACACTGCCGCCCAAGAGCATCGCGACGAGAATGCCGCTGCCTGCGGCCTCCGTCGCTGCGCCGAGCGTCGCGAAGATGCCGATCCCGACCATCATCCCGGCGGTGAAGAGAGTGGCAGTGAAGGGCCCCAGCTCCCGCCTGAGACCGCCTGCTGGCGCATGCTCGCTGACGTCTCGTGTTCGCTTCGTCATTGGCCTGCGGTTGATGACTCCTCGTAGAGCAAACGTATCCCGCTCCGTCTTGACAGGGATACACATGAACCTTAGCTTGTGCGCGCGCTTGCAGGGGTAAACGTCATGGCCCAGACACCTCCAGAGCGTGCGGCCACGGCCCCGACCGAGATCGTCCCCTGCACGATGCGGGAGTTCCTCTTCTACTTCCTGCGCCTCGGCACTCTCGGTTTCGGCGGCCCCATCGCGCTCGCCGGGCACATGCAGCACGATCTCGTCGAGCAGCGCCGCTGGATCTCGCGGCAGGATTACGTCGAGGGTCTGGCGCTTTCGCAGCTCTCGCCCGGCCCGCTGGCGGCGCAACTCGCGATGTATCTCGGCTGGGTCCGCGCGGGCCGTATCGGCTCCACGCTGGTTGCGGCGGCGTTCATTCTCCCTTCGTTCGTGATGGTGCTGGTGCTCTCCTGGCTCTACGTGCGCTTCGGAGGGCTCCCGTGGATCCAGTCGGCCTTCTACGGCATCGGCGCGTCGGTCATCGCCATCATCGTGCGCAGCGCCTGGAAGCTGGGCAAGATGACCGTGGGCAAGGATCGCCTCTTGATCGGCGTCCTGGCGGCGAGCGGCCTCGTCACCGCGATCACCGAGAAGGAGATCATCTGGATCTTCCTCGGTGCGGGCGTGCTCGCGCTCGCGGTCCAGATGGTGCGGACGCGACAGGCGACCACCGCCGCGCTGAGCGTCGCTCCCTTCCTCGCGTGGCTCGTCACCGGAATGCGTGGGCCCGGCACCGGCGAGCTGTGGCGAATCGCCTGGTACTTCACCGAGGCGGGCGCGTTCGTGTTCGGCAGCGGCCTCGCCATCGTGCCCTTCCTGCGCGGCGGCGTGGTGAACGACTTTCACTGGCTGAACGAGCGGCAGTTCCTCGATGCCGTGGCCGTCGCGATGATCACTCCGGGTCCCGTGGTCATCACGGTGGCCTTCATCGGCTTTTTGGTCGCGGGCCTCGCCGGGGCATTCATCTCCGCCGCGGGGGTGTTCCTGCCGCCGTACGCGGTGGTGATCGCGCTCGCGCCGAGCGTGCGGCGCTGGTCGAAGAACGAGCGCGTCAAGGCGTTCGTGGCCGGAGTCACTGCCGCCGCAGCCGGGGCCATCGCGGGCGCGGCCGTGGTCCTCGGGCGGCGAGCATTCATCGATATCCCGACCATCGCCATCGGCGTCGTCACACTGGTGCTCCTGGTGAAAGCGAGAAAGATCCCCGAGCCGATCCTGATCATCGCCGCGGGCGTCGTCGGACTCGTCTTGCAGCGCTTGCTCGGCATCCATGGAGGCGCGCAATGAAGTGGGTCACCCGCAAGCGCATCCGGGTCAACCGAACCGCGACAGCATGGCTCATCCGCCGGTTCGTCGATCCGCAGGCCGAGTTTCTCTTCGTCGAGCCGGAGCAGGTCGCGCGCGTGCAGGAGGAACTCGGGGCCAAAGGTTTCGACGCGCCCGAAGCGACCTACCCGCACTTGGACGCGAGAGGCCGCTGCTCGTTCGAGGCGCTGGTCGACGAGCACGGCGCCGGCGATGCCGCGCTCCAAGCGCTCGCGCGCATCGTGCACTGCGCCGACATTCGCGACGCGCCGCAGACCGAGCCCATCGCCGCGGGACTGCGCGCCATCTCTCGCGGCTTTCCTCTCGCCGCGAAGGACGACGACGAAGCGTTGGCGAAGGCTTCATTCCTCTACGACTCGCTCTATGCATCCCTGAAGGAGACGGTGTGATCGCATCACGACTCGTGGCGGTGGTGCTGCTCTGCTCCGCCTGCAAGCGCGGCGCGAACGAGGTGGTGGTCTACACCAGCGTGGACCAGGTCGGCAGGTCCCGTCAGCCGGGACGGTAGATCTTTGCGATGGCGCCGCCGGGGAAGGCGATCGTGCTGATCGGCTTCAGATCGATCGGCCTGGCCAGGGACGAGAAGAGGCCCAGCCCGCTGCCGAGTGCGACCGGATGAATCAGCAGCCGGTACTCATCGACCAGACCGAGCCGCACAAGGCTCCGGGCAAACCCGGCGCCTCCGTGCGCCATGATCTCCTTGCCGGGCTCCTGCTTCAGTCGGCCGATCTCGTCGGCGAGGGCGCCGCGTTTGCTTCGGGAGCGCCTGCCGCGACGCTGTTCCGCGCGGCTCGCGCCGAAGCGCTCCGGCAACTGCCCGCGAGCGCCGGCGTGAAGGCTGCTTCTGCTTGCGCCCTCGAGCGATGTCCTGCTCAACCTTCCGCTCGACGTCAGCCGACACCTGTTCGCATGCCGGTCTATCTCGCGACGCGCTGGCGCGATGTGCCGCAGGTGATCGCGCCAGCGGCCGCTGGCATCGTCGGAGTCGTCGCGGAAATGTTCGCCGGCAAGCGGCTCCTCGGCAAAGTGCCCGAGCACAAGTTCAGCGCCACGTAGTATTCGCGGCCATCCTGCTCATCGGCGCGCTGCTCGTCCTCCGCCTGTCGGCCAGGAAGTAGCCAGCGATCTCACATCGGGGGGACGAGCCCATCCTTGCCGACGATCACCCTCTCGGCTCGGAGCGTGCCGTCGGGCTGCCGCGAAGCCACCGCGAACAAGTGCGCGCCAGGCGAAAGACGCGACTTATCGGCCTGCTCGATCTTCACTACCGTGACGTTCGACGGCAGGACGACCGTCTTCTCACCGCCCGAGTACTTGAGGGTGAGCTTGCGGCCAGCCATTTTGCTGACCGTCGCGTTGGTCATCGTGCTCGAACCTTTGGCCGATGATACGGTCGCGTTGGTCATGGTACTGCCCGGCTGGAGATCCCAGGGCCGATGGCCTTCCCCGGTCCCCCGCATCGAGTCCGGGAAGACGTGCACTTCGATCGCGCGCAGGGTGCCGTCGGGCTGCGGCACGGCGGTCGTGCCGATGAAGGACCCGTCGCGAACGTCGCTCAGGTCGGCCTTCTCCGCCAGCGAGACGCGCGCGTCGTCGGCCAGCTTGAGCGTCAGCGTCTCCCCGCCGCGCGACCTGACCGTGATGGTGTTGTCCGCGATTGAAACGACGTCGCCCCGCACGCGCTCGGGCGCGGGGTCCTTGTTCGCAAGCTGCGCTGCAGCTGCGCCTGCGACGCTCGCCGCCACGATGAATGCCGTTCGGTACATGGCGAACCTCCTCAGTTGTGCAGCCGGACGCTATGCACTCGCTTGGACAGAGGCACGCGCCTCGCAGTGGTGCGACTCACGCACCGGGCCAACATGGTACTGCTCACGATCATCGCGGCGAGCGGCCTGCGAATCCTCGCGGCTTTCCCTCTCCCGCTGTTTCGCTCCTGCGCAACGCGGCCTCGAACCTGCGCATCGTTCCGCGTGCGCGCCGTCCCGCGGCTTCGATCCGAAAGCCGGCGGATTCCACTGCTGCCTCGGTGTCCCGATTCGGGTGACATCCTCCTGCGATCGCTGTCCAAGCCGGCTGAAGCAGATCCTGGAGCCGCGCGGCGAAACGATTTCGGGCTCGCACGTGTTCCATCATCCGTAGCCGGCCGCCCGGCCGCAGGACGCGGCGGACTTCAACAAGTCCCAGCGCAGGATCAGGCACACTGCAGAAGACGAGACTGCTCACGACGGTGTCGAAGACTGCATCGCGAAAGGGCAGCGCTTCGGCACTTGCACGCACCAGCGGTGCGCGCGCCGCCGAGCGCGCCAGAGCGCATCCGCCGATGGATCGAGCCCGACGGGTGGCGCTTCTGGTGGGAACAACCGCAGGCTGCGTCCGGTGCCGCAGCCGAGATCCAGCGTGCGGCCGCGCGCGCCTCGCGCAACCCACTCGCGCCAGCGACGCATTCCCCGCCACTCCGCGATGGCGCAGATGCTGTCGTAGATCCATGGAATCTGCTCGATGCCGCGCACGCCGCTACCGTAGCGCGCTGTCGCTCGATCTTCTCGCGGCCCCATTCAAGACGGCCACCGGCTGCTCACTGCGATGCAGCACCGTCAAGCGTCCACGACCCTGAAGAGCCGCAATTTGGTCAGCCGGTGGTCAGCAGCGATCGATCAGGCACAAGGTCCAAGCGCTCTCGACGAGATGTAAGCAGCGGAAACTGCTGAGTGCCACATTGAGCCGTTGATACAGCTTGCAAACCTGCGACCCTCGGGTCGCTGCCCGAGACTCGGAAACGCGCAGGCCCTACAAGCCAAGCGCCTGTAAGGCCTACGTTTTTTGGTTGCGGGGGCGGGATTTGAACCCGCGACCTTCGGGTTATGAGCCCGACGAGCTACCGGACTGCTCCACCCCGCGTCAATGTGGGCCGATTTGTTTAGTCCCGCAGCCGGGGGCTGTCAACCAGGAGTGCGGGGCGAGCGGGCGCTCGCCCACTCACGCAGGACTTCGGCGGTGTGCTCTCCTCGTCGCGGCGCGGGGCGAGAAGAAAGCGAGCCAGTCGGAACCAGCGCGGGAGCGGAGCGCAGCCACTCGCCGACGAAGAGATCGGCGAACGCCGGATGCGAGCGCAGCTGGGAAACTTCGAGCACAGGCTCGCCGCAGCAGTCGGCGGCGCGA
>VBLC01000074.1 GCA_005879315.1 Deltaproteobacteria bacterium | reverse complement strand
GCGACGTCTCACCCGCGCTGGTCTATCGGCGCTCGCCTCGACGCTACCCGCGCAAGCTGCTCAAGCCCGAACCTCCAGCCTGGCGCGAGGCCTGCGACGTCGATCGCCACGGCTGCATCCGCTGGCGCAAGCAGAAAATCTTTGTCACCAGCGCGCTCTCCGGAGAAATCGTCGAGCTGGAAAGAACCGGCGAGTGGACCTGGGAGATCCGCTTCCTCAATCTCGTCATCGCTGAGCTCGACGAGCGGAAGATCGGCCGTGGAATCGTGATGAAGCGCAGACCTCAACTGGCCGAGGTGTAAAGGATGTCTCTGGTCTGAAGTGTAAAGGATGTCTTTGGTTGCTCAGTTCCAGGTACATGGGTCCCCAAGAAGCGGCGGGCTGGTTTACGTCAGGGCAAGAGCCGCTGCAGAGCGGCTGCCGCACTCGCGGCAAGATCGCCGCGCCTTGGACAAAGTGGCTTCCCTAGGTGGTGAACTGCCCTTGCCCGTCCTGTTCTCCTGCATCGCCAGCGCCTTCGTTATGACTCGGTGCTCGTAGTGCTCGTCGAATTCCTGCTGGACTTCCGCGTTCCAGAGCCCGACCTCACGCAGTACCATCTCGGCTCCGATGAGTGCGAACTTGGCGCAGTCGCGGAAGCCGAGCGCCGAGAGCCCCGCGAAGTGTGCCTCCGGTATTCCGCGCACGCCCGCAAGCCCCGACCCGTGCGCATTCCAGCACGCTTGCTGGTAGCGCATCGCGTACCACTCATCGAACTCGCCTTTGGGGAGGAGCCTGGTCGCCTCCCTCGCATCCACACCGAGATGTCGCCCCGTCCAGCGGTTCGGGGGTGTTTCCCGTTCGGCAATACCGAGTGCGCACCTTCTCGACATTCACCTTGTCGGTCTTGATGAAAGCGATCTGCGGCGCGATTTCGAGACTCGGCTGCTGACCTTTCTCGTCGAAGAAAGTCTTGATCGTCTCCGCAGCCTTGAGCTTCGCTGATTGCTCCCATGCGATCAGCTTCGCGACGGGGTGATTTTTCCTGTCGAGATGCAGAATCGTGAGGTCTACTACCATCTCGAACAGAGCACGGCTCCCGACGATGACAGCTTGAAAATCGGCGGGCTGGTTTAGCTTGTAGAGGCTCCCGAACCAAGCAAGCGCGCGCAGAAGCCTCGCCGATCGAAAAGGCGGTCGCGTCCATGGGCGGCGAACTGTACTTCCGTACAGTACACCATGGATCAAGCTGGCGACTCGGTGCTCCGAGATGGGCTTAGGACAGCCAGATCCTTTCCAGCTTCCGCGCGACCGCGACGGGGATGCGCACGCCCGACATCTGCGTGTCCCAGTGCATGCGGCCCAAGGTGTGGAGTGCCTCGCGCGGAAGGATGGCGTTGGCTGCAGGGTCGAGGAGCTTGTCGTAGACGAGATCGATGTAGTGGCAGTAGCCCGGGCCGCGCCAGTTCGCTTGCTCGTACCAGTCGCTCGTCGCCCAGCCCGAGGCGAAGATGCCGCGCGGCTCGACTCCTTGGCGGAGCATGAAGAGCCGGTCGCCTTTGCAGATCTGCTTGCTGCGCGCGCAGCTCCAGCGGTCGAGCACGCGGCGGCCGGTGCGCACCCGCCGCGCCATCGCCGGCAGGTCCGTCCAGTCGAAGCGCAGCGGGCTCCAGGTGAGAAGGAAGGCGGACCTCAGCTCCCGGAAGCCGGCGGGAGCCTTTCTCATGAAGTCGGCAGCTCCCTGCGCACGTGCAGCGGGTACGCCTTTTCCAGGCGCGCGATCTGCTGCTTCGAGAGCTTGAGGTCGCCGGCGCCCGCGTTCTCGCGCACGTGATCGACGCTGACGGCCTTGGGGATGGCGAAGGTGCCTTCCAGCCGGACGAGAAAGGCGAGCGCCACCTGCCGCGCCGTCGCCTTCAGCTCCTTGGCCACTGAGCGCAGCTCCGCTTTCTCCTCGAAGCCGGAGAAGGGGCTGTAGCCGACGAGCGCGATGCCGTGCTTGCGGCAGAGCGGCAGGAGGCGCGCCTCGACGTGCCGCTCGGCCAGATTGTAGAGCACCTGGTCGCAGGCGATCTTCTTCGGCCCGGCGATGCGCACCGCCTCTTCGAGCAGCTCTTCGTCGAAATTGCTCACGCCGTAAGAGCGGATCTTCCCTTTGAGCTGCAGCTCCTCGAAGGCGGCGATGGTGTCCTCGAGAGGATGCGGGCCGGGCCAATGCAACAGATAGCAGTCGAGATAATCGGTCCGCAGCCGGCGCAGGCTCTGCTCGCAAGATTGGACCGTTCCGCGGCGCGAGGCATTGCCGGGGAGGACTTTGGAGACGAGAAAGACTTCCTTGCGGCGCCCCTCGATGGCGCGGGCGATGAGCTGCTCGCTCAGGCCGCTGCCGTACATCTCGGCCGTGTCGATGTGCGTGAGGCCGAGCTCGATGCCCGCCCGGAGCGCCGCGACCGCTTCTTCGCTGCGGCTCTCCTCGACCTGCCAGGTTCCCTGGCCGATCACCGGCACGCTGGCAGTTCCGAATGCGCGCGTTCGCATCCGGATCTCACGCCTCGCCGGTGCCCACTTCCCAGGTGTCGCCGCTCTGCAGCAGCGCCGCCAGGTCCTTCGGCCCCTTCATCGCCGCGGCCGCCTTCTCCTGCTCGCGCGCCAGGACTTCGAGAGTGGGCTTCTCCACCGCGCGCAAGACGCCGAAGGCCTGCGGCCAGGGCGGCTCCAGCGCGGAGAGCGCCAAGGCCAGCGTCACGTCCTCGCGCTTCTCGTCATGCACGACCGCGCCCTCGGCCGAGCCCATCTCCAGCGAGAAGTTGCCGCCGATGCGCAGCCCCTTGTCCTTGTTCTTGCCCCAGACCAGCGGCTTGCCGTGCTCGAGCTTGACCAGCGAGTCGTCGCGCACGTCCTTCTCCGCCCACTGCTCGAAGGCGCCGTCGTTGAAGACGGGGCAGTTCTGCCAGATCTCGACGAAGGCCGATCCCTTGTGCGCCGCCGCCCGGCGCAGCACCTGCGTCATGTGGGCCATGTCGTTGGCGACGGTGCGCGCCACGAAGGTCGCGCCCGCGCCCAGGACCAGGGTCAAAGGATTGAAGGGCCGATCGACGGTGCCGAGCGGCGAGCTCTTGGTCTTCTTGCCCAGCTCGCTGGTCGGCGAGGCCTGCCCCTTGGTCAGTCCATAGATTCGATTGTCGAAGAGCAGGATCTTCAGATCGACGTTGCGGCGCAGCGCATGGATCAAATGATTGCCGCCGATGGAGAGCGAGTCGCCGTCGCCGGTCACCACCCAGACTTGCAGATCCGGGTTGGCCATCTTCACGCCGGTCGCGATCGCCGGAGCGCGGCCGTGGATGCCGTGGAAGCCGTAGGTGTTCATGTAATAAGGGAAGCGGCTGGAGCAGCCGATCCCGCTGACGAAGACGACCTTCTCGCGCGGCACGTTCAATTCCGGCATCAGCTTCTGCACCGCCGCCAGGATGGCGAAGTCGGCGCAGCCGGGGCACCAGCGGACCTCCTGATCGGAGGTGAAATCCTTCTTGGTGAGCTTGAGGAGGGGGGCGGTCATGCGATCTCCTTGGCGGAGGGCGCGCTGCGGCGCGCGAGCGACTCGATGGCGGAGCGCACCTCGGCCACATGGAAGGGCTTGCCCTGGATCTTGTTGAGCCCGATGCCTTCCAGGCCGATCTGGCCGCGCAGGTGCAGGCGCAGCTGGCCGGTGTTCAGCTCGGGGATGAGGATCGCACGATAGCGCGCGGCGACGTCGGAGAGATCGTTGGGCAGGGGGAAGATGTGCCGCAGGTGCACGTGGCCGACGCGGATTCCTGACGCGCGCGCTTCGATGACCGCCTGGGTGATCGATCCGTACGTTCCGCCCCAGCCGATGACCAGGACGTCGCCTTTGTCGTCGAAATAGGGTTGCGTCTTGGGGAAGGCGTCGGCGATGCGGCGGATCTTCTCCGCGCGCGTCCGCACCATCTTTTCATGGTTCAGCGCGTCGTAGCTGATGTTGCCGGTGAGCGCGTCCTTCTCCAGGCCGCCGATGCGGTGCTCGAGGCCGGGCGTGCCGGGGATGGCCCAGGCGCGCGCCATCTTCTCGTCGCGCTTGTAGGGGTGGAAGCCGGCCGGATCGGTGGCGAAGTTGGGGCTGAACTTCGGCAGGTCCTCGACGCGCGGCAAGAGCCAGGGCTCGCTGCCGTTGGCGAGCGATCCGTCGGAGAGCATGATCACCGGCGTGCGGTACTCGACGGCGATCCGGCAGGCCTCCAGCGCGGTCTCGAAGCAGTCGGCCGGCGAGCGCGAGGCGATCACTGCCAAGGGACACTCGCCGTTGCGGCCGTAGACGGCCTGGAAGAGGTCGGACTGCTCGGTCTTGGTGGGCAGGCCGGTGGAGGGCCCCCCGCGCTGGACGTTGATGATCACCAGCGGCAATTCCGTCATCACCGCGAGGCCCATCGCCTCGGTCTTGAGCGCCAGGCCCGGACCGCTCGAGGCGGTGATGCCCAAGGAGCCGGTGAAAGAAGAGCCGATGGCCGCCGCGATGGCGGCGATCTCGTCCTCGGCCTGGAAGGTGGTGACGTCGTAGCGACGGTAGCGGGAGAGCTCGTGGAGGATGTCGCTCGCCGGCGTGATCGGATAGGAGCCGAAGAAGAGCCGCAGCCCAGACTGCTGTCCGGCGGCGACGAGCCCCAAGGCCAGCGCGCTGTTGCCGGTGATGTTGCGGTACTTGCCGGGCTTGAGCTTCGCCGGCGGAATGGTGAAGGGCGCGTCGAGCGCCTCGATCGTCTCGCCGTAGTTGTAGCCGGCACGGAAGGCGCGGAGGTTGGCCTCGGCCAGCTCGGGCTTCTTGGCGAAGCGCGCGCGGATGGCGATCTCCTCGCGCTCGGTCTCGCGCGAGTAGATCCAGAAGACCAGCCCGAGGGCGAAGAAGTTCTTGCAGCGGCTGGCGTCCTTGGCCGAGACGCCGGCGCCCTCGACCGCCTGGGTGACGAGCTTTTCGAAATTGATGCGGATGACCCGGTAGCCCTCGAGCGATCCGTCGGAGAGCGGGTTCGACTTCCAGCCGGCCCGCTCGAGGTCGCCCTTCTCGAAGGCGGCGTCGTTGACGATCAAGAGCCCGCCGCGCTTCAGATCTTGCAGGTGCACCTTGAGCGCCGCTGGGTTCATCGCCACCAGCGTGTCGGGCTGGTCGCCGGGCGAGAACACCTCGTGCGCCGCGAACTGGATCTGATAGCCGGAGACTCCCGCGGTCGTGCCGGCGGGGGCGCGGATCTCGGCGGGGTAGTCGGGAAAAGTCGCGAGATCGTTTCCGTGCAATGCAGCCTCGCGGGTGAACTCCGTCCCCGTCAGCTGCATGCCATCGCCCGAGTCGCCGGCAAAGCGCACTACCGCATGTTGGATGGCCTGCTGAGAGCGGGGGGCGGGGACGGACATTCTGTCTTTCCTCCAGGTCGGGGCGCGTATCCTAACCGGATTTCCCCGGCGTGCGTCCACTTCTGGGCACCAGCCTTGCAACCAACCGGGCGAGCGGAATATTTCGTGCTCAAACGATCGGGGGCGGCCCGCGGAAACGGCCCCGCATGCGCAGGCCCCAGTAGAGGGCGAGGGCGAGCAGGCAGCCGCCGAAGGTATAGCCCGCGAGCTGGTTGGGCGGCAGAACGAAGAGCACGGCGCAGGTGGCGATCCAGGCGAGCGCGAGCAGGTTGAGCGCCGTGGAGGCCCGCCCCAGGTGCCACGGTCCCCGCTTCTGGGGGCGTCGCGAGAGCAGGCTGCAGGCGATGGGCATCCCGTAGCTGGCGTAGAGCGCGATGGTGCTGAGCGCGACCATGGCCGAGTACGCCTCCGACCAGAGGGCGACCAGCAGCGCCGCGGCTGCTGACGTCCAGACCGCGTAGTGCGGGCTCCTCCATCGCGGCGCGACCGAGGCGAGTTTCGCGGAGAAAGGCAGGCCGCCGTCGCGCGCGAAGGCGAACAGCATCCGCGAGTTCGAGGTCACGCTGGAGAGTCCACAGAACCACATCGCGGCCATGGCGATGAGCACCAGCGCGCTGCCGGCGCTTGAGCCCAGCGCAGATTGCAAGATGAAGATGAAGGGGTTGTCCGCCGCCGCGGCGGCGGGCAGGTCGCCGATGGCGAGGGTGACCGCGAGGAGGAGCGCGTATCCGGCGACGCCGCTCACCGCCACGCTGAGGACCATTCCCCAGGCGGCGTTGCGGCCGGGGTCGTGGGTCTCCTCGCTGACGTGCGCGCTCGCATCGTACCCGGTGAAGGTCCAGGCGGCGAGAAGCAGGCCGACGGCGAAGGGGCCGCCTTGCCGCTGCAGCAGGAACGCCGGCGGCTGATGGGGCGCAAAGAGCGCCAGCACGCCGACGATGAGCGCCACGCCGGCGATGTGGACCCAGGCGGAGAGATCGTTGAGCCGCGACACCAGCCGGACGCCGAGGTGATTGAGCCCCGCGTGCGAAACGAGAATGAGAATGAAAATCAAAATCGTTTTCGGGCGGCCGGCGGCGCCGACCATGGCGGCGACGAACTCGGCCAGGCCATAATCGATCCCTGCGGTGATGGCGAACTGCCCGATGGTGTTGAGCCAGGCGGTGAAGAACCCGGCGCGGCGGCCGCCGAGGATCGCCGACCAATGATAGAGCGCGCCCGCGGTCGGGTATGCCGAGGCCAGCTCCGCCAGGCTGAGCGCGATCGGCAGCGTGAGCAACGTGACCAGCGGCCAGCCGAAGGACATCTGCAGCGGTCCGCCATAGCGCAGCCCATGGCCGTAGAGCGTGACCGCGCCGGTCAGCACCGAGATGATCGAAAAGCTCAGGGCAAAATTTGCAAATCCTCCCATCTCGCGGAGCAGCTGCTGCGCGTACCCCAGCCGGCGGAGCTGCTCGGCGTCCCGGTCCATCGCGCGGAGTAAAGCACGAGGGCCAGGCAAATCGCGGGGCGAGCGAAATTCCGGCCGGTCTGCTACGTTCAGCTGTCCATGTCGTCGTCAAACCTGTTCGGTGTCGTGATCCCGGCGCTCGCCACCATCGTCATCGTCCTGTTGGCGTTCGGGCTTCCTGCTCTCGCCATCGTCGTCGTCAAGTATTTCAAGTTGAGGGAGCGCGAGCTGACGATCGAGATGGAGCACCGCCAGAAGTCGCAGCAGCAGGAGCTTGCCCTCGAGCAACGGGTGCAGCGCCTCGAGGACGCCTTGACCAGCCTCGATCGCGACGTGCGCGTGCGGCTGCGGATCGAGGAGCCGGCCACGCCCCTGCCGTCCCATCCGGGCACTTCAGATTTCGAGTAGTCTCCGCGGGGTGGATGTCCCGCGCGTGCCGGTCCAGATCATCGAGCGCTCGGAGCGCGTGCAGGCGGCGCTGCGCTTCGCCGCGGGCGCGGCTTCGGGCGGCGCGCTGACGACAGGGCTGAACTACCTCTGCGACCAGCTGGCCATGGTGTGCAATGCGCCCATCGCCTCCGTCTACGTCCTCGAGCCCGGCGAGGAGCTCGTCCTGCGCGGCAACCACGGCTACGACCGCGAAGTGCTCGGCGAGGTGCGCCTCAAAGTCGGCCAGGGCATCACCGGCACGGCCGTCGAGACGCTGCGCCCGGTGACCGTCAACGACGCACGCGTCAGCGAGCAGTTCGAGTATTTCCCCCAGCTCGCCGAGGAGCGGTACCCGGCTTTCCTCGCCGTCCCGCTGCTCTCGGGCTCGAGGCCGCGCGGCGCGCTCGTCCTGCAGCGGGAGAAAGGTCCTTTCTCCGAGGAAGACCTGCTCATCGCCGTCATCGCCACGCGCGCTCTCGCCGCGCTGGTGGAAAGCGAGCGTCCCGCCGGCGCGCATCTCATCCTCCACGGCGATGGCAACGCTCGCGGCCGGGCGCTGGGCGCGGCGACGCTGCTCTCGCGGGCGCTGCCGCGGCGCGATCCGCGCCGGCCGCCGGCCGAGCAGCTGGGCGCGGCCTTCAAGGCGGTGCGCGAGGAAGTCGTGCAGCTCGTCGAGCGCGCCCGCTCGGCCCTGCAGCAAGGCTGTCCTGCGCTGGAGGAGATCGGCGTCGCCCTCGGCGACGTCCGCTTCGAGGAGCGCGCCGGCGAGCATCTGGCGGCGGGCGTGGCACCCGCGCTGGCGCTGGAGCGCATCGCGGCCGAAGTGGCGCGCGCCCTCGGCGCCCACGGCGAGACCGCGCGCCGCGCCGCCGACATCGAGGCCTTCCTCGGCGCCGTCGCCCACCGCCTCGCCGGTCACGAGCAGCAGCGCATCCGCCGCGGAGAGCTGCTCGTCTCGGTGCATCTGCCCGGCCTTCCCGCGCTGCGCGGCTGGGCGTACGGCGCGACCGGCGCCATCTGCGCGACGCCACGCGAGGACTCGACCGGCGTCGCGGTGCTGAGCGCTCTCGGCTTGCCGGTCGTGTGCGGCGTGAAGCAGGTCTTCGAGGCGGTCTCGCAGGGCGACCGCATCGCCGTCGACGCCGACAGCGGCGAAGTGATCGTCAATCCCGGCGCCGCGCAGGTCGCCGCCTGGCGAAGGTAGAGCAAGCGGTGGTCCCTTACGGGCAGTCGCTCACTCTCCTCACCGATCTCTACCAGCTCACCATGGCGAGCGCGGCCTGGAAGTCCGGCGCCGACGAGCGCGAGGCGGTCTTTCATCTGCTCTTCCGCCGTGCGCCCTTCGGCGGCGGATTCACCATCGCGGCGGGACTCGCCACCGCGCTGGACTTCCTGAGCGGCTGGCGCTTCGGCGACGACGACCTCGAGTACCTGCGGTCGGTGCGCACGGCGCAGGGCGAGACGCTCTTCGAGGCCGCCTTTCTCGACTATCTGCGGCGGCTCGAGCCGAAGCTCGACATCGACGCGGTCCCCGAAGGCACCGCGGTCTTCCCCCAGGAACCCATCCTGCGGGTCTCGGGCCCGGTTGTCCCTTGCATGCTGCTGGAAACGCCGCTGCTCACGCTGCTCAACTTCCAGACCCTTATCGCCACCAAGGCGGCGCGCGTCTGCCTGGCGGCGCGGGGCGAGCCGGTGCTCGAGTTCGGGCTGCGCCGCGCGCAAGGAGTGGATGGCGCGATCTCCGCGGCGCGCGCCGCGTTCATCGGCGGATGCGCGGGCACCTCGAACGTGCTCGCCGGCAAGCTGCTGGGAATTCCCGTGTCCGGCACGCACGCGCACAGCTGGGTGATGCTCTTCGACGGCCAGCGCGAGGCTTTCGCAGAGTACGCGCGCGCCATGCCCCACAATGTCGTGCTGCTCGTCGACACCTACGACAGCGCGCGAGGGATCGACGACGCCATCGAGGTGGGCCGCATGCTGCGCGCGCAGGGCCGCGACCTCACCGGCGTCCGCCTCGACTCCGGCGACCTCGCCTGGCTCTCGATCGAGGCGCGCAAGAAGCTGGACGCCGCCGGATTCGAGAAGACCAACATCCTCGCCAGCAACGAGCTGGACGAACATCTGATCGAGAGCCTCAAGCTGCAGGGCGCGCGCATCAATGTCTGGGGCGTCGGCACGCGGCTGGTGACGGGCGGCGACGAGGCGGCGCTGGGCGGCGTCTTCAAGCTCTCGGCCGTCCGCGAGCCAGGCGGCCGGTTCCGCCCGCGCATCAAGTTGTCCGAGCAGACCGCGAAGATCTCCGTCCCCGGCGTGCTCCAGGTTCGCCGCTTCATCGCCAACGGCGAGGCGGCCGGCGATCTCATCTACGACGTCGAGGACGGCGTCTCGGCGCCAACGCTGATCGATCCGCTCGACCCCACCCGCCGCAAGACGATTCCGCCCGGCGCCACTCATCTGGATCTGCTGGTGCCGGTCTGGCGCGGCGGCCAGCAAGTCTATCGACCGCCGCCGCTGCCCGAATCCCGCGCGCACACGCAGTCGCAGCTCGCGCTCTTCCATCCCGGGATCAAGCGGTTCGTCAATCCGCATACCTATCCGGTGGGGCTCGATCCGGTCCTGCACGAGCGGCGCACGCGGATGATCCTCGAGGCGCGCAAACGGCCCCTCTCTTGAATCATGTTCCCCATTCCGCTCACCGAGACGAAGGGGCGATAATACCCGGCGCCGATGGAAGCGCGGCCTGTCGAGGACGAGCGTGAGCTGGAGCAGATCCTCGATCTGCAGCGCGCCAATCTCGCCCGCAACCTGAGCGCGGAGGAGATCGCCGGGCAGGGCTTCGTCACCGTCGAGCACAGCCTCGAGGTGCTCCGGCGGATGCACCAGATCGCGCCCAGCATCGTCGCCAAGGAAGGCGACCTCCTCGCCGGGTATGCGCTGGTGATGCCGGTCGAGTGCCGCGCGTTCATCCCGATCCTCGAGCCGATGTTCGAGCGGCTGGGTGCGCTGGGGATGCTGGAGAAGCGCTTCTACGTCATGGGGCAGGTGTGCGTCGCGAAGGACTGGCGCGGCAAAGGGGTCTTCGATCTCTTGTACCTCGCGCACCGCCGCCACCTGCGCCCGGCCTATGAGCTGGTGGTGACGGAAGTGGCGACGCGCAACCGGCGCTCGATGCGCGCCCATCTGCGGCTGGGATTCACCATCCTCGAGCGCTACCGCGGCGCTACCGACGAGTGGGCGCTTCTGCAGTGGGATTGGAAGTGACCCCGCGCACCGCTTGTTCGAGCGAACGCGCGCTGGTGCGCCCGATGAAGCTGCGCATCAACTTTCCCTGCGCGTCGAAGACGAAAGTGGCCGGCAGCGTTCCGTCCCAATGCGGATCGCCCACCGACATCGCCACCGGGTCCGGTTCGGGCGCATCGAGCAGCACCGCCGGCAGCTTCTCGAGCCGGTAGCGGGCCAGCATCTTCTCCGCTTTCCGGCGATCGCGCGGGCGATCGATGCTCACCAGCGCCACCGCAACTCCGCGCGCCGGCAGCCCGAGCAGCTCTGGCCTCAGGCGGGGAAACTCTTCTTTGCACGCCTCGCACCAGGTCGCCCAGAAGTGGAGCACCAGCGGCTTGCCGGCGCCGAGCTCGGGGACGAGCCGGGGCGCCTCGGCTGCGGGCCGGACGGGCATGGCAGAGAGCAGGACGGCGAGCAGGATGACCATCAGCGTGCCCTCATTCTAGACTCCGCCCCTTGCACATCACCATCCTCAGCCGCAGGGCGGGCATCTACAGCACCCGAAGGCTGGCGCAGGCGGCGCGGCTGCGCGGCGCGCGGGTGCGCGTGCTCGATCCGCTGCGCGTCGAGATGCACCTCGATCAGCCGCCCGGCGCCTTCTATCAGCAGCGCCGGCTGTCGCGCACCGACGTGGTGATCCCGCGCATCGCTCCTTCCATCCAGCCCTACGGCCTGGCAGTGGTGAACCACTTCGCGCTCCTGGGGATCCCGACCCTGAATGACGCCGAGGGGATCGCCGCGAGCCGCAACAAGATGCGCGCGCTGCAGCTCCTGGCGGCGAGCGGTGTGCCGGTGCCCCCCACCGTGATGGCGGCGACCGCGGGAGATCTGAAGGCGATGGTCGAGCTGGTGGGCGGGCTGCCGGTGTTGATCAAATTGATCACGCCCAGCGAGCGGCCCGGCGTGATGGTCTGCGAGACGCTGCAGTCGATGGAGTCGGCACTCGAGGCGGTGCTCTCGATGGGCCACAACCTGCTCGTCCAGCGCTACGTGCGCCGCCGCCGCGAGCGCGATCTGCGCGCGCTGGTGGTGGGCGACAAGGCCATCGCCTGGGTCGAGCGGCGGCCGCGGCCCGGCCGGCTGCTGCACACGCTCGCGCGAGGGGCCAAGCTGAAGGCGGTGCGCGTTCCGGCCGCGCTCGACAAGCTCGCGGTCGAAGCGGCGCGCGTCGTCGGGTTGGATGTCGCCGCCGTCGATCTCCTCGAAGCCGGAACGGGTCCGATGGTCTTCGACGTCAACTCCAGCCCCGGCCTGAAGGGTCTGGAGGCGGCGACGGGCCGGGATCTGGCGTTGCCCATCGTCGGCCGCGCCGAGGAGCTGGCCCGGCGTTAGGCAGTCGGCGTCCATTGTCCTGCCGTGCTCGTGCTCCAGCTCGTTTTGGGAGCTTGGCGTCGTTCCCGTTCGGTGCTCGGGGCTTGTTCGCCGAACGAGCATGAGCTCGACATCCGGCACGAAAAGGGGCACCAGCACGAGCTCCACATCGAGCACGAAGACGAGCACCAGAACGAGAACGGCATCAGCATTGGCGTTAAGATGAGCGCATGAGCCTCCTTCTCGCCATCGTCCTCGCCGCGGCGCCCGACGTCTCGGGCACCTATCGCATCGAGACCAGCAAGGCGCCCATCAAGGTGAAGAAGGGCGGACAGGCCTCGGCCCACGTCGAGGTGGTGCCGCGCGCCGATGCGCACGTCTCGCCCGACGCCCCCATTTCGCTGACGGTGAGCAGCGGGCCGGCGGTGAAGATCGCCAAGGCCAAGCTGGGCCGGCCGGAGGCGAAGGAGACCAAGGCGCGCGGGGTGGAGTTCGAGGTGCCCTTCACGGCGCAGAACGCCGGCAAGGACGAGATCAAGGGGACGCTCAGCTTCTTCATCTGCACCGAGCAGCTCTGCGAGAGGCAGAAGCGAGAGCTGGCGCTGGCCGTCGAGGTCGAGTGAGATGCTCATATGCGCATATGACCATATGCAAATATGAGTAGTCGATTCGTCTACGGCGTCAACCCCGTGCTCGAGGCGCTGCGCGCTCATCCCGACGACGTGGTCCGCGTCTTGATGGAGGAGCGGCGCTCGCAGGGCGGCGAGAAGGTGGCCCGCGCGGCGGCGGAGGCGGGTGTGCGCGTCGAGGAAGTGGCTCGCGGCGAGCTGAACCGCCGCGCCCGGGCCGGCGCGCACCAGGGAGTAGGCGCGGAGCTGGCCGAGTTCCGCTATGCCGAGCTGGAGGATCTGCTGGGCAAACCGCGCGCCCTCCTGCTGGTCCTCGACGGCGTCACCGACCCCCAGAATCTCGGCGCGCTGGTGCGGAGCGCGCACGCCCTCGGCGCGCAGGGTGTGGTCCTGCCGAAGGATCGCGCGGCCGGGATCGGTCCGACCGCCTTCAAGGCCGCCGCCGGTGCCCTCGAGCACTGCCCGGTGGCGCGCGTCACCAACCTTTCGCGCGCCCTGGAGCAGCTCAAGCAGGCGGGCATCTGGACGGTCGCCCTGGCGGGCGACGGCGAGAAAGACCTGCGCGAGATCGATCTGAGAGTGCCTGTCGCCCTCGTGCTGGGCAGCGAAGGGTCGGGCGTGCGGCCTCTGGTGCGCAAGACCTGCGACCATGTGGCGCGCATCCCGATGGCCGGACGGATCGGTTCGCTCAACGTCAGCGCTGCCGGCGCAATCGCGCTCTACGAAGCGGCGCGCCAGCGGCGCTGAGCGGAGTTATCCTGCGCGGCATGGGGAGGACCCGCGCGCCGGCCGTCGCCGGCAGCTTCTATCCCGAGGATGCCAAAGAGCTGGCCGCCGAGATCTCGCGGCTGCTCGAGCTCGCCCCTCGCGGGCCGACGCCGAAGGCGCTGGTCGCCCCGCACGCCGCCTACATCTATAGCGGGCCGATCGCAGCTTCCATCTTCAAGCGCCTGGCGGGGGCGCGCATCGAGCGCGTCGTGCTGCTCGGTCCTTCGCACTTCACCCGCCTGCGCGGGCTGGCCTTGCCACAGGCGACGGCCTTCGCCACCCCGCTGGGCGAAGTGCCGATCGAAATCGTCGAAGGTTTTGCCAGCGACGCCGACGCTCATGCGCGCGAGCATTCGCTCGAGGTCGAAGTTCCTTTTCTCCAGCTGACGCTGGGAAAGTTCCATCTCGTTCCGCTCGCGGTGGGGGACGCCGCGCGCGAAGAGGTCGCGCAGGCGCTGGAGGCGCTCTGGGGCGGCGAGGAGACCCTGATCGTGATCAGCTCGGATCTCTCCCACTACCTGCCCTACGCCGAGGCGCGCGCCGCCGATGCGGCCACCGCCAAGGAGATCCTCGCGCTCGGCCGCGTGCTGCCCGGCGACGCCTGCGGGGCCGCGCCGGTCAACGGCCTGTTGCTCGCCGCGCGACGCAAAGGGATGCGCGCCGAGCTGGTGGACCTGCGCAACTCCGGCGACACCGCCGGCGAGAAGCGCCGCGTGGTCGGCTACGGCGCCTTCGCCTTCTACCCGGCGGAGGCATGACCTTCCCCGGACGCTACTGGCATGCGCTCGACGACGGCCGCGTCCAGTGCGACGTCTGCCCGCGGTACTGCGCGCTGCACGAGGGCCAGCGGGGAATGTGCTTCGTTCGCGCCCGCGAGGGAGACGGGATCGTCCTCACCACCTACGGGCGCTCGAGCGGATTCTGCGTCGATCCGATCGAGAAGAAGCCGCTCAACCACTTCCTCCCCGGGACGCCGGTGCTCTCCTTCGGCACCGCCGGCTGCAACCTCGGCTGCCGCTTCTGCCAGAACTGGGACATCTCCAAATCGCGCGAGATCGACACGCTCTCGGACGCTGCCAGCCCGGAGCAGATCGCGCTCGAGGCCGAGCGCCTGGGCTGCCGCAGCGTCGCCTTCACCTACAACGACCCGGTCATCTTCCTCGAGTACGCCATCGACGTTGCCCAGGCCTGCCGCGCGCGGGGCCTCAAGACGGTGGCGGTGACCGCCGGCTACATCTGCGAGGAGCCGCGGCGGGAATTCTACCGGCACATGGACGCCGCCAACGTCGATCTGAAGGCCTTCACCGAGGACTTCTACCGGCGCGTCTGCCTCGGCCACCTGCAGCCGGTGCTCGACACTCTCGTCTACCTCAAGCGTGAGACGCAGGTCTGGTTCGAGATCACCACGCTGCTCATCCCCGGGGAGAACGACTCCGACGAGGAGATCGATCAGCTCACCCGCTGGGTGCATCGCGAGCTCGGGCCGGAAGTGCCCCTGCATTTCACGGCCTTCCATCCCGATTTCAAGATGCTCGACAAGCCGCCCACGCCGTCCGGCACGCTGACCCGCGCGCGCGAGATCGGCCTGGGCAACGGCCTGCGCTACATCTATACCGGCAACGTCCACGACGAATCGGGCGGGTCGACCTGGTGCCCGGGCTGCGGCGAGGCCGTCATTGGCCGCGACTGGTACCGGCTGACCAGGTGGTCGCTGTCGGGCGGCGCCTGCGGCAAGTGCGGGACGCCGATCCCCGGCGTGTTTGACAAGCGTCCGGGATCGTGGGGTCAGCGGCGGCTGCCCGTGCGCATAGGTGCTTGACGTGATGGGCTGATCGCCGGATCGCGTCGGCTTGACAAGGCGCGCAAGATCCCCTAGAACGCTGCCTCCCTGCGGGCGGGGAGGTGTGTCTTCACGTACAGGAACGCTGGAAGATCACTGGGTTAGCTGGCGTAGCTCAGCTGGCAGAGCAGCTGATTTGTAATCAGCAGGTCGTGGGTCCGAATCCCGCCGCCAGCTCCAGCCAGCCGGAAAGTGGGCGCCCGATGTCTGGTGGAGGGATCGCTTTTGGGGGGTCCAGGGGGGAGCGAGCTCCCCCATGGTGGAGGCGGCGGAGCCGCCGGATCAAGAAAGCAGTGCAATCGGAGGTACACGCGTCGGCAGTGCGAAGTGACACGCAACCGCCCAGGAGGGATGCCCGAGCTGGCCAAAGGGAGCAGACTGTAAATCTGCCGGCGAAAGCCTTCGAAGGTTCGAATCCTTCTCCCTCCACCACTGCGGGGAAACGAGAGAGCCGCGGGAATAGCTCAGCTGGTAGAGCGTCAGCCTTCCAAGCTGAATGTCACGGGTTCGAATCCCGTTTCCCGCTCCAAACGCGATCGAATGGAAAGGACAGGCAAGCCCACATAGCTCAGTCGGCAGAGCACTTCCTTGGTAAGGAAGAGGTCACCAGTTCGATTCTGGTTGTGGGCTCCAGGAAGAGGACCAAGCGATGAACCGCACCATCATTACGCTCGAGTGCCCGGTGTGCAAAGAGCGGAACTACACGACGACGAAGAACAAGCGGACCATGACCGACAAGCTGGTGTTGCCCAAGTTCTGCCCGCGCTGCCGCAAGCACACCGACCACAAGGAGACCAAGTAGGCCAGTAGCTCCAATTGGTAGAGCGGCGGTCTCCAAAACCGCATGTTCCAGGTTCGAGTCCTGGCTGGCCTGCCATTCGCTATGACGAACACCCGACTGGTCGCGATCGGCTACGTGGTGCTGGGACTCCTCGCGGGCCTTTTCCTCGAGCACGTCCTGCTCATCGTTTTCGGCGCCTTTGCGCCCACGCAGCCGCTCACCCGCCCGCTCTGGGGCGACTGGAGCTGGAGCTCGGTGATCGGGCTCGGCATCGCCGCGGGCGCCGCCATCTATCTGTGGAAGACCCCCAAGACGCACGACGCCTCCCTCGAGATCGCCGCCGAGCTGCGCAAGGTCACCTGGCCCAGCCTGGCCGAGACCCGGGCAGCCACCATCGCCGTCATCGTCGCCAGCCTCATCGCCGCCGTCCTGCTCGGACTGTTCGACGTGTTCTGGCAGTTCTTGACGGACAAAATCCAGAACCCGAGCTTGTAGGAACAAATGCAAATGGCCGAGGCGAAGAACATCGAGAAGAAGTGGTACGTGGTCCACACGTACTCGGGCTTCGAGAACAAGGCGAAAAAGTCCCTGGAGGAGAAGATCAAGCAGGAGAAGCTGGGGGAGTACTTCGGCGACATCCTCATCCCCATGGAGAACGTGGTGGAGATGGTGAAGGGCGAGAAGCGCGCCTCGAAGCGCAAGTTCTTCCCCGGGTACATCCTCGTGCAGATGGAGCTCAACGATCGCACCTGGCACCTGGTGAAGAACACGCCCAAGATCACCGGATTCGTCGGCAATGCCACCAAGCCTCCGGCGGTCTCCGAGCACGAGATCGCCCGGCTCACCACCCAGCTCAGCGAAGGAGCGCTCAAGCCCAAGCCGAAGGTGGAGTTCGAGGAGGGCGACAACGTCCGCGTGGTCGACGGCCCCTTCTCCAACTTCAACGGGACCGTCGAGGAAGTGAATCCCGACAAGGGCCGCGTGCGGGTGCTCGTCTCGATCTTCGGCCGCGCAACGCCGGTCGAGCTGGACTTCATGCAGGTGGAGAAGACATAGGCTTCAAGACTTCAGGAAGAACGGGAGAGAGCAGTGGCGAAGAAAGTCACAGGCATGGTGAAGCTGCAGCTGCCGGCGGGGAAGGCGAATCCCTCGCCGCCGGTCGGGCCCGCGCTCGGCCAGCACGGCGTCAACATCATGGCCTTCTGCAAGGAGTTCAACGCCGCCACCCAGGCGCAGGCCAAGGAAGGCCTGATCGTGCCGGTGCTGATCACCATCTATTCCGACCGCAGCTTCACCTTCATCGTCAAGACGCCGCCGGCCGCGATCCTCATCAAGAAGGCCCTCGGCCTGCACACCGAGAAGAAGAAGGGAAGCGGCGCGCACAAGCCCGGCAAGGAGAAGGTCGGGACCCTGACCCGGCGGCAGCTGGAGCAGATCGCCAGGACGAAGATGGCCGACATGACCGCCGGCTCGCTCGAGGCGGCGATGAACTCGATCGCGGGGACTGCCCGTTCGATGGGCGTCGACGTGGAGGGCCGCTGATGAGCACGCACGGAAGGAAGTATCGCGAGGCGGCGAAGTTGATCGATCCGCTCAAGCGCTATTCGGTCGAGGAGGCCTGCGCGCTGGTGGGCAAGACGGCGAAGAGCAACTTCAAGTTCGCTCCGGCGAAGAACCAGAAGAAGGAGCGCAAGACCTTCGACGAGACCGTCGACGTCGCCATCCGGCTCGGGGTCGATCCCAAGCACGCCGATCAAATGGTGCGCGGCGCGGTCGTCCTCCCGCACGGCATCGGCAAGACGGTCCGCGTGGCGGTCTTCGCCAAGGGCGACAAGGCCAAGGACGCCGAGAACGCCGGGGCGGACATCGTCGGCGCCGAGGACCTCGCCGCCAAGGTGCAGGAGGGCTTCATGGACTTCGACGTGGCCATCGCCACGCCGGACATGATGGGCGTGGTCGGGCGGCTGGGAAAGATCCTCGGCCCGCGCGGCCTCATGCCCAACCCCAAGGTCGGCACCGTGACCGCCGACGTGGCCAGGGCGGTGCGCGAGTCGAAGGCCGGCAAGGTGGAGTTCCGCGTCGAGAAGGCGGGCATCGTCCACGTGCCGGTGGGGAAGGCGTCGTTCGAGGCGAAGAAGCTGCAGGACAACGTCAACGCCATCCTCGACACCATCATCCGGGCGAAGCCGGCGACGGCGAAAGGGACGTATCTGAAGAGCGTCGCGATCAGCACGACCATGGGACCTGGAATCAAGTTGGATGCGGGAGCGATCGCGGCCGCTCACAAATAATTCGAGCACGGCTGTTGAGGAGGACTGGGATTCATGCAACGGAATGAAAAACAGGAACTGGTCGGCGCGCTCCACCGGAAGATGGCGAAGGCCGAAATCGCCATCGCGGTCGGGTACAAGAACATCGACGCCGCCGCCACCGTGAAGCTCCGGAAGACCTTCCGGGACAGCAAGGTGGAGTACAAGGTCGTCAAGAACACCCTGGCGCGGCTCGCCGCGAAGGGAACGGCGCTGGAGAAGCTCGCCGAGAACCTCGAGGGGCCCAACGCGATCATCCTCGGCTACGACGACGTCGTCCTTCCGGCCAAGGTGCTCCGCGAGGTCCTCAAGGAGCAGGGCGAGAAGATGGTGGTCAAGGCCGGCGTGGTCCAGGGCAACCTGGTCGACGCCAAGGGTCTTGCGGCTCTGGCGGAAATGCCAGGGCTGCCGGAGCTGCGCTCGATGCTTCTTTCCACGATCAACGGAGCGGCCAGCAAGCTTGTCCGCCTCCTGAGCACGCCGGGCGGCCAGCTGGCCCGCGCGCTGAAGGCAAAGTCCGAGAAGGCTTCCTAGCAGCCGAACGGTCGTCTGTCTGCTTGTGCATAATCCGATGCGCCGGAAGGCGCGTAACGTTAGAAGGATGAGACTTTCATGGCTGACCTGAACACGATCGCTGATGAGTTGTCCTCGCTCACCGTCATGCAGGCGGCTGAGCTGGTGAAGATGCTGGAGCAGAAGTGGGGCGTCTCCGCCGCCGCGCCCGTTGCGGCGGCCGCTGCCGCTCCCGCCGCTGCTGCCGGGGCCAAGCCTGCCGAGGAGAAGACGGAGTTCACGCTGGTCCTCCAGGCTGCAGGGGAGAAGAAGATCAACGTCATCAAAGAGGTCCGGACCATCACCGGGCTTGGCCTGAAGGAGGCCAAGGACCTCGTCGAAGGCGCCCCCAAAGTCGTGAAGGAGGGTCTCTCGAAGGAGGACGCAAACAAGTTCGCCGAGATGCTCAAGGCGGCGGGAGCCACCGTCGAGCTCAAGTAGCGGCGGCTCTTCTACTCGACCGGCCCGGCGCGGAGGAGACTCCGCACCGGCGCCGGAGTTTTCGCTTCGTTCGTTTTGTTCAGCACTGCTTCGGATGATCTGACCCAGGGAGCACTCACTTGGCGGCTACGATCCAGAACAACTTCCGCATCCGCAAGAACTTCGCGAAGATCAACAAGATCATCGATATCCCCAACCTGATCGACATCCAGAAGCACAGCTACGACAAGTTCCTCCAGGCCGACAAGACCGCCGAGCAGCGCGAGGACACCGGGCTGCAGGGCGTCTTCAAGTCGGTGTTCCCCATCAAGGACTTCAACGAGACCAGCTCGCTGGAGTTCGTCAGCTACCACCTGGAGAAGCCCAAGTACGACGTCGACGAGTGCCACCAGCGCGGGATGACCTTCTCCGCGCCGATCAAGGTCGTCGTGCGTTTGGTGGTCTGGGACAAGGACCCTGACACCGGCGCGCAGTCGATCCGCGACGTGAAGGAGCAGGAGGTCTACTTCGGCGAGATCCCGCTGATGACCGAGAACGGCACCTTCATCATCAACGGGACCGAGCGGGTGGTCGTCTCGCAGCTGCACCGCTCGCCCGGCGCCTTCTTCGATCACGACAAGGGCAAGAGCCACTCTTCCGGCAAGCTGCTCTACAACGCCCGCATCATCCCTTACCGCGGCTCCTGGATCGACTTCGAGTTCGACCACAAGGACATCCTCTACGTGCGCATCGATCGGCGGCGCAAGCTCCCCGCCACGGTGCTGATCCGGGCTCTCGGCGCGGTGCCCGACACCGCCAAGAAGAACCCGATGGAGTTCAAGGGCACGCCCGAGGAGATCCTCAACTACTTCTACGCCACCGAGACCATCTTCATCGGCGAGAAGGGCAAGTACGAGAGGTCGGTGGAGCTCGAGCTTTTGCCCGGGCAGCGCGCCACCCGCGACATCAAGCACCCCAAGACGGGCGAGATCATCGTCAAGAAGAACCGCAAGTTCACCCGCGCGGCCATCAAGAAGCTGGAGCAGGCCAAGATCAAGACGCTGCCGCTCGACCCGGAGGAGCTGATCACCAAGATCTCCGCGCGCGACGTGGTCGACGAGAAGACCGGCGAGGTGCTGCTCGAGTGCAACGAGGAAGTCACCGAGGAGAAGGTCGAGCAGCTGCGCGAGCGCGGCATCAACCAGTTCCAGGTGCTCTTCATCGACAACCTCAACGTCGGCCCCTTCCTGCGCGACACGCTCAACGCCGACAAGATCTCCTCGCCGGAAGAGGCGATCATGGAGATCTACCGGCGCCTGCGGCCCGGCGATCCACCGACGCTGGAGACGGCGACCAACCTCTTCATCAATCTCTTCTTCAACCCCGAGCGCTATGACCTGAGCAAGGTCGGCCGGCTCAAGCTCAACTACAAGTTCGGCATCGACGAGCCGCTCGAGCAGGCCGTCGTCACCAAGAAGGACGTCCTCGAGGTCGTCCGCTATCTGATCGATCTCAAGAACGGCAAAGGCCAGATCGACGACATCGACCACCTCGGCAACCGCCGCGTGCGCGCGGTGGGCGAGCTGCTCGAGAACCAGTACCGCATCGGCCTGGTGCGGATGGAGCGCGCCATCAAGGAGCGGATGAGCTTGCAGGAGATCGAGACGCTCATGCCGCACGACCTGATCAACGCGAAACCTGTAACGGCGGTGATCAAGGAGTTCTTTGGTTCTTCTCAACTCTCGCAGTTCATGGACCAGACCAATCCCCTCAGCGAAGTGACGCACAAGCGGCGTCTCTCGGCACTGGGGCCGGGCGGTCTCACCCGCGAGCGGGCCGGATTCGAAGTGCGCGACGTGCACCCGACGCACTACGGCCGCATCTGCCCGATCGAGACGCCGGAAGGTCCGAACATCGGCCTGATCGCTTCGCTCTCCACCTTCGCGCGCGTCAACGAGTACGGCTTCGTCGAGACTCCCTACCGCCAGGTGGTGGAGGGCAAGGTCACCGACGAGGTGAAGTTCTACTCGGCGCTGGAGGAGGAGAAGCACGTCATCGCCCAGGCCAACGCCGCCTTCGACAAGAAGGGCCACTTCACCACCCCGCTGGTCTCCTGCCGCAAGGCGGGCGAGTTTCCCCAGGCGCGCCCCGAAGACATCTCGCTGATGGACGTCTCGCCGAACCAGCTGGTGAGCGTGGCCGCGTCGCTCATCCCCTTCCTCGAGAACGACGACGCCAACCGCGCGCTGATGGGCAGCAACATGCAGCGTCAGGCGGTGCCGCTCCTGCGCACTGCCGCGCCGCTCGTCGGCACCGGCATCGAAGGGACCGTGGCGCGCGACTCGGGCGTCTGCGTGGTGGCGCAGCGCGACGGCACCGTCGACCAGGTGGACGCCGGCCGCATCGTGGTGCGCGCCGAGTCGAAGGAGTCGCTCGACGTCGCCAGCGAAGTCGACATCTACAACCTGACCAAGTACCAGCGCTCGAACCAGAACACCTGCATCAACCAGAAGCCGATCGTGAAGGCGGGCGACCGCGTCCGGAAGGGCGACGTCATCGCCGACGGCCCCGCCACCGAGACCGGAGAGCTGGCGCTCGGCCAGAACGTCATCGTCGCCTTCATGCCCTGGCAGGGGTACAACTTCGAGGACTCGATCCTGGTCTCCGAGCGCATCCTCCGCGACGACGTCTTCACCTCGATCCACATCGAGGAGTTCGAGTGCATCGCCCGCGACACCAAGCTGGGCAAGGAAGAGATCACCCGCGACATCCCCAACGTCGGCGAGGAAGCGCTCAAGGATCTCGACGACTCCGGCATCATCCGCATCGGCGCCGAGGTCGGCCCCGGCTCGATCCTGGTCGGCAAGATCACCCCCAAGGGCGAGACGCAGCTCTCTCCCGAAGAGAAGCTCCTGCGCGCCATCTTCGGCGAGAAGGCCGGCGACGTGCGCGACAGCTCGCTGCGCGTTCCGCCCGGCGTGAGCGGGACGGTGATCAACGCCAAGGTCTTCTCCCGCAAGGGCGTCGACAAGGACGAGCGCGCCAAGGACATCGAGAATCAGGAGGAAGCTAAGCTCCTCAAGGATCAGAATGACGAGATCAAGATCCTCAAGGACAGCTCCTACAAGCGGATCAAGCGGCTCCTGCACGGCAAGACCACTTCCGCCAAGCTGGTCGACGACAAGGGCCACGTCCTGCTCAACAAGGGCCAGGAAGTGACCGACACCGGCCTCGACGAGATCCCCGAGAAGTACTGGGCGGAGATCGCCGTCGGCGGCGCCGAGGAGAAGGTTGCCAAGATCCTCGAGAACTTCAACGAGCAGAAGGAGCTGGTGAAGCTCGTCTTCGGCGAGAAGATCTCGCGGCTGAAGAAGGGCGACGAGCTTCCGCCCGGCGTGATCAAGATGGTGAAGGTCTACGTGGCCATCAAGCGCAAGCTGGCGGTGGGCGACAAGATGGCCGGACGCCACGGCAACAAGGGCGTGGTCAGCCGGGTGCTCTCCGCCGAGGACATGCCCTACCTCGAGGACGGCCGGCCGGTGGACATCGTGCTCAATCCGCTCGGCGTGCCTTCGCGCATGAACATCGGCCAGATCCTCGAGACGCACCTCGGCTGGGCGGCGCGCGGGCTGGGCGAGCAGATCCAGAAGATGATCGACGAGAAGTGGAACGGCGACGCCATCCGCAAGGACCTGAAGCGCATCTACGACACCAAGGAGCTTCAGGATCTCCTCGACTCACTGCCGGAGAAGGACATCCTCAAGCTGGCGCAGCGGCTGCGCGCCGGCGTCCACTTCGCCTCGCCGGTCTTCGACGGCGCGCGCGAGCCGGAGATCCTCGCGCAGCTCGATCACGCCGGCCTGCCCCGCACGGGACAGATGATCCTCTTCGACGGCCGCACCGGCGAGGCCTTCGACCAGGACGTGACGGTGGGCATCATGTACATGCTCAAGCTGCACCACCTGGTGGACGAGAAGATCCACGCGCGCAGCATCGGGCCCTATTCGCTCGTCACCCAGCAGCCGCTCGGCGGCAAGGCGCAGTTCGGCGGGCAGCGCCTGGGCGAGATGGAAGTCTGGGCGATGGAGGCCTACGGCGCGGCCTACTCGCTGCAGGAGTTCCTCACCGTCAAGAGCGACGACGTGGTGGGCCGCACCCGGATGTACGAGAGCATCGTCAAGGGCGAGTACTCGCTCGAGTCGGGGCTGCCGGAGAGCTTCAACGTCCTCATCAAGGAGCTGCAGTCGCTCGGCCTCGACGTCGAGCTGATGGAGAAGGCGCCGGCGGTGGCGGAAGCGGAACCGAAGAAGACCGGCACGGCGGCGGCGTGAGCAGGCTTCCGAGGTCGACAAAAGTTTGGAGGCAGTGACGTGAAAGACATCTTCAATTTCTTCGAGAAGCCCAAGGACCCGCTCTCCTTCAACGCCATCCGCATCTCGCTGGCGTCGCCGGAGAAGATCCGGCAGTGGTCGCACGGCGAGGTGAAGAAGCCGGAGACCATCAACTACCGCACCTTCAAGCCGGAGCGGGACGGGCTCTTCTGCGCCAAGATCTTCGGGCCGGTGAAGGACTACGAGTGCAACTGCGGCAAGTACAAGCGCATGAAGCACCGGGGCGTGGTCTGCGAGAAGTGCGGCGTCGAAGTGATCCAGTCCAAGGTGCGGCGCGAGCGGCTCGGCCACATCAACCTGGCCACGCCGGTGGCGCACATCTGGTTCCTCAAGTCCTTGCCCTCGCGCATCGGCAACCTGCTCGACATCACCCTCAAGGACCTGGAAAAAGTCCTCTACTGCGAGTCGTACGTCGTCATCGATCCCAAGGACTCGCCCTTCGCGCGCGGTGAGCTGGTCAGCGAGGACAAGTACCACAAGGCGCTCGAGGAGCTGGGCGAGGACGCCTTCACGGCGGGCATGGGCGGCGAGGCGGTGCGCGAGCTGCTCAAGCAGATCGACATCGACCAGCTCGCCAATCAGCTGCGCAAGGAGATGAAGGAAGCGACCAGCGACGCCAAGCGGAAGAAGCTGGCCAAGCGCCTCAAGGTGGTCGACTCCTTCCTCGAGAGCGGCAACAAGCCGGACTGGATGATGCTCGACGTCATCCCCGTCATTCCGCCCGACCTTCGGCCGCTGGTGCCGCTCGACGGCGGCCGCTTCGCCACCTCCGACCTCAACGACCTCTACCGGCGCGTGATCAACCGCAACAACCGGTTGAAGCGGCTCCAGGAGCTCAACGCTCCCGACATCATCATCCGCAACGAGAAGCGGATGCTGCAGGAGGCCGTCGACGCGCTCTTCGACAACGGCCGCCGCGGCAAGACCATCACCGGCCCCAACAAGCGGCCCCTCAAGTCCCTGAGCGACATGCTCAAGGGCAAGCAGGGCCGCTTCCGCCAGAACCTGCTCGGCAAGCGCGTCGACTACTCGGGCCGCAGCGTGATCGTGGTCGGCCCCGAGCTCAAGCTGCACCAGTGCGGCCTGCCCAAGATCATGGCCCTCGAGCTCTTCAAGCCCTTCATCTACAACAAGCTGGAAGAGCGCGGGCACGTCACCACCATCAAGAGCGCGAAGAAGATGGTGGAGAAGGAGCGGCCCGAGGTCTGGGACATCCTCGAGGAAGTGATCCGCGAGCACCCGGTTCTGCTCAACCGCGCTCCGACGCTGCACCGCCTCGGCATCCAGGCGTTCGAGCCGGTCCTGATCGAAGGCAAGGCCATCCAGCTGCACCCGCTGGTCTGCTCCGCCTTCAACGCCGACTTCGACGGCGACCAGATGGCGGTGCACGTGCCGCTCTCGATCGAGGCGCAGATGGAAGCGCGCGTCCTGATGATGAGCACCAACAACATCCTCAGCCCGGCGCACGGCAAGCCGATCATCGTGCCCACGCAGGACATCGTGCTCGGCCTCTACTACCTGACGCGCGAGCGCGTCCTGGCGCACGGCGAGGGGCGCACCTTCTCCTCTCCGGCCGAGGTGCGTGCGGCGTACGACCACGGCGAGGTCGATCTGCAGGCGAAGATCACCTGCCGCATGACCCAGTTCGACAAGGACGGCGGCGAGACCGGCAAGGCGCGCGTCGAGACCACCGTCGGCCGCGTCCTCCTGAGCGACATCCTCCCCAGGAAGATCGCCTTCTCCACCATCAACAAGGTGATGGACAAGAAGACGCTGGGGAACCTGATCGACATCTGCTACCGCCTCTCCGGCGAGAAGGAGACGGTGCTCCTGGCCGATCGGCTTCGCTCGCTCGGGTACGGCTACGCCACCAAGGCGGGCATCTCCATCGCCATCAAGGACATGGTCATCCCTGCCAAGAAGCAGGAGTTCCTCGAGCGGGCGCAGAAGGAAGTGGCCGAGATCGAGAACCAGTACCTCGAGGGCCTCATCACCGACGGCGAGCGCTACAACAAGGTGATCGACATCTGGGCGCAGGTCACCGAAGAGGTGGCCGGCGAGATGATGGGCGAGATCGGCACCGAGATCGTCCACAAGGGAGGCAAGGAGAAGAAGCAGCCCTCCTTCAACCCCATCTTCATCATGGCCGACTCGGGAGCGCGCGGCTCGGCGCAGCAGATCCGCCAGCTGGCAGGAATGCGCGGCCTGATGGCGAAGCCTTCGGGTGAAATCATCGAGACGCCGATCACGGCGAACTTCCGCGAGGGGCTGACGGTGCTGCAGTACTTCATCTCCACCCACGGCGCGCGCAAGGGCCTGGCGGACACGGCGCTCAAGACCGCCAACTCCGGCTACCTGACGCGCCGCCTGGTCGACGTCGCCCAGGACGCCATCATCACCGAGTACGACTGCGGGACGATGGACGGCATCGCGCTGGGCGCGCTGGTCGAGGGAGGCGAGATCATCGAGCCGATGAGCGAGCGCATCCTCGGCCGCGTCGCCCTCGACGACGTGGAGGACCCGTTCACCCACGACCTCCTCGTCAAGGCGAACGAGGAGATCGACGAGAACAAGGTCAAGGACATCGAGGAGGCCGGCATCGAGAAGGTGAAGATCCGCTCGGTGCTCACCTGCCAGGCCCGGCGCGGCATCTGCGTCGAGTGCTACGGGCGCGACCTGGCGCGCGGCCGCAAGGTGAACATCGGCGAGGCGGTCGGCGTCATCGCCGCGCAGTCGATCGGCGAGCCCGGCACGCAGCTGACGATGCGCACCTTCCACATCGGCGGCACGGCGACGCGGCGTGCGGAAGCCAGCACCATCGAGAACCGGCACGCCGGCACGGTGCACTTCCACTCGCTCAAGACCGTCAAGCGCAAGGACGGCTCGCTCATCGTCATGAACCGCAACGGCGAGATCGTCATCGCCGACGAGAACGGCCGCGAGCGCGAGCGCTACAACGTCATCTACGGAGCCAAGCTCAACGTCCGCGAGGGGCAGAAGATCGACATCGGCACCCAGTTGGCCGAGTGGGATCCCTTCGCCACGCCCATCATCGCCGAGGTCTCCGGCATCGCCCGCTTCTACGACATCATCGAAGGCGTGACGATGAACGAGCAGCTCGACGAGGTCACCGGCCTCTCGCGCAAGTCGATCATCGAGAGCCGCGACGCCGAGTCGCAGCCGCGGATCGCCATCGAGGACGAAAAGGAGAACCCGAAGTTCCTCCCCAACAGCGAGCAGCCGGCGCGCTACATGCTGCCGGTCGGCGCCAACATCACCGTCAACGACGGCGACAACATCGAGCAGGGCGAGGTGATCGCCCGCATCCCGCGCGAGACCACCAAGACCAAGGACATCACCGGCGGTCTGCCCCGCGTGGCCGAGCTGTTCGAGGCGCGCAAGCCCAAGGAGCACGCCGTCATCAGCGAGATCGAGGGCGTGGTCAGCTTCGGCAAGGACACCAAGGGCAAGCGCAAGGTGGTGGTCACGCCGGAGATCGAAGGCAAGCTGCGGACGGACCTGGCCAAGGAGTACCTGATCGCCAAGGGCAAGCACATCAACGTGCACGCCGGAGATCGGGTGAAGGCCGGCGACCCGCTGATGGACGGCGCGGCCAACCCGCACGACATCTTGAAGGTGCTCGGCGAGAAGGAGCTGGCGCGCTACATGGTAGACGAGGTGCAGGAGGTCTACCGGCTGCAGGGCGTGAAGATCAACGACAAGCACATCGAGACCATCGTCCGGCAGATGCTCCGCCGCGTGCGCGTGCAGGAAGTGGGCGACACCAACTTCCTCGTCGACGAGCAGGTGGAGAAGCAGATGTTCGACGAGGAGAACGAGCGCGTGGTCAAGTCCGGCGGCAAGCCGGCGGTGGGCGAGCCGCTCTTGCTCGGCATCACCAAGGCGAGCTTGTCGACCGAGTCGTTCATCTCGGCCAGCTCGTTCCAGGAGACCACCAAGGTGCTCACCGAGGCGGCCATCTCCGGCCGGGTCGACTACCTGCGCGGCCTGAAAGAGAACGTCATCATGGGGCGGCTCATCCCTGCCGGCACCGGCCTGACGGCGTACAAGCACCTCGACATCGAGGTGGAGACGCCGGTGGACGAGGTCGAGGCGGCGGAGGAAGCGCTGGCCATCGCGGCGGGCGGCGAGCTCCCGCATCAGGCGGCGGTCGGCGCCGAGGAATAAGTCAACAGTCGTTGAATGTCGGGACGGGCGCTCCGCAGTCGGGGCGCCCATTTCCGTCTCGAGCCCGCGGTGCTAATAGGGCTCGATGCGGCTGCTGCTGGCAGCGATCCTCGCTTTCGCCTTTGCGGCGAGGGCCGAGGAGCTGCTTGCGCCGTACGCGCTCGGGCCGACGGGCTTCGCCGGTCCTCAAGGCGTGACGCAATACCCCGGATATGGCACGTCCGGCGCCAAGGGCATCGTGCTGCCGATCGGTGTCGAGTTGGGCGCGCGACTCCGCTGGCTCTCGTTCGCTCTCAGCCTGGAAAACACCAGCAGCATCACCGCCGGCGACCTCGGTTACCTTCGCGCCGGCTGGAAGCTCGGGCCGGTCTTCGAAAGAGGCGCGACCCTCCTTGCGCCCTTCGTCGGCCTCTACGCCTCGCACCTCCAGATGGACAACTACGATCACTCCACCATCCAGCACGCCGCCGCAGCCAGGGTCGGGATCGACTTCGACCATTTCCTGCGCCCTGACTTCTCTGTCGGGGGTGGTGCGGGCATCGATCTGCGCTTCCCCGGCGCCCGCGGAGCGGCCGACGGCTGGGCTGGGAGCATCGTGGCCCGGATCGGCCTGCATGCGCCCATCCTCCGCGGGCAAAGCGAGCTGCAGCCGGACAGTGCCCAGACAATCTCGACCATCGCCACCCTCGGGGGAATCGCGGCGGGGGGGATTTTGGCGGCCACTGGAAGCTCGGAAGGCGGGGCGCCGACCGCCGGGATCACGCTGGCGGCCCTGTCCCTCATCGCTGCGCCCAGCGTGGGACGCGCCCTCGGCGGCGACGGTGGCAGCGCCGCGCTTCGCACCGGCCTGCGCCTGCTGGTGATGTCCGCGGGAGCGGGCGCAACTTACTACTTGGCCAGGGCGCCCAACACGGGAGGCCCGGTCGCAGCGGTGGTGTCATCGACCGTGATCGCCACGATCGCCCTCGGCGGGCAGGACATCGCCTCCACCCCGGACGACTTGCGCTCGTCCAGACTGCATTGAGGCGGACGATCTCGCTCTCTAGTACAGCTGTCCGGAAGTTCGTTCCGCATTGGAACCCGTCGAGTGTCAGGGGTCAGTGGTAAGTCGTTCCGCTGATGGAGCCCCCGGCTAAAGCCGGGGGCTCCAGAAAGCTGAGAAAGCACACCTAATGGTCGCGAGCGCGGAACGAACTTGCAGGCGGGGTGAACTAGTGCGCCTCGAGCGCGATGTCGGCGCTGCGGACCAGATTCGCGGCGCCCCACAGAGCACCGTAGAGCTGCGACTCGTTGCCTAGCCGCGCCACCATCAGGCGCGGCGGCCTCGCCACGTGCCCCAGGGCCTGCTCGCGCACCCGCTCGAGCAGCGGTTCGCCGGCGCTGCTGGTTCCCCCGCCGAAGAGGATGGCCTCTGGATCGAGCAGTGCGCAGATGGCCACTACCGCATGGCTCAGGTGATCGACCGGCTCCTTGGTGGCGCGCTCGAGCTGCGGCTTGTACCTGGCCTGCGCCAGCGCGTCGGCCGCGCTCATCTTCTTGCCGGTGGCGCGCTTGACCTTCCTCTTGATGGCGCGCTTGCCCACGACCTCGCCCAGGCTGTCGCCCGAGGGAAAGATCATGTCGCCCGCCTCGCCGGCCGCGAAGTGCGCGCCGCGATGGAGACGCCCGCCGAGGAAGATGCCGGCGCCGACTCCGGTGCCGAGTGCGAGGAAGACGAAGTCGTTCATCTTCCGCGCCGCTCCCAGCCACTTCTCCCCCAGCGCGCCGCAGTTGGCGTCGCGCTCGACGAAGACGGGGGTGCCGTATCGCTTCTCCAGAAGCTCGCGCAGCGGCACGTCCGTCCAACCGCGCAGGTTGCCGGCGTCGAGGACGTGGCCGTGCGGATCGACGTGGCCGGGGACCGCCACGCCCAGCGCGCGCATGGCGCGCCGTCCGCCGGGGACGCTGGCGATCTGCTCGTCGAGCAGCTCGAGGATCGCTTCGACTCCGTCGTCGGCGGGCGTCTTGAGCTTGTCGGCGTAGAGGGGGTTGCCGGTGCCGAGCTCGTGCGCCATGACGGCGATCTTGCTGCCGCCGATGTCGACGGAGACGAGGTGCCCCCTCATGGATGGGCGCCTTCCTCCGCAGTGGCCGGCGGCCGGCCGAGGCGACCCACCGCGCCGCCGGCGAGCGCCCCGAGCGCAGCGCCGGCCGCGACGTCGGAGATCCAGTGTGCTCCGGCGCAAAGGCGCTCGACGGCGATGGCGGCGGCGGCCATCGCGCCGAGCGCGAGCGTCAGGCGCCAGCGGCGTTCGCGGGGCGCGACACAGGCGAGACAGACGAGCAGCGCCACCGGTCCGGCGACGTGCGTGCTGGGGAAGGACTGCAGTCCCTCGTGCCCGAAGCGGTGCAGCCCGGGCCGCGGCCGGGGAACGAGCTGCTTGAGAATCTTGCCGATGCCGATGGCCACCGGCGGGGCCAGCGCGGCGGCGAGGGCGGAGCGGCCGTTGCGCAGCGCAAGGGCTGCGGCGAATCCTTCCGCCGTCACGATCGAAGGAGAGCCGAGCCTGGCGACGGCGCGCGCCGCTTTGCCGGCCGGATGGCGTCGGGCCAGGTGCGAAACGACGCTATCGATGTGCGCTCGGGTCAGCATGCGCTGAAGAAATCTAGTCACGGGCAGTG
>VBLC01000073.1 GCA_005879315.1 Deltaproteobacteria bacterium | reverse complement strand
TCTCGCGCCGGTGGCGCTCGCAATTTATGGTGCCAATCTCGCCGCTTGTACGTCGACGCTGGCAGGTGTGTGGTTCGTCGCGGACCATTCTCACATCACAGAACAACCTACAGTCAGCCAACGACGCTACATTGTGCGGCGTTTCGGTGTTCAGTTGATTGTCGCGCTGCTGGGGATCGCATGCGCGTTCCTCGCTCCGGCACTCGCACTGAGCATCTTCGTCGCGCTGCCGATTGTGTTCGCGCTGACCTACCACCGGCGGTACTACTGACTGTCGTCGTCCGCCACGGCGCGACACGGCATGGAGGTCGAAATGGGCGTCACGGTTGAGCGGAGTATGTGAGATGGGTACATGGTTGTTTGAACCGGGTCAGGGTTTTGTTACAGGCTCTTAAGAGTCCTAAGCGACGACGGCGGTCGTTCGTTCTCTATCGCTGGGCCCCAGCCATCGATTCAAGCCCTAATACTGGTTGAGAATGGCGGCGTCACTTGCTTCGGCGCCGGCAATCCAATCGACATCCCCTTTTCCGGGACTGCCTGGATCGACGTGTCGGGTACTGGTGCTGCGAACTGTTCGCCCAGCGTACTCAGCCCTCAGTGCCAGCCATCTCCGAGCGAACCTCAGGCGCACCAAAGCGCCGTGCGGCGATTCGGTCAACTGACGCGGATTCGTCTTGATCTCGTTGACCCGCCCTGATGGGTTCTCGCGCGGCTGTCAGCCCTTCTCTGCGAGCAGCGTGGCGATGTCGATGAGCGCCTGCGCGCGGCTGAAAAACTCCAGGCTATAGATCTCCCGCACGCGACCGCGGCCGTCGATCAGATAGACGCGAGCCGGATGGTCGAGTGTTCCCTCCGCCGGCCGGACCCATTCGCCGTACGAGGCGAGCACCGGCGCGAGCCGCGCCGGTTCCTCGCGCAAAAAGCGCCAGCTCGCGTCGTCCTGGAATCCCTCGGCGTAGCCCGCCAGCGCCTGGGGATCGTCGCGCAGCGGATCGACCGTCACCGAAAGAAGCTGCACCTTGTCGGGAACGAGCCCGCGCGATTTCAGATCCTGCCGCAGCCCCGCGATCCGCGACGAGACGATCGGGCACGCCGACGAGCAGGTGGTGAAGATGAACGACAGCAACACCACCCGCCCGCGCAGCGACGAGAGCCGCAGCCGCTCCCGGTGCGTGTCGAGAAGCTCGAAGTCGGCCGCCTTCCGGATGACGTTGAGCCGCGGCGTCGGCGACGTCGAAATCCCCTCCTCGGCCCGCGCAGGGGCGAGGACCCCGAGACACGCGGCGGCGATGAGCGCCCGGCGCATGCCTTTCAGTTGAGGAGCATGTCGTGGGGACGGATCCCGCCGCCCGCCAGCTTGCTGAAGTCGATGCCGAAGTTGGGATCCTGCTTCATCCGCCCGTCGGGGCCGATCTGGATGAGCGTCAGCTGGTAGCGTCGGGAGAAGTCCACGCTGGTGAGCGTCGAATTGGTGAAGTAGAGCCGCTTCCCGTCGTAGGTGACGTGCATCATGTTGGGCTGCACCACGCCCTGGATGGTGTCGTGCAGCTTGATGTGCTCGGGATCGGAGATGTCCCAGGCCTGGATCTGCGCGCCAGCAATGCAGCTCACGTAGACGAACTTGTCGTCGGGGCTCTGGCGCAGATCGCCCGGCGCGCAGCCGGGAAGATCGGCGGCCTTGGTGAGGGTGAACTGGCCGTCGGGCTGCATCTGGAAGCGCCAGATGCTGTTGCCGCCGTTGGAGATGGAGAAGCCGTAGTTCGCGCCGGGCTTGAGCGCCCAGCGCACCGCGAGCATCACCTTGTCGCCCTTGAGCTGCTGGGTGATCTTGCGCGCCTTGAAATCCCAGACCTGGATCGTGTCGGAAAAGTCGCTCGGGTCCCACTTCGACATGGGCGTCATGAACATCTTCTGGGACATCCAGCTCGAGGTGAGCATCTTGTTGAACTCGGGCTTGATGACCTGCTCGTAAGTGTGGTCGGGCGTCGGGTAGCTGGCCACGAACTCGCCGTCGTCGGTGAACTCGGCGAGGCCGCCGGGGCCGGTGCCGTCCTTGCCCGACGCCATCGAGACCAGCATGCGGCCGGGAATGGCGTAGGGCGTGTGCGGGCCGGTCATGCCGGTCGTCTTGACCACGTCGTCGAGGGTGCGGGCGAGCTTCGGCTGCATCGGATCGGAGACGTCGAAGATGAAGAAGCGGTTCGAGTTCAGGCTCGCGGCCCAGATGCGCCGGCGGTCGTCGGTGTAGCCCATGTGGTGGGCCTCGTTGCCGGCCGAACCCACCTCGACGCGTCTGATCACCCGGCCGTAGGTCGAAGAGGCGATATTGGTGTCGATGACCAGGAGCGCGTCGCGGCCTTTGCCTGCCTCGGCGGGCAGCGACCAGAGGTAGAGCACTTTCTCGGGTTGGCGAAGCACTTTGATGTAGGGCGACAGGCATGTCTCGGCCGCCGCCGGAGCGGCGATGGCTGCCGCGGTCAGCAGCGGAAATCCATAAGTCCGGGCGAAGCGGTGAATCCACTGCGAGGAACGATGTTCGATCAGCATGGGCCCCCCATCCGTCGGTGAAGGCCGGCGAGTCTACGCCGCGCCGGAACGCAACACCACTCAGGCCACGCGCCCCCTCAGTTCTCGATCGGCAGCCAGAGCTCCGCGCCCCGGCCTTAGAACGAGGCCGATCGATCAAGAACGAGCTCGTGCTCGTGCTCGATATGGTGCCCGACATGGTGCTCGTGCCTGAGCTCGTTTTTGTTCGTGGCGTCGACGTCGAAGAAGTATGCCCTCTGGCGGAGTGCGCCCTCAGCGCTATCATTGCGTTGCCATCAGGAGGAAGCCTGCCGAATCCTCTTAGATACATCGTCTTTGATATTTGGCATCGCCATTGGCGGTCTTCCTTCATGTGGTGGAAGGACCCAGACCTGCCTCGAAAGGGTCATCAGCTACACTGGGTCGAAGTCGGGCACCGCGTACCTACGTGTCGCGAGCGACGACGGCGGTCGTTCGCTATTCATCGGGAGCACCGGCGCTTCGATTCGATTCTTGATTGCGGTCGAATCGGGCAGCGCCACTTGCTACGGCGACGGTGAACGCGTCGACATCCCTTTCACTGCGGCTGCTTGGATCGACGTCTCGGGTAATGCAGCTATGAACTGCTCGGACATTCATAGCCTTCAGTGTCAGCCGTCTCCGAGCGACCCTCAGGCGCGCCAGAGCGCCGTGCTGCGCTTTGGTCAACTGACGCGGATTCGCCTTGATCTCGTTGACCCGCCCTGACGACGCGCACAAGAACGAGCTCGATAATCCCGAACGAACGCCAGCACCAGCTCGAGCTCGAAATCGAGCACGACGACGAGCGCGAGCACGAGCACGAATCTGGCGAATTGATGGAGTCAGCTCTCGAGCGGCAGCCAGAGCTCGATGCGGGCGCCGCCGCCGTCGACGTTGATCGCTCTCGCCCCGCCGCCGTGGGCCTCGGCCACTCGCCGTGCCAGCGCGAGGCCGAGGCCGAAGCCGCTCGCCCGGGCCCGCGCACCCTCGCCCCGGTAGAAAGGATCGAAGACGAAGGCCAGCTCCCCGGCGGGAATTCCCGGGCCGCGGTCGCGCACCGCGACGATCGCGTGCCCACCTTCGCGCCGCGCCTCCACCTCGATGGGCGAGCCTTCTCCGTACTTGCGGGCGTTGTCGAGCAGGTTGTCGAGCGCGCGCGAGAGCAGCGCTTCGTCGGCCTCGATGACCAGATCCGGCTCGACGCGGGCTTCGATGGGCAGGGGGACCGCGCGCCGGCGCGCCTTCTCGATCAGGTCGTTCGCCTTGAGCTTGATCTTGTGCAGCGGAAGCGCGGCGACGTCGAGCCTCGTCGCGGTGAGCACGTCGCCGATGAGGCGGTCGAGCTCGTCCACCTCCTCCTCGACGGCGGCGAGCCGCCTCTTCACGCTCTCGTCCTGCGGCCCGATCAATTCCATCGCCACCTTGATGCGCGCCAGCGGAGTGCGCAGCTCGTGCGAGACGTTGGCGAGCAGCTCGCGCTCGGCCTGCCGCGTCTTCTGCACGCGGTCGGCCATCTCGTCGAAGCTGCGCGCCAGCTGGCCGACCTCGTCCTTGAGACCACCCAGCCCCGAGCGCTGTTCCAGGTTGCCGCGGCCGTATGCCTGGACCACCGCAGTCAGCTTCTCCAGCGGCCGCGTGATCGACCGCGAGAGGGGATAGACCAGCGCCAGCGAGACCACCAGGATGCCGAGAAGGATGAGCAGCACGCGCAGCGCCGCGGTGCGCTCGGCGTTCTCCGGGATGGGCAGCCGCGCCAGCACCACCGCGCCCGGAGCGCCGCGGACGGGCCCGCCCACGATTCCCCGCCCCAGCCAGCCGGGTTCGCGGCGCGCCTTGGCCAGCGCATTTTCGTCGGCGGCGATGGGAGTACCGGCGGAAGCCACCACTCCTTCCTCGAGCGAGCGGACCTCGACGTCGACCCCCAGCTCGTCGTGGATCTCGGCCACCACCCGCTGCAAGTTGTCGCGCCGCTCGATCGGGGGGAGCAGGCGGGCGACGTGCCTCGCCATGTGCGGACCCGTTCGCCAGCCGACAGGCCGGCCGACGAAGACGTTGACCGCCGCGATCACCGAGACGACCGCGACCAGCACGCCGAGGAAAGCGAGATAGAGACGAAGATAGAGGCGGCGCACCACCGCTCATGACTCCCGCGCCAGAAGATACCCCGCGCCGCGCACGGTTTTCACGTAGCGCGGATGGCGTGGGTCCTGCTCGATCTTCTGCCGCAGCCGCGAGACGTGCACGTCGATCGATCGATCGAAAGCTTCGTCGGCCGCCTCTCCCTTCATCTGCTCGAGCAGCTGATCGCGGGTGAGCACGCGGCCGGCATTGCGCGCCAGCGCGACGAGGAGCTCGTACTCGTGAGCGGTGAGGCTCTGGCGTTGCCCCTCCACCGTCACTTCGCGGGAGGCATAATCGATCAGCAGGCCGCCGCTCTTGAAGCGTTCCTGCTCGTTCGGTTCCATCCGCCGCAGCACCGCGCGGATTCGCGCCAAGAGCTCGCGCGGATTGAAAGGCTTGGCCAGGTAGTCGTCCGCGCCCAGCTCCAGCCCGACGATCTTGTCCGCGTCGTCTCCGCGCGCCGTCACCATGATGAGCGGCGTGTTCCAGCGCTCGCGGATGCGGCGGGTCAGGGTGAGGCCGTCCATCCCCGGCAGCATCAGGTCGAGCAAAAGGATGTCGAATCTGCTGCTCGACAAATGCTGCAAGGCCACGACGCCGTCCTGGGCCACCGTGGCCGCAACGCCGTGCTGCCCGAGGAACTCCTCGAGCAGCAGGGCCAGCTTGCGATCATCTTCGATGAGCAGCGCGCGGATCACTTCTACTCATTGTGCATCTGGAGCGCTCGCGCGTGCTTCTTTTTCAGGTGGTCGATGAGCTTCGCCCGCTGATCCTTGGTGAGCGCGTCGTGCACCCTGACCACCTGCGCGACGATGGTGTGGCCGACCGCGCGCATCTGGTCCGCCTTCTGGTCGACCAGCGCATTGAGCTGGCTGGCGTCGACGGAGTCCTGGCTGAGCAGGCTGAGCACTTCGCCCGCGTGGGCCTGCCGGTTGGCGGCGCCGGCCTCCAGCGTCTTGAAGACTTCCTGCTTGGCGCTCTCGATCACTTCCCGCTGCTGCGGCGTGGCCTCGATGAAGTCGGCCGCGTCCTCGACGCGGTTGGAAATCATGTTCTCCATCATCTTGACGCCGTGGCCGTGCCGCCCCATGGCAGCGTAGGCTGCTCCAGCGACGAGGGCGACGGTCAGCGCCCCGGCGGCGATGAGAATCCCTTTCTTCATGTGTTGCCTCCTTGCCGATCGAGTACGGGGGGCGGTTTGCGCCGCAGTTTCATCAATGTTTCCCTTTGTTACAGGTAGCGCTTGGCCTTGAGCGCCTTCTCGATGCGGGCGCGCGTATCGCCCACGTTCAGATCCGGCGCCGTCCCGGTCAGCTTCTCCACCAGCTCGAGGTACTTTCCCGCCAGCTGCGCGCGCACCTGGTCGGGGATCTGCGGCGCCGGCCCTTCCCCCTGATAGTTCCGCTCGCGGATGAGCCATTGCCGGAAGAATTCCTTGTCGAGCATCTGCTGCTCCTCGCCCTTGCGGAAGCGCTCTTCGCTGCCCTCGGCGATCCAGTAGCGGCTCGAGTCGGGAGTGTGGATCTCGTCGATGACCCAGAGTTTCCCCTGGGGATCGGTTCCAAATTCATACTTGGTATCGACGAGAATGAGGCCGCGCTTCCTTGCCCACGCCTGGCCGGCGGAGAAGAGATCGAGCGTCATCCGTGCCATCGCGTCCCACTGCTTCTGGGTCAGGGTCCCGCGCGCCACGAGCTCCTGGGGAGAGATGGGCTGGTCGTGCTTGCCGACGGCTTCCTTGGTGCTGGGAGTGAGGATCGGCTTCTCCAACTTTTCGTCCTTGCGCAATCCTTTGGGGAGGTCGATCCCGTAAGCCTGCGCGCCTCTGCCCGCCTGATGGTCGCGCCACAAAGATCCGGTCAGGTACCCCCGCACCACCATCTCCACCGCGAGCGGCGTCAGCTTGCGCACCACGAGGACGCTCGGGTCGGGGACGTCGAGGATGTGGTTGGGCGCGACGTCCTTCGTCTTGTCGAACCAGAAGACGGTCAGGCTGTTGAGCAGCTCGCCTTTGAAAGGCACGGTCGTGAGCACCCGGTCGAAGGCGCTCAGGCGATCGGTGGTGATCATCACGATCCGATCGCCTTTGGAGAAGTTGTCGCGCACCTTGCCGCGGTAGAGCGAACCGAGCCCGGGGAAGTCGGCCTCGCGCAGGGTGAAAGGGAGCTGCGCCTGAAGCAATTCATCGCGTGGCATTGCCAGCCCTCCGGAGCGGCGCAAGATAGCTGAACGCGGAGCGCCGATGATCAAATTCGTCCTCCACCGGCCGCGCAGCTCACAGAACATCGGCGCCGCGGCGCGCGCGCTGGCGAACACCGGGGCGGGCGAGCTGTGGGTGGTCGAGCCGCTCGGCTTCGACCGCGCGCAGGCGGCGAAGCTGGCCGCCGGCGCGGATCAGGTGCTCGAGAAGATGCGCGTGGTGCGCACGCTCGAGGAAGCGCTGGCCGACTGCACCGACGTGGTGATGACCACCGGCCGACCGGTGGCCGGCGCGCTCTCGCCCGAAGCTGCGGCGGCGCGGCTGCTCGCCGCCGCTGGACCTTGCGCGCTGGTCTTCGGCGACGAAGTGCGTGGCCTCGGCAATCGCGAGCTTCGCCAGGCAAGCGCCATCGCCATCATCCCGACAGCGCAGAAGAGCTCGCTCAATCTCGCGCAGGCGGTGATGGTCTTCGGTTACGAAGTGCTCAAGGCTCGCGGCGCGACGCCGCCGCCGCTCGAGACAGAGGCGCTCGCCGACGAGCAGCTGCTGCAGCTCCTGCGATCGCGCTGCCGCGCGCTCTTGCTCGGGATCGGCTTTCTCAATCCGCAGCAGCCCGATCTCGCCCTCGACGAGTTGCTCGCGCTGCTGCGGCGCGCGCAACCGACGCGGCGAGAAGTGGAGATGCTCCTCGCCGCCGTGGCGCAGCTCGAGCGGACTCGCCTGCGCTGAAGTTACGCTGCGGGAGCTGCGGGAGCTGGGGGAGCGGCTGGGGCCGGGGCGGCGGCGGCGGGCGCCTCGCCCTTCTTCTTCTGGTGCTCGGCGCAGAGGCCGTGGGCGACGACCTTCTTCAGGCAGCCTTCCTTGTTGCAGGTCTTGTAGCGGGCCTTGGGCAGCTCGCCGTTCTTCCATTTGTCGTAGTGGAAGAAGCAGTAGTCCTTCGCCTGATAGGCGCGCTTGCAGCCCTCGATGCTGCACTTGTTTCCCGAGGCGCCCTTCGGCTCAGGCGCTTGGGTCTTGCGGCGTTCGCTGGTCTTCTCGGCCATGAAGGGTCTGCTCCGCGAAAAGGAGCGGCTTTCTACCCCGCGCGCGGCGCATTGACAATGGCATGGCCACTGCAAACCCTTGGGGGGCTTCAGCCGCGGCAGGCGGTAGGCTACTTGGCGGCCCTACAGGGGGAACGGTGGAGGGGACGGGCCTCGTCGTGGTCGGCCTGGGAGCGGTCGGCAGCTCGCTCGTCTCGGGCGTGCTGGCTGCGCGCGAGCATCTGGTCCATCCCTTCGGAAGCCTGGTGGAGGGCGGCGGAGCAGGCCGCGCAGGAGGGTTTTTCGCTCTGCGCGACCTGGCGCCGCTCGCCGGGCTGGGCGACCTCTCCCTCGGCGCCTTCGAATTGCGCGAGGACGATGCCTACCGCGCCACCGTCCGGGCGGGTGTGCTCGATCGTTCGCTGGTGGACGAGCTGCGGCCACAGCTCCGCGCGGTGCGCGCCATGGTCGGCGGACGGCAGGCGCCGACTCGCCGCCACCTCTCCGATGCACTGGCCGAGGACCTCCGCGGCTTTCTCGCTCATCACCGCTGCGCGCGGGGCGTCGTGGTCTGCACGCTGCCTGGCGCTCCGCCGCCGGAGGGCGAACCTGGCTTCACTGCCGAGGAAGTCTGGTCGGCGCTGGAGAAAGGCGCGGACTGGGTGACGCCCGGCCTGGTCTATGCCGCTGCCGCCGCGCAGGCGGGATTCGCCTTCATCGGCGCCGGGCGCGATGCGGCGCTCTGCTCTCCAGGAATCTCAGCGCTCTTCGCGGAGAGAAATCTTCCCATCGCCGGAACGGGCCTTCTCGGGCCGGATGCGACCTTGCGCGAGGCCTTGTCGCAAGCGCTCGCTGCCGAGGGGCTGCACCTGACGGGCTCGGCGTCGCTGAGCACGCGCGCGGAGGAACGCGGCGCGCGCACCTGGGGCGGCGCCGACCGCACCCAAGAAATCGGCCGCGCCGAGGCGTGGGCGGGCGGCGCCCTCGAGCTCTCCATCGAGCTGCGCGGGCAAGTCGCGCTCCATCTCGCCGCGCGGGCCCTCGACGCAGCGCTCCTGATCGAGCTCGCCATTCGCGCCGGCCGCAGCGGCGCTCAGGACTGGATGGACGCGCTCTTCGCCGCCCCGCTCGGCTCCGGAACGCCGCGGGAAGCCGCAGCGGCCACTCTCGCCGAGAGGCGCGCTCGCCTGCGCGCTGAGCTGCCGGCCTTGGCTGAACGCGCGAGCCGCGAGGCGGCATAGTCCGCATCCGGCGCCCTTTTTTTCTCTCAGCTCGGAAAGAATTTTCCGCATTTTCTCAAAGAGATCGCTCGGTGCCGTCGACCAGCGCACGGCTGCGCCCCGCATGCGGGCGGGCATGCCGATTGCTCCATTCCCGGATGACGACGGCATGCCGTCGCCGATTCTGGTCGCGGGGGGTTGCCGGCGACTTCGGGGGGAGCGCCGGGACAGTCGGGGGGTCGGCGCTGCTGGGGAGCGGCGCAGGCAAAGCGGGGCGCGGGCGGAGCCGGGGGGCGCCGCTCGCGCCCCGTGTTTTTGCCCTCGATCGAGTAACTTGACCGATCGATCCACTCAAGATACTGTGCCTGGCGAGCGCTCGATCCGGACGCTGGCCTTCGTCAAAAGCGCTCGAAAGGGGCGCCGTGGCCGAAGCACCCGCGCAGCACACCCCAGCTCCCGCCGAGCTGCTGCGCGCCGCGTTGGAGAAGATCGTCTTCTTCGAATGGCGGATGTCGGAGCTCGCGGCCGAGCTGACCGCGGCCCAGTCGCGCTGCGTTTCGGCCAACCAGGAGCGGGTGCGCGCAGAGGGCCAGGCGCGCGCCGCACACGAGGAAGTCAGAATCGCCCGGCGCCAGATTGCCGAGCTGGAAGCTGAGCGCGTACGGCTGGCGTCGCTCCTCGCCCGTCCCGCGGGTCCAGCCGTCGAGATGCAATCGCCAACAGCGGAGCGCGATCGCGCCATGCGGCTGCAGGCCGAGCTTGAGGAAGCGCGCCGCCAGCTCGATCACGGCCGCGCCGAGCGGGATCGCTGGCTGACCGAGATGATCGAGCAGGCGCGCATGGGAGACGAGGCCCCGGCCGCGCTGGCGAAGTTCATCAGCGAGCTGCGGGGAGAGGTGATTGCGCTGCGCGAGCGCCAGCAACGCTGCGACGAGCAGTTCGCGAAAGCAGGGATCGCGCCGCCGCCGCCCATCGATTCGGTCGGGGGCCCGCAGCGGCGTGAGCCCGAGCCGGTGCAGGAGGCGCGCAAGCTCTGGAGCGAGGGACGCATCGGCGCTGCGCTGCCGGAGGTCGCCGCCCCCAAGGATTCGGGGGCCGCCGCGCGCGCGCTCGCCGACCAGTGCCTGCGCAATCTCTCCTCCGGTGACCCTGCGCGGCGCGAGCAGGCCGCGCGCCATCTCGCCGCGCTGCCGATGCCGGCGGCCGCGCCGCTGCTCGCCAGCACGCTCGCCGGTGAGACCGATGCCAAGGCACGCGCACAGATGGCTCGAGCGCTGGTGGCTTGCGGGGGCGAGGGAGCGGCGGACATCGTTGCGCAGCTGCAATCTTCCCCGGAGCCGCCGCTGGTGCGGCTGGCGGCGGTCGAAGCGCTCTGCACGGTCCCATCGCGCGCGCGCGCCGCGATCGACGCTGCCGCCCTCGATGAAGCCGCTGCCGTGCGCCGCCGCGCCGCCGCGCTGGCCGCGGCCGAAGGGCTCGCCGATCTTCTCGCGCGACTGGCGCACGACGCGGACGCTTCGGTGCGCGCCGCCGCCGAGGCCGCCTGCCGCGAAGCGCCGCCGCCTCCGGAGGAGCCCGTGCGCGATCTCGCCGGCGACGCCATCCTCGCCGTCCAGTCGGCGATCTTCGGCCTGAGCGAAGCCGAGCTGGGAGAGCGGCTCGGCGTGCCCGAACCGGAAGCGGTGGCGATCGCGGCGCGGCTCGTTTCGGCCCGGCGCATCGGCCGGCGCGGCAAGCGGCTGGTGGCCGCGGAGGGGAACGCCTGATGGAGCAGATCCGCTACTCCGTCCGCCGCTTCGCCGAGGTGCTCGGCCTTTCGCCCCACGAGCTGGCCGAGGCCGAGGAGCGCGGCGCGGTCAAGTCGAGCATCGCTCCAGCGCAGAAGACCCTCTACTCGCTGCAAGACCTCGCCGCCGCCCGCCACGCGCTGGGCCGGACGCCCCCGCGCCGGCCGATGCGCAAGCAGCTCTTCCTCAACTTCAAGGGCGGCACCGGCAAGACCAGCGTCTCGAGCAGCTACGCCTTCCGTCTGGCGGAAATGGGCCATCGGGTGCTGATGATCGATCTCGACTCGCAGGGTCATGCCTCCAAGTGCCTGGGCATCACCGGCGAGGAGGCCGAGCGGACGCTCTTCGACGCCATCATCAAGAAGACCCCGCTGGAACACGTCATCGTGCGCACCAGCATGCCGGGCCTCGACCTGGTGCCCTCCAACCTCTCGATGAGCACCATCGATCTCTCCCTCATGCCGCTGGCGGCGCGCGAGTTCCGCTTGCGCAACGTGCTCAAGGAAGTGGAGAGCAACTACGACTATGCCGTGCTCGACGCTCCGCCTTCCTTCGGGCTGCTCAACCTCAATGCATTGATGGCCGCGCACGATCTCATCGTTCCGGTCCTGGCTGACTTCCTCTCCTTTCATGGATTGAAGCTGCTCTTCGAGACGGTGCAGTCGCTCGAGGAGGACCTCGAGCACGTGCTCGATCAGATCTTCATCGTCATCAATGCCTACAATGCCACTTACAAGATCGCGAAAGAGGCAAGGGAGGCATTGGAGAAGCATTACTCGGAATTCCTGCTCAAGCAGGTCATCCGGCAATGCACCAAGTTCGCCCAGGCCTCGAGCGAAGGGATTCCCATCTTCGCCTTCGATCCCGAGAGCAAGGGCGCTCAGGACATCCAGGCGGTGCTCGACGAGATCCGCGAGCGCATCGGCGAACCGGTGCGCCTCAAGGCGGTGGAGAGCGGACGATGAAGCGCGGCTTCGAGGAAAACCTGCCCAAGGCACGACCCCGCGTGCGGCTCAGCCGGGCGATGGACGACCTCGCCCTTGCGCAGCAGGAGGAGAGCTCGCCTCTCGCGGCCGATGCTCCGGTGAACGGCGGCGCCGTCGCACCGCCCGAAATTGCGCCGCGCGAAGAGCCCGTCGTCACGCCTGAACCGAAGCCGCGAGCTGCTGCCGTACCGCCTCCTGCCCGCGCGGCGCGCATCGCCCAGGCCCGCAGCCTGCTCGAGCCGCAGCCCGCCGCACCGCCGAAGCGCGGCGCCGCCTCCGAAGTCGCGGATCTCGCTCGCGAGCTCACCGGCGAGCTCTCCCGCGCAGCCGACGCCAACGCGCGGCTCAAGTCCGATCTCGACGCCGCTCTCGGTGCTCTGCGCGCGGCCGCGGAAGAGTCGCGGGAGCAGAAGGCCGAGTCGCAGCAGCTCGCCGTCGAAGTGGAGAAGCGCGCCGCCGCCGCGCGCGACCTGCTCGCCGAAGTGGAGTTGCTCCAGGCGGAGCGCGACGGCGCTCTCGCGCAAGTGGCGCGCCTCTCCCGCGAGCTGCGCGAGGAGAAAGGGCGCTCGGCCGCCGCTGCCGAGGAATCGAAGCGCGCTCGCGGCGAAGCTGCGCAGGCCCGCGAGGCCATGGGGCGCCTTTCCGCGGAGCTCGAGCTGCGCGCGAAGGAGCGCGACGACGCGCGAGCAGAGGCATCGGCTGCGCACGGCGAGCGCGACCGCCTCGCCGAACAGCTCGTCGCCGCAGCCGCCGAGGTCGACGAGGCCGCCCAGAGCCGCAGCGCGCTGGAGGAGATCCATCGCGCGCTGGCAGAGGCGCGCACCCGCATCACCGGGCTGCGCTGACCGCGGCGCGGTACTGCCGTGCTCGTGCTCGAGCTCGTTTTTGGCGCTCGGCGTCGTGCCCGTGCGGGTGCTCGGGGCTCGTTCGAGATCGGGCACGAAAAGGAGCACCAGCACGAGCTCGACACTCGGGCACGAAGAGGAGCACGAGCACGAGCTCGACCATCGAGACACGAAAACGAGCACGAGGACGAGCACGTTCTAGGGCAGCTCTCCCCAGATGAGAATGCGCGGATAGGTGTAGAGAAACGGTCGCTCGTCGTCGAGCTGCGGCAAGAGCAGCTCACGGTAGCGGCGCAGGAAGCGCTCCCAGTCGGCCGGCGCAAGCCGCTTCTGGTAGTCGGTCAAGAGCGCCCCGCGCACCCACTCGATCACCTGCTCGCGGCTCTCCAGAAGATGCGCGTAGATCTGCAACCGCACCTGCTGGCGGACGAAGCCGAGCTTGTGCAGCCACGAGGAATACTGCGCCGGCTCGAGCAGCTCTGCCCGGCGCTCGAAGCCGTGAAGCAGCCGCCGGAACTCCGGCGAGCGCGCCAGCTCGAAGGCCGTCTGGTGCGAAGGGTGGTCGTCGTTCATCGGCATCTGGATGGCGAGCTGCCCGCCCGGCCGCAGCGCGCGCGTGAGCCTGCGCAACAGCGAGGGATGGTCGGGCACCCAGTGCAGCGCGGCGTTGGAGAAAGCGAGATCGAAGGGCTCCGCGGGCGCGAACTTCGCGATGTCGAGCTGCTCGAAGCGCAGCCCCTCCGCCCGCGGCACCTTGGCGAGCATCGAGGCGGAATCGTCGATGCCCAGCGTCTCGCGCGCTCCGAGCTCGCGGTGCAGCTCGAGCGTCATGTCGCCCGTGCCGCAGCCGAGATCGACCACGCGCATCCCGGGCCGCGGCTGGACCAGTGCGAGCAGATCGCGGAAGGGCTGCGCCCTCTCGGTGCGGAAGCGATCGTACTGCCGGGGATCCCAAGGGTCGGGCACGCCCTCAGGTTAGCACCGGGCGCGAAACCGTCAGATCTTCCTCGCTCTCGCAGGCCACGGCGCCGTGCTGCAGCCGCTCGTGCAGCAGATCGAGCTCGACTGCATCGTCTCCGCCGTGCAAGAGCGTGAGGGAGAAACGGGCGCGCTCGAGATTGGCGACCTCCTCGTGCAGCCGGGCCAGGACGCGTTCGCGCGCGCGGCGCACCCGGCGCAGGTGCTCGAGCTGGCCCTCCAGCGCCTCTGCGGCGCGCAAGTAGCTCTGCCGGGCCCGCTCGTCGTCGGCGGCCGCGGCGTTCTTGGCGAGCGCGGCGTTGCGCGCTTTCAGATCATTCTCCAGCGAGGCTGGTGCGGCGCGGCCCAGCTCGGATGCGCGAGAGGCGAGATCGAGCGCGGCGAGCGCCAGAGAATCGAGCAGCCCGCGCAAGTCGGCCCGCGCTCCGGCTGGCAGCTCGTGGGTTGCTCCCCGGCGGGCGGCAGCGGCGCGTTCGGCCAGCGCGCGCAGCTCGGCGTTGAGCGAGGGCCGCAGCGCAGAGAGCCTGCCCTCGACCGGATCGGCGCCCATGGAAATGTGCAGCGGCGCAGCGGCGAGCGAAAGCCAGAGCCCGAGGGCACCGCCCGCCGCGACATCTGCCAGCGCGCGCGGAAGCGCCTGCGAAAGAGCGAGCGCGGCGGCCGGCAAGGTGTGAGCCGCGACCACGGCGATCGCGGCGCAGAGCGCCACCGCGACGGCGCGTGCGGAGGCAGGCGCCTCTGCTCGCGCCGAAGCAAGAACCAGCGCAAAGAAGGCCCCAGAGAGCGCCCAGGGCCACACCGCCGCGGGCAGCGCGAGCGCCGCTCCCGCTGCGGCAGCGCAGCCACTCGCGACCACCAGGCGCCGCCTTCGAGCTCCCGGCCGGAACGCGATCGCGATAGCAGCTCCCGCCGCAGCTACCGGGAGCGGCGCGACGGCGGCGAGCGCAGCTCCACCGAGAGCCGCCCAAGCCGCCGCGCGCTGAAACGCCGCGTGATCGTCGAAGCGCACGTCCACGGCGTCACCAGCCGGCGACCGGCGCGCGCACCGCGTCGAACGTCCTCTCCTTCAGCTTCTTGCTCGCGGCGCTGCCGCGGCCCGAGATGGCGCTCACCTCGCCGTCGTACTCGTTGGCCGCTCTGGCGAGTGCCGTCGCCTCGGCCGGGGTGGCAGCCGCGGCCTGGACGGCGATGTGCTTGAGCTGGTCCACTTGCGCCTTGGCCTCCGCGCGCCGGCCTTCCTCCTGCAAGCGCGCTGCCTTCTCGGCCAGCTCGGCCATCTCCGCTTTCGCGCCTTCGACCGCCGCCGCCGTGGGCGCCTGGGCAAGCTCGCCGCGGTCGGAAGTGAAAGTCGCCTGCGCCACCGACCGCGCGCGCTCTTGCGCGCCCGCTGCGTCCTCGAACTGCAGCTCGACCGCGGCCAGGTCCGTGATGCCGCGGCCGCTGGGCACGGAGAGCTTGACCAACACCCGTCGCTCCTCGCCGGCGGCGAAATCAGGGACGCGCACCCAGCCGCCGTCGGACGGATATCCCAGCACGCGCTCGACGCTCACGCCGGCCAGCCCGCTGACGCGGACCCGCACGTCGCGGGCCACGGCGCTCTTCGCGCGGCTCAGCTCGCCCTGAAAAGCGCGCGGCAAGATCTCGGGCGAGTCGATGTAGCGCGCGCGGCCGCCCGCCTGCGCCGCCAAGGCAGACATCAAGTCCTCGTCGTAGTCCTCGCCGATGCCGAAGGTGGAGACCGTGGCCGGACCGAAATCGCGCTGGGCGACCTGGAGAAGACCGCGCCGGTCGTGGATGCCTTCGTTCGCCTCGCCGTCGGAAGCGAGGAAGACCTTGTCGACCCGCTCGGGCGACCGGCCGCGCTGAAGCTCCGGCGCGGCGGCGTCGAAGGCGGCCGACATGTTGGTTCCACCTCCCGCATAGAGGGCGGCGATGGCCGAGAGCGCCCGCTCCCGCGCCGAGGCAGTCATGGGCGTCGAGTGCAGCGCGACCGCCGCCGAGCTGGAGAATTCGACGATGGCGAGCCGATCCTGCTCGCCGAGCGCGTCGACCAGCGCTCGCGCGGCGTCGCGCGCGCGCTCGATCTTTGCGCCCGACATCGAGCCGCTGCGGTCGATGATGATCACGGCATTGACTGGCACGCGGCGCTCATCGCCCCGCTCGCCGCCGGCGACGAGATCGATCTGCAGATACGCCTCGCCTCCGCCCTGCTCGGGAAGGAAGCGCCGATCGAGCTGTGTCGAGAGCCGCAGCGCGCCGGCGGCGACGGGCCGGGACGGCGGCCTGGTCACGGCGGGCGGGCGCAGGAGCGCGGCGACGGCAGCAGCGGCGAGCGTGGCAGCGGCCAGGACGACGAGAAGCAGAGTGCGGCGCATGGGCGAACCTCCGGGGTGCAAGGTTCAACGCGCGCCCGCGGCTGAAGATCTGCTAGGAGAGGTCCGTGCTCGCAGGGAAGATCGCACTGGTGACGGGCGCCTCCTCGGGCATCGGCCTCGCCGTCTCGCGCAAGCTTGCCGCGCAAGGCGCGAAAGTGGCGATGGTGGCCCGCACCGAGAAGGCGCTCCGCGAAGCCGCCGCGCAGGTCGGCGGCGAGCCGTTCCCGCTCGACGTCAAGGACCTGCCCAAGCTCGCCGCGCTGCCGCAGCGCGTGGTCGATCGGCTGGGCGCGCTCGACATCGTCGTCAACAACGCCGGGGTGCACCATCGGGGTCCGGTGCTCGCGGTCGAGCCGCTCGCGCTCGCCGAGATGGTCACCGTCAACCTCGCCGCGCCGATCGTGCTCTGCCGCGCCGCGATCCCGCTCCTCCGCGCGGGCGGCAACATCGTCAATGTCGCCAGCCTCTCCGGAATGGTGCCGATGCCGTTCCAGGCCGCCTACGGCGCCAGCAAGGCAGGCCTGCGCGCCTTCTCCCGCGCGCTGCGCGACGAGCTCGAGGAGCGCGGCATCGGCGTCTCGGTCGTCTCGCCCGGGCCAGTCGACACCGGCTTCTTCGGCGAGGAGGCCGAGAAGATCGCTGACGCCACCTTCTCGCAGCCGTTGAGCAGCGCGGACCAGGTCGCGGACGTGGTGCTGCGCTGCCTGGAGGAGAGAAGCGCGGAGGTCGCCCTGCCCTGGCTCTCGGGAAAGCTGGCGATGCTCGGATATCTCTCGCCGGCGCTCACCCGCGCGCTGCGGCCGCTGCTGGAGAAGCGCGGCGCGCGGGCGAAGCGCGCATTCCTTGCGCGCAGGCGCAGCCGCTAGCCGCGGCCGCTTAGCGGCTACGTTTGTGGAGTTGAACCTCGACGAGTCGTGAGATGTGCTCAGGCCTCACTGCTTGACGAGCTCGACGCGCCGATTGCGGGACCGGCCCTCATCGGTCTCGTTGGGCGCGACGGGCGCGAGCGGCCCCACTCCATCGGCCTTGAGCCGGCTCTTCGCCACGCCCTGCCTGGCCAGCTCTTTCAACAGCCAGTCGGCGCGCTTTTTCGACAGCGCGACGTTGTGCGCGTATTCACCCTGCGAGTCGGTGTGTCCGACGACGTAGAGCTTGAGGGCCGAGTCCTTGTCGAGCAGCGCTGCGATCTGCTTCACCACCGAGGCCGCCTCCGGCCGCAGCGCCACCTCGCCGGGCTTGTAGAGGATGTCGCCGAGCGCGACGTGGCCGTCGCGAGCGAGCGCGTCGGCGAGCGCCGGCTGCGTCACCTTGCTGGCCGCTGCCACCGCCTCGCGGACGGCCAACTCGTTCTGCTCGGGCGTGGCGCTCACCTCGATGAGCAGCAGCGTGGTCTCCGCCGGCGCCACCTGCAGCGCGGCGAAGGCGTCGCCCTGTTCGCGGCGCACCAGCTGCGCGATCGCGTAGTGCGCCTCTGCCGAAGAAGGGACCCTGCCAAGCAGCGGAACTTCCATCGCCGAGCCGCATTCCTTTCCCGCGCAGGCCCAGAGCGGTTTGAACCCTCCCTTGGCGAGCTCTTGCGCATACGAGTCGTAGAGCTCCTGGGTCGACTTGCCCTTCGGATTCTTCCAGACCAGCCGCCCCACTTTGCCCCGCAGCTGGATCGACCGGGCAGGCTTTCCGCCGGCCTCGATGGGGCCCTGGGGCAGCGTGAGCTTCTCGTCCTTCTTGCTCTCGCGCGACTTCAGGGTCGAGCCGGCATGAGGCTGGATGAGCACCCAGTCGGCCGAGGCCGAAAACGAGATCAGCATCAATCCCGCGAGCAGGGTCCTCTTCATGCTCCTTTTCTACCGCGAGGTCGCGGGCAAACACATTTTCTGACTAAGGTCGCCGCCCATGACCGCCGCGGTGGCGATCTTCCTCGCCGTCCTCTCCACCCTGGTGCTGCCGCTGCCGGAGGAGCTGACGCTTCTGGGCGCGGGCTGGCTGGCGCATTCCGGCGCGCTCCCGCTCTGGGCAGCTTGGCTCGCCTCCTGGTCGGCGGTGATGGCGGGCGACACGACCACCTATCTGATCGGCAGGTCCTTCCTGCCGGCGCTCTTGCGCACGCGACTCGGCCAGCGCGTCGTCTCGCCGGAACTGCGCGACTGGGGCGAGAGCCTGGTGAAGCAGCACGGCTATCGCGCCATTCTCCTCGGCCGCTTTCTCGTGGCCTTGCGCGGGCCCGTCTATCTGGCCATCGGGGCCTCGAAATATCCCGCGCTCCGCTTCATCTTGATCAACGGCGCCGTCGGCACGATCGAAATCGCCCTGCTCGTCGGCCTCGGCTACCTCTTCGGTCGCTCCACCAGGCTGGCCCACGAGGTGCGCTGGCTGGAGATCGCGGTCGCCGCCACCATGGCGGCGATCCTCATCGCGCCGCCTCTGTTCAAAAGGCGGCTGCTGCGGAAGCGGAAGCACGCTTGAGGACGAAATGGCCCGCGGAGCGGTTGCGCCGGCGGCCTACCGTCGAAATGTTGGAAGGATGAAACTCTGGCCCGGTCGCGCCTATCCTCTCGGAGCGCAATACGACGGCGCCGGGACCAACTTCGCCCTCTTCTCCGAAGTGGCAACGCGGATCGAGCTGTGCCTCTTCGACGCCGCCGGCAACCAGCAGCTGGTCGACCTGCCCGAGCGCACCGGTTTCGTCTGGCACGGATACGCGCCGGGCATCGAGCCCGGGCAGCGCTACGGCTATCGCGTCCACGGGCCCTGGGCGCCAGAGCAAGGGCATCGTTGCAATCCAGCCAAGCTCTTGCTCGATCCCTATGCGCGAGCGATCGAGGGCTTGCCGCGCTGGGACGAGGCCATCTATCCCTACAAGCTGAACGAAGGCGATCTCGTCCTGAGCAATTCGGACAGCGCGCCTTTCATGCCTCGTTCGGTCGTGACCAATCCTTTTTTCGATTGGAGCGACGACCGTCCGCCGCAGACGCCGTGGCACGAGACCGTCGTCTACGAAGCTCACGTCAAAGGATTCACCCAGCGCCATCGCGAGGTGCCCGAGGACCAGCGCGGCAAGTATGCGGGTCTCGGCTCGCCCGCGGCCATCGCGCATCTGCAGGAATTGGGCGTCACCGCGGTGGAGCTCATGCCGGTGCACCAGTTCGTCCATTCACAGCATTTGCTGGAGAAAGGATTACGGAACTATTGGGGATACGATTCGATCGGTTACTTCGCTCCCCACAACGAATATTCCAGCCGCGGCCAGCGGGGCGAGCAAGTGCAGGAGTTCAAGGTGCTGGTGAAGACGCTGCACAAGGCCGGCATCGAGGTGTTGCTCGACGTCGTCTACAACCACACGCCCGAGGGAAATCATCTGGGCCCGATGCTTTCATTCAAAGGCATCGACAACACCGCCTATTATCGGACCAAGCCTGACGAGCCGCGCTATTACATGGATTATACCGGCACCGGCAATTCATTGAACATGCGCAATCCATATGTATTGCAACTCTTGATGGATTCATTGCGTTACTGGATCCAGGAGATGCACGTCGACGGATTCCGCTTCGATCTCGCGGCGACGCTGGCGCGCGGCCTGCACGAGGTCGACCGGCTGAGCGCATTCTTCGATCTCATCCAGCAGGACCCGGTGGTCTCGCGGGTCAAGCTCATCGCCGAGCCGTGGGACGTGGGCGAGGGGGGATACCAGGTCGGCAACTTTCCCCCGGAATGGTCGGAGTGGAATGGAAAGTTTCGCGATACCGTGCGCGACTACTGGCGCGGCGAGCCATCGAAGCTGGGGGAGTTCGCCTTCCGCTTCACCGGCTCGTCCGACCTCTACGCCTCGGCCGGCCGGCGACCGCATGCCTCGATCAACTTCATCACCGCCCACGACGGCTTCACCCTGCGGGACCTGGTCTCCTACAACGAGAAGCACAACGAGGCGAACGGCGAGGAGAACCGCGACGGGGAGAGCAACAACCGCTCCTGGAACTGCGGGGCAGAGGGGCCGACGGAGGACCCGGCGGTGCTCGCGCTGCGCACCCAGCAGCAGCGCAATTTCCTCGTGACTCTCTTTCTTTCGCAAGGGGTCCCGATGCTTCTCGGCGGCGACGAGATGGGCCGGACCCAGCGCGGCAACAACAACGGCTACTGTCAGGACAACGAGATCTCCTGGTTCGACTGGGAGCACGTCGACCGGGAGCTGCTCGACTTCACCCGCGCGCTCGTCAAGCTGCGCGCCGAGCACCGCATCTTCCACCGGCGCGGCTGGTTCCACGGCCGGCCCATCCACGGCACCGACGTGAAGGATCTGGCGTGGTTCACGCCGCAGGGAAAAGAGATGAGCGAGGAGGACTGGCAGGCCGGCTTTGCCAAGTCGCTCGGCGTGTTCTTCAACGGGGCGGCCATCGCCCGGCCCAGCGAGCGCGGCGAGAGGATCGAGGACGACAGCTTCTACACGGTCTTCAATGCGCACCACGAGCCGCTGCCGTTCAAGCTGCCCCCGCAGCAGTTCGGGCTGAAATGGGTGAGGGCGCTCGACACGGCGAGCGGGTCCTTGCCGCAGTTGCGCCGGTCGATCGACGGGGAGCCGCTGAAGGCGGGCGACGAGGTCGAAGTAAAGGCGAGGGCCATCGTCGTCTTCAGGTGCGTGGACTAACCGCGGCCGCCGAATATTGGATCTCGGCTGACGCCGCCGTTCACCGCGGGGGTCCCAGCTCGCCACGGCGTCGCCGCGGACCGGAGTTTTGTGGTGCGCAGCAGAGTTTCGCGAGGCGGCTCCTAATGTGGCTCACCGGAACCCCCACGGCTATCGCAGCGGCTGTCTGTTGATCGAGTCCCGCATTATCGAGAACGTCGCGCTTTCGCCCCTTGCTCGATCCCCGCTATAGCCGATCCGTCCGCGTCATTCCGAACTGCGTCTGGAGAACTTCGCGCCGGCGCGCGGTACTCGAGTCGACGGATAGCCGCTGCGACAGCCGCGGGGGTTTCGGCGAGCCGTCTTAGCGAGCCGCACCGGACAGTCAAACGACATTACGAACTTCGAGCGCGCGGCGAGTGCAGCGGCGAGCCGGGGCCCCCGCGGTGAGCGGCGGCGTCAGGGCGATCCAATATCAAGTTAGGCGAGGCGCAGCTCGGGTTCTCTCGCTGCACAGCGGCAGCTGCGCGGATGCGCGGCCGCGCGAGCTCCGAGCCATTCCTCGTCGGCGATCTCGACCAGCCGCGCCACTGCGTCCCGCGAGCGGCCGTCATTCAAGTTCCAGCGCACTCCGACTTCCGCAGCCGAAACCCAGATCACCCTGCCGAAGGCCTCGAGCTGCGTCCCCGCCGCGCTCGCCTCCGGCAGCGCAATGCGGATCCGCGCGCCCACTGTCCCGGCGTCGGCGGGCATCGCCGCCAGCCGCGCCCCGTCCAGGCTGACGTCACGCAACCGGCAGAGTATCGCCGGGCGGTACTCGGCCTCGGCCAGCACCAGCTGCTCACAGGCGATGCGCAGATGGAGTCGCGGCGCGGATCTCTCCATCTGCCCGATCGTCCGCGCCGCCCCGGGCAGCTCCAGCCACAGCCCGCCCTTGGGTCGCGCCCACACCCAGCCGCGCAGCAGCGCCCCCTGACCGGTGGCGCTGAAGTCCAACCAGAGACAGACCGGCACGCCCGTGGGGCTCGCCGCGGCGGGAAAGAAAAAATAGCCCGCCCCGTCGACGACATGGACATGCTCGAGGAGGTGCCGCGGAGTGTCGATCAAATAACGAAGTCGCAGCGCCATGAACAAGGTCACAGCAAACCGCCCGCCAATTTTCCATGCAGCAAATTGCCTCGCACCGGAAACATCTCCGGTTTTGCAGAGGACGGACGCAGAAGAGCAATTCCCAAGTGGCGCAGCGCCGTTCGCGCGGAGGGCGCGCCGCTTCCCTCACCTGTCGTCGGAGAGGAACTCTCTTTCCAGGAGCCGCAAGTGCGCGTCGCTCATCGCCCGCACGCGATTCTCGTAATTGAAATAAACGAACAGGTAGGGGGCCAAGAGCGCGAAAAGCAGCAGCGCCATGGCATCGAGCAAGCCATTGCGGAAACCCTCCGCCAGGACCGGCGGCAAGAGCAGGAAAAACAGCACCGCCGTCAGCGCCAGCGCGCCGAAATGCATGCGCCGCTCCTCGCGCTCCAACTCCAGCCGCGCCAGCAAATAGCGATCGAGCCCCTCCGCCTCGGCGCGCGAGAGACCTTCCGGCAGCGCGGCGAACTTGCCGCGGGCCAGGGCGCGATAGAGCTCGCAGATCCTGCCCTGCGCGGAGGGCGGCCCGAACGGCGAGGTGTCGAAGTACTTCGGCGCCATGGGCCTTCTGACATAACATGGCGCTCATGGCGGACCTTGAGGAGATCGAGCGCAAGCAGGCCGAGGCGGCCAGGCTCGCGGCGGAGCTCGCCGAGGAGACGGACCCGCAGCGCGTTCTGGCGATGGCGAACAGGATTCAGGAGCGCGCCGCCCAGCTGGACCAGATGGCGCGCGGCCTGATGGCTGCGCTCGCGCCAGCCGACGCCGGCGGCGAGGAGGTTCGCGTGCTGCTCACGCCGGAGCAGCGCGAGCGCATCGCCGAGCAGACCGGCGTGGGCGTCGAGATGGTGACGTTGCGCGACAGCCAGTCGAGGATGTGGTCGAAGGAGATGCCCAGGGTCGACCCGCGCGAGATCGAGCGCCTGGCGGCGAAGCAAGCCGCCGACTCGAAGCTCGCGGCCGAGACGCGCAAGCAGGTGGAGGCGACCATCCAGAAGCTCGAGGCGCTCAACGTGCCCGAGCTGAAGGAGACGATCGAAAATCTGCGGCGCGACCCGACCCTCGGCCGGGGCAAGAAGCAGTAGGTCTCCGCCATTCGAGAATGGTAAACTGCTGCGCATCCGCGCGGGGGGCGTCCGGATGGGCACGCTGAGCGTCATCAAGATCCTCGGCCACCTCAAGTTCATGTCCGCGGGCCTGAAGCTGCCCACGGCCAAGGCGGCCAGCGGCGACGGCTTCTCCAACAAGTATTACAAGGATCGCGACCCCGACAGCGATGGCTCGCCGGTGGCGCCCAACCAGATCCCCATCCCCTTCCTCCAGCCGCAGAAGCCCGGCTATTCCCATCAGCAGAAGACCTGCAACAAGATCGGAAAGGACTTCCAGGATTTTCACGACGCAATGCTGGATGCCGTGCAGTTCTCGCACAACATGTGGAAGCTGCAGGCCATGTTCAAGGACCTGAAGATCATGGGGCCCTCCGCCATCGGCACGCCGGGCTGCCTGAGCGGGCCGCCGCTGGAGAGCAACATCAAGAACGCGCCGATGGTGGCCTCCTTCACCGGCAACATGGCCAAGCACCGCGACGCGGTGGCGAAGGGCGTCTCCACCTGCTTCAAGAACTGGCAGGACCAGGTGATGATCCCCGGCCTGCCGCTCTATCCGCTCTTCGCCGCCTTTCCTGGGCCGATGGCTCCGCCGACGCCCAACATTCCCGTTCCGCTGATCGCCTGCCCGTCAGCGAAGGTGAGCGACATCATCACGCCCTCCGCGATGACCCAGGAGATGGACGATGCGCTCGACGGAGGTCTCAAGAAGAAGGATCCCGAGAAGCACTACAACGCGCTGCACGCCTCCATCGCGCAGGCGCTCTCGATCGGATTTCTCATCTGGGTCGCCTCGCAGTTGGTGACGAACTGCCTCGGCCAGGGGCCCATACCGACCTTCGCGCCGCCCTATGTTCCGGTGGGTCCGGTGATGAACGGCAGCAACATACCGGCGCCGAATTTCATGGCTTGAGACGGGAGGGCGCTCGCGTCCGCGCTTCATTCGAGGCAAGTTGAGCGCCGATGCGGGTGGCAGTCATCGGCGGAGGAATGGCCGGCCTGTCCTGCGCGCTGGCGCTCTCGCGGCGCGGCGCAGATGCGGTGGTCTTCGAGGCGGAAGCGCAGCCCGGCGGGAAGGTGAAGAGCCGCAGCGAAGACGGCTGGCTCAGCGAAGATGGACCGCACTTTCTCTCCCGGCCGCTCGACGCGCTGCTCGAGGCGACGCAGTTGAGCGCGGAGGTCGTGCGGCCCTCCGGGCCGGCGACACGCTTCGTGCACTTGCGCGGGCGGGTCCTGCGCGCACCCTCGCTGCGGCTCCTGTTCTCCGCGGGAATCCCGCGCGCGCTGCTCGAGCCGCTTCTGGCGAGGCCGCCACGCGAGGACACCTCGCTGCGCGAGTTTCTCGTGGCTCGCTTCGGCAGGCGCGCGGGATCGCTCGCCGCAACGCTACTGGCGGCCGGAGTCTATGCAGGCGATCCGGCGCAGCTCTCCGCGCGCGAGGCCTTCCCCGGGCTCTCGCGGACGAGATCGATCCTGCTCGGCGCCTTGCGCCGGCGGGGACCGGGGCTATGGTCGCTGCGGCGCGGGCTGGGAACGCTGGCGGAAGCGACGGCGGCGAAGCTGGATCTGCGCCTCGGCGCCGAGGTCAAAAAGCTCGCGCCCGCGGGACGAGAGTGGGACGTCTACGTCGATGCGAAGCCGGAGCGCTTCGAGGCCGCCGTGCTCGCCGTTCCCTCCGCGGCCGCGGCCGTCCTGGCGGGCGAGTTTGCCCCTCGGCTGGTAGCGGCCCTGCGCGCCTTCTCCTCTGCGCCCGTGACAGTCGTTCATCTCGGCTTCCGCGAGAACGGCTTGCCGCGCGGCTTCGGCATGCTCGACGCTGATGGGACCTTGCACGGCATCGGTACGCTCTTTCCTTCTTCGATGCTCCCCGGCCGCGCCCCCGAAGGACACGCCTTGCTCACGGCGATCTGCGGCGGCGCGCAGCATCCCGAGCGAGCGGCGCTTTCCGACGCGGGCTTGGTCGCTGCAGTTTGCGGCGATCTGCAGAAGACGCTCGGCATCAGGCGGGATCCGAATTATCTGCGCATCGTGCGCCATCCGCTGGCGATCCCACAGTACTCGCCCGGCCACGGCGCACGCGTGAGCGCCGCGCGGGAGCTTTTGCGTGGATTGCCGCCCGTCGAGCTCGCCGGCGCGGCCTATGATGGGGTCAGCGTTCCCGATGTGGTGCGCTCGGGCACCGCGGCCGCCGAACGGCTCTTCTAATCCCAATGCGTTGAGGTTGACGTGGGAGTGATCGTTGTCGTTGACCTTGACGGCGACGGCGACGGCGACGTGGCCGAGCGGTCTTCCCGCTTTGCACGGTGAGCGGGAGAATGTGCGCGTCCACGGCCAGGTTCACGTCGCCGTCGCCGTCCACCCTCACGTCAACGTGAACGTCAACGCCCAGGTCAACGCGCTAACTGATCAGCATTGGGGTTAGAGCATCTCGGCGGCGCCGACGTTGGGCTCGCCTTCGACGAAGCGCGACGGTCGCAGCGCCCGCACGTCCAGCGAGCGCGCCTCGCCGTGGACGATGATCTCCGCCAGAAGCTGCCCCAACGCCGGCGCGTGCATCACGCCATGCCCAGAGGAGCCGTTGGCGAGAAAGAGATTCTCGCACTCCGCCGCGCGCCCGAGCAGCGCATGCTTGTCGGGCGACATCTCGTAGAGGCCGGCCCACGACCGGGCAGGATCGACGGCGACGGGCCCAAGGCGAGGCACGCGCGCCTTCGCCTTCGCTGCGACTTGCGCGAGCCACTCGGGATCGACGGCCGTCGACCATGGGTCGCGCGGATCGCCGGGCGTCGGCCAGACGAGAAGGACACGCCCGTCGCGCACCCGGATGTGGAAGGCGTCTTCGGTCCACACCGTCATCGGCATCTCCGCAGGCAGCGCGTCGCAGGGCACGGTCGAGCCGACCTGCCGGCGCAACGGCGCGACCGGCACGTCCACGCCCGCGAGGCGCGCAACCTCCCCGGCCCAGGCGCCCGCAGCGTCGACCACGCAGCCGGCGGAAATCTCCTCGTCCTGCGTGCGCAACGACTCGATCCGTCCCGAGCGCCCGCGCCGCAGCCCGACCACGCGCGCGCCCGTGCGCACGTTCGCGTCGCGCAGATATCCGCGGAGGATCTCCAGCGGGCGAATGAAACCGTCGCTGGGGCAGAAAGCCGAGCCGCAAGCGCCGCCGACGTCGACATGAGGATTGATCTGCGCGATCTCGGAGGCGCTGATCATCCGCGCCTCCGTCAGACCGGCCGCGCGCTGGATGCGCTGTGCGGCCTCGAGCTGCGCGAGATGCTCGCGGCTCCCGGCGATGAAGAGATATCCGCGCTGCGCGAGCCCCGGATCGACCCCGGTCTCGTCGGAAAAGCGGAGCAGCTTCTCGCGCGACAGCAGCGAGAGGCGGACATTGATCTCCGTGCCGAACTGCGCGCGGAAGCCTCCGGTCGCGCGGCCGGTGCTGCCCAGGCCGACGGCGCTCTCGCGCTCCAGCAGAAGGACGTCGCGGACACCCAGCTGCCGCAGGTGCCAGCCGACGCTGGCGCCGACCACTCCCGCGCCGACGATGACCACCTCGACCTGCCGCATGCCGGCAAGGCTAGCAGACGTGGGCGCGAATCTCGCAGGCGGCCTCGAGCGTCCAAAGCGCATGGTGATCTCGCAACTCATCCGCCGCGCATTCCGCCTGCGCTGCCCGAGCTGCGGCGAGGGCCCGATCTTCAAGCGCTGGTGGACTTATACGGAACACCGATCCTGCCCGAGCTGCGGGCACCTCTACGATCCGCGGGGCGAGTCGCTCGCGTTCATGTACTTGAGCACGGCTTTTCTCACCGGCCTCTGCTTCGTCGTCCTCATCACGCTGCCCCCGCGAAATCTCGAGGCCTACCGCGTCGGCCTGGTTCTCGGCGCCCTCGCTCTCTATGGCTTGACGATGCCGGTGCGCAAGGCGCTGGCGATCTCGTTCAACTACTTCAATTCTAGAAGGCGCTAAAGCCCGTCAGCGCGCGGCCGATCGACAAGGTGTGTATCTGGTCGGTGCCTTCGTAGGTGAAGGTCGACTCCAGATTCGCCGCATGCCGCATGACATGGAATTCGCCGGCGACGCCGTTGGCGCCGAGCAGCGCGCGGCACCGTCGGGCCGCCTCCAGGGCGATGCGGCAGTTGTTGCGCTTGAGCAGGCTGGTGTGCACCGGGTCCAGCTTGCCTGCTTCCTTCAGCCGCGCGAAGTGGACGCAGAGCAAGGAGGCCTTGACCACCTCGGAGGCGACGTCGGCCAGCTCGGCCTGCACCAGCTGCTTGGCGGCAATGGGCGCGTCGAACTGCTTGCGTTCGCGGGTGTAGCCGAGCGCGATCTCCAGGCAGGCGCGGGCGGCGCCGAGCACTCCCCACGCCACTCCGAAGCGCGCGTTGTCGAGGCAGGCCAACGGCGCCTTCAGCCCCTGCGCGGCGGGCAGGCGGTTCTCCTCGGGCAAGTGGACGCCGTCGAAGAAGAGCGCCCCGGTGACCGAGGCGCGCATCGAGAGCTTGTGGGGAATGTCCCCGGAAGCGAAGCCCGGCCGATCGCGCTCGACGATGAAGCCGGCGATCCCGTCCGGCCCGCGGGCCCAGACGATGGCTAGGTGCGCCAGCTGCGCATTGGTGATCCAGAGCTTGCGCCCGCTGAGGGTCCATCCCGATCCGTCGCGCTGCGCCTTGGTCTCCATGCCGCCGGGATCGCTGCCATGCTCCGGCTCCGTCAGTCCGAAGCAACCGATGGCGCGCCCCGCCGCCATCTCCGGAAGCCACTTCTGCTTCTGCGCTTCCGAGCCGAATTTCCAGATGGCGAACATGGCGAGGCTGGTCTGCACGGAGACAAAGGAGCGGACCCCGGAGTCGCAGGCCTCCAGCTCGTGCAGCGCGAGACCGTAGGCGAGAGAGCCCATCCCGGCGCAGCCGTAGCCTTCGAGATTCGCGCCGAGCAGGCCGAGCCGCGCCAGCTCGGGGATCAATTCGACCGCGAATCGTCCCGCCTCGTAATCGGCGACGATGCGCGACATCCACTTTTCCTGGACGAACCTGCGCACCGTGCTGCGCACCAGCCGCTCTTCATCGGTGAGCAGGGAGTCCCAGGCGATCAGCTGCTCGACGTCCATCTCGCGCCTCCTTCGCCGCCGACTTCTACCAGACGGCCGGCCATGCCGCCCCGCCCCCGGGTGATCAGATTTTCGCCGGATGCCCGATCTGCCGGCGAAAGTGAAGAACTCGCTCGACGAAGTGCGCATCCTGGTGCTCGGCTCACAGGTGCTGCTCGGGTTTCAGTACCGCGCCTTCTTCGAGCAGGGGTTCGAGCGCCTGCCCGCCGCCGACCGCGCCTGCGAGATCGGCGGACTCGCCGCGCTGCTTCTGACCCTGGGCCTGCTTTTCCTGCCGGCAGCCCGGCACCGCATCGTCGAGAGAGGACATGACACCGAGCGCTTCCACCATTTCGTGATGACGGTGATGCGCGCGGCGCTCTTGCCCTTCGGCATCTCGCTCGCGCTCGACGTCGGCGTCGCCGGCGATCGGATCCTCGGCCCTGCCGGAGGGGCGGCCGCGGCTGCGGCGACTTTGGTGGCGGCGCTCGCCTTCTGGTACGGCCATTTCGCGCACCGCTCGCACAAGCCCCACCGCGAGCCGGAGGAGAAGATGGAGAAGACCCCTCTCCAGCACCGCATCGTGCAAGTGCTCACCGAGTCGCGGGTGGTGATCCCCGGCGCCCAGGCGCTGCTCGGCTTCCAGCTGGCGATGGTCCTGATGAACACTTTCGAGACGCTGCCGGGCTGGGTGCGCGTCGTGCACTTCATCAGCCTGGCGTTCATCGCCTTGGCCACCATCGTGTTGATGGCGCCCGCCGCCTACCACCGCATCGTCGAGCAGGGCGAAGACACCGAGCGCTTCTGCACCTTCGCCAGCCGGATGGTTCTCCTCGCGCTGGCACTCCTCGGCCCGGGATTTTCCCTCGACCTCTTCGTCGTGCTCTACCGGGCCGGCTTCCCCAGCGCGGCGGTGGTCGCCTCGGCCCTCGCGCTGCTCTCCTTCTACTTCGGCTGGTTCGGCGCGATGTTGATCGTTCGAGCGCGCCTCAATGCGCGGCCACGGTCCGCGACCACATCGTGATCAGCTGGCTCGGCTTGCCATTCATCCCGGCACCCGGGTGGAAAGCTCCTTGAGCGACTGCTCGAACGCACCCATTTCGCTGTTGAGCCGATCCAGCTCCTGATTGACGGTGCCAGACATGCTGTCGGCGGCCTGCGCGTCGAGAGTGCGCAGGTGGACGATTCGCGCTGGCAGCGACTCGTAGATCGCGACCAGCCGCGAGAGATGCCCTTCGAGACGCTCGCGCGCCTCCGCCAGCTCATGGAGCGTCCGCAGCCGCGCCTCGCAGGAGGCGGAGGCCTCCTCGAACTGCGCTCGGGCCTGCGGGTCGCGAGCGGTGGCGGCTTTGCGGCTCAGATCGTCGCGCTCGCGCCGCACCGTCTCAATGTTCACGGCGTCGAGGAAACTGCCCAGCTCGCAGGCGCGCCGCACCAGCTGGGCGGCGCGCGCCTCCAGCTCGGGCACCGATGCGAGCGCCATCCCCGAATACCGCCGCACCGAATCCGAGCTGCGCTGTAGCACATGGTCCAGCTCGCGGCGTGCTGCCAGCATCGACTCCACCGCGCGGCGGGCGGCCCAGTCGGTCACCTTCCGCGGCTTGGGCAGGCGCGGTTCCTCCTCGAGCTCGGGCGAGCTGAGCGCGTCGATCGCGACCAGCGCGCCGTAGGCCAAGGCGCCGATCCCCAGCACCGCCAGCGATTGTGTGGCGGCAGCTGCCAGGCCGCCGACGCAGACGACGACCAGGTGGCGGGTCTTGTTTGCGGAAGAGAGCAGCTGCCGCAGGTGCATGCTCCGAGGTTACCCCGTCCTCGCCGGCGGCGCGCGCTTATTGCGTGACCGCCCCCTGCGACGCGGAAGAGACTTGCGCCGCGTATTTTGCGAACACGCCGCTCTTGTAATGGGGCGGGGGCGGTTTGAAGTCGCGCAGGCGCGCGGCCGTCTCGGTGGCGGTGAGCTCGCAGTCGACCCGGCGCGCCTCGACGTCGATGGAGACGATGTCGCCATCGCGCAGCGCGGCGATGGGCCCGCCGGAAAAAGCTTCCGGCGCGACGTGTCCGACCATCAGACCGCGCGTCGCGCCGCTGAAGCGGCCGTCGGTGAGGAGCGCCACCGACTCGCCCAGCCCGCGGCCGACCAGGGCAGCCGTGACCCCGAGCATCTCGCGCATGCCGGGCCCGCCGCGCGGCCCTTCATAGCGGATGACCACCACGTCGCCCGCGACGATGCGCCCTTCGCGCACGGCTGCGAAGGCGTCCTCTTCGCGATCGAAGACGCGTGCCGGCCCGCGGTGGCGCGGTCGCACATGGCCGGCCACTTTCACCACCGATCCGTCGGGCGCCAGGTTCCCGCGCAGGATCACCAGGCCTCCGCTCGGGCTGAGCGGCCGCGCTACCGGCACGATCACTTCCTGTCCGGTATTCTCGCGGGCCGTGGCGGCGTGCTCGCTCCACGATCGCCCGTCGGCCGTGCGCGCCGAACCCTGCACGAAGCCCGCATCGATCAGCCGCTTCATGAAGAGCGGCGTCCCGCCCGCCTGGTCGAAGTCCACCGCTACGAAGCGGCCGCCGGGCTTGAGATCCGCGATCAGCGGAGTCCGCTTGCTGATGGCGTCGAAGTCGCCGATCTCCAGTGGCACGCCCGCCTCGCGCGCGATGGCCAGCAGATGAAGGACGGCGTTGGTCGATCCGCCGCTCGCCGCCACCGTCGCGATGGCGTTCTCGAAAGAAGAACGGCCCACGGTGGCGCGGGGCCGCGCGCTGCGCCGGAGCAGCTCCATCACCAGGGCGCCGGCCGCGCGCGAAGCTTCGTCCTTGCGCGCGTCCTCCGCGGGAATGGTGGCATAGCCGACCGGCGCGAGACCGAGCACCTCGGTGGCGAGAGCCATGGTGTTGGCGGTGAACTGGCCGCCGCATGCTCCCGCGCCGGGGCAAGCCGACTCCTCGATCTGCCTCAGCGTCTGCAGCGAGATCCTTCCCGCCGCATGTGCTCCCACCGCCTCGAACACGTCCTGGATGGTGATGTCCTTGCCGGCGAACTTCCCCGGCGCGATCGATCCGCCATAGAGGAGCAGCGCCGGGAGGTCGAGGCGCAAGAGCGCCATCGCCGCGCCGGGGATGGTCTTGTCGCAGCCGACCAGCGCGACGACCGCGTCGAAGAGATGTCCGCGACAGACCAGCTCGATCGAGTCGGCGATGATCTCGCGACTCACCAGCGAGGCCTTCATCCCCTCGGTGCCCATGGTGACGCCGTCGCTGATGGAGATGGTGTTGAACTCCATGGGCGTGCCGCCCGCGGCGCGGATGCCCTCCTTCACCTTCTCCGCCAGGCGGCGAAGATGGAAGTTGCAGGGCATGGTCTCGGTCCAGGTGTTGGCCACCGCGACCAGCGGCCGGGCGAGGTCCTCGGCGCTGAAGCCGATGGCCTTGAGCATCGAGCGCGCGGGCGCCCGGTCGGGACCTTCGGTCAGCGTGCGGCTCTTGTGCTTTGCATCATTCGTCATGGCTCTCCAGGCTCCTCCAGCGCGTCACGGCTTGTCGCCTCCGACGACAGTCTGGTATTGCAGCGTCCATTCATGGCGCGCCTCGAGATCGCGCAAGTCTCCCTGCGCTTCGGCGGCGTCTATGCGCTCCAGGACGTCAGCGTGCAGGTCGGGGCGGGCGAGCTGGTGGCCATCATCGGGCCCAACGGCGCTGGCAAGACCAGCCTGGTCAACTGCGTGAGCGGCGTGTACCGCCCCCTGGTGGGCCGCATCCACTTCGAGGGCCAGGACATCACGCGCCTCGCGCCCGCGGCGCGCACCCGGCTGGGCCTGGCGCGCACCTTCCAGAACATCGCGCTCTTCAAGGGGATGACGGTGCTCGACAACCTTCTCATCGGCCGCCACTTCCGCCAGAAGACGGGAGTTCTCGCCGGGGGGATCTATTACGGCCCCGGCCGGCGCGAGGAGATCGCGCAGCGCCGCGTGGTCGAGGAGATCATCGACTTTCTCGAGATCGAGCATATCCGCAAGAAAATAGTCCATACCTTGCCCTATGGCTTGCAGAAACGCGTCGAGCTCGCCCGGGCGCTCGCGCTCGAGCCGAAGCTTCTCCTCCTCGACGAACCGATGGCGGGGATGAACGCCGAGGAGAAAGAGGACATGGCCCGCTTCATCCTCGACGTCAACGAGGAGAAGGGCACCTCCATCCTGATGATCGAGCACGACATGGGAGTGGTGATGGATCTCTCCCATCGCATCTACGTGCTCAACTTCGGCAAGAAGATCGCCGAGGGCGAGCCGGCCCTCGTGCGCGGCAATCGCGAGGTGCAGCTCGCGTATCTGGGGGCGGAAGCGTGATGGAGCCCGCCTTCGACACCTTTCCCAAATTGCTGGAGCGCAACGCCGGGCGGCATCCCGACAAGGTCGCCCTGCGCGAGAAGAGGCTGGGCATCTGGCACACCACCACCTGGCGCGAGTATCGCGATGCCGTCCGCGAGCTCTCGCTCGGACTGGTCAGCCTGGGCCTCGCTCGCGGCGACAAGGTGGCCATCCTCGGCGACAACCGGCCGCAATGGGTGATGGCGGAGCTGGCTGCGCAGGCCGCTGGCGCAGCCTCGGTCGGCCTCTACCAGGACTCCAACCTCAACGAGGTTGCCTACGTCATCGATCATTCCGATGCCGTCTTCGTCGTCGCCGAGGACCAGGAACAGGTCGACAAGATCCTCGACATGATCGATCGCCTGCCCAAAGTCAAAGGCGTGATCTATTCCGATCCGCGCGGACTGCGCGGATACAAGCATCCCTTGCTGATGTCGTTCGAGTCGGTGCAGGCGCGGGGCCGCCAGATGGAGCAAGCCCGCTTCGCCGAGAGCGTCGCGCGCGGCCAGGGCGAAGACCTGGCGATGATCTGCTACACCTCCGGCACGACCGGCTTCCCCAAGGGAGCCATGCTCTGCTTCCGCAATCTGCTCACCATGGCGGGCAGCCTCGCGCAGGTCGACGAGCGCTTCGCGGACGACGAGTTCGTCTCCTTCCTGCCGCTGGCCTGGATCGGCGAGCAGATGATGTCGGTCGCGACCGCGCTCTCCTTCGGGTTCACCATCAATTTCCCCGAGGAGCCGGAGACCAGCGCCGAGAACATCCGCGAGATCGGCCCGCACAGCCTCTTCGGGCCGCCCCGGTTCTGGGAGAACCTCACCTCGATGGTGCAGGTGAAGATCATGGACACCACGCCGTTCAAGCGGTTCATGTACGAGCGGCTGATGACCGTCGGATATCGGCTGGCGGAGTTCCGCTTCAATCGGGAGAAGCCGACCCTGCTCTGGCGCGCGCTCTACGGACTTGCCTGGCTGCTCCTCTTCCGCGCCTTGAAAGATCGGCTGGGAGTGAGCCGCCTGCGCAGCGCTTCCACCGGCGGCGCAGCGCTCGGTCCCGACGTCTTTCGCTTCTTCCACGCCATCGGAGTTCCGCTCCGGCAGATCTACGGGCAGACGGAGATCAGCGGCATCTCCTGCATCCACCGCGCCGACGACATCCGCTTCCACACCGTGGGCAAGCCCATCCCCGGCACCGAGCTGCGCATCAACGAGCGCGGCGAGATCCTCTCCCGCAGCGGCGCGGTGTTCGCCGGCTACTACAAGAACGAGGAAGCGACGCGCGAGACCCTCGAGGGCGGCTGGCTGCATTCCGGCGACGCCGGCCACATCGACGAGGACGGACACCTGGTCGTGCTCGATCGACTGAAAGACGTCCTCAGCCTGGCGGACGGCACGCGCTTCTCCCCGCAGTTCATCGAGAACCGCCTCAAGTTCTCTCCCTACATCAAGGAAGCCGTCGTCGTCGGAACGAATCGTCCCTTCCTCGCCGCGCTGGTCTGCATCGACAGCAGCACGGTGGGGAAATGGGCGGAGAAACGAAAGATCTCCTATACGACCTACACCGATCTCTCCTCCAAGCGCGAGGCCTACGATCTCGTGCAGAAGGAGATCGACCAGGTCAACGAGACGCTCCCGAAAGCGGCGCGCATCCGCAAGTTCGTCCTGCTCTACAAAGAGCTGGACGCGGACGACGAGGAGCTGACCCGCACCCGCAAGGTGCGCCGCGCCTTCGTGGAAAAGAGATACGAGGGGATCATCTCCGCTCTCTACGGCGAGGCCGACCACATCGCCATCGACACCGAGATCCGCTTCCAGGACGGCAAGAGAGCGCGCATCCAGGCCGACCTGGCGGTGAGGGCCCTGTAATGGATTTCTTTCTCCAGCTCACCATCAACGGCCTGGTGGTCGGAAGCATCTATGCGCTGGTCGCGCTCGGGTTCGTCATCATCTACAAGTCGAGCGGCGTGCTCAATTTCGCCCAGGGAGAGTTCCTCCTCATCGGCGCCTATTTCTTTCTCGCCATCCTCGAGAATGCGCGCGTTCCTTTGCTGGTTGCGCTGGGGCTCACCGTGGTCAGCGCCACCCTCCTCGGCCTCTTGATGGAGCGGCTGGTGCTCCGGCCGATGATCGGTGAGCCGATCATCTCCGTCATCATGGTGACCTTGGGCCTCTCCAGCATCCTGCGCGCCATCGTGCAGGGCATCTGGGGCACCGATACCCATCCCTTTCCGGCGCTCTTCGAGAGCTCTCCCATCCAGATCGGCCCTCTGCCGGTCTCGCGCGGGTATCTCTTCAGCGTGGTCAGCTCGGCGGTGCTGCTCCTGGCTTTCACGCTCTTCTTCCGCTTCGCGCGCGTCGGCGTCGCCATGCGCGCCACCGCTTTCTCCCAACAAGTGGCGCTCTCGATGGGCATCTCGGTGAAGCACATCTTCGCCATCTCCTGGAGCATCGCCGCGGTGGTCTCGGCGCTGGGCGGAGTCCTGCTCGGCGCGCTGCGCGGCGGAGTGGACGGATCCCTGGCGGTGATCGGAATGAAGGCGCTGCCGGTGGTGATCCTCGGCGGCCTCGACAGCATCGGCGGCGCCATCCTGGGCGGATTGATCATCGGGGTATTGGAAAACCTCTCCGGCGGCTATCTCGATCCCTATTTCGGCGGCGGAGTGAAAGAAGTGGCGCCTTTCGTCGTGCTGGTCTTGATCCTCATGGTCAAGCCCTACGGACTGTTCGGCAAGGTGCGCATCGAGCGCGTCTGAGGAGGCCGGTTTGCGCTGCGGCGATTTCCGCACCACCTATGCCGAGGACATGGCGATCTTCGACTCGGCGCTCGCGCGCGGGCTGCTGGCCGCGCTCCTCGTGCTTCTCGTCCTCCTCCCCCTCCTCGCCACCGGCTATTGGCTCGACGTGACCAATCGCATCGGCATCGCGGTGATCGCGGCGACCGGGCTCAACATCCTGACCGGGTTCACCGGGCAGATCTCGCTCGGCAACGCGGCCTTCCTCGCGGTCGGCGCCTACTCCACCGCGGCGCTGACCGCTCGGGGGGTGCCCTTTCTCATCGCGGTGCCCTCCTCGGGATTGATCAGCGCCCTGGTCGGCATGATCTTCGGCTTTCCTTCGCTGCGGCTCAAGGGTCTGTACCTCGCCATCGCCACCCTGGCTGCGCATTTCATCGTCGAATTCACCGTCGTCCATTGGGAATCGATGACCGGCGGGGTCAATGGAATCGGCATCGATCCGCCGAAGCTGTTCGGCTACGCCTTCGACGAGGACCGCAAGCTCTATTTCCCCATTCTCGCCGCCACCGTCGCGATGCTCTGGTTCGCCAAGAACCTCTTCCGCACGCGGGTGGGCAAGGCCTTCGTCGCCATCCGCGACCAGGACATCTCCGCCGAAGTGATGGGCGTGGCCGTCTTCCGCCACAAGCTGCTCTCCTTCGCCGTCAGCTCCTTCTACGTCGGCGTGGCCGGTTCATTGCTCGCCTATCAGGCAAGAATCATCAGCCCGGAAAACTTCCCGCTCGGCGTGGCCATCGATCAGCTCGGAATGATCATCATCGGCGGGCTGGGCAGCATCCTCGGCTCGGTGCTGGGCGCGATCTTCATCACCTTGCTGCCCGAGGCCCTGCGGCTCCTCACCGGCGCCCTGGCCGGCTCGTTCCCCGGGCTGGTGCAACTCTTCGCCTCGCTCAAGCTGGGGGTCTTCGGCCTTGCCATCGTCCTCTTTCTCATCTTCGAGCCCGACGGCATGGCGGCCCGCTGGCATCGCATCAAGGCGTATTGGAAACTGTATCCATTCTCCTATTGAAGGAGGTACAAATGACGTTCCTTCGTGCTGCAATCCTCGCGGTGGTAGCAGCTGGCGCCGCATCCGCCCAGGAGATCAGGGTGGGCGGGCTCTTCGATCTGACCGGCGTCACTTCCGACGTGGGCAAGTCCTTCGCCAAGGGAGTGCGCGACGGCGTGGAATGGACCAACGAGAATGGCGGAATCAATGGAAAGAAGATCCGCCTCTTCGACGTCGATTACGGATACAAGATGCCGGAGGCCGTCGCCGCCTACAAGCGCATGGTGGGCGACGACAAGGTGATCATGATCAACGGCTGGGGCACGGGCGACACCGAGCAGCTCAAGACGCAGGTCAACGCCGACAAGATCCCCTACATCTCGGCCTCGTTCTCCGCGCACCTGACCGATCCCTCCAAGACGCCCTACAACTTCTTCGTCGCTCCCAGCTATTCCGACCAGCTCCGCGCCTGGCTCAGCTGGGTGAAGGACGACTGGAAGGACACATCGCGCAATCCGCGTGTCGCCTTCTATTACGGCGACAACGCGTATGGAAAGTCTCCAATGGAAGCGGGCCGGCAGTTCTGCAAGGAGAAGGGCATCGATCTGGTCGACGAGGAAGTGCTGCCCGGCGTCTTCCAGGACGCTACCAGCCAGCTCCTCAACACCAAGCAGAAGGGCGCCGATTACGTCTACATCAACGTGACGACGACCGGCGTTTCCACGGTGCTCAAGGATGCGAAGAAGCTGGGATTGAACATCAAGTTCGGCAGCAATCCATATGGATTCAGCGAGTCGCTTCTGGCCGTGGCCAAAGAAGCCGCGGAGGGCGTCACGGGCGTGGTGCCGCACGTTCCTTTCGGAGAAAACGTGCCGGGGATGAAGCGGCTGGTGGATTTCCACAAGAAGAACCATCCCGACGACACCCATGACGCCATCTACGTGCGCGGCTGGACCTACGTGCTGGTGTGGAGCGAGGCGCTCAAGCGGGCCGACAAGGCGAACAAGCTCGATGGCCCCGGCGTGAAGGCGGCCCTGGAAACCTTCAAGGACTTCGATCTTGGAGGACTGACCAATCCGGTCACCTATACGGCGACCGATCACCGGCCTTCCACCAAGACCCCCATCTACATCATCAAGGGCGGCAAGCTGGTGAAAGTGAAGGAGTACGACATGACTCGCAAGCCGGAGTGGCTCGGACTCTGATCAGATGCTCCGCCTGGAGAACGTCGAAGTCATCTACGACGACGTCATCCTCGTCCTGAAGGGACTGTCGCTCCAGGTCCCTTCAGGGCGGATCGTCGCCCTCCTCGGCCCCAACGGCGCGGGCAAGAGCACGACGCTCAAGGCCATCTCCGGGCTGCTCGAGGCCGAAGAGGGCGAGGTCACCGACGGCGCGATCGAGTTCGAAGGCCAGCGCATCGAGGACCTGCCGCCGGAGAAGATCGTCCGCCGCGGCATCTTCCAGGTGATGGAAGGCCGCCGCGTCTTCGAGGACCTCACCGTCGACGAGAACATCACCATGGGCGGGTTCACCCGGCACGACCGCGCGGAGCTGCAGCGCGATCGGGAGATGTGCTTCAACTATTTTCCCCGGCTGCGCGATCTCCGCGGGCGGCTGGCCGGATATCTCTCGGGAGGGGAGCAGCAGATGCTCGCCATCAGCCGCGCGCTGATGGCGCGGCCGAAATTGATCCTGCTCGACGAGCCGTCGCTCGGGCTCTCGCCGCTGCTCGTGCAGGAGATCTTCGCCATCATCGGACGGATCAATCGGGAGGAGAAATCGACCTTCCTCCTCGTCGAGCAGAATGCGAACCTCGCGCTCTCGATCGCGCATTTCGGGTACATCATGGAGGGCGGGCACATCGTGCTCGAGGGTGAGCCGGAGAAGCTGAAGAGCAATGAGGACGTGAAGGAGTTCTATCTGAGCGGCGGCGGCAAGAAGAGCTACAAGGCGATCAAGTCCTACCGCCGGCGCAAGCGCTGGCTGTCGTAGAGGAGAAGCGATGCGTCCGAGCAGCGTGTTCGACCGCAAGCTCGAGATGCTCGATCGCGCGGCGCATCGCGCCTGGCTTCTGGAGCGGCTCCGCGCCACGGTCGCCGCCGCGTACGAGAAGGCGCCGGCGGTGCGGCGCGCGCTCGACGGCGCCGGCTTGCGGCCAGCGGATGTGCGCTCGCTCGACGATCTGCTGCGCATTCCCGTCACTCGCAAGGACGCGCTCGCCTCGCTGCAGGCCGCGGACCCGCCCTGGGCGGGGCTGCTCGTCGGAGGCCGGCTGCAGCGCATCCATGCTTCGCCCGGACCCACCTTTGTGCCGCAAGGCTCCGCCGATGATTACTGGCGGTTCAGGATGGCATTCGCCGCGGCGGGATTTCGCGCCGGCGACATCGTCGTCGACACGCTTTCCTACCACCTGACGCCCGGCGGATTCATGCTCGACGCCGGATTGCGCAGCCTCGGCTGCGTCGTCATTCCGGCGGGCACCGGATCGACCGATCTGCAAGTCACAGTCGCCTCGCACGTCCGCGCCACCGGCTATGCCGGCACGCCCAGCTTCCTTCGCACCCTGCTCCACCGCGGGCGCGAATTGAACCTGCCTCTGAGCATCGAGGTGGCGTTCGCCACGGCGGAAATGCTTCCCGAATCGCTGCGCAGCGAGCTCGAGACCGGCTTCAACATTCGCGTGCTGCAGGGATATGCCACCGCCGACCTCGGCGTGCTGGCCTATGAGTGCCCGGAAAAGAATGGGATGCATCTGCAGCCGGAGTGCATCGTCGAGATTCTCGATCTGGAGACGGGCAAGCCCGCCGCGCCCGGCGAGGCGGGCCACGTGGTGGGCACCACTTTCGACGCCGACTATCCCTTGCTCCGCTTCGCCACCGGCGACGTCAGCGCCTTTGCCGCCGAAGCGGGACCCTGTCCCTGCGGGCGCACCGCGCCGAAGCTCAAGGGACTTCTCGGCCGCGTCGGCGACGCGATCAAGGTCCGGGGCATGTTCGTGCGCGCCAGCATGATCGAAGAGGCGATGAAGGGATTTCCCGCGGTGGCGCGCTTCCAGGCGGTGGTGACGCGCGAGGAGCACCACGATCGCCTCGAATACACCGTCGAGCTTGCCCAGGGCACATCGCTCGACGCCGCGAAGCTTTCCGAGGCGCTGCGCGAGGCGGTGAAGATCCGCGGCGAGGTCCGCATCGGCAGCGTGCCGCCGGGCGCTCCGCGGCTCGACGACCGGCGCGTGTGGAAATGACGACGCCGATCGCGCATTTCGCCGCTGTCGCTTGACAGCTCGCGCACCGGCTGTTAGCAGTTTTGACCATGTTCGCCCCATTGGCTTGCGCGTGTTGTCGTTGCACCGGCTGTTCGAGCCGCGTGCGCGCGCGAGCCTGAGGCGAACCAAGCCCCATCAGCTCTGAGCTCCGGCGCACCTGGACTGCGATGCAGTTCCCGTCCGTGCAAAGGAGCCAGGAGCCGTGCCTTCCGTCGATCTGTTCCCCGCCTTTCTTCGCCTCCAGGGCCGCGCCGTCCTTCTCGTCGGCGGAGGCAACGTCGCCGCCGCCAAGCTCCCGGCGCTGCTCGCCGCTGGAGCGGGGGTCACCGTCGTCGCGCCGCAGATCGGCAGCGAGCTGCGCCGCCCGGGCGTGCAACTCCTCCAGCGCGCCTTCGAGCCGGCGGATCTCGACGGGAAATGGTTCGCCGTCGCCGCCGCGCCGCCCGAGATCAACCGGCAGGTGGCAGCCGCAGCGCTCGAGCGGCGCATCTTCCTCAACGCTGCCGACGATCGCGACGCCGCCAGCGTCTTTCTCGGGGGCGTGGTGCGCAAGGGCGACGTCATCGTGGCCGTCTCCACCGGCGGCCGCGCTCCGGCATTCGCCGCTCTTCTCCGACAGGCGCTCGAACGGCTCTTGCCCAACGAGATCGGCAGCTGGCTGGACCTCGCCGAAAACCTGCGCAAGACGGCGCCGCCCGGCGAGCGGCGGCCGGCCCTCTTGCGCGCCCTTCAGGAGCTGCAGCGATGACGCGCGGATTTGTCTCCCTCGTCGGTGCCGGCCCGGGCGATCCCGAGCTGCTCACGCTCCGCGCAGTGGCGCGTCTGCGCGAAGCCGACATCGTCTTCTACGACGCGCTCGTCGACCGCGCCGCGCTCGCTCACGCGCCGCAGGCGCGCTTCGCTTTCGTCGGCAAGCGCGCCGGCCGTCCTTCCATCGAGCAGCGGACCATCGAGACGCTGCTCATCCGCCATGCCCGCCGCGGCGAGCGCGTGGTGCGTCTCAAGTCCGGCGATCCGTTCGTCTTCGGCCGCGGGGGAGAAGAAGCTCTCGCGCTTGCCGCCGCCGGAGTGCCCTGCGAGATCGTCCCCGGCGTCTCCTCCGCCTTCGCCGCGCCGGCGCTGAGCGGAATCCCCCTCACCCACCGCGGCCTCGCCTCCGCCTTCCTGGTCGTCTCCGGCCATGCTCCCGAGGCATGGCGGCCGGCACTGCAATCCTTGCCGCCCGGCGCGGCGACGGTGGTCGTGCTGATGGGCCTCGGCTCTCGCGCCGCCATCGCCACGGCGCTGCTCGCTGGCGGATGGAGCGCGCGAACGCCGGCAGCGGTGTTGCTCTCCGCCTCGAGACGCGAAGCGCACACCTGGCGCGGAACCTTGGCGAAGCTGGGCCGCGCCGACGTCGACAGCGGCGCGCCCGGCGTCCTCGTCGTCGGCGCCACCGTCGACGTCGCCGCGCAGCTGGAAAGGCTTGCCGCGCCCGCGGCTCTCTCTGGAGGTGCACGATGACGTTGCTCGATTCCCGCACGCTCGGCCGCGCGCGCCTCGGCTTCGCCGAGGAGAAAGACCTCGACGCATTCATCGAGACTCTCGACCGCTACGAGCGCGGCGAGATCTCCGCCGACGCCTGGAAGGCATTCCGCCTGGTCAACGGGGTCTACAGCCAGCGCCAGGAAGGCGAGGCGATGATGGTGCGGGTGAAGATTCCCCAAGGGATCCTCGCCCCGCGGCAACTGCGCGCACTTGCCGAGGTCGCCGACCGCTTCTCCACCGGCCGCGGCCATCTCACCACCCGGCAGAACATCCAGTTCCATTTCATTCCGCTGGGCGAGAGCAGCGAGGCGCTGGCCGTGCTCGCCAGCGCCGGCCTGACCACGCGCGAGGCTTGCGGCAACTCGGTTCGCAACGTCACCACCTGCCCGTTCTCGGGGGCCTCCGCGCTCGAGCCCTTCGACGCCACGCCCTGGGCAGAGGCCGTCAGCCGCCATCTCTTGCGCGGCCCGCTCTCCTCCACGCTGCCGCGCAAGTTCAAGATCGCCTTCGGCGGCTGCTGCGGCCACGACTGCGTCGGGGCCTCCTTCAACGACATCGGCTTTCTCGCCCGCGTGCGCGATGGCCAGCGCGGATTCCGCGTCACCATCGGCGGCGGCCTCTCCACCCTGCGCCGCAACGGGATCCTCGCCCACGAGTTCGTCCCTGCCGAAGAGGTGCTGGCCGTCGCGGATGCGGTGGTGCGCGTCTTCAACCGCACCGGCGATCGCAAGAACAAGCACAAGGCGCGGCTCAAGTTCGTCATCGAGGCGATCGGGCCGGAGGCGTTCCTCGCCGAGTACCGGCGCGAGCGCGAACAGATCGACATCGCCGCCGAGCCGCTTCCTCCCCCGCCGCGCCGTGAGGTCGCGCCGCGCACCAGGACGCCGCGGCCCGGTTTCGAGCAGTTCGCCGCGACCAACGTGCGCGTCCAGCGGCAGCCCGACCGCGTCGCCGTCACCGTCCGCCTGCTGCTCGGCGATCTCACCTCCGCCCAGCTTCTCGCGCTGGCGGAGATCGCCGAGGAGTTCAGCGAAGAAGGCGAGGTGCGCACCACGCTGGAGCAAAATCTTCTCCTCCGCTTCGTCCCGCGCCAGCATCTCGCGTCGCTGCACGCCGCTCTCGACGCCGCGGGGCTCGCGCTCCCCGGCGCGCGCACCGCCGCCGACGTGACGAGCTGCCCCGGCGCGTACTCCTGCCGGTTGGCGGTGACCGCTTCGCGCGGCATGGCCGCCGAGCTGACCCGCTCGCTGGAGGGCCGCGCCGACGCGCTCTCGATCAAGATCTCCGGCTGTCCCAACGGCTGCGGCCAGCATTACGTGGCGGGCATCGGCCTGCAGGGCTCCGTGCGCAAGGTCGGTGGCCGGGCCGTGCCGCAATACCATCTCTATCTCGGCGGCGGTTTCGGAACGGAGCAGGCGCAGTTCGGGCGGCTCGCCGCCAAGCTTCCGGCGCGGCGCGTGCCGCAGGCGGTCGCGCGGCTGATCGATCTCTACGCGCAGGAAGGCAGCGCCGGCGAAGCGCCGGAAGCATTCCTCGCCCGCCTCGAGCCGGAGCGAGTGCGGGCGCTCCTCGCCGATCTGGACAAGCTCGAGCCGCAGGACGCCAGGCCGGAAGACTTCGTCGACCTCGGCGAGGACAAGTCCTTTGCTGTCGAAACCACTGAAGGCGAATGCGCCGCTTAGAGGATCAAGACAATGAGCAACCGAAGCCGGATCTCTCACGACTGGTGGGCCGTGATCGCCGCTCTCGCGGCGGTCGTACTGGTGAAGGCGGGAATCCTCCCGAACATCCCCTGGTGATCATTCCATGAGCGAAGCGATCGCGATCGAACCCCTTCCACTGGCGATTCCGCGCCGCGTGCTGCGCCTTCTGCCCGGCGTGGCCCTCCTCGTTGCCCTCGGCTACGCCGGCAAGCTCGCCGAGCAGCTCTTGCGCGACTACGGCAAGGCGCACCATCTGGCGCTGCCGCAGATCGAGTACGTGCTCTGGGCCATCGTCTTCGGCCTGATCGTCGCCAACACCGTGGGCGTGCCGCAGATCTTCAAGCCGGGGATCGCCACCTACGATTTCTGGCTCAAGGCCGGCATCGTGCTGCTCGGCGCGCGATTTCTCCTCGGCGACGTCCTCAAGCTCGGCCGCATCTCCCTCTTGCTGGTGGGCATCGAGCTGGTGGTCGCCATCGCCATCATGACTGTGATCGGCCGCTGGTTCCGGCTCAAGCCCAAGCTCACCAGCCTGCTCGCCATCGGCTCCTCGATCTGCGGCGTCTCCGCCATCATCGCCGCCAAGGGCGCCATCGAGGCCGACGATGACGACGCGACCTTCGCCATCGCGGCGATCCTCGCGCTGGGAGCCTTCGGATTGTTCGCCTATCCGGCCATCGGCCACCTCCTGCACATGAGCGACCGATCCTTCGGCCTCTGGGCGGGGCTCGCGGTCGACAACACCGCGGAGGCGGCGGCCGCCGGCGCCATCTTCTCCGACGCCGCGGGCAAGGTGGCGGTGCTCACCAAGTCGACGCGCAACGCGATGATCGGCTTCGTCGTCCTCGCCTACGCGCTCTACTGGGCGTCGCGGGGACAGGCGCACGAGGTCAAGAGCAAGGCTGCCTTCGTCTGGCAGAAATTCCCCAAGTTCGTGCTCGGGTTCCTCTTCGTCTCGGCGCTGGCCACCGCCGGCGCCTTCCAGCCGCAGCAGATGGCCAGCCTCGCCAACCTCTCGCGCTGGGCGTTCTTGCTCACTTTCGCCGGCGTCGGACTGAAGACCGACTTCCGCGAGCTGAAGCGGCAGGGCTTGCGCCCCTTCGTGGTCGGCGCGCTGGCCGAGCTCTCCATCACGGTGGTGACGCTGGTCCTGGTGCTGGCGGCTTCCGCGGTGTTCGACCTGTGAGCCATTTCTTCGCAGGCCGGCTCGAGCGAGCGGTTTGACGGGAGCGGCGCGACCTGTTTTCCTCCCCCGCGGCAGCGCACCTCGACCGGAGGTTTCGCGATGTCCGCTTCCCTCAGCCGCCGTTCGCTCCTTGCGCTCGCGGCCGGCTCGCTGGCGGCGCCCCGCGCGCGCGCCGCCGCCGGCGCCAAGCTGAAGATCGGCCTCCTGCTCCCCTTCTCGGGCACCTATGCCGCGCTCGGCGTCAACATCGCCGACGCGATGAAGCTCGCCGCACGCGAGCACGGCGGCAAGCTCGGGGGCCGCGAGATCGAATGGGTGCAGGTCGACGACGAGTCTGATCCCGCCAAGGCGCCCGGCAACGTCAACCGGCTGGTGGTGGGCGAGAAGGTCGACATCCTCACCGGCCCCGTCCACTCCGGCGTGGCGATGGCGATGATGCAAATCGTCCGGCAGGAGAAGACCCTGACCATCGTCACCAACGCTGGCGCGCAAGCCGTCACCGGCACGCTCTGCGCCCCCAACGTCTTCCGTACCTCCTTCTCCAACTGGCAGGTGTCCTATCCCTGCGCTGAGGTGATGCTCAAGGCGGGCCACAAGAAGGCGATCCTGATGTTCTGGAACTACAGCTTCGGCCAGGAGTCGATGGCCGCCTTCAAGGAAGGGTATTCGAAAGGCGGCGGCTCGATCGTGAAGGAGATCGCCGTTCCCTTCCCCAACACCGAGTTCCAGGCGAATCTGTCGGAGATCGCATCGCTCAAGCCCGACGCCGTCTTCGTCTTCTTCGCCGGCGCGGGAGCCGCGAAGTTCGTCAAGGACTACGCCGACGCCGGCCTCAAGGGGAAGATTCCCCTCTACGGCAGCGGGTTCCTCACCGAAGGCGTGCTCGGCGCGGCCGGCCCCGCGGCCGAAGGGATCAAGACCACGCTCCACTACGCGGAGACTCTCGACAACCCCGCCAACAAGAAATTTCGCGAGGCCTTCAAGAAGGCCACCGCGCGGGACGCCGACGTCTATGCCGTCGCCGGTTGGGACACAATCCAGGCGCTCGCCCAGGCGCTCGACAAAGTAAAGGGAGATACCGGCGCGCAGAAGGAATTGATCGCCGCGCTGGAGTCGGTGCGGCTCGACAGCCCGCGCGGCGCCTTCCGATTCTCAAAGGCGCACAATCCCGTCCAGGACATCTACCTGCGCCAGGTGAAAGGCGGCCAGCAGGTGGTCCTCGGAGTGGCACAGAAGGGCGCCGAGGATCCCGCCGCCGGCTGCAACCTGGGGAAATGACGCTTTCGCTCTTTGCCCTGCAGCTGCTCAATGGGATCGAAGTCGGGCTCTTGCTCTTTCTCGTCGCGAGCGGCCTGACGCTGGTCTTTGGCGTGCTCGGCGTCCTCAATTTCGCGCACGGCTCCTTCTACATGCTGGGGGCATATCTCGCCTGGTGGCTGGCGGAGCGCACCGGCGGACTGATCTGGGCGGTGCTGCTCGGCGTGCCGGTGATGCTCGCCCTCGGCTGGGCGGTGGAGCGCTTCGCCATCTCGAGACTCTATCGCCGCGACCACCTCTCCCAGGTCTTGCTCACCTATGGCCTGGTCTTGCTCTTCAACGAGCTGCAGCGGACGCTCTTCGGCAACGACGTCCACGGCGTACCCGCCCCGCGCGCGCTCGACTGGACGGTCTCGCTGGGCGAAATGCAGACCTGGGGCGCCTATCGCATCTTCACTTCGATCGCCTGCCTCTGCATCGCCATCGGAATGCGTCAGATCATCCTCGGCACGCGATTTGGCATGCGCGTGCGCGCCGGCGCGAGCAATGGAGAAATGCTCGAGGCGCTGGGCGTGGACGTGCGGCGCCTCTTCTCCGTCCTCTTCAGCATCGGAACGGCGCTGGCCGCGCTGGCCGGCATGCTGGCCGCGCCCCTCACCACCGTCTTCCCCGGCATGGGCGAGAGCGTGCTCGTCGTCTCCTTCGTGGTGGTGGTCATCGGCGGCATCGGGTCGATCAAAGGGGCCTTCGCCGGCGCGATGCTGGTGGGCATCGCCGACACCTTCGGCAAAGTGCTCCTTCCCAGCATCTCCAGCGCAATCGTCTATGCGGTGATGGCCGCGGTCCTCATCTTCCGCCCGCAGGGCCTCTTCGGAGAGGCGCAGGCGCGATGATCTCCTCACGGGCGCGGCTGTTTCTCGCGCTCGGCGCGCTGGCGTTGGCGGCGGTGCCGGCGAGCGGCGACCGCTTCTGGATGCAATTTCTCGGCAAGGCGATGATCGGCGGAATCTTCGCGATGAGTCTCGATCTGCTGGTCGGCTTCGCCGGGCTGGTCAGCCTCGCGCACGCCGCCTTCTTTGGCCTCGGCGCATATCTTCTCGCCGGCCTGAGCAACCGCTATCAGCTCGCGCAGATGGCGCTGACGCTCCCCATCTGCATGGCCGGCGCGGCAGCCGGTGCGCTGATCATCGGCTGGCTCAGCCTGCGCGCCGCGGGCGTCTATTTCATCATGGTGACGCTGGCGTTCACGCAGATGCTCTACTACTTCCTCAACGACGCGCCCTGGTTCGGCGGGTCGGACGGCCTCTATGTCGCGCTGCGGCCGTTGAGCAATCCCATCGCCGCTTACTATGCCATCTGGATCGCGCTCGTCGCCGTCTTCGCGTTTCTCCTCCTCTTGCTCCGCTCTCCCTTCGGCCGGGTGCTCATCGGCATCCGCGGCAACGAGCAACGGATGCGCTCGCTCGGATTTCCGACGCGGCAATACCTGCTCGCGGCCTTCGTCCTGGCCGGATCGCTCGCCGGTCTGGCCGGATATCTCGACGCAAACCTGTACGGGTTCGTCAATCCCGCCCTCTTCGGCTGGCGCGAGTCCGGGCTGGTCCTGATGACGGTGCTCCTCGGCGGCAAAGGAACGCTCCACGGTCCGGCGCTGGGCGCGCTTCTGCTGGCGCTCTTGCAGCAGCAGGGTGAGCGTCTCACCGAGCATTGGACGGCCATCATCGGCGCGGTGGTCATCGCCGTCGTTCTCTTCCTGCCCCGAGGGGTGGCGGGCCTGCTCGAGGCGCGCCGTGCCTGAGGCGCTGCTCGAGACTCGCGACCTCTCCCGCCGCTTCGGCGCGCTGGCGGCGGTCGACGGAGTTTCCCTCTCCTTCGCGGAAGGCCGCGTTCATGCCGTGATCGGGCCCAACGGCGCGGGCAAGTCGACCTTTCTCAATCTGCTCTCCGGCGAATTGCGCGCCACCTCCGGCCGCGTCTTTTTTCGCGGCCAGGAGCTGACGCGCGCGACGCCCGATCGCATCTCCCGGCTGGGCATCGCCCGCAGCTACCAGAGCGCCAACGTCTTTGCCGAGCTGAGCTGCGGCGAGTGCGTCTGGTTGGCGTCGCATTCCCGCGCGCGCACGCTGGTCTTCCCCTCCGCCCGAGTTGCGGAGCGCGCCCGGCGCGCGCTCGCGACGTGCGGCCTCGCGGAGCGCGCCGGCGTGAGGGCGCGCCAGCTCAGCTATGGAGAGCAGCGCCAGCTGGAGATCGGGATGATCCTCGCGACCGATCCGCAGATCTTCCTCCTCGACGAGCCGCTCGCCGGGCTCGGCCACGACGAGGCGCAGCGCATCGTTGCGCTCCTGCAAGAGCTGGCGAGACGCCACACCATCGTCCTCGTCGAGCACGACATGGACGCGGTCTTCTCCATCGCCGACACCATCACCGTGCTGGTCGACGGCCGGGTGCTCGAGTCCGGCGCGCCCGACTTCATTCGCCAGAGCGAGAGAGTGCGCGAGGCATATCTGGGAAGCGACGCTCCGTGACCGTCCCCCTGCTCGAGGCGACCGGCCTGCACACCTATTACGGCGCAAGCCATGTGCTGCACGGCATCGACCTGCGCATCCTGCCCGGCGAGTGCGTCACCCTGATGGGCCGCAACGGGATGGGCAAGACCACCACCATCCGCAGCCTGCTCGGGCTCACGCCGCCGCGGGCCGGGGAAGTGCGCGTGCGCGGCAAGATCGTCACGGGGCTGCCGCCGCACCGGATCGCGCAGGAGGGAATTGCGCTCATCCCCGAGGGGCGCGGCATCTTCCCGACGCTCACCGCGCGAGAAAATCTCACGGTCGCGGCGCGGCCGGGGCGCTGGACGCCGGAGGCGGTGCTCGATCTCTTTCCTTCGCTGCGCGCGCGGCTGCACCACCTCGGCTCGCAGCTCTCGGGCGGCGAGCAGCAGATGCTCAGCATCGGCCGCGCGCTGATGACGAATCCCGAGCTGGTCATCCTCGACGGCGCTACCGAGGGCCTGGCGCCTTTGGTGCGCCGGCAGATCTGGTCGGTGCTGCGCCGCCTGCGCGCCGAGGGGACCGCCACCCTCGTCGTCGACAAGGAAGTGCGCCCGCTGCTCGAGCTCGGCGACCGCCATCTCATCCTCGTCAAAGGCCGCATCGCCTTCGCCGGCGATTCGCAGGAATGGCGCGCGCGCGCCGAAGAGAACCTGGTGCTACTGCGCGCGTGAGGCGAGCTCCGACAAGGAGGCCACGCGCAGGTCGGGCGGCAGCGCAGGCCCGGCTCCGCCGCGGTCGATGAAGGCCACGGTCCGCCCGTCGCGCTTGCACCCCTCGGCATCCCAGCCGTTGGAGCTGACGAAGAGCGTCCGCTCCTTCGGCGCCAGCGCATCGAGGAGCGCACAGACGCGCGGGTCGGGTTTGTAGACGCGCACTCGATCGACGCTGAGAACCGTCGCGATGGGAAGGCGCGCAGCGGAGAGGGCGCTGCGGATCATCGCCTCCGTCCCGTTGGAGAGCACCGCGCAGCGTTCCTGGCCGAGGGAGCGCAACGCAGCCTCCGCATCGGCGTAGGCAGGCACCGTCAGCCACGCTTCGCAGAGTCGCGCGCGCGTCGCTGCCTCGAGCCGCGGAGCAACCTTCTGCAGTGCCGAAGCCGTCACGCGATCGAAAGGCTCGAATTCGCCGCGGCGGTTCAGCTCCCAGGTGCGCTCGATCTGCGCCTTGCGCCATTCGGCGAATAGATCGATCGCGGGCGCGCCGAGGATCGCGGCGAGCGCGGCCGCAGGAGTGTGCGGAAGCCTGCATGAAGCGCGGGCCACTTGGCCTGCCTTTGCGCACAGCGATATCTTCGGCGCGGAGGTATCGGCCATGGCCGCTCCGGTCCGAGTATTGGTGGGGAAGGCTGGCCTCGACGGCCACGACCGCGGCGCCAAAGTGGTGGCGCGCGTCTTGCGCGACGCGGGCATGGAGGTGGTCTACACCGGCCTGCACCGGACGCCCGAGCAGATCGTCTCGGCCGCCGTGCAGGAGGACGTCGACGTGATCGGGATCAGCATCCTCTCCGGCGCGCACATGACGCTGGTGCCCAAGGTGGTGGACCTGTTGCGCAAGCAAGGCGCGGGAGACATCGCAGTCGTGGTGGGCGGCGTGATCCCCGACGAGGACATCCCCGAGCTGCGCAAGCTGGGCGTGGCCGACGTCTTTCCCCAGGACACTGCACCCGACGTGATCGTCAACCGCGTGCGCGATCTCGCCGCTGCGCGCGCGCAATGAAGGGAATCGATCTCTCGGTCTGGCCGCCGCGGCTCGACCGCGCCTATCGGCCGGCGCCCGGCGAGAAATACTGGTTTCCCGAGATCGAATGCGCTCCCCGGGCGCAGCTGGAGAAGATCATCTTCGACAAACTGCGCGCGCAGGTCCGCTACGCCTGGGAAAGGAGCCCTTTCTATCGGCGCAAATGGCAGGCGGCTGGCGTCTCGCCCGAGACCTTGCGGTCGCTCGACGATCTGGCGCGCTTTCCGGTGGTGCAGAAGAGTGAGCTGCGCGAGTCGCAAGCGGCGCACCCGCCCTATGGCGACCATCTTTGCATCGAGCCCTCCCAGGTGGCGCGCATCCACGGCACCAGCGGCACCACCGGCCGGCCGACCGTCTTCGGCCTCGGGCGAGACGATTGGGAGCGCATCGGCGAGGCCCATGCGCGCATCCTCTGGGGCGCGGGCATCCGGCCGGGCGATCTCGTTCTCATCTGTTCGTTCTTCTCTCTGTACATGGGGTCGTGGGGAGCGCTGGCCGGCGTGGAGCGCCTGGGCGCAACTGCATTCCCCTTCGGCGCGGGGGTCCAGGGGCAGACGTTGATGGCGGTGCAATGGGCGCAGCAGATGAAGCCCACCGCCTTCTATGGAACGCCTTCCTATGCTCTCCATTTCGCGGACACCGCGCGGCGCGAGGGGATCGACCCGCGCAATCTAGGATTCCGCATCCTCTTCTTCTCCGGCGAGCCCGGCGCGGGAATTCCCGCCACCAAGAAACTGATCGAGGAAACCTTCGCCGGCGCCTGCATCGACATGGGCAGCACGGCGGAGATGTCGCCCTGGATGACCGACGGCGAATGCTTCGAGCGCAAAGGGATGCACCTGTGGCAGGACATCGTCTTCACCCAGGTCTGCGACCCGCGCGATTTCTTGCCGGTGCCCGACGGCGGCGAAGGCACGCTCGTCTACACGCACCTGGAGCGGACTTCACAGCCGATGATCCGGTTCCTCTCCGGAGACTTGACGCGGTGGACGTTCGCGCCCTGTTCTTGTGGCCGCACCTATCCGCGGCTGCCGCAGGGGATCTATGGCCGCATCGACGACATGTTCATCGTGCGCGGCGAGAACATCTATCCCGCCGCCATCGAAGACGTGCTCCGCGCCATCGAGGGATTCGGGGGCGAGTTCCGGATCATCATCTCGCGCAAGGAAGCGATGGACGAGCTGCTCGTCCGCGCCGAGATCGCGGAGGCGCACGAGCCACGCCGCGCGGAGATCGAGAAGGTCATGCGCGAGCGTCTGCAGGCGCGGCTGGGCGTGCGGCCGCGCCTGGAGCTGGTGCGCGAGGGCGAGCTGCCCAGGACCGAATTCAAAGCGCGGCGGGTGATCGACGACCGCGACCTCTACCGGAAAGGGACGTCATGAGCCTTCTCGACGACTGGGAAAAGCACGAGCTGGCCGAGTTTCTCCACAAGCAGCCCGAGGCGCAGCAGCGCTACGAGACCCTCTCGGGCATTCCGGTCAAGCGCGTCTATACGCCGGAGGACCAGGTTCCGTTCGAGGAGATCGGTCTGCCTGGCCGATATCCATTCACCCGCGGCCCCTATCCAACCATGTATCGCGGCCGCAGATGGACCATGCGGCAGATCGCCGGCTATGGAACCGGCGAGGATACCAACAAGCGATTCCGTTATTTGATCGAGCAAGGCCAGACCGGGCTGTCGGTCGATTTCGACATGCCCACCTTGATGGGCTACGACTCCGACGACCCGCGCTCCGAGGGCGAAGTCGGCCGCGAGGGAGTCGCGGTCTGCAGCCTCGACGACATGGCGGCGCTCTTCGAGGGGATCGATCTCGAGCGCATCTCCGTCTCCATGACCATCAATCCGACCGCGTGGATCCTGCTCGCGATGTACGTCGCCTATGCCCAGTCGCGCGGATTCGATTTGAACAAGCTCTCAGGCACGGTGCAGGCCGATATCTTGAAGGAATATCAAGCGCAAAAGGAATGGATCTTCCCCATCCGCCCTTCGCTGCGCATCGTCCGCGATCTGATCGTCCACTGCGCCCGCAACATGGCGCGATACAACCCCATCAACATCAGCGGCTACCATATCTCCGAAGCCGGCGCGAACGCCGTGCAAGAAGTCGCATTCACCATGTGCAATGCGATCGCGTATCTGGAGGAGGTGACCAAGGCCGGCGTCGGCGTCGACGAGTTCGCGCCGCGGCTCGCCTTCTATTTCATCTCGCAGAACGACTTCTTCGAGGAGATCGCCAAGTTCCGGGCGGCCCGGCGCATCTGGGCGAGGATCGCCAAGGAACGATTCGGCGCGCGCAAGCCGGAATCGATGCGGCTGCGCTTCCATTGCCAGACAGCCGCCGCCACGCTCACCAAGCCGCAGCCGATGAACAACGTCGTGCGCACCGCGCTGCAGGCGCTCGCCGCCGTGCTGGGCGGCGCGCAGTCCCTCCATACCAACGGCCTCGACGAGGCCTATGCCATCCCCAGCGAGGAGGCGATGAAGATCGCCCTGCGCACGCAGCAGATCATCGCGGAGGAGACGCGCGTGACACAGGTGGTCGATCCTCTGGGAGGGTCGTGGTTTCTCGAGTCGCTGACCAGCGAGATCGAGCGCCGCTGCCTCGCCATCCTCGACAAAGTGCAGCGCATGGGCGGCACGGTGAAGGCCATCGAAGAGGGATATTTCCAGCGCGAGATCGCCGACACGGCGTATCAGACGATGCGCGGGCGCGCGTCGGGCGAGCTGCCCGTCGTCGGCCTGAACAAGTACGTCGATCCGCCGAAGAAGGAGGGGATCGAGATCCACCGGATCGATCCCGCCTCGGAGAAGCGGCAGATCGAACGCACCCGCGAGCTGAAGCGGCGCCGCGATCAAGAGAAGGTCAAGACCCTCCTCGACCGCATGGAAAAAGAAGCGCGAGATCCCGCGGTCAACCTGATGCCGGTGACCATCGAGCTGGTCAAGGCACGCGCCACGATGGGGGAGATCGTCGCGCGCCTCAAGCAGGTGCACGGCACGTATACCGAGACGCCAGTCTTCTAGAGTGCATCTCACGACCTCTCGAGGTCCCAGCCCACAGACATGACCGCTCTCTGCGGTGAGCAACCAAAGACATCCTTTACACTTCAGACCAGAGACATCCTTTACACCTCGGCCAGTTGAGGTCTGCGCTTCATCACGATTCCACGGTCGATCTTCCGCTCGTCGAGCTCAGCGATGACGAGATTGAGGAAGCGGATCTCCCAGGTCCACTCGCCGGTTCTTTCCAACTCGACGATTTCTCCGGAGAGGGCGCTGGTGACAAAGATTTTCTGCTTGCGCCAGCGGATGCAGCCGTGGCGATCGACGTCGCAGGCCTCGCGCCAGGCTGGAGGTTCGGGCTTGAGCAGCTTGCGCGGGTAGCGTCGAGGCGAGCGCCGATAGACCAGCGCGGGTGAGACGTCGCCGAGCGCCTC
>VBLC01000039.1 GCA_005879315.1 Deltaproteobacteria bacterium | reverse complement strand
TTTCCCGTCGAGAGCATGGACCCGCGCCTGGGGCTGCGCGCGGCCGTCGCGCGCAAGACCGCCGCTGGCGCGGTCTGGATGCCCGAGCAGCGCCTCACCCGCGAGGAAGCGCTGCGCGCCTTCACCGCCGGCGCCGCCTACGCCGAGTTCGCCGAGGGCCGCCGCGGGCTCATCCGCGAGGGTTTCGACGCCGACCTCACCGTCTTCGCCCGCGACGTGATGGAGGTGCACGTCGACGAGCTGCCCGGGCTTACCATCGCGGCGACCGTGGTCGGCGGCAGCGTCGAGTACGCCGGCTCTTGACCTTCGCCGCGCGCGGGGCGAGGAAGGTCCCATGTTCCTCCTCGCCATGCTGCTTCTCGCGCAGACCACCGAAGGCCTCACGCCGGCGCGGCTGCAGCGCATCCAGGCCGCCCTGCAGAAAGAGAAGCTCGACGGATGGCTCTTCTACGACTTCCGCCGCTCCGACCCGATCGCCTACCGCGTGCTCGGCCTCGACGAGGCCGGCGTGCGCTCGCGGCGCTGGTATTGCCTGGTGCCCGCCCGCGGCGATCCGCGCAAGCTGGTGCACGCCATCGAGCCCGACGCGCTCGAGCGAGTCCCGGGCAAGAGCACCCTCTACACTTCCTGGCGGTCGCGCGATCGCGAGCTGGGGATCCTGCTGCGCGACATGCGGCGGATCGCCATGCAGGTTTCGCCGCGCAACGAGATTCCGACGGTGGCGAAAGTCGATGCGGGCACGGTCGAGCTGGTGCGCTCGATGGGGCCGGAGATCGTCTCCAGCGCCGGGTTGGTGGCGGAAGTCTCGAGCACGCTCTCGCCCGAGGAGCTGCAGTCGCAGGCGCGGGCGGCCGAGCTGGTCTCGGCGGATCTCGAGGCGGTGGCGGCGGAAGCGGCCCGGCGGGTTCACGAGAACAAACCTGCCAGCGAGCGCGAGCTGCTCGATTTCCTCAAGGCGCGCTACGCGCAAGAAGGCCTGGAGGGCAGCGGGATCGTCGCAGTCGATGCGCACGCCGCCGATCCACATTACTTGCCGCCGCCGTCGGGCTCGGCGCTCGCGGCGCGCGGCAGCGTGCTCTTGCTCGACTTCGCCGCGCATCTGGGGCCGGCGGGGATCTACGCGGATCTGGCGCGGGTCTATTTTCTCGGCGACAAGGTGCCGGAGGAGGTGTCGCGCATCGCGGGGTTCGTCTTCGCCGCGCGAGATGCGGCGCTCGCGCTCGTGCAGGAGCGCGCCGGGATCGGCAAGCTGCCCACCGGAGCCGAAGTCGACGGGGCGGCGCGAGCGGTCATCGTCAAGGCGGGCTTCGCCGATCGCTTCCTCCATCGCACCGGCCACAGCATCGACACCCATGGCCATGGCGACGGCGTCAACAACGACGACTTCGAGACGCACGACGTGCGCCGCCACTTGCCCGACACCTGCTTCTCCATCGAGCCGGGCATCTATCTGGCGGGCCGCTTCGGCATCCGCAGCGAGATCGACGTCTGCCTCCCCGGAGGCCAGGTCGAAGTTCGCGGCGGGGCGGGGCAGACGTCGGTGCCGGCGATGGTGCCTTAGCTCTCGCGCCCCTGCTTGGCGACACGCGCCCACCAGAGAAGGTCGTCGATCATCGCCTCGGCTCTTTTCGCGTAGAGAGGATCGCTCGGGCGGCCGCGCTCGTCCGCCTCGAAGCCGACGAGCTTGACGTTGACCTCGTCGCGAACCGGCACCATGCGCAGCTCGATCGCCACCAGCCGCAGCTGCTCGACCGCGCGCGCGCCGCCGGCGAAACCGCCGTAGCTGACGAAGGCCACCGGCTTGTGGCGCCAGCCGGCCGAGAGGTGATCGAGCGCATTCTTCAAGGCGCCCGGATAGCCGTGGTTGTACTCGGGCGTGACGATGATGAACGCGTCCTGCGCCGTGATCTTCTTCGCCCAGCGGCCGGCGAGGCTGTCCGGCGGGTAGCTCTGCTCCGCGGCCGTCGTTCCCTCGCGAAACGAATAGGAGGGCAGCGGCCAGTCCTTGAGATCGAGCAGCTCGGCTTTCACCTCCCGCCGATCGGAGGCGAGACCGAGGATCCACCTGGCGAAGGCCTCGCCGCGGCGCCCTTCGCGAACACTGCCGACGATGATTCCGACTCGCAGCTCCATCGCCTTTCGATGCCCGCGGGAATGCAGGGTTGCGTGGCATGTTCTCGCGCCATGCGAACCTTGCTCGCCTGCTTGCTCCTCGCCTCCGCCGCTCGCGCGGAGAGCGACGCCGATGCCATCCGCACTGCCTGCCTCGACTACATCGAGGGCTGGTATACGGCCGATGCGGCGCGGATGGAGCGCGCGCTGCATCCCGATCTCGCAAAGCGAATGGTCTTTCGCGACGACAAAGGCCGGAGCCGGTTGCACCAGATGAGCGCGATGGGGCTTGTGCAAGGGACGCGCGACGGCGGCGGGAAGGAGACGCCCAAGGCCGAGCAGCAGAAGGACGTCACCGTGCTCGACATCTTCGAGAACGCGGCCAGCGCGAAAGTCATCGCCGCAGGGTGGATCGACTATCTCCATCTCGCCCGCTGGAACGGGCAGTGGAAGATCGTCAACGTGCTCTGGGAATTGAAGCCGAAGAAGAAGTGATCAGCGGCCAAAGAGCTTGCTGAAGAAGCCGCGCTCCGGCTCGGCCGGCGGAGGTGGAGCAGCCGCGGCGGGCGCCTTCTTCGCCTCTTCCGAGGCGGCCACTCTCGCCTGCAGCGCGCGCTCCCGGCCTTGCGCTTCGGCCAGCCGTCTCTCCAGCGCGCGCTCGTTCTCCTCGGCGGCGATCAGCTTCTCGCGCAGCTCCTCCAGCTCGACGGCGTGCTCTTCCTCGTAGCCTGCGCGGCCGCGCTTTTTTTCCCGCTGCACCTCGCCGCGCAGCGCATCGAGCTGGACGCGCAGCTTGTCTCGCTCGCTGCGCGCTTCCTTGATCGCCTCCGCCGCGACCAGCGCCTGCTGGCTGCTGCGCCGCTTCTGCTCGGCGATCTCCAGCCGCGCATTCTCCAGATCCCGCTGCGCGCGCATGGCCTCGGCTCGCGCCGTCTGCAGCGCTTTCTCCGGAGATTCGGCTTCCGCGCCGGCCGGCTCGGCGCCGTTGCGCTGCGTCGGTTTGGAGGGCCGGCCCATGGAAAGCGGAGCCTATTACATCGGCGCGAGGGCAGGTAAATTTTGACCGGGCGACTGGACTTCCGCGAAGGCGGCAGTTAGGGTCCGCGCCCTCGGAGCGCCGGTGGAAGACAAGCTGCAAGAGATCGAGCAGAGATTCGAGCGCCTGACCGCCGATCTGGGGAAGCCGGAGGTGATTTCCGACCGTGCGCGCTTTTCCCAAGTGGCGAAGGAGCGCTCGCAGCTCGAGCCGCTGGTCGAGGCGTTCCGCGAATACAAAAAGGCGGTGAAGGAGGCGGAGGATTCACGCGCTGCGCTCGATGACCCGGATCTGCGCGAGCTGGCGAAGACGGAGCTGTCGGAGCAAGAGAAGCGCGTCGCCGACCTGAGCGAGAAGCTGAAGGTCCTCCTCTTGCCCAAAGACCCGAACGACGAGCGCAGCGTGATTCTCGAGGTGCGCGCCGGCGCCGGTGGCGACGAGGCAGGCCTCTTCGCCCAGCAGCTGCTGCGCATGTATCTGCGCTACGCCGAGCGCAAGCGCTGGAAGACCACCTTGATGGACTCGAGCGAAAACGCCGCCGGCGGCATCAAGGAAGCGAGCGTCACCATCGAAGGCAATGGCGTCTACAGCTTCCTCAAGTACGAGTCGGGCGTGCATCGCGTGCAGCGCGTCCCGGCCACCGAAGCGCAGGGCCGCATCCACACCTCGACGGCGACCGTCGCCGTCATGCCCGAGGCCGAAGAGGTCGACATCCAGATCAATCCCGCCGACATCCAGATGGACGTCATGCGTTCGACCGGCGCGGGCGGGCAGAGCGTCAACACCACCGACTCGGCCGTGCGGCTCACCCACAAGCCCACCGGCCTGGTGGTCAAGTGCCAGCAGGAGAAATCGCAGATCAAGAACCGCGCGACGGCGATGAAGATGCTGCGCGCCAAGCTCTACGAGATGGAGTCTGAAAAACAGCGCAACGCCCGCGACGCAGCCCGCAAGTCGCAGGTGGGCACCGGCGATCGGAGCGAGAAGATCCGCACCTACAACTTTCCCCAGGATCGCTTGACCGACCACCGCATCGGCCTGACCCGCCACAACCTGGCGGCGGTGATGGACGGCGACATCGAGGACGTCCTGGTCGCCGCCCGCGGCTACTTCCAGGCCGAGGCGCTGCGGCAGGAGCAGACCGCGCAGGCGCAGGCATGAGCTGGACGGTGCGCTCGCTTCTGTTCTGGGCGCGGGAATGGCTGGCGAAGAAGGGGACGGAGAGCCCGCGGCTCGACGCCGAGCTGCTCCTCGCCAGCGCGCTCGGCTGCGATCGGACCCGCCTCTACATCGACATCGACAAGCCGGTCGCGGCGGAGGAGCTGGCGCGCTTCAAGAAGCTGATGCAGCGGCGGGGCGCGCGCGAGCCGGTCGCCTACATTCTCGGCGTCAAAGAATTCTACGGGCGGCCCTTCGCGGTGGAATCGGGCGTGTTCATTCCGCGGCCGGAGACGGAGGTGCTGGTGCAGCTGGCACTCGAGGCGCTGCCGCGCGACGAGCCCTTCCGTGCGCTCGATCTCTGCGCCGGCTCGGGCGCGGTCGGGTTGAGCATCGCTGCCGAGCGGCTGCAGGCGCAGGTCGATCTGGTGGAGCGATCGCCGGCCGCGGCGGAGATCGCCGCACGCAATGCGGAGAAGCTCGCCCCCGGCCGCGCGCGCGTCCACCAGGGCGATCTCTATGCCGCGCTTCCCGAGAAAGCGCGCTACCTCGCCATCACCGCCAATCCTCCTTACCTGGCGCACGGCGAAGGCACTCAGCTCACCCCCGACATCACCGACTACGAGCCGCGTGAAGCGCTCTTCGGCGGCGACGACGGGCTGGAAGTGCAACGGCGCGTGATCGCTTCCGTCTCCGACTGGCTCGCTCCCGGAGGCCTCTTCGGCACCGAGATCGGTCCTTCGCAGGCCGAATCGGTCGTCGCGCTCTGCAAGGCCGCCGGCCTTTCCGCAGTGCGCGTCGAGCGCGATCTGGCCGGTCTCGATCGACACGTGATAGCGAGAGCCTGATGGACGCGATCGAGATCACCGGCGGCCGTCCCCTGCGCGGCGAAGTGGCCGTGTCTGGATCGAAGAACGCCACGCTGCCGCAGATCGCCGCGACGCTGCTCGCTTCCGGGGAGTCGCGGCTGCGAGGCGTGCCCGATCTCGCCGACGTGCGGACGCTCGGCCGTCTGCTGCACCACATGGGCGCGAAGGTGGAGCGCGCGACCGATGGCTCGCTGATGATCGATGCCTCCGGCGTCGATCGGCCCGAGGCCCCCTACGAGCTGGTGAAGACGATGCGCGCCTCGGTGCTGGTGCTCGGGCCGCTGCTTGCGCGCTTCGGCAAGGCTCGCGTCTCGCTGCCCGGCGGATGTGCCATCGGGGCACGGCCCATCGATCAGCATCTGAAGGGCCTGCAGGCGCTGGGAGCGAAGATCGAGCTGGCCCACGGCTACGTCGAGGCGCAGGCGGAGAGGCTGCGCGGCGCGACCGTGCTCTTCGATCTGCCCACGGTGACGGGCACGGAAAATCTGATGATGGCCGGCGCGCTCGCGGAAGGGCGCACCACGCTGGAGAACTGCGCGCGCGAGCCGGAAGTGACGGCGCTCGCAGAGGCGCTGAACGCAATGGGCGCGCGCGTGCTGGGCGCCGGCAGCAGCGTCATCACCATCGAGGGCGTGACGAGCTTGCGGCCGATGGACATCACCGCCATCCCCGACCGCATCGAGGCCGGTACCTTGCTGGCCGCGGCGATGATCACCGCCGGCGACGTGCTGGTGCGCGGCGCGCGGGCCGCCGACTTCGACGCGGCGCTGGCCAAGATGCGCGAGGCGGGCGCGCGCGTGACTGCCGAGCGGGACGGCCTGCGCATCGTCGGTCCGGAGCGGCCCGAGGCGGTCGACTTCATCACTGCGCCGTTTCCCGGATTTCCCACCGATCTCCAGGCGCAGCTGATGGCGTGCCTTTCGGTCGCACGGGGCGCCTCGCGGGTAGTGGAGACCGTCTTCGAGAACCGCTTCATGCACGTGCAGGAGTTGTCGCGCATGGGGGCGGACATCGCCATCGACGGCCATACCGCGGTGGTCCGCGGAGTGGAAAAGCTCTCCGCTGCGCCGGTGATGGCCACCGACCTGCGGGCCAGCGCCTCGCTGGTGCTGGCCGGCCTGCGCGCCGAGGGGACTACTCTCGTGCAGCGCGTGTACCATCTGGACCGTGGGTACGAATCGCTGGAAAAGAAACTATCGGCACTGGGCGCGACGGTCCGTCGTGTCAAGGGTTGATTGGACCTTGAATGGCTTTGCGATGCGCTCTAGGCTTTGTCTTTCAACCTTCCTCTGGAGTCTGAACCGCCCATGGATTGCCCGCGCGACAGCACCGAGATGACCGTGCTCAGTGAGGGAGAGGAGCGCGTCTTCTTCCGTTGCGCCGAGTGCGGCGGTCTCTGGCTCGACGTCGCCGACCTGAATCGCATCCTCTTGCACGCAGGGCTCCCCACCCTCGAGGCGATGGGCGGACGCGCCAACCCGGAGGAGGACGCGGGCGAGTGTCCGGTGGACAACGTCGGGCTGCTCGCGGTGCAGAGCCAGCACAAGCGCAACCCGCTCACCTACGAGACCTGCGAGAGCTGCGGGGGCATCTGGCTGGAGTCGGCCGACTTTCCCAACGAGGGCGAGACCGCCGAGGAGATGACCCAAGGCATCGTCGACTTCTACCGGGAGTTCAACGTCAACCTTTCGCAGCCGCCCCGCGCCGCCGGAGGTCCCGGCCGCAAGTAATGCGTAAGGTCGCCCTGCTCGCGGCGCTCGGCGCTGCCCTCGCCTGCCGCAAAGCCGAGCAGCCGGTGCCCCCGCCAGAGCCGACTCCGCCGCAGCGCGAAGCGGCGCTCGAGCGGATCAAGGAGCAGGAGCCCAACGACTTCCAGAACGCGCAGCTGATTCCGCCGCGCGCGGTGGTCGAGGGCAGCATCGCCGCCCCGCGCGATGACGACTGGTATCGCATCTCGCCGGGGCAGGGGCAGCTGCTCGCGCTGCGAGTCGAGCTGAGCCCCATCGATGCCGCTCTCGAGGTGTACGACCGCGATCGCAATCGCATCGCGCGGGTGCGCGAGGAGCGGATCATTCCGGCGGTGGCGTGCCTCGAGGCGTGCTTCGTCAAGGTCTCCGGCACCTCCCCGGGACCGTACTCGCTGACGGTGCTTGGCTCGCCTCCGCAGCCGGGCGTGCGCGAGCTGGAGCCGAACGACCGCGCGGTCGATGCAAATGAGCTGCAGGCGGGGAAGCCGATCCAGGGGACGTACCTCACCGGCGACGACGAGGACTGGTACAAGCTGGTGCTGCCCTCGCCGAGCCCCGGCGCTTTCCTGCGCATCGAGCTGAGCGCGGTGGAAGGGATTCGTCCAGACCTGGAAGTGCGCGCGCTCTCCGACGGCGTTCTCCTGGCGACGATGCGCGATCCGCTCTTCGTCCGCGATCTTTCTTTGCACCTGGGCGAAACGCCGGACGCAGGCGCACCGGCTGCCGATGGCGGCGAGGCGGACGCCGGCGCGGACGGCGGCTTCGACGCGAGCTTTCCCGCGCAACCCGGACAGCTGGGCTACTACCTGGTGGTCAAGGCGCACGGCAAGCGCGGCGTGCCGCTCGCGCCGTACACGCTCACGGCTTCGCTGGAGCAAGGGCCTCCGGATCTGGAGCAGGAGCCCAACGACGATCCGCAGCACGCCACGCCGATCGAGACCACCGCGACCGGCTATCTCGCTCCGGCGGGCGACCTCGACTGGTACAGGGTGCACAGCGAGAAGCCGGCGGTCTTGCGCGCGGAAGTCACCGGACTTGAAAGGGCGGACATCGAGCTGGCCGTCCTTGGCCCACCGGCGCAGCCGGCCGAGAAACCGCCGCTGCTCGCTCGCGTCAACGAAGGCGGGCCGAAGGAGGGCGAGGTGCTGCCTGCGGTCGGCATTCCGGCGGGGGACAGCTACATCCTCGTCCAGGCCGCGCTGCGAAATTTCGACGGCAAGTGGGTGCGCGATGGCGAGGATCGGCAGCACTCGTACAAGCTGCAGATTTCGCTCTCGGCGGACGACGGCTCGATCGAGCGCGAGCCGAACAACGACGTCGCGACGGCGCAGATCCTCTCGGTGCCGGCCAGCCTCAAGGGCTGGATCTGGCCGCGCAAGGACATCGACCTGTTCAGGTTTCACATCGCCGCCGGCCACGAACCCGTCAGCATCAAGCTCTCGGCCGTGCGCGGCGTCGATCTCATGCTCCGGCTCCTGGAGATCCGCGGCAAGAAGGCGGACGTCATCGGCAGCTCCGACGCCATCAAGGGCGAGGGCGAGGAGCAGATCCTCTCCGTGCCGCTGAAGGAAGGCGAGTATGCCGTCGAGGTCTCGAGCCCGCGCAACAAGGACGCGAGCGCCTCGCAGCCGTACACGCTCAGCATCCAGTGAACGCGCTTGACGCGCCGCCGGACGGCGCATAGCCTCGGAAAGTCCGCGAGCGGGAATAGCTCAGTTGGTAGAGCATCAGCTTCCCAAGCTGAGGGTCGCCGGTTCGAACCCGGTTTCCCGCTCCAATTCAATCGCTTAAGAGAGTTGGTCGTTTAGTGCTGTGTGAGCGGTGCGACCTTCGTCATTTTGAGCCGGCGGTAGCAAGGGGGAAGCAAAACTGACCAGGTTGAGGCGTTCGATCTGCCCCTGCAGATAGCCGAGGAAATCGCCAAAAGGCTTGGGGCAGAACTCAGCTTCAAAGGGTCATCTGGACAACCGTCGCGGTCGCTCCTGGGGGAAAGCGGACTAGGTTCAGTAGTCGTCGACGTGCTCCCGGACGATCACTTTCAACATCGTCTGGTAGCCGAGTCCCCTCTTGGCGGCCTTCTTGCGCAGCTTCTCGATCAGGTCCTGCTCGAGCACGATCGAGGTCGGCAGGGTCTTGCGGATCGGCCGAAGTCCACCGGCCGCCCGGATGTCCTCTCCAAGATCCCGCTTCTCGAACTCTTCGACCTGGAGGTCGCGGCTACCGGCCTTTCTCCGAACTACCTTCGAGCCTTGCTTTCGCTTCGTCAGAGAGCCTCCTTTCGTTGCGTCGCATGGACCGGCAGCTGATCGGCCGGAGGTTGGTTGCCGCGGCGAGTGAAGATGAGCGCCAGGCGGCGTCCCGCATCGGTTTCTCCCAGCAGCAGCCAGCGCGGTTCGTCGTGCGCCGGCTCGACGATCCGGCCTGCGAGGAAGACGGTGCGTTGGAAGAGCGACTCGGCCTCCGATGGCTCGACCCCGTGCTTCCGGTTCTTGCCGAGGTTGCCAGCATCCCAATCGAACTGCTCTGCAGCACCAGTGATCCCGCCCAGCCACTCGTCAAGGCTGCGGTCCGGCGAGATCTTCACTAGCTACAGTGTAGCTATCAAGGACTTGCCTGTCAACGCGAGACAGGTGATGCCGCGCCCGATGCCGCTGCGGTGCTGGATGACAAACTCCATTCGCTGCTCCATCGGACAGGTCTCTTTCCAGGGCATTCGCCCTCGTACCTGTCAGCGATGTCTCCGGTCTGCACTGTCAGCGATGTCTCCGGTCTGGACCCGGCCGTTGGGGCCTGCCTCTGATATCCCCAATCAAGTGCGGCACTGCTCGGTCCGATCTCGTGCGACGCTTTCGGGAGAATGAGACCTGGCTGGATCTGTCCGGTCTTCGGCCGGTTTGGCCCTTGTAGCGATCGGGCACTCGGCTAGAGTATCGCTCGTGGAAAAGCGACGAACGCTGGTGCTGATCATTCCGGAAGTGCACCTGCAGGACATGGCCGGACCTGTCCAGGTCCTTTCCGAGGCCGGCCGCTACCAGCTGCGCTATTGCTCGACGCAACCGCGGGTGCGCTCGGCGCAAGGGTTGACGCTTTCGCAGCTCTCGCCGCTGCCCGAGCCGCGCGGCGGCGATCTGGTGCTCGTGCCCGGCTTCTTTTCGGGCGCGCTCGATCGGGGCGTGCCCATCCCCATCCGCTGGCTGCGGCGCGCGCACGAATCTGGAGCGCGCATCGTCTCGGTCTGCACCGGCGCCTTTGCGCTGGCCCGCGCGGGGCTGCTCGACGGCCGCCGTTGCACCACGCACTGGAAGCTCACCGAACGCCTGCAGCGCGAGCACCCCAAAGCGCACGTGCTGGAGAACCGTCTCTTCGTCGACGAGGGTGCGGTGGTCACCAGCGCCGGCGTTGCTTCCGGCATCGACATGGCCTTGGCGCTGGTCGAGGCAGAGCACGGCCCGCTCCTCGCCGCCGAGGTTGCGCGCGAGATGGTCGTCTATCTGCGGCGCGGCGCCGAGCAGGAGCAGGGCAGCATCTATCTCGACCACCGGACGCACCTGCATCCGGGCGTGCACCGGGTCCAGGACTTCATCGTGCAGAATCCGCAGGAGCGCGCCAGCGCGGCCCAGCTTGCACGCATCGCCGCCATGAGCCCGCGCAACCTGGCGCGCGTCTTCCGCCGCGCCACCGGCGTCACGCCCAAGCAGTTCTCCGCCAAGGTCAAACTGCAGGTCGCGCGCGACCTGCTCGACGATCCGCAGCGATCGGTGGAAGGCATCGCCGAAAGCTGCGGCTTCGAAGACGCGCGCCAGCTTCGCCGCCTCTTTCGACAGCACTTCGGGGCCTCGATCCGCGAGTTTCGCAACTCGCAAAGGAGCGCATCATGACCGCAATCCTGGCAGTGGCGCTGGCAGCCACGGCAGCGCAGCCTCGGAACGTGGCCATCGTCGTGTATCAGGGCGTCGAGCTGCTGGACTTCGCCGGGCCCGGCGAAGTCTTCGCCGCCGCCGCCAACGCAGGAGCAGTGCGCGGCGTGAAGGCCTTTCGCGTCTATACCGTCGGGCGCAGCAAGGAGCCCATCGTCAGCCAAGGCTTCGTCAAGGTGAGTCCCGAGTATTCCTTCGCCGATGCTCCCCGCGCCGACGTCATCGTCTTTCCCGGCGGCAGCTCGGGAGTGGTCTCGCGCGACGAGCAGTTCATGGCCTGGGCGAAGAAGGCGGCGAGCGAGGCGGAGATCGCCATGTCGGTGTGCAGCGGCGCCTTCGTGCTGGGCAAGGCCGGCCTGCTCGACGGCAAGAGCGCCACCACCTGGTACGGATCGGTCGCGCGACTGCGCAAGGAGACTCCCAAGGCCGACGTGCAGGACGGCCGGCGCTTCATCGATCAGGGCCGCATCCTCACCACCGCCGGCGTCTCGGCGGGCATCGACGGTGCGCTGCACCTGGTGGCGCGACTCCTCGGACGCGCGGTCGCCGATCAGACGGCGCGCTACATGGAGTATCACTGGACGCCGGAGCCGTACCTCGCGCAGAACTACCCGCTGCTCGATCCGCGCCTCGACGCGCGCGGGCGCGCCGCGCAGCAGGCTGGCCTCCTCGAGGACGAAGGCAATTGGCCTGAGGCGGCCAAGGCCTGGCGGGCGCTGGCGGGGCTGGATGCGAAAGACGGCCTTGCCTGGGATCGGCTGGCGGTGGCGCTGGCGCAGTCGGGAGACCTCGCCTCGGCGATCGATGCGGGCAAGCACGCGGCGGAGATTCAAGAGGTGCGCGCCGGCGCGCTCGTCAATCTCGCCTGCACTTACGCGCGCGCCGGCCGGCGCGACGACGCGCTGCGAACGCTCGAGCTCGCGGTGAGCGAAGGCTTCTCCGCGCGCTGGAGATTGGAGAACGACAGCGACTTCGACTCGCTGCGCACCGACGCGCGCTTCCAGAAGCTGGTGGCGCGGCTCTAGGTCAGCGAGGGACCGTCAGGTCGCGTATTGCGCGAGGCCGTTGCCGAAGGACCAATTCTCCTTCTGCGTCTCGACCAGGTTGATGAAGACATCCTCGGGCCGGATGCCCGGTGACTCGCCCAGCCGGGCCGCGATGCGCGCGAAGAGCGCCTTGCGCACCTCGACCGAGCGGCCTGCGTTCAAGGTGATCTGGATCAAGACCACCCCGTCGCTGCGAGAGATGCCGAGATAGGACGGGTCGTAGAGGAGCGACGCCTCGTCGTGCTCGGTGAGGATCTGAAACTTGTCCTGCTCGGGGATGCCGATGGTCTCCACCATCGCGCGGTGGACGGAGTCGGCGAGCGCGCGGCGAAACTCAGGCTTCGTGCCCTTGCGCAGGGCGATGCGGACGAGGGGCATGCCAATCCGATGGCCGGCCGCAGCGAGGGATTCGCGCGGTCGCGTTTGCGGTCCTTGTTTCGCTCCCCTCCGCGCTGGCCTGCTGATGCGATGCGCATTGACTTCATCTGCCTCGCGGGCGTAGCGCACCGCACGCGGGTTAGTCATCTCAGCAGCGCGTCCTCGGGGGGAGTCCGAATCCGCGCCCGACCAGCCAGGGGGAACCCATGTCCATCGAATGGAGAGAAGCGCGTCTCACCATCTGCCTCGTCGCAGCCATCTCGCTCTCGTCTGGCTGCGGCTCGGGGCGCAGCCGCAGCGAAATCAGCTCGCCCGCGGCGCTCTCCTCGGAAGGCGACGAAGGCGACCGCGGCGGCCGGCCTGGAAGGATCGATTGGCTGGAATTGAAGGACCCCAAGCCTGCCTTCGGCGGGAAGAGCTTCGGGGCGGTCGGCTCATACAACGTCGTGATCGGAGTGGCCCATGGAAAGCTCGATCCGCGGCATCGGGCGAACTCCGGGATCGTCGATCTCGACAAGGCGCCGCGCGGTACGGACGGCATGGTCGATTATCAGACCGACGTCGTCATTCTCCGGCCGGCGAGCGCGGAGCACGCGCAGCGAGTGCTCTTCTACGATGTGAACAACCGCGGCAACAAGCTGGCGACGAGCCTCTACTACAACGAGGGTGGCGACCTCTTCTCGGCGTCGGGCGCAGGGAACGGCTTTCTCATGAAGCAGGGCTACACGGTGGTGTGGAGCGGCTGGCAGGGGGACATCCCGCTCTCGGGCGGCACGGGCACGCCGGTCGGCACCAGCTTCCCGGTTGCGAAGAACGGCAAGGACAGCATCACCGGACTGAGCCGCGAGGAGTTCATCTTCGACTCGCCACCCGGCGAGGTTCCTGGTCAGCCGCCGGCAGGGCTCACCTACCTGACCTGGCCCGCGGAGACGCTCAACACCTCGAAGGCGAGCCTGATGGTGAAGCAGAACCAGCTCGACGACTACAAATCCGTCTCGACCTGGACCTATGTCGACAGCCAGCACATCAAGATCACTCCCGCCGCGGGATACGACAAGGGGGCGATCTACCAGTTCATCTACACGGCGAAGGACCCCGTGGTGATGGGCATCGGCTTCGCGGCCATCCGCGATCTGATCACTTTCCTGCGGCGCGACGCCGCTGACGGACGCGGCAATCCGAATCCGCTCGCCGATCTTCTCTCCGCGGGTTGCGGCGAGGACGAGGAGGACGACAGCTGCGAGGAGGGCCGGAGTGTCGCGATCATGGAAGGCATCTCACAGTCGGGTCGCTTCGTGCGCGACTACCTCTGGCAAGGTTTCAACAACGACGGCACCGGACGCAAGGTCTTCGACGGGCTGATTCCGCTCATCGGCGGCTCGCGCAAGACCTGGACCAATTACCGCTTCGCGCAGCCTGGCCGCTGGTCGAAGGAGCATGAGGACCATTACCAGCGCGGCGACCAGTTCCCCTTTGCTTACGTCACCATCGAAGATCCGGTCAGCGGGCATCGCGACGGTCTGCTGCGGCGCTGCAGCGAAGACCACACCTGCCCGAAGGTCTTCCAGATCGACGGCGGCGGCGAGCTCTGGCAGGGCCGCGGCTCGCTGGTGGTCAGCGACGGGCGTGGCCATCCGCTGCCGCTGCCGAGGAACGTGCGCGCCTACTACATGAGCGGCACGCCGCACGGGTACAACGCGACCGGCGTCTCCAGCAAGAATCCGCTCTGCCAGCATTCCGGCAGCATCGTGAATTCCGGGTCGACCTCGCGCGCGCTCACGGTCGCGCTGGTCGACTGGATCGCGCGGGGCATCCTGCCTCCGGCCAGCCGCTATCCCACCATCGGCGCTGGCACGCTCGCCCCGAGCCTGCCTCGCTCGAAGGTCGGCTTTCCCGATCTTTCCCCCATCGGCGTGAGCTACAGCGGCCTGTACAACTTCCTCTACCTCACCGACTACGCGGCCGTGCCGCCGGCGGTGGACTGGAAGCGGCCCTACGATGTCTTCGTGCCGACCACCGACAGCGACGGCAACGACGTCCCCGGCGTGCGCACGCCGGACGTCGCCGTTCCGGTCGGAACGCACATGCCTTGGAACCCGCGCGCGGCGGAGCATGCACCTGGCGAGATGTGCGCCGGCAACGGTTCGTTCATCGCCTTCGCGAAGGACGCTGCCGCGCGAGCGGCCGCGCACGATCCACGGCCTTCCCTGGCCGAGCGCTACGCTAGCCACCAGAAGTACGTCGACCAGGTCACCGCCGCCGTCCATGCGCTTCAGGCCGAGCGGCTCATGCTCGACGACGACGCCGCGGCGTGGATCAAGCGAGCGCAGGACGCCTCTGTGCCCTGAGCGAATCTTCCAAACCCGGAGCAAACATGAACATCCGACTCGCATTCATCTCGATGTTGGCCTTGACATTGGCCACGGCGGCCCGCGCCGACGATGCCGACGAAAACGCCGGCCCGTGCGCGAGCCTCGTGCCGGCTTCCGCCGGCGGACCGGTGCCGCACGACAATGACCGCGTGCTGCTGCGCTTCCTCGGAACTTCCAATTACGAGCTCGCCTACAAGGGTCAGGTCATCCTCCTCGACGCCTACTACGACAGAGGCCCGCGCACGCGCGCGATCGGCCTCATGCCCGACCAGGTCAAGCGCGCCAACGCCATCTTCCTTGGCCACGGCCACTTCGACCACATGAGCGACGCCGTTTCCATCGCGCGCCGCCTCGGCATTCAGGTGGTTGGCGGGCCACCGACGTATACGGAGTTGCTCCGCGAGGGCCTTTCCTCGAGCCAGGCGGTGAGCGTGACCGGGCTCGGCGGCGAAGTGTTCCAATTCCGAGGCTTCAAGGTCGAGGCAGTGCTCGCGCACCACAGCGTCCTCTCGGGCCCCTCTCTCGGAGACTTCCACAAGGCGATCGCCGACGAGATCGGGAACCCTACTCCCGAGCAGGCCGCGGCAGAAGCCGCCATCCTGGCGCGGGGCACCTTCAGTCCGGACGTGATCACCAAAGGCACCATCGCCTACGTCGTCACCTTCGACAGCGGCTTCCGCGTCGCGTACGTGGACAGCGCCGGCCCAGTGACCCCCACGATGACTGCGTTCATGAAAAGCATCGGTCATACCGACGTCGCCATCGTCGCCTACCAAGGACATTTCGTGCAGGAGACCCAGATCCCCCCGACGCTGGCTCTGATCAAGGTCTTCAATCCCCGCTACTTCCTGCCCGCGCACCATGACGAGATCGCCGGCACGTTCCTCGACTTGGGGTTGGAGCCGCTCGCCCTCACGCTGCGCGAGCAGATGCCCGCAGTGAAGCCCATCTCGCTGCTCTACCGTTCGGCGGCGTGCTTCAGCGTGCACTCGGGCAAGCAGTTGCAATCGGACGATTGAAGTCGCGACATTTTCGTTGGCGCTGCCGCCCCGGCTGACCCTCCTGTCGGCCGGGGTCGCGTCTGGCTTCGCGAGCGGGCGGGCTCTTTTGGATGCGCCCCGTTGGCCAAGCGTGAGCGCCTGGCGAGAACCCGACGCTCTTTGTCGGCGAACAGGACGCCGTCGACAAATCCGTCGTGCGCATAAGGCGAGCTTCACTCTAACGACGGCTGGTCTCGCGATTGCACCTGCCAGCCTCATGAGCGCAGATCCGCGCCACTATCCGCCCGAGTACGACGAGACGGTGGTTCTGCGCGATGCGAGGCTGGCTCGGCTGCGTCTTCTGGGGCCCGACGACAAAGGACTCCTCACTCGGACGTTCGAGCGCCTCTCCGAGCGGTCGCGCTACCAGCGCTTCTTTGCGGCCAAGGCGACGCTCTCAGCGGAGGACCTGAGCGCCCTCACCGACTGCGACGGCGAGAATCATCTCGCCATCGCGGCGCTCTCGCCGATCGGCGGCGACGGCGTCGGTGTGGCGCGCTTCATCCGGACGCTCGCCGATCCGGCCGCGGCGGAAGCTGCCATCGCGGTGATCGACAGCTGGCAGCGATGCGGGCTCGGGACGATCCTGCTCGTGCGATTGTTCGCTGCAGCGGCGGAGCGGGGCATCGATCGGCTGGTGCTCCACATGTTGAGCAGCAACACCTCGATGGCAGCTCTCGTCCGCAAGTCCTCACCCCGTACCAGCCTCTCTCCGGCGCCTCCCTTCGGAGTTTCCGCCGTGGTGCCGGTCGGGCGGGCGTCGCGCTGACTTACTTCCGCGCGTCCACCTCCGACTGCGGGATGGGGAATGCCGTCTGCACATGCTGGATGCTGGGCTGATCGATCGGCAGCGTTGCCACGGGGCCATTCGCCCGGCCGTAGCGACGCGCGTCGATCCAGCGATGGCCGCCCTCGAAGAGCAGCGAGTAGCGCTTCTGCTTGAGCAGCTCGTCGAGGAGGTTGCTCGAGTTCAGACCGGCGCTCGCCGGCACCCCTCCCGAGTTCTGGCGGATGTAGTCGATGTCGAGGATGGCCGCTGCCACGTTGCCCGTGCAGGTGCCCGGCGCGGACGCGGTGGGCGGGAACGGCGAGGGCGCGCAGTTCGCCTCGGCCCGCAGCAGGATCAACTCTTCGTTGCGGATGATGGGGATCGGCGAGTCCTTCTTCGGATAGAGCGTCAAGTTGTAACCGGAGGTCTCGCCGTACAGCTTTACCGGGGCCGGGATCCCGTTCGCGTCGACCACCAGGGTGACCTTGGACTGCACGCGGGTGTCCTTGCAGGCCAGCCCGGTGCAGCCTGGGGGCTTGGTGGCGAGGTCTTCCGCGCCGTCGATGATCGATTGATGGACGAGGATGTCGGGAGTGTTGAGATCATTCTGCGTGTCGCCAGAGCCAAGGCCGTAGGAGTCGAAGGCTCCCGTACCCGGCCAGGGCGCGAGCGACGTCGACGCGGACGGCGTACCGCCGGGCGTCGCAGGGTCGATGAACGACGCCGAGAGCGCGGTCAGCGCTTCGCTGAAACGACCGCGGTACACCGCCACGCGCGCGGCCAGCGCGCGGTTGACCTGGATGAAGAGGGCCGGCGTGCTGAAGCTGGTGAAACCGTTCGAGAGCGGCATGGGGAACGCCGCTCCCGCTGCCTGGAGATGCCCCTGCGCCTGGTCCAGGAGCAGGGCGATGCGCTCGAAGACCTGGTCCTTGCTGACGAAGGGCGCGAGCTGCCCGATGGGAAGGTCGACGTCGATGGCGGCGCCGTTCACGTCGTGGGTGTTGATGATCTTGAGGAAGTCGAGCGCCATCATCGTCTTGGCGAAGCCCCGGATCGCCTCCTTGTCCTGGTCGACGAGGCCGGGCGTATTGAACAGCGCGTCGAGCAGGAGGTTGGCATTGCGGATGTTGGCGTAGGGCACCCTCCAGAAGTTGCCGCCGAAGTTGGTGGTGCTCGGATCGAGAGTGATGCCGTTGAGCATCTCGGTCACGAAGCGGTCGTCAGAGCCGGCCAGCACCAACGATTCTCGCCCGAGGATCCCCAGCTCCGAGACGTAGCCGATGCGCTCGGCCATGTCGGCCCGGTGGCCCGCGAGCAGCCCGGTCGCGACCGCCTCGACGGCGGCGGGCGTCGGGTTGGCGAGGATCTGATCGAGGCCGGGCTGATTGAGGTTGCCCACGTCGAACGTGCAGGCCGCGAGGAAGAGACCGGAGAGCGCCACAGCGATGCGTGGAGTTTTCATGGTCCGCTCCTAGTAGAAGCCCAGCTCGATGGAGGTCCAGAAGCTGCGGCTCGGCGGGAAGGGCGCCAGGTCGATGTTCCGGTCGATGGGGTCGTTGCTGAAGTTGGAGACCTCGGGATCGAAGCCCGAGTAGGGAGTGAAGGTGAGCAGGTTGCGCCCGCTCACTTTGAAGCGGACCTTCTTGGCCACGTTCCTGAGGCCCCGCAGCGCCGATGCAGGCACGTCATAGGTGAGCGAAATCTCGCGCAGCTTGACGAAGGTCCCGCTCTCCACGTAGGGCCGCGCGCTGGTGATGTTGGCGGTCAGGCGGTCGGCGCCGCCGCCCGGCTTCAACTGATCGGGCGAGTTCTGGCCGGAGTCGTAGAGGTTGCGGGTGATGTTGACGATGCTGCTCCCGCTCTGCCAGTCGAGGAGGAAGAAGAGAGTGAAGTTGCCGAAGGCGACGCGATTCGAGAAGTGCACCATGAAGTCGGGCTCGGAGTCGCCCAGCTTGTGGATGAGGCAGCAAGTGCCGTCCGGCTTGAGGCCGTCGTTGCCGACGATCTGCGTGGCCGATTGGCCCTGCTCGATGCGGTGCACGCCGTAGACGGTGCCGAAGTCGATATAGTTGTAGGCGGGCACCGGCAGGGAACTGATCAGGCTGACATTCTTGGCGAAGCCCACCGTGGTCTGCCAGCGCAGGCTGCCGAATTGGACCGGCGTGGCCTCGACCATGAGCTCGATGCCGCGGTTGCGCAGCGTGCCGCCGTTGAAGAACTGCGTGGTGAAACCGCTGGTGGGGGCGATCGAGCGCTGCAGGAGCATGTCGCTGATGGTTCGCTGGTAGAGATTGAGCTCGATGATCGCCCGGCCCTCGAGCAGCGAGATGTCCGTGCCGGCCTCGATCTCCCGCGCTCGCTCGGGCTTGATGTTGGGATCGCCCGCGATGCCCGTCACGCCCAACGCGGGGTTGCCGTTCACGTTGGTGGAGACGCTCAGCCCGGTGAAGCGCTGCCCGTAGAGAGGCTGGTTGCCGGTCTCGCCGTAGGCGAGGCGCACCTTGAGATCATCGATGCTGGCCGCGGGCGCGTAGAAGCGATAGGAGGCGGAGGCCTTGGGATAGATGTAGAAGGTGTCGGGGTTGCCGTTGGCGCTCGAGCTGTCGCCGCGCAGCGCCGCGGTGAGCGCCAGCTTGCGCTCGAGCAGCACCACCTCTTCCTGCAGGTAGCCGCCGCGATCGTGCACCCGCTCGCGCTGCTGCCCCACGGACACGGTGGTCGCGGCGTCGAGGTTCGGTTGGCCGCCCACCAGGTTGCGGCCTACCACTCGCACCAGATTCAGATCGCGGCTCTCGTACTGCACGCCAGCAGAGGAGGTGGCGAAATAGTCGCCGCCCTGCGGCGACCAGGTGTGCACCAGGTTGAGGCCCAGGTTGTAGTTGATGTTGTTGGCGGTGCCGAAGAGCGACGTCCCCGGCAGACCGAAGGAAGGCGCCCAGTACAGGGAGGGCGGGAAGAGCAGCTCGTTCTCCTGCTGGAACCGGTCCACGCCGCCGTTGGCGACCAGGTTCAGCTGCTGCGTGTTGGTCCGCATCAGCTTGACCGTGGCATCCATCGCGCTGAGGAAGCGCCACACTCCCTCGTCGTTCTTCATCAGCGCCGCCGTCTGCAGCGGGTTGTTGTCGTTGCTGACGAAGGGGTCGTGGGGATAGACGCCGTTGGCCGGGCGCAGGTCGTAGAAGTTCGGAAGGAAGGGCAGCACGATGTAGAAGGAAGTGTTGCTGTTGTCGTTGTTGGTGATGCCGCGCGACGCGACGGAGTGGATCAGGTACGAGTTCACGTTCAGTGTCACGAGGTCGCCCAGGTCCCGGCCCAGGTTGAGTCGCACGGCCTGCTTCTGGTAGCCGGTGTTCTGGATGATGCCCGGGTCGTTCTTCACCGACCCGGAGACGTAATAGCGGAGCCCGCTCTCGCCTCCGCCCGAGACGCTGAGAATGCTCTCGACGGCCAGGTCGTGCCGCCCGGCCAGGTCGCCGTCGTGGTCGTAGGTCACGCCCGGCTTGAAGTACGTGCGGGCGACGTCGCCGAAAACGCCCGCCGCCTCGTCCGCGCTGGTGAAGACGCGCGCGCCCAGCTTCCTGGCGAGAAAGGACTCTCCGAAGCGCTGGGTGAACTCGACGCGCGGAGGACCCGGCTGCCCCTTCTTGGTGGTGAGGATGACCACGCCGTTCGAGGCCTTGGACCCGTAGATGGCGGCGGCGGCCGCTCCCTTGAGCACCTCGATGGACTCGATGTCCTCGGTGTTGAAGTCGGCGATGCGGTTGGTGAGCGAGTCTTGATTCGGCGAGGTGTTCGACCCCGCGCGCGAGAGCGTCACCACCGAGATGTTGTTGGGGATGGCCACGTTGCTGACGATCATGCCGTCGAGAATGAAGAGCGGCTCGGCCGTGGCGTTGATGGAGGAGACGCCCCGCAGCCGGACCTGGGCGCCGCCGCCCGGCGCGCCGTCGTTGCGCTGGATGTTGGCGCCGGCCACCTTTCCCTGCAGCGCCAGGTCCACCGTCTCGGCGGGGACCTGCGAGAGCTCCTCTCCCCTCACCTTGGCCACCGAGACGGCGACGTTGCGGCGCTCGGTCCGCGAGGCGCGACCGGTGACCACCATCTCCTCCTCCGCCTTGGCGCGCCGGGACTGCGGCGACGGGACGACGCCCTCGCGCAGCTCCGGCTCGAGCGCGATGCGGACCTGGTTTTGGTCGGCGCCGACGGCGAGGTCGAGGGTCTTGAAGCCCTCCACGATGGCGTGCAGGGTGAGGGGTCCGGAAGGTGCGCCCGACAGCGTGAAGGTTCCGTCTTTGGCGGAGCTGGCCGCGACATCGGTCCCGACCACCAGGACGGCCGTGTCCGGAATCGGCTGGCCCGTCGTCGCATCGACGACGGTGCCGGTCACGGTGCGCTGCTGGGCCATCGCTCCCGCCGAGATCAAAGCGAGGGTGCAGACCACCCGAGGACTGTTCATGCGTTCCCCCCGAGAAATTGAAACCGCGCATACCTATCGAGTCGCCAGCCTCTCGTCCAGTAGGGGGCTACGAGGGCGATCCGCTGACCCTACAATTCTCTTCCAACCGAAGAAGCTGCCGGTCGTGCGCCGCACGCCTCTCGTCGGGCTGCCGCGGCGTCCCGTCGGATCCGAGCGGCAGCGCACCAGCGCGGGCTGTACCTCTGAGGCATGGACAAACACATTCCGATCAAGGGGCTGGTTCTTCTCGCCGTCGGGTTCGGCTGCGCTCATGGGCAGATGGTCGAATCTCCCGAGGACATGCGCTGCGACCCGCAAGGAGCGGTCGAATCTGTCTGCCGCAACGAGCTGGAGCTCAACGCTCCGTCGAACCCGACGGCGATTCCGCCGTTCGACGCGCTCCGCATCGAGCGGCCGCAGCCTGCCGCCCCCTCGGCGCTGCCGTTCAGCCTGGGCAGCTTCACCTTCACGCCCTATCTGGCTTCGTATCCGCAGTGCCTGACGTCGAAGGGCACGGCCTGCACCGCCGAGCCGGCCTCGGTCGCCTTGCCGCTCTGGCCGGGCTGATCAGATCCCCGGAGCCTCGTCGACGGCGCGCCGGACGGCGCTTCTGCTCATCGCGCGGAGCAGCCCGAGCACCACCACTGCCAGCGCAGCGCCCGCCGCCACGTCGACCACGTAATGCAGCGAGAGGAAGACGGTAGAGAAGATGATCGCCGCCACCGCTGCGGCGAACGGCAGACGCTGTCGCGGGAACAGCGACCACGCCTGTGCGAGAAAGACGATCGACACTGCCGTGTGCCCGCTGGGAAAGGCGTCGAGCTGGTTCCGTTCCGCCTCGCGCAAGAACGAGCGCAATGCCGCGCTCACCTGCGCGCCGCCCAGCTGCGCCTGGGCGAGCGCGTCGGGAACGCGAGGCCCCGCCGCGGGCGCGGCGAAATAGGCGGCATAGGAAGCGAGCAATGCGACGCCGAGAGCGAAGATGAAACGATCGAACTCCTCGCTGCGCCGCCGCGCCCAAAGGACGACCGCGCTCGCCACCGGGAGCACGTAATAGCTCGCGTAGGCCAGCGACGCTGCCTCGCAGAGCCAGACCGGCCGGCCGCCGGCGTCGCGCCAGCCACTCGCCATTCGCCCGAACAGCTGACGGTCGACACTCGCCAGCTGCACATCCCAGCGGGCCGGATTCATCTGCGCGATCACGGGACCGATGAGGTTGATGAGCATCCCGAGGAGGGGGACGGGGAGAAAGGCGTGCAGGAAATCGAGCGTGCGCGAGCGGGCGCGCAGCCGGGCCGCGACCACCACGCTCGCGGCCATCGCCGCCTCTTCGAGCAGGAGCGGGCCCGGTCCGGGCACGTAGATCGCCGTCACCGCCGCGATCACTCCGAGGAAGCCCAACAGCAGCTGATCGATCGGCGTCACGCCCGGTCTCCCCTGTGCGCCTGCGCCAGGAGGATCGCACGATCTGGTGGGCCGGGCGCAAGCGGGGCCGTGAAAGTGCCTCAGGCAGCGATCGGCGTGAGCCAGGCCGCCGAGCGCGGATGCTCCCCGCGCACCGCCGCGTGATACGCGTCCTGCAGTGCGCGCGTCACCGGCGCGCCCCGGCCCGAACCGATGACGCGGAAGTCGATCTCGCGCAGCCCGATCACTTCCGCTGCCGTTCCGCAGACGAAGACTTCGTCGGCGAGATAGAGCTGGTCGCGCGAGATCGGCTGCTGGACGACTTCGGTTCCGAGGTCGGCGGCGAGCTCGAAGATGGAGTCGCGGGTGATTCCCTCGAGGATGGCGCCGTCGGGCGGCGTCAGGAGTCGCCCGCGCCGCACCAGGAAGATGTTCTCGCCGGTGCATTCGGCGACCAGGCCCTGCGCATCGAGCATGATGGCTTCGTCGAAGCCGAGGCGGAGCGACTCCGTCTTGGCGAGGACCGAGTTGGGATAGTTCCCGCTGATCTTCGCCTTGGTCATCGTCGCGTTCGGGTGATGGCGCGTGAAGGAGGAAACGTTGGCGCGCACCCCCTGCTCGAGGGCGGAAGGGCCGAGATAGCCTTTCCATTCCCAGACGGCGATAGCCACGTGCGGCTTGCCGGCATCGACCGAGAGATTCCAGCCGCCCTCGGCGAGCCAGATGAGCGGCCGGATGTAGCACTCCGCAAGGCCGCTGGCGCGCACAGTCGCCTTGCAGGCCTCGGTCAGCTCCTCGATGCCGAAGGGCAGCTCCCGCCAACCGATCACTCGCGCGGAATGGAGGAGACGCTCGAGGTGCTCGCGCAGCCGGAAGATGGCCGGCCCGCGGGAGGTGCGGTAGCAGCGGATCCCCTCGAAGGCGGCGACGCCGTAGTGAAGCGCGGGCGTGAGAAAATCGAGCCGCGCCTCGTTCCGGGGAACGAGCTTGCCGTTGAACCAGATTTTCTCCATCAGCGCTGCACCTCGCTCGAGTCTTTCTTGGCGTCGCGCAGCCAGCTCATCATCTCCCGCAGCCGGCGGCCGACTTCCTCGATGGGGTGGGCGCGGCCTTCCTCGCGCAGCTTGTCGAAGACGGGGCGGCCGGCCTGGTTCTCCAGGATCCACTCGCGGGCGAAGACGCCGGTCTGGATGTCGCGGAGGATCCTCTTCATCTCGGTGCGCACCGCATCGCCGACGATGCGCGGGCCGCGCGTGTAGTCGCCGTACTCGGCCGTGTCGCTGATCGAGTGGCGCATCCAGCCGAGGCCGCCCTCGTACATCATGTCGACGATCAGCTTGAGCTCGTGCAGGCACTCGAAGTAGGCGCTCTCCGGTTGATAGCCCGCCTCCACCAGCGTGTCGAAGCCGGCCAGGACCAGCGACGTCACGCCGCCGCAGAGCACGGTCTGCTCGCCGAAGAGGTCGGTCTCGGTCTCCTCGCGGAAGGTGGTCTCGAGCAGCGCGGCGCGCGTCGCGCCCAGAGCGCGCGCGTAGGAGAGGCCGAGCTGCTTGGCCTGCCCGCTGGCGTCGTGGTGCACCGCGATCAGCGCCGGCGTGCCCTGGCCGGTCTGGTACAGCCGCCGCACCATGTGCCCCGGCGCCTTGGGCGCGATGAGGATCACGTCCACTTCCGGCGGCGGCTTGATCTGGCCGTAGTGGATGTTGAATCCGTGAGCGAAGAAGAGCGCCTTGCCGCGGCCGAGGTGGCGGGCGATCTCCTCCTCGTAGATCTTCTTCTGCTTCTCGTCGGGCGCGAGCATCATCACCACGTCGGCTTCGCGCGCCGCGTCCGCGACGGTGAGGACCTTGAGCCCCGCTCCCTGCGCTTTCTGGCGCGACTTGCTCGCTTCGGGCAGGCCGACGCGCACGTCGACGCCGGAGTCCTTGAGATTGAGGGCGTGCGCGTGCCCCTGGCTGCCATAGCCGACCACCGCCACCTTGCGGGAGCGGATGGGATCGAGAGAAGCGTCCTTGTCGTAATAGATGTTCGCCATTTTCCGATCACTCCTTGGTGAGGAACTTCAACACCGCATCGCCGGCCTGCGCCGTCGTGGAAGAGCCGCCCAGATCCGCCGTGAGCACGCCATCGTCGAGCGCGGCGGCGATCGCTTTCTCGACGGCGCGCGCCTGTTCTTCGCGGCGGAGCGAGTGGCGCATCATCATCGCAACGCTGGCGATGGCTCCGTATGGATTGGCGATGCCCTTCCCGGCGATGTCCGGCGCCGAGCCGTGGACCGGCTCGTAGAGGCCGCGCGGACCCTCGCCCAGCGAAGCGGAAGGAAGCATGCCGATGGAGCCGCCCAGAACCGCCGCCTCGTCGGTGAGGATGTCGCCGAAGAGGTTGTCGGTGACGATCACGTCGAAAGTGGAGGGCCGCTGCACGAGGCGCAGCGCGCAGGAGTCGACCAGCTGGTGCTCGAGCTGCACGTCGGGGAATTCGTCGCGCACGACCCGCGTGGTCACCTCGCGCCAGAGCCGCGAGGTCTCCAGCACGTTCGCCTTGTCCACCGAGGTGAGCCGCTTGCGACGCGAACGCGCCATCCGTCCCGCGACGCGCACCGCGCGCGCGATCTCCTCGACGCTGTAGGAGCAGACGTCTTCGGCGCGGTCGGCGGTGCGCCGCTTCTCGCCGAAGTAGATGCCAGAGGTCAGCTCGCGCACGAAGAGAAGATCGACCCCGCGCAGGACTTCGGCCTTGAGCGGCGAGATCTCCACCAGGCGCGGATGGATCGATGCCGGCCGGAGGTTGGCGAAGAGCCGCAGCGATCGGCGCAGGCCGAGCAGTCCCTGCTCCGGGCGAACGTTCGCCGCCGGGTCCCAGCGCGGCCCTCCCACGGCGCCGAGCAGCACCGCATCGGCGTCGCGGCAGAGCGCGAGCGTCTCGTCCGGGAGCGGCACGCCGGTGCGATCGATGGCCGCGCCGCCGATGAGCGCCTCGCGCAGCTCGCATCCGCCCAGCTCGCGCAGGACGCGCACCGCCTGCGCGGTCACCTCCGGTCCGACCCCGTCGCCGGGAAGGACGGCGATCAGCATGCGCGCTCCTTCTCGTGCGCGGCGATGGCGTTCTGTTGGGCGAGCAAGAAGCCCAGCTCGTCGGTGCCGTCCAAGAGGCAGCGGCGGGCGAAAGGATCGATCGCGAACGTCACCCGAGCCCCTTCGAACTCGAGCGTGCGCTGCGCCAGATCGATGATGACGCGCGCTCCGGGGCGGGCGACCAGCCGCCGGTGCATGGCTTCGTCGACCGCGACGGGCAAGAGGCCGTTCTTGAGCGCGTTGGCGCGGAAGATGTCGGCGATGGAGGAGCTGACCACGGCGCGGAAGCCGTAATCGACGAGCGCCCAGGCGGCGTGCTCGCGCGAGGAGCCACAGCCGAAGTTCGGCCCGGCGACGAGAACGCGCGCGCCTTCGTCGCGAGGAAAGTCCGGCCAGCCGGCGAAGAGATGCTTGCCCAGCCCCGTGCGCGTCGTGCCCTTGAGAAAGCGCGCGGGGATGATCTGGTCGGTGTCGATGTCGGGGCGGGCGACGACGACCGTGCGCGACTCGAGCGTCTTGAACGGTTCCATCCTCACCTCAGCAGCTCGCGCGGGTCGGCGATGGCGCCTTTGATCGCTGCGGCTGCGGCCGTCAGCGGGCTGGCGAGAAAGGTCCGTCCGCCGGGTCCCTGGCGGCCCTCGAAGTTGCGGTTGCTGGTGCTGACCGCCGCCTGGCCGGGCCGCAGCTGGTCGCCGTTCATCGCGATGCACATCGAGCAGCCCGGCTCGCGCCACTCGGCGCCGGCCTCGCGAAAGACCTGGTCGAGCCCCTCTTGCTCCGCGGCGCGCTTGACCTGCCGCGATCCGGGCACGACCAGCACGCGTACGCGCGGCGCGACTTTCCTTCCCCGCAGGAGCGAGGCCGCGGCGCGCAGATCCTCGAGGCGCGAGTTGGTGCAGCTGCCGATGAAGACCACCTCGATGGGATGGCCGAGGAGGCGCTGCCCGGGACGCAGACCCATGTACTCGAGCGCGCGCTCCAGCGCTGCGCGTGAGGCCGGCTCCTGCAGCGACTGCGGATCGGGCACGGCGCCGACGACCGGAGCGGACATGGATGGATTGGTTCCAAACGTCACCGTCGGCTCCAGCGCGGCGGCGTCGATGGTGAGGCTGCGGTCGTAGCGGGCACCCGGATCGGAAGTCAGCGTCCGCCAGAGCGCGAGGGCCTCTTCCCAAGCCTCGGCGCGCGGCGCCCGCGGCCGGCCTGCGAGGTACTGGAAGGTCGCGTCGTCGGGGCCGATCAGGCCGGCACGCGCTCCCGCCTCGATCGACATGTTGCACACAGTCATCCGCTCTTCCATCGAGAGCGCGCGGATGGCGGGGCCGGAGTACTCGATGACGTGGCCGGCGCCGCCGGCCATTCCCAGCCGCGCGATGACGGCGAGGATCAGATCCTTCGCTGACACGCCGGGCCGCAGCCTGCCTTCCACGCGCACTTCCAGCGTGCGCGGCCGCCGCTGCAGGAGGCACTGGGTGGCGAGCACGTGCGCGACTTCGCTCGTGCCGATGCCGAAGGCGAAGGCGCCGAACGCCCCGTGCGTCGAGGTGTGGCTGTCGCCGCAGACGATGGTCATGCCCGGTTGGGTGAGGCCCATCTCCGGCCCGATGACGTGGACGATCCCCTGCTGCTCGCTGCCGAGCGCGTGCAGCTCGATGCCGTGCTCGCTGCAGTTCGCCTGCAGCTCGGCCAGCTGCGCCGCACACTGCGCGTCCTCGACGACGAAGCGGCCGGGAGTGGTCGGCGTCGAGTGATCCATCGTCGCCACCGTCCGCTCCGGCCGCCGCACCTTGAGCCCGCGCTCGCGCAAGACCGCGAACGCCTGCGGCGAAGTCACCTCGTGCACCAGGTGGAGATCGACGTAGAGGACGGCCGGCGTCTCCTCCGTCTCGGCGGAGACGAGATGCGCCTCCCAGATCTTCTCGAACAGCGTCCGCGGTTCAGACTGCGCCACAGACGACCTCCGGCTCAGGCGGGGCCTTGCGCAGGAGCCGCCCGGCGGCGATGCGGTTGACCACTTCGAGGTACGCCTCTGCGCTGGCGAGGACGATGTCGGTGGAGAGGCCGCGGCCGCGGAAGCTGCGGCCTTCGTGCTCGACCACCACGACGACTTCGCCCTGCGCATCCTCGCCTGCGGTGACGCTCTTGACGTGGAAGTCCTTGAGCGTGGCGCTGACGCCGGTGATGCGCTCGATGCACTTGAAGACGGCGTCGACGGGGCCGTCGCCGGTGGCGGCTTCCTCGAGCTTCTTGCCGTCCTTGCGCAACAGCGCGACCGCGGCGCTGGGCGGCGAGCCGGTGCCGCTCATGGCGTTGAGGCTGACGAGCTGCCAGCGGCGGCCGCTGCCGTTCTGGAAAAGGCCCACCAGGAGGGCATCGAGGTCTCCGTCGTAGATCTCCTTCTTCTTGTCGGCCAGCTTCTTCAGCTCCTCGAAGACCTGCTCGATCTGCGCAGGCTCGAGCTGGTGGCCCATCTCCTTGAGCCGCGCGTGCAGCGCGTGGCGGCCGCTGTGCTTGCCCAGGACCAGGCTGGTGCTCCGCCAGCCGACGTCCTCGGGGCGCATCACTTCGTAGGTCTGCGCGTGCGAGAGCATGCCGTGCTGGTGGATTCCGGCCTCGTGGGCGAAAGCGTTCTGCCCGACCACGGCCTTGTTGCGCGCGACGACGAATCCGGTGGCGGCGGTGACCACGCGGCTGGCGGCGGCGAGATTCTCGGTGCGGATGCCGGTGCGCAGACCCAGGTAGTCGCTGCGCGTGCGGATGGCCATCACCACCTCTTCCAGCGAGCAGTTGCCGGCGCGCTCACCGATGCCGTTGACGGTGCACTCCACCTGCCGCGCTCCGGCCCGTAGCGCAGCCAGCGAGTTGGCCACGGCGAGGCCGAGGTCGTTGTGGCAATGGACGCTGAGGACGATGCGCTCGATGCCGCGCACCTTCGCGCGCAGATGCCGGAAGAGCTCGGCGAACTGCTCGGGCACGGCGTACCCGACGGTGTCGGGGATGTTGACGGTCCCGGCGCCGGCCTCGATGGCGCGCTCGACGACTTCGCAGAGGAAGTCGGGCTCCGTGCGGGCGGCGTCCTCCGGGGAGAACTCGACGTCCTCGCAGCGCTCGCGCGCGTAGGCGACGGACTCGCTGGAAGCGCGCACCACCTGCTCGCGCGACATCTTCAGCTTGTGCTGCCGGTGGATGGGGCTGGTGGCGAGAAAGACGTGCACCCGCTTGCGCGGCGCAGGGGAGAGCGCCTGGAGGGCCGCGTCGATGTCGGGCCGGACGGCGCGGGCGAGCGCGCAGATGGTCGGGCCCTCGACCTGGCGCGCGATGGCCTCCACCGACTGGAAGTCGCCCGGCGAGGCCACCGGAAAGCCGGCCTCCATCACGTCCACGCCCAGCTGCGCGAGCGCGCGAGCGACCTGGAGCTTCTGCTGGAGATTCATGCTCGCGCCGGGCGCTTGCTCGCCATCGCGCAAGGTGGTGTCGAAGACGATCACTCGGTCCGCGCCGCTCATGTCGCAACCTCCGCTTCAGGGAAAGGAATGGAAGAAGTCCCGCGCGCCATCGCCACCGCGCCGGTGCGCACCAGCTCGAGGATGCCGAAGGGCCGCAGCACTTCGATGAGCCCGTCGAGCTTGTCCTGCGCGCCGGTCGTCTCGACGATGATCGAGGCGGGAGCCACGTCGATGACGCGGGCGCGGAAGGCCTCGCAGAGCTGCAGCACTTCCGAGCGCCGCTCCGGCGAGGCGCGGACCTTGACGAAGGCCAGCTCGCGCGCCACGGCCGGCGCGCGGGTCAGGTCCTCGACGTCGAGCACGTCGACCAGCTTGTAGAGGTTGGCGGCCAGCTTCTGCGCGGTCTCGTCGTCCGCCTGCACGACCACCGTGAGGCGCGAGACCCCGGGCCGCTCGGTCGTGCCGACGGTGAGCGAGTCGATGTTGAAGCCGCGCCGCCGGAAGAGCGAGACGACGCGGTTGAGCGCGCCGGGCCGGTCCTCGAGGTGCGCGATCAGGGTGCGCGAGCCGCGCCGCTCGCGCGGGATGGCGAAGGCCGAGTCGTGGCTCATTCTTCCTCCTCGAAAGGCCGCCGGATCATGTCGCGCAAGTCCGCGTTGGCCGGGACCATGGGATAGACGACGTCCTCCTGCTCGACGCGGAAGTCGATCACCACCGTGCCGGGCTCTGTCCGCGCGCGCGCGACCGCATCGGCAATCTCGGCCCGCTTGGTGACCCGCAGGCCGCAGAGGCCGTGCGCCTTGGCGAGGTCGACGAAGTCGGGACTGCGCAAAGGCGTCGCCACGTAGCGGCGGCCGTAGAAGAACTCCTGCCACTGCCGAACCATCCCCAGATATCCGTTGTTGATGATGGCGACGTTGACCTTGATCCCTTCCTGCGCGCAGGTCGTCAGCTCGCAGGAGGTCATCTGGAAGCCGCCGTCGCCGACGACGACCCAGATCTCGTCGTCGGGCCGGGCGAAGCGCGCGCCGATGGCGGCCGGCAGCGCGAACCCCATGGTGCCGAGGCCGCCGGAAGTGATCAGCGAGCGGGGCCGCTCGTGCTTGTAGTACTGCGCTTCCCACATCTGGTGCTGGCCGACGTCGGTGACGACGAGCGCCTTGCCCTCGGTCAGCCGCCAGAGATCGTGGAGCACATGGGGCGCGAGCAGCTTTCCGCCCTCAGGCAGCGACTGCACGTCGCGCCGCGAGCACTCCCCCCTCCGCGCCGCGATCCGCTCCAGCCACGGGGTGCGACTGCGCGCGAGCACCGCCGGGAGGAGCTTCTCCAGGGTGCCGCGCAGGTCGCCCGGCAGCGCCACGTCGACGCGGACGTTCTTGTTGATCTCGGAGGGATCGATCTCGGCGTGGATCTTCCTGGCGTGGACCGCGAACGTCTGCAGCTTGCCGGTCACGCGGTCGTCGAAGCGCATCCCGAAAGCGAGCAGCAGATCCGCTTCCTGCAGCGCGGTGTTGACGAAGGCCTCGCCGTGCATGCCCATCATGCCCAGGCTGAGCGGATGGGAGGCGGGAAATCCGCCCAGGCCGAGCAGTGTGGAAGCGACGGGGATGCCGGTCTTCTCGGCGAACTCGCGCAGCAGCTTGCTCGATTGCGACTTGAGCACGCCGTGGCCGGCGAGAATGAGTGGCCGCTCGGCGGCGTCGATCAGCGCGGCCGCGCGGCGGATGGCGAGCTCCGAGGCGTGCTGCAGCGGACGATCGCGCGGCGGCGCCGAGATCGCCTCGAGGCGCGCCGATCCCTGCTGGGCATCCTTGCTGATGTCGACCAGCACCGGCCCGGGCCGCCCCGAGCGCGCGATGTGAAATGCCTCGTGCAGCACCGGCGCGACGTCCGCGGCGCGCGTGACGAGATAGTTGTGCTTGGTGATCGGCAGGGTGATGCCGGTGATGTCGATCTCCTGGAAGGCGTCGCTGCCGAGGAGCGCCGAGCCCACCTGGCCGGTGATGCAGACGATGGGCGAGGAGTCCATCATCGCCGTGGCGATGCCGGTCACGAGGTTCGTCGCCCCGGGCCCCGAGGTGGCGAGCGCCACGCCGACTCTTCCGGAAGCGCGCGCGTAGCCGTCGGCCATGTGAGCCGCGCCTTGCTCGTGCCGCACCAGCACGTGCCGCACCGGGTAGGCAGGCATGGCGTCGTACGTCGGCATGATCGCGCCGCCCGGATAGCCGAAGACGACGTCGACCCCCTCCCGCGCGAGCACCTCCCAGATGAACTGCGCGCCCGTCCGCTGCGCGGGATCGACCTTCTCGATGGCGACTGCGTTCGACATGCGGACCTCGGGGCGAAAAAAAAGCCCCCGCACCTTCTCGGTGCGGGGGCCTGTTCCTTCCGGAAACTTTCTCGGTCAGACAGGCGGCCCGCACCCCACGGTAATGAGGGGAAGGAGGCCGACGAGGACGAGAAGCGAGAGCGCAGCGCGAGGCGCGGTGGTGAACGAGCTGGCCTTTGGCTGCGAAGTCATGGGCTGCGATCCGTAACGTCGATCGCGAACTCTTGTCAAATTTATTCGAGCAAGACGCCGGCATTCCGCGCCTTTCCTCGGCGAAAGGCCCGACGGAGCGCCCGGCCGATCACTCTCCGGGCGCTCTGCGGCGGCAACAAGTTCGTCGTTTCGATCTGAGCAGACGACAAATCCGTCGGATGTGACGCCGGAGGGGCGAAGCGGGGCCAAGGCGCCGCTCGATCGAACGCGCCAACGAACGCGCCAAGGTTGGTTTTGCAACGCTGACGATTTCGTCGGGTCGCGAGGCGGATCGTACGAATTCGTCGTGCCAGCCGTCCGGCAAATTTTTCCGCGCGCGAGTGGCGCGGCGTGTGCCGCGGGGTGGTCCTGCGCTTGCACAGGCGGGAACGGTTCAGTTCACACCAAAGGAGACATGATGAGGAGCTTCAGACTGGCAACGCTGGTGATGGCATCCGCTCTCTGCGCGACGCAGTCGCGCGCAGAGGAGACGATCAAGGTCGGCATCCTCCACTCGCTCTCGGGGACGATGGCGATCAGCGAGACGTCGCTCAAGGACGTGGCGCTGATGACCATCGACGAGATCAACGCCAAGGGCGGCGTGCTGGGAAAAAAGATCGAGCCCATCGTCGTCGATCCCGCCTCGAACTGGCCGCTCTTCGCCGAGAAGGCGCGGCAGCTGCTCACCCAGGACAAGGTGGCGGTGGTGTTCGGCTGCTGGACCTCGGTCTCGCGCAAGTCGGTCCTGCCCGTCTTCGAGGAGTTGAACGGGCTCCTCTTCTATCCGGTGCAGTACGAGGGCGAGGAGCTCTCGCAAAACATCTTCTACACCGGCGCCGCGCCCAACCAGCAGGCCATCCCCGCCGTGGAATACTTGATGAGCAAGGAGGGCGGCGGAGCGACGCGCTTCTTCCTGCTCGGCACCGACTACGTCTATCCGCGCACCACCAACAAGATCCTCCGCGCCTTCTTGCGCTCCAAAGGCGTTCCGGAGACCGACATCCAGGAGACGTACACGCCTTTCGGGCACAGCGACTACCAGACCATCGTCGCCCAGGTCAAAGCGTTCGGCGCCGGTGGCCGGACTGCCGTGATCTCCACCATCAACGGCGACAGCAACGTCCCCTTCTACAAGGAGCTGGGCAACCAGGGGCTCAAGGCGACGGACATCCCGGTGGTGGCTTTCTCCGTCGGCGAGGAGGAGCTGCGCGGCATCGACACCAAGCCGCTGATCGGCCACCTCGCCGCCTGGAACTACTTCATGTCGGTGAAGAACAAGGAGAACGCCGCCTTCATCAAGAAATGGAAGGCGTACGTGAAGAAGAACAAGCTGCCCGGCGGCGACTCGCGCGTCACCAACGACCCGATGGAAGCCACCTACGTCGGCATGCACATGTGGGCGCAGGCGGTGAAGAAGGCCGGCAGCGTCAAGGTCGATGAGGTGCGCAAGGCGATGAGCGGGCAGACCTTCCCCGCGCCCTCGGGGTTCGTCCTCAAGATGGACGAGACCAACCACCATCTCTGGAAGCCGGTGATGATCGGCGAGGTGCAGGGCGACGGGCAGTTCGACGTGGTGTGGAAGACGGACAAACCGATCCGCGCGCAGCCCTGGAGCCCCTTCATCCCCGGCAATGAAAAGCATGCGGAGCTGAGATGAGAATCGCAGCCGCTTCTGCAGCAGCGCTCGCTGCCTTCGCCGCGAGCGCGGATCAGCTGACGTTGGGACCGAAGTCGCTCTCCTATGGCGTGGGAATCCGCGTGGGCGGCGGCTATACCGACGCCACGACCGCCACTGGCCTGGGCGTGCCGACGCTCGATGTCCGGCCCTACATCGGCGCGCAGATCGCGCCGTGGATGAAGTTCTCCGGCAACCTCGACCTGAACAACGGCGACGGCGGCCGCATCCACGTGCTCGACGCGGTGGCGCAGTTCGAGCCGACCGACTTGTTCAACGTCTGGATGGGGCGCTTCTTGCCGCCCTCCGATCGCGCGAACTTGAGCGGGCCGTACTATCAGAACGCCTGGAACTATCCGACCACCGTCAATGGATATCCATCGGTCTACGCCGGCCGCGCCGACGGCGCGGCGCTGTGGGGCCAGGTCAACAAGGGACAGTTCAAGTACCAGGCCGGCGTCTTCACCGTCGATCCCACCACTCCCATCGGGCAGGCGATCTACGCGGTGCGGCTGGTCTACAACTTCCTCGACCCGGAGCCGGGCTACTACAACTCGAGCACGTACTACGGCTCCAAGGAAGTGCTCGCGCTGGGCGGCACGCTGCAATACAAGAAGACGGCCGATCCCGCCGGCGACAAGAAGCTGCTCGGGATGAACCTCGACCTGCTCTTCGAGCACAAGGTCGCCGCCGACGTGCTCTCGCTCGAAGGCGCTTATTACAACTTCAATCAGGGCAACGATGCCGGCAAGCAAGGCTGGAGCTTCTACGGCCTCGCCAGCTGGCTCTTCGCCTCCAAGCTCGGCCCGGGTCGCGTGCAGCCGATGGTGCGATACCAGCACGCCGTGCCGGGAGCGGGGGGTGACGCCATCAAGACCATCGATGGCGGCCTCAACTACATCCTCGACGGGCACAACGCGCGCGTCGCCATGGTGGTGCAGAACAGCGCGCCCCCGACTGGCTCGAGCCAGACCAACGTGCAGCTCGGCATCCAGATCCAGGAATGATCGCCGCGCTTGCCATAGCTACGGCGTTGAACGCCACGACTCTGGACAAGCTGGCCCGCGGCGACTCGCGCGAAGAGGCCATCTCCGCGCTGGTCGCCGCGGGTGATGCAGCGGCGCTGCCGGTCTTGCGCGCGTTGCAGGAAGGAAATCTCTATCTCAGCGAAGCGGGGGCAGTCTTGATCGACGATCGCGGCACGCTGCGCGACGCGCTCAGCGGCGCGCCGGCGGCGGTGCCGAGAGAGGAGGTGGAGAAGGTCGGAATCAACAACCGGCTGCGGCGATCGCTCACGCGGGCGATCGCCGCGCTGGGTCTCTTCTCCGCGGCCGCGGCCGATCGGCTGGCGGCGGCGCGCGCTCTTCAAGAGAGCGGAGATGCCGACCTCTTGCCCGCGGTGCAGAAGGCGCTGCAGGGCGAGACCGACGCCCGGGTGAAGGAAGCGCTGCGCGGCACGCATGCCATGCTGGCGCTGGCCAGCCCCGATCGGCAGAAGCGCTTCGCCGCGATCGAGGAGCTACGCAAGGCGCACGCCCAGCGGCAGCTCACGCAGCGGCTCGCGCTCGAGCAAGACCCGCAGATCCTCGCGGCCCTGCGCAGCGCGATCGAGAGCGTCGAGGCCTCGCAGCGCCGCGCCGACATGGTGGGCCTGGTCTTTTCGGGGCTGAGCCTGGCCAGCATCCTTCTGCTCGCCGCACTCGGACTGGCCATCACCTTCGGCCTGATGGGCGTCATCAACATGGCGCACGGCGAGCTCTTGATGGTCGGCGCCTACGCCACCTGGCTGGTGCAGTCGGCCTTCCGCGGCGGGCGGTTCTTCGACTGGTATCTCGCCGCCGCGCTGCCCGCCTCGTTCGTCGCTGCGGCGCTGGCCGGCGTGCTGCTCGAGCTCTTCGTCGTCCGCAAGCTCTACGGACGTCCGCTGGAGACACTGCTCGCGACCTGGGGCGCGAGCCTTCTCGCCATCCAGGCGGTGCGCACGGCCTTCGGCGCGCAGAACGTCGAGGTCTCGAATCCCTCCTGGATGTCAGGCGGCGTCACGCTCCTGGCCGGATTGGTCCTGCCCTTCAACCGCATCGCCATCTTCGCCTTTGCGGCGAGTGTCTTGCTCCTCGTCTGGGCGCTCCTCACCCGGACGCGCCTCGGCCTTCTCGTCCGCGCCGTCACGCAAGATCGCCAGCGCGCCGCGGGACTCGGAGTGGCGACGCCGCGCATCGATCTGCTCGCTTTCGCTCTGGGCAGCGGAATCGCCGGCCTCGGCGGCTGCGCCCTCTCGCAGATCGGCAACGTCGGCCCCGAGCTAGGCCAGGGATTCATCGTCGACTCCTTCATGGTGGTGGTGCTGGGCGGCGTGGGCCAGCTGGCGGGGACCGTCATCGCGGCGGCCGGCCTGGGCATCGTCAGCAAGTTCCTCGAGCCCAGCGCCGGCGCGGTGATGGCCAAGATCGCCGTGCTCGTCTTCGTCATCCTCTTCATCCAGCGCCGGCCGCAGGGCCTCTTCGCGCTGCGCGGGCGCGCGGTGGACGAGGGATGAGCTCCGTGGCCGTCGCGCTCTCACCGTTGCTCGCTCGACGGCCGAAGACCGGCCGCGCGCTCTTTCCCCGCCGGGTGTGGATCCTCATCCTCGGCGTATATGCCGCGCTGGTGATCCTGGTGCCGGCTCTGCATCTTGTGCTGCCCTCGAGCGCCGCCCTGCACATCTCCGACTATACGGTCGCCTTGACCGGCAAGATCCTCTGCTACGCCACCGTCGCGCTCGCGATGGATCTGGTCTGGGGCTACACCGGCATCCTCTCGCTCGGCCACGGGCTCTTCTTCGCGCTCGGCGGCTACGCGATGGGCATGTACCTGATGCGCGCCATCGGCACGGATGGCGCGTACGGCGATCCCATCCTCCCCGACTTCATGGTCTTCCTCGACTGGAAGCAGCTGCCTTGGTACTGGCAGGGCTCGGAGCACTTCTCCCAGCAGGCGCTCCTGGTGGTGCTAGCGCCCGCGCTGCTCGCGTTCGTCTTCGGCTGGTTCGCCTTCCGCTCGCGCATCCGCGGCGTCTACTTCTCCATCATCACCCAGGCGCTGACCTACGCATTCATGCTGCTCTTCTTCCGCAACCAGACCGGCTTCGGCGGCAACAACGGCTTCACCGACTTCAAGCGCATTCTCGGATTTCCTCTCGCCAGCCCGCGCACTCGCGTTGCCCTGCTCGTGCTCTCGGCCACGCTGCTCCTCGGCGCGCTGGTCGCCTGCCGCGCGCTCGTCCTGGGAAAGCTCGGCCGCGTGCTCACCGCCATCCGCGACGCCGAGGATCGCCTGCGCTTCTGCGGCTACGATCCGGTGGGGTTCAAGCTCTTCGTCTGGACCCTGTCGGCGGCCCTCTGCGGCGTCGCCGGCGCTCTCTACGTACCGCAGGTCGGGATCATCAACCCCAGCGAGATGTCGCCAGCGAACTCGATCGAGATCGCCATCTGGGTGGCGGTGGGAGGCCGCGGCACGCTGCTCGGACCCATCCTCGGCGCGGCGCTGGTCACCGGCGCCAAGAGCTTCCTCACCGTCGCCTTTCCCGAGCTGTGGCTCTTCGCGCTCGGGCTTTCCTTCGTCATCGTCACTCGCTGGTTGCCGCGCGGCGTGCTCGGGCTTTTCCTGCGGGCGAGGGCCGCATGAACCTCGACACGCCGCGCGGCCCCATCCTCTACTTGAGCGGAGTGACGGTCAGCTTCGACGGCTTCAAGGCGCTCGATGCCTTGAGCCTGATCGTCGAACCGGGAGAGCTCCGCTGCATCATCGGTCCCAACGGCGCGGGCAAGACCACCCTGATGGACGTGATCACCGGCCGCACGCGACCCGACGCAGGAGAAGTGCATTTTGGCGAGGCGCACGATCTCGCCGAGCTCTCCGAGCCGGAGATTGCCCGCGCCGGCATCGGCCGCAAGTTCCAGAAGCCCACCGTCTTTCGCAACCACACCGTCTTCGAAAATCTCGAGCTGGCGATGAAGACGGACAAGCGGGTCTTCTCCACCCTGCGGGCGCGCCTCTCGCCGGAGCAGGAGGCCCGCATCGAGGAGGTGCTCGCCTTCATCGGCCTGCGGACCAAGGCCGCCACCCAGGCCGATCTGCTCGCGCATGGCGAGAAGCAATGGCTGGAGATCGGCATGCTCCTCGTACAGGGCCCGCGGCTCCTCTTGCTCGACGAGCCGGTCGCGGGGATGAGCGACGAGGAGACGGAGCGCACCGGCGAGCTCTTCCAGTCGCTCGCCGGCAAGCATTCGCTGGTGGTGGTGGAGCACGACATGCACTTCGTCGAGAGCATCGCCGGCAAGGTCACCGTGCTCCACGAGGGGCGCGTGCTGGCGGAAGGAACGATGGACGCTGTCCGCAACGACCCGCGCGTCATCGACGTCTATCTGGGGCGCTGATGCTTTCCGTGCGCGGCCTCGAGCAGGCGTACGGCGGAAGCCAGACGCTGCGGAAGATCGACCTCGACGTGCCGGCCGGCTCCTGCACCGCGCTGCTCGGGCGCAACGGCGTGGGCAAGACCACTCTCTTGCGCTGCTTGATGGGAGAGCTGCCGCTCCGGGCGGGGAGCGTGGTCCTCGACGGCGAGGACGTGACCCGCCTGCCTTCCTACCGGCGCGCGCGCCTGGGGATGGGATATGTGCCGCAGGGCCGCGAGATCTTCTCGCGCCTGACGGTGGCCGAGAACCTGGCCGTCGGCGAGTCGGCGGCCAACGGCGAGGCCGCGCCGCGCGAGGAGCTGGAGCAGCTCTTCCCCATCTTGCGCACCATGCGCAACCGGCGCGGCGGCGATCTCTCCGGCGGCCAGCAGCAGCAGCTGGCCATCGCCCGCGCGCTCATCTCGCGGCCCCGGCTGCTTCTGCTCGACGAACCGACCGAGGGGATCCAGCCTTCGACCATCAAGGAGATCGGCCGCGTCCTCAAGTCGCTGCTCGAGCGGCGCATCACCATCGTGCTGGTCGAGCAGTATCTCGACTTCGCGCTGGAACTGGCCGAGCAGTGCGCGGTGATCTCGCGCGGCGAGATCGTCCTGCGCGGGCGCATCGCCGAGCTCGATCCCGCGCAGGTGCGGCGGCACCTGGCGCTGTGATCCGATGTACAAGACCATCCATGGCCTTGGGCCGTCTCGCCTTCGAGCGCGCCGGCGCGGCGACCGCAGTCTGCGGCGCCTACGCCGAGAGCCCGCTCCGTTTCCTCACGCCCCGCAATCACGGCCGGGCGGCGTGGGCCTACACCACCACGCTGGGCGGCGGGCTGGTCGACGGCGATCGCGTGCGGCTCGAGATCGCGGTGGGCAAGTCGGCGCGCGCCTTCGTCTCCACGCAGGGGCCGACGCGGGTCTTTCGCTCGCTGCAGGGCTGCAGCAGCGAGACGGTGGCGAGAGTGGAGGAGGGCGGCGCGCTGGTGCTCTTGCCAGAACCCTCCGCTTGTTTCGGGGGCGCGCGCTATCAGCAGCGCACCGAAGTCCAGCTGGCTTCCGGCGCTTCGCTCGCGCTCTGGGAGATCCTCTCCGCCGGCCGCGAGCGCTGGGGATTCGCCCGCTGCAAGAGCGCGCTCGTGGTCCGGCCGTTCCTCGATGAGGTCTGGCTGCTCGACGCGGCGCACGGCTCGCTCGAGGCGCGGATGGGCCGCTTCCACGCCATCGGCACGCTGCTTCTGGCGGGGCCTCTCTTCGCCGGAATCGCCGAGCGGGTGCGCTCCGAGGTGGACGCGCAGCCCGTCGCAAAGGGCGCGCCGCTGATCGAATCGGCCAGCCCGCTGCGCGACGGCGCACTGGTCGTGCGCGCGGCCGCCGAGTCGGTGCAAGCGCTGCTGCGCCGGCTGCGCGCCTTGTTGGCTGACGTTCCCTCGCTGCTCGGAGACGACCCCTGGAGGCACGATGCATCTCACGCCTCGTGACATCGACAAGCTGGTGCTGCACGGCGCGGGCTTTCTCGCGCAGAAGAGGCTCGCGCGCGGAGTGCGCCTCAATTACCCCGAGGCCGTCGCGCTCATCTCCGCGCAGCTGCTCGAGCTCATCCGCGACGGCCGCAGCGTGGCCGAGCTAATGGACCTCGGCCGCCGCATGCTCGGCCGCGCGCAGGTGATGCCCGGCGTGCCGGAGCTGATCGCCGAAGTGCAGGTGGAAGGGACCTTCCCCGACGGAACGAAGCTCGTCACGGTCCACCATCCCATCGCGCTGGAGCAGGGAGATGCGGCGCTGGCGCTGTACGGCAGCTTCTTGCCCGCGCCGGCCCGGAGCGGCCCGGTCGCCGCGGAACCCCTGCCGGGAGAAGTGCTGCCGGCCGCCGGCGACATCGAGCTGAATGCCGGCCGCGAGACCGTGGCGCTGCGAGTGGTGAATCGCGGCGATCGGCCCATCCAGGTTGGCAGTCACTATCCATTTGCCGAGACGAATCGGGCATTGTCCTTCGACCGCGGCCGCGCTTATGGGATGAGGCTCGACGTCCCCGCGGGCACCGCGGTGCGCTTCGAGCCGGGCGAGAGCAAGACAGTGCAGCTGGTCGCTTTCGCCGGGGCTCGCGTCGTGCGCGGCGGGAATGCACTGGGCGAAGGAGAGATCAACCCGACGGGCCGCGCGCGGATGCTCGGCAACGTGAAGGAGCGCGGATTCGCTCATGAGGAGCAGCCATGAGCCGGCGCATCGATCGGCGCCATTATTCCGATCTCTATGGACCGAGCACCGGCGACCGCGTGCGGCTGGGCGACACAGCGCTCATCGCCGAGGTGGAGCGCGATCTCACCTCCTACGGCGACGAGTGCAAATTCGGCGGCGGCAAGGTGCTGCGCGACGGGCAGGGACAGAAAGCGGGCGCGCTCGACAAAGATGCGCTCGATTGCGTCATTACCAATGCATTGATCGTCGATTACACCGGTATCTACAAGGCCGACGTCGGCATCAAGGACGGCCGCATCAAAGCCATCGGCAAGGCCGGCAACCCCGACGTGATGTCGGGCGTGATGCCGGGAATGACCGTCGGCGTCACCACCGAAGCAATCGCCGGCGAAGGACTGTTGCTCACCGCCGGCGGCATCGACAGCCACATCCACTTCATCAGCCCGCAGCAGGCTGACGAGGCGCTGGCGAGCGGCATCACTTCCTGGATCGGCGGCGGCACCGGCCCGGCGACCGGAACGAACGCGACGACCTGCACGCCGGGCGCCTGGAACATCGCCCGCATGCTGCAGGCGGTGGACGACCTGCCTTTGAACGTCGGCTTCACCGGCAAGGGAAACTCTTCACGGCCGGAAGGATTGCTCGATCAGATCCGCGCTGGCGCCCTCGGCCTCAAGCTGCACGAGGACTGGGGCACGACACCGGCGGCCATCGACTGCTGCCTGGCGGCGGCCGAGGGCGAAGATGTCCAGGTCACCATTCATACCGACACCTTGAATGAATCAGGATTCGTCGACGATTCCATTGCGGCATTCAAAGGCAGGACCATTCATACCTATCATTCGGAAGGGGCCGGAGGCGGCCACTCGCCGGACATCCTCCGCGTCTGCGGCGTGCCGCACGTCCTGCCCTCCTCGACGAACCCGACGCGGCCGTTCACCGTCAATACGCTCGACGAGCACCTCGACATGTTGATGGTCTGTCACCATCTCGACAAGGAGATCCCCGAGGACGTCGCTTTCGCCGAAAGCCGCATCCGCGCCGAGACCATCGCCGCCGAGGACATCCTCCACGACCTCGGGGCCATCAGCATGATGTCGAGCGACAGCCAGGCGATGGGGCGGGTCGGCGAGGTGATCACCCGGACCTGGCAGACCGCCCACAAGATGCGTGAGCAGCGGGGGCGGCTGCCGGAGGAAAAGGGCGACAATGACAACTATCGCATCCGCCGATATATCGCGAAATACACCATCAATCCCGCGATCGCCCATGGCTTTGCCCACGAGACCGGATCGGTTGCGGCCGGCAAGCTCGCCGACCTCGTGCTCTGGAAGCCGGGCTTCTTCGGCATTCGCCCGGAGATGGTGATCAAAGGCGGATTCATCGCCTGGGCGCAGATGGGCGACGCGGGCGCCTCGATCCCCACGCCGCAGCCGCTGCGGATGCGGCCGATGTTCGGCGCGCGCGCGCCAGGCGCGATCAGTCTCGCGCTCGTTTCGCGCCGGGCGCTTGCGGAAGGAGCTCTCGACGAGCTCGGCCTGCGCAAGCGGCTCTGCGCCGTGCGCGGCTGCCGCGGGTTGGGCAAGAAGGACATGAAGCTGAACGACTCGCTCCCGCGGCTCGAAGTCGACCCGGAGACTTACGAGGTGCGCGCGGATGGCGCGCTCCTCCGCTGTGAGCCGGCCACCCGGCTGCCCTTGGCGCAGCGGTATTCGCTCTTCTGACCTATGTGGAGGCTGCTGCAGCTGGCGGATTCGGGGTTTCCCACCGGCGGATTCGCGCATTCCTTTGGGCTGGAAGCGGCGGCGCAGGCGGGCGAAGTGTACAGCCTGCCGCGCTTCGCCCGCGACGCGCTCTGGCAGGCAGGTTGCGGCGCGCTTCCGCTCGTGCGAGCGGCGTTCGAGGATGCGACAGCACTGCCGCAGCTCGACGAGCGCGCGGATCTCTTTCTCGCCAATCACGTTGCGAACCGCGCCAGCCGCACCCAGGGGCGGACATTTTTCTCCACCTGTGCGCGCGTCTTTCCCCAGGAGGCGCCGGCGCTTCCCGACGGGTTGCGGATGCATCTCGCGCCGCTCTGGGGCGCAGTCTTCCGCGCGCTGGGCATGTCGCTGCCCGAGTCACAGCGGCTCTTCCTTTGGAGCACGGCGCGCGGAGTCGTTTCGGCGGGAGTCCGGCTGGGCATCGCCGGCACGCACGAGGCACAAGCGCTGCTCGTCGAGCTCGCGCCGGTGCTCGATGAAGTCTACGCCGCTTGCAGCGAGCTCGGCCCCGAATCGCTGGCGCAGCCGGCGCCGCTGCTCGACCTCTTGCAAGGCGCTCACGACCGCCTCTATTCGCGGCTCTTTCAATCCTGAGGAGATCCCCATGGCACACGAAGGCGATCACGAGCACGCGGACCATCCCGGCCACTATCACGAGCGGCAGGAGCGGCGGCGGCGCGATCTTCGCGCGCGTGCCTTCACGGTCGGCGTGGGCGGCCCGGTGGGCAGCGGCAAGACGGCGCTGCTGCTCGCGCTCTGCCGCGCGCTGCGCGATCGGCTGAGCCTCGGCGTCGTGACCAACGACATCTTCACCCGCGAGGACGCCGAGTTCCTGGTGCGCCACGAAGCCCTGCCGCGCGAACGGATCCGCGCAGTCGAGACGGGCGGCTGCCCGCACGCGGCCATCCGCGAGGACATCAGCCACAACCTGCTCGCCCTCGAGCAGCTCATGGAAGATGTCCGCCCCGCTCCGCAGCTCCTCTTCGTCGAGAGCGGCGGCGACAACCTCGCCGCGCAGTACAGCCGCGAGCTGGCCGACTACACCATCTACGTCATCGACGTGGCGGGTGGCGACAAGGTGCCGCGCAAGGGCGGGCCGGGGATCACGCAGTCGGATCTGCTGGTGATCAACAAGACCGACCTGGCGCCGCACGTAGGGGCGGACCTGGGGGTGATGGATCGCGACGCGCGGCGCATGAGGGGCGAGGGGCCGACGGTGTTCGCGCAGGTCACGCGCGGCGTCGGAGTTGAAGAGATCGCCGCGAAGGTGTTGGAGGCGAAGGCGCGGTAGAAGAGCTGGTCGTCGGTTACGCCTGTCCGGGCCAGCTGACGCGCAAGAGCCAGAGCCGCGGCGAAGCGACCAGCGGCGGGTCGTGACCCCGCGTGCCTTCGGAAGTGAGCGGGTCCTCGTACCGGGGCGGCAGCGGCCAGCCTTCGCGCGCGATGTGGTGCGCCCGGTTGTGAAGCACGTAGAGAATCGCGAAGTTCACTTCCGGAGGCGTTCTGAGGATCCGCGCGTAGTAGCGATGGGCAATGACCTGGCCCTTGCGAGCCATCGCCCTGTTCATGACGCGGGCGATGCGCACGCCGAGGCCCTTCATGGCGCGGCCGAGCTGGACCTCGTCGGGCGCCTCGACGATCAGGTGGATGTGGTTGCGCTGCACGGAGAAGTGGATCAGCCGGTATCCGAAGCGCTCGCAGCCTTTGGCGAAGGCGTACTTCATCGCCCGAAAGCATCTGCGCGTGCGCAAGCTCCAGACTTCGCGGCGCATGCGGATGGTGACGTGCAGCGGTTTCCATCGGAAGCGCCGCCGCTTTCGGTGCCGGACTCGCCGGAGCGGTTCTTTCCGTTTGCGTCCAGCGCCCCGTCGTCGCCCGCCCCATTGCGGCAGGTTCAAGTCGAGCTGTGCCATGCGCGCGACGGTACCGAAGGGGTCTGACATTCGACCGCCATCCCACGATCCCTCGCGCGCGGCGGGAGGGCATTTTGGATGTCCGCCCAATCATGTTGAGGGTGTGCCAAGCTCTCAGACCCTTGCCGCGGCGCGCGGGGCTCGCGCGATGTCCGCCCAATCAAGTTGCGGAATTCGCCATGCCCAGGTTCCGAAGCGCGCGCGGCCGGCGCAATGTCCGCCCAATCAAGTCCAGCAACTGTTGAACGGGCGGACATCCTCTCCGCAATCAGCGAACACGCGGACACACATGCAAAACATCCCACTCACGTGCCGCCAACTGGAGAAGGCGCATCTCCGCTCCCTGGCGAACTTGAAAAGGCGGACATCCTGACGCCGCCGCCGATGAACTTGAAAAGGGCGGACATCCAACCAAGTCGCCGCCCCGCGCTGCGATTTCGACAGGGATACGCCTTACCGGGTCCCCGTCCGCGGCCACCGCGGCGCCGCTGGGGCGGGCGCTCCGCGGAACCGGCTGGCCTCGATGCCGTACTTGCGCACCTTGTACCCGACGATCCGCTCCGTCGTCCCCAGGAGCCGCGCCGCCTTGGCGCGGTTGCCGCGCGCGCTCTTCAGGGCATCGAGAATCAAATCCTTCTCGTACTGCCCGACCGCGTCCGAGAGCGACGACTGCACCGCGGTCCCCGACGCCTCCGCCGTCTGCAGCGCGGGCGGCAAGTGGTGCCCGTGAATGACCTGGCTGTCGCAGGTCAGAACGGCGCGCTCGATGGTGTTCTCCAGCTCGCGGACGTTCCCGGGCCAGTGATAGCTCATCAGCATGTCGATGGCGGGCGTGGCGATGCGCTTGATGCGCTTGTTGTGCTGCCGCGTGTACTTGATGAGGAAGTGATCGGCGAGCAGCATCACGTCCGGCTTCCGGTCGCGCAGCGGCGGCACGAAAATCGAAAAGACGTTGAGCCGGTAATAGAGATCCTCGCGGAACTGCCGCTCCGCCATGGCCGCTTCCAGGTCGCGGTTGGTGGCCGCGATGAGCCGCACGTCGGCCTTGAGCGTCTCGGTGCCGCCCAGCTTCTCGAACTCGCCCTCCTGCAGGACGCGGAGAAGCTTCACCTGGGTGGGCAGGTTCAGCTCGCCCACCTCGTCGAGAAAAAGAGTGCCGCCGTGGGCCAGCTCGAAGCGGCCCCGCTTGCGCGCCTCCGCGCCGGTGAACGCGCCTTTCTCGTAGCCGAACAGCTCCGACTCGATCAGCGTGTCGGGCAGCGCCGCGCAGCTCACCTTGACGAAAGGCTTCTCCGCGCGCGGCGAGTTGTAATGGATGGCGTGGGCGATCAGCTCCTTGCCGGTGCCCGACTCGCCGCGGATCAGGACGGTGGTGCTGGTCTGCGCCACCTGCGCGATCTGCTCGTACACCTGCCGCATCGGTCCGCTGGTGCCGACGATGTTGGAGAGGTCGTAGCGCTCCTCCAATTCCGACCGCAGGTTCTTGTTCTCCGCCAGCAGGCGATTGCGCTCGTCCTCGATGGCGCGATGGGCGCGCAGCGACTGCCCCAACATCGCCGCCACCACCGAGAGGAAATGCGTCTCGCCCTGGAAATCGCGGCCTTCGCTGAAGGGCAGATCGACCGCCAGCGCCCCGGCCGGCTTGCGATCGACGGTGATCGGCACGCAGATGAAGCTGGCCTCCGGCACGCCCGAGCGGCGGCGCTGGAAGGCGCGGTTCATCAGGAGCGGCTCGCTGCCGCTGGCCGGCACGACGACCGGCCGGCCGCTCTGCACCACGCGGCCGATGATCCCCTCGCCCGGCTGGTATCGCGCGCGCAGGCCCTCGCTGGGGATGCCGAGGGCGGCGTCGACGTGGATCTCGCGGGGCTCCTCGTGGACAAGGAAGATCGCGCCGCGGACGATGCCGAGCGAAGCCTCGAGCTTCTCCAGGGTGCGCTCGAGGGCCGAGCGCAAGTCGGGGGCGCTGGCCAGGGCGGCGCCGATCTCCGCCAGCGCGGAGAGCGTTCGCAGATCGTCGCGGGCGACGTTGGCGCGCTTGGGCACGAAAAGGTTGCCTAGCAGGGCGGAGGTCGCGCCGCAAGCTCAGGGACAATTTTGTCGCCTCAACACGCTAATACTACCTTTTTGTATTCTGAAGGTCTGCGCGGCCGGTAACTCTTGCGGAGTGCAGTTGCCCGAGGCGGCCGCCGCAGCGCCCGGGTGGAAGAACGGCTGACGACGCCGACATACAAAAATGTCGCTGATGGAGTGACTTCATACATTGTTGTCTGGCGAGATCAAACCCGCGCGCGTTCCCCTCGACGGACGCGCCGCGTGACGATCTGGTCCCGGCCTTGCAGATCGACGCGCCCGGGGAGGTATGCATGATCGACAAGGGCGACACCGCCTGGGTCCTCGTCTGCTCCGCGCTCGTTCTCCTGATGACGGTGCCGGGACTGGCCCTCTTCTACGGCGGCATGGTGCGGCAGAGGAACGTGCTCGCCACGCTGCTGCAATCCTTCGTCGTCCTCTGCCTCATCTCGCTGCAATGGGTGCTCTTCGGGTACAGCCTCGCCTTCGGTCCCGACCGCGCCGGCCTCATCGGCGGCCTCGAATGGGCCGGGCTGCGCGGCGTCGGGCCCGGTCCTTATCCGGCGTACGCGGCGACCATTCCCCATCAGGTCTTCATGCTCTTCCAGATGATGTTCGCGGCCATCACCCCCGCGCTCATCACCGGCGCCTTCGCCGAGCGAAAAAAATTCGCCGCCTTCATCCTCTTCACCCTGCTCTGGTCGACGCTGGTCTACGACCCGCTGGCGCACTGGGTGTGGAGCGAAAACGGCTTCCTTCACAAGCTGGGCGCTCTCGACTTCGCCGGCGGCACCGTGGTGCATCTCTCCTCGGGAACCTCCGCGCTCGTCTGCGCGCTCGTCATCGGGAAGCGGCGCGGCTATCCGCAGACCCCCATGCCGCCGCACAATCTGCCGCTCACGCTGCTCGGCGCCGGGCTGCTCTGGTTCGGCTGGTTCGGCTTCAACGCCGGCAGCGCCCTCGAAGCCTCGGGCGCCGCCGCGAATGCTTTCCTCACCACCAACACGGCCGCGGCCGCGGCGGCGCTCTCCTGGATGGCGCTCGAGTGGAAGTTGCGCGGCAAGCCTACTGCGCTCGGCACTGCCTCCGGAGCAGTGGCCGGCCTGGTCGCCATCACGCCCGCCTGCGGATACGTCGGGCCGCTCGCCGCGATCGCCATCGGCGCGATTGCCGGCGGCCTTTGCCTGGGCGGCTGTCACCTCAAGGCGCGCCTCGGCTACGACGACTCGCTCGATGTCGTCGGCGTGCACGGCGTCGGCGGCACCTGGGGCGCCATCGCGACCGGCCTGTTCGCCTGGAAAGCCATCAACGGCAGCGGCGGCGACGGGCTCTTCCACGGCAATCCCGGCCAGCTCTGGATCCAGCTCATTGCCATCGCCGCGACCATCCTGCTCGCGGCGCCAACCACCTTCGTCATTCTCAAGTTGGTCGATCTCCTCCTCGGCCTGCGCGTCACAGGCGACGACGAGATCACCGGCCTCGACATCTCGCAGCATTCGGAGAGCGGCTATGCCATCGGAGGTCCGCCGCTCGGCGAGCACGTCGCGCGCACGGACCAGCGGTCCGGCGCCGCTCCCTTCCTCGGCGAGCCGCTCATCGCCAAGCCGGTGACGCGATGAAGAAGGTCGAGGCGATTGTCCGCCCCTCGCGGCTCGAGGAGGTCAAGGAGGCGCTCACTTCGCTCGGCGTCTCGGGAATGACGGTGACGGAAGTGAAAGGCTTCGGGCGCCAGAAGGGCCACAAGGAGCTCTACCGCGGCGCCGAGTACGTGGTCGACTTCGTGCCGAAAGTGAAGATCGAGGCGGTCATCCCCGAGGAGCTGGTCGCGCAGGTCATCGCCTCGATCGAGCGCGTCGCGCGCACCGGCAAGGTGGGCGACGGCAAGGTCTTCGTGCTCGACGTCGAGGAGGCGGTGCGGGTGCGAACGGGCGAGCGGGGCGACCTCGCGCTGTGAGTCACTTCCATCCAGGGAACGGCCAGATTGCCTTGCCCGTCGCCAGCTCCTTCGGCCAGACGGTGACGAACTTCCCGCTCTGGATCTGGTCGACCAGCATCTGGTGCTTGTTCTGGTGCGTGTACCCTTCGTAGTCGGCGAACTTCACCTCGCCGTCGAGCGTGTTCCAGCTGCCGGTCTCGAGGGCCTCGCGGATCTTCTCGCGGTCGCCGTTCGCCTTGGACGCGACCTCGGCGAGGATGGACATCGCAGTGTAGGCCGTGGCGGCGTGATAGCTCGCCGGCTTGCCGTAGCGCTTGGCGTACACCTGCGCGAACTCCTTCGCGCCCGGCCACTTCACCGCCGGAGTCCACTGCGTGCTGGAGAAGACGCCGTGCGAGATGTTCGACTCCTTGGCGAACTGCTCGTTGGCGAAGCCGGCGCCGGCGCCGAGAAAGGCCTGCGGTGTCAGCCCCAGCTCGCGCGCCTGACGCATGAGAAGGATGGCGTCGGCGACGTACGACACCATGAAGACGAGGTCAGGGTTGTTGCTCTTCATGTTGGCGAGCGTCGAACGGTAGTCGGGCGAGCCTTTGGAATACGATTCGTTGAAGACCACCTTGAGGCCTTTCTTCTCCGCATACTCCTTCGCCGACCGCGCGCCCGAAGTGCCGAAATCGGTGTTCTCGTTGAGGATGGCGATCGTCTTCGGGGTGCCCAGGGTCGTCGCCATGTCGAGCAGGACCGAGGCGTAGTCGCGCGTCGTGGCCGAGACGCGGAACACCCATTTGTATCCGTGCCGGGTGATCTCCTCCTTCGAGGCGACCGGATTCACCAGCGCGGTCTTGTATCGCTCGGCAGTCTTCGCCACGGCCTCCGTCACGGCCGAGGTGTACGCGCCGACCACGCCCGCCACTTCGTCGCGGGTGGCGAGCTTCTCCATCGCGCTGATCCCCACTTGCTGCTTGCCGGTGTCGTCTTCCCAGACGACCTGCACCTCGATGCCTTTCTTTTTCAGATCTTCGAGGGCGAGCTTGATGCCGTTGGTGATGTCCTCGCCGATGGGCGCCTCGGGGCCGGTCATGGAGTTGATCACTCCCAGCTTCACCGGCGCGGCGGACGCGGTGGAGACGGCGAGCAGCGCGAGGGCGGCAAGACGGATCATCGTTCGGCTCCTGGCGGTGGGTGGAGGCGGCGACCTTGGTCCGAGAAAACGCCGCAGTCAAGGCGCGCCGCCCTCAGAGGCGCGAGACGAGACGCGCGAAGCGATCGGCCGCTTCCCGCAGATCTTCGAGCGAGGCGGCGAAGGAGAAGCGCAGGTGGCCGGCGCCGCGCGGACCGAACCCGGCGCCGTCGAGGACCGCGACGCCTTCTTCCTCGAGCAGGCGATCGGCCAGCGCTCCGGCCGGAAGCGGCAGCGCGCGCACATCGGGGAAGGCGTAGAAGGCGCCGTCGGGCGACTTGCAGCGCACGCCTTCGACCCGCTCCAGCGCCGAGACGATCGCGTCGCGGCGGCGGCGGAACTCGGCCACCATCGCGGCGACGGCGTCCTGCGGCCCGCGAAGCGCTGCGAGCCCGGCGCGCTGCACGAACGCCGCCGTGCAGGTGTTGGAGTTGATCACCAGCCGCACGGCGTGGGGCGCGAGCGCCGGCGGGAAGACGCCGTAGCCGAGGCGCCAGCCGGTCATCGCGTAGCACTTCGAGAAACCGTCGACGACGATGGTGCGGTCGGGGATGAGCGCCGCGATCGAGCGCGGCTCGGGACCGTAGATGATGCGCCGGTAGATCTCGTCGGAGATGACCCAGAGGTCGTTCTTCTCGGCGAGCGCCGCGAGACCGCGGAGGTGCTCTTCGCTGACGACCTCGCCGGTGGGATTGCAAGGTGAATTGACGATGACGAGCCGCGTGCGCGGCGTGATGGCGGGCGACTCGAGGTCGAGCGGCACCGGCACGCCGCCGCAGAAGCGCACCATGCTCGCGTAGATGGGAAAGCCAGGGTCGGGGACGAGCGCCTCGTCCCCCGGCGCGAGGGTCGCGAGGATGCCGAAAAAGATGAGCGGCTTGGCGCCGGGCGCCACGACGACGCGGTCGGGAGCGCCGGGATGGATCGCCTCGCGCAATTCCGGGAGCCCCGCCGGCGCGCCGTAGCGGGTGTGTCCATCGCGCAGCGCGCGCACGCCCGCCTCGACGATGTGCTGGGGCGTGGGGAAGTCGGGCTCGCCGACTTCCAGATGGATGACGCGCCGGCCGCGCTGCTCGAGCGCGCGCGCCTTGACCAGCACGTCGAGTGCGGTCTCGGTGCCGAGCTGCAGGACGCGGTCGGCGATGCGCGGCATGGCCGACATCTATCACGCGAAAGAACGGCGGCCCATGCTACTAAGTCGGCTCCGTGAACTTCTCCATCGCGGCTCTCGCCCTGCTCATCGCCAGCTGGCGTCCGCTCGAGACCACCTGCGGCGAAGGCAAGCCGGCGTGCTTTGCCGACCTGAAGAAGGCCGCCGCCTCGTGCAAAGTGGTCCGCCACCAGACGGCCGGCACCGCGCTCGGCGACGTGACCGTCGACTGGCGCCGTTGCCCCGCGCCGGGATTCAAGACCGTGAAGGGCGCCGACTACGTCGTCGTCTCCGGCGAGGACGGAGACATCTGGGGATTCACCAACGTGATCGATCCCTCCGCCGCCTCGATCGAGGACGTCGGCTTCTTCGGCAGCCGTTGGATCCTGGTGCGCGCGTTCTCCGCCACCGGGGCCTCGCGCAGCTGGTGCATGCTCGGTCTGTCGCCCTCGCCGCCGCAGTGCCTGGTGCCGGACATCCCCGAGCTGGAGGCCAAGGCGCAGTCGCTGCTCAAGCCGGCCGAGACCTTGTGCTGCGAAGACTGGTCGCTCGAGGAAGTCACCTCCTGGAGGATGATCGCCGCGCGGCCGATCTTTCGCGAGAAGAATCGGGTGGCGATGATCCGCGCCAGCCTCTGGGTCCGTCGCTACGAGCTCTCCTTGCGCCGCGTGCGCCGCGAAGAGATCAAGGTGAACGTCAGGCAGTGAAAAAGAGCTGCGGCCCGCGCTGGCGCCCTGCTCGAGCGCGCTTAACGTGCCGGGCCATGCGCAATCTCCCCTGGTTTCTCTTCCTGCTCTGCGCCTGCGTGCGCAACCCAGCCACCGGAAAGCTGCAGCTCGATCTCATCCCCGAGTCCCAGGAGATCGAGATGGGCCAGCAGGCGAAGCAGGAAGTGATCCAGACGATGGGCATCTATCGCGACCCGAAGCTGGAGCAGTACGTCGCCGATCTGGGCAAGCCGCTCGCCGCCAACAGCGGCCGTCCCAACTTGCCTTTCTCGTACATGATCGTCGAGGACGCGGCGGTCAACGCCTTCGCGCTGCCGGGCGGGCCCATCTTCATCACCCGCGGAATCCTCGGTCATTTGAACAGCGAGGCGGAGCTCGTCGCGGTGATGGGCCACGAGACAGGCCACATTTCCGCGCGGCACAGCGCCAACATGCTGAGCAAGGCCCAGCTGGCGCAGGTCGGCCTGGGCATCGCTTCCATCGTCTCGCCGACGATGGCGCAGCTGGCGCAAGTGGCGGGTGCAGGGATGCAACTTCTCTTCCTCCAGTTCTCCCGCACCGACGAGACGCAAGCCGACGAGATGGGCTTTCGCTTCATGACCAAGGCCGGCTACGACCCGCGGCAGATGATCGGGCTCTTCCAGATGCTGGGCGGTCTCGGCGTCGAGTCGGCGGGCGGAGCGTCGGCGGGCAAGCTGCCCGAATGGGCGCAGACGCATCCCATTCCCGAGCATCGGCTGGAGGCGACGCAGGAGCGGCTCAAGACGGAGTTGAAGGGCGACCCGTCCACGCTCAGGGTCGATCGCGAGAAGTATCTCTCGATGATCGACGGCATCCCTTTCGGCGACGATCCGCGCCAGGGATACTTCAAAGGCGATACCTTCCTCCACCCGGAGCTGAAGTTCCAGATCGAGCTGCCCAAAGGCTGGCAGCACGAGAACACGCCGCAGGCGGTGGTAGCCGTGAGCCCGCAGCAGGACGCGATGATGCAGCTCGCCTCGGCGGGGAAGCTCTCGCCGCAGGAAGCGGCGCAGAAATTCTTTTCGCAACAGGGGGTGAAGCAGGGCGCGGCGGCGCAGGGCACCATCCACGGCAGCTCGGCGGTCTCGGCGTATTTCGCAGGAACCACGCAGCAGGGGCCCATCGAAGGTCTTGCGACTTTTCTCGCGCACCAAGGCACGACGTACGCGATCTTCGGATACACGGCGGCGGGGAAGGAGCAGTCCTATGATCAAACCTTCCGCGCCTCGATGGGGAGCTTCGCGACCCTGAGCGACTCCGCGGCGCTCAACGTGCAGCCTGCCCGCGTCAAGGTGGTTCACCTCGACCGCGCGATGAGCGTGAAGGAGTTCACCGGCGCTTATCCTTCGTCGGTCAAGCCGGAGGTGGTGGCGCTGCTCAATGGCGTGGACAAGGACGGGACGTTGCAGGCCGGGCCGGCGAAGCAGATCGTCGGCGGCGTCAGCGCGCAGAAATGAGATTCACCTCGAGGAAATCAAAGACGCGCTGCCAGTAGCGCTGCATCAGCACCGGCTCGTGGAAGAGGTGCGTCTGTCCGGCGAAGGGAAGGAAATCGACGTTCTCGCTCCGGCCGGCTCTGAAGACGGCATCGAGCAGGAGCAGCGACTCGGCGAAATGCACGTTGTCGTCGGCGGTACCGTGCATCAAGAGCAGCGGCCGCTGCAGATCCCTGGCAAAGGCGAGCAGCCCGTTCACGGCATAGGCATCGCTATGCCCTGAGGGCGGCGGAATCCCCAAGTATCGTTCCGTATAGCAGGTATCATAGTTCATCCAATCGACCACCGGCGCGCCCGCCACGCCGGCGCGAAAGACATCGGGCCGGCGCATGACGGAAAGCGCGGCCATGAAACCGCCGAAGCTGTGGCCCATCACGCCCACGCGCGAGAGGTCCATGGCGGGCTCCTGCGCGGCCATCGCCCGCAGCGCCGACACCTGATCTTCGAGAGGCACCTCGGCGAACTTCATCGCGATGGCGCGCTCCCAGGCGCGGCCGCGGCCCGGCGTGCCGCGGCCGTCCGCCTGGGCGACGATGAAGCCGTGATCGGCGATCCATTGCTCGGCGATGTATCCCGGCGCCGATCGATGCACGCTGTTCACGTGCGGCCCGCCGTAGACTTTGAGCAGCACGGGATATTTGCGCCGCGCATCGAAGTCGTGCGGCCGGATGAGAGCCGTCCAGAAATCCGCGCGCTTGGCGACCTCCAGCCGGACGTCGAAGGGCAGGGGCTCGCTGACCGCGGGCAGCTCGCCGGCGATCGATCCGTCGGCACGCACCACCTGCACCCGGGACGTCGCGCCGGACGGCGAGGTGATGAGCACGTGCGCACTCGCATCGCGCGCATAGATCGCGTCGTGGTTGTCCGGCCCCTCCGTGAGCGCGCGGACCTGGCCTCCCTCCATCGCGATGGCGAAGATCTGTTCGTCGACCGGCTCGGCCCTCCTCTGCACCACCACCTCGCGCTTCCGCTCGTCGACGTGAAGCAGTTTTGCGAAGCCGAAATCGGGGCTGGTCAGCTCGCGCACGAGCGCCCCGTCGGGTTGGTGGAACTGCAGTTGCCAGGCCCCGTTGCGCTCGCTCGCCCAGAAAAATCCGGAGCCGTCGCGCAGCCAGCGCAGGTCGTGCTCGGCGTTGATCCAGGCGTCGTCGTGCTCGCGGATCAGCTCGCGCGTCTTTCCCGTCCGGGGGTCGACCGCGAGCAGCGCCTCGTTCTTCTGCTCGCGGTCCAGCACCACCAGATGGAGCGGACCGCCCTTGGGCCAGTCGACGTGCGAGACGTATTCCCACTGCTTGCGGTCGTGATCGATGGGAACGGCGCGGCCGCCCTGCGCGGGCACGATGGCAAAGGAGATGCGGGCATTTCGATGTCCCGGCCGCGGATAGGGAGTCTCGCCGCCCGGCCGCTCGGGATGGGCCGGGTCGGTGAAATCGAGCCTCTCGACTTCGCTCAGGTCCGCCTCCTCGAAGACGAGAAAGCGCGAGTCGGGCGACCACCAGTAGCCGTTGAAGCGCGACAGCTCCTCCTGCGCGATGAACTCGGCCTGCGCGTGTGTCCGCAGCGGCGTCGCGCCTGACGTGAGCTGGCGGGCCCGGCCTCCCGCGACCGGCGCGACCCAGAGCTCGCCGGCGCGGACGAACGAGACGCTCTTCCCGTCGGGAGAGAGCCGCGGATCGAAGATCGCGTTTCCCTTGTCGTCGGGCCCCACGACTTCCCGCGACGCACCGCCCGCTGCAGGGACGGCGTAGGCGCGGCCCGAGAGCGAGACCAGGACGAGGCTTCCGTCGTCGGAGAGATCGAAGGAGGTGAAGCCGCGCAGCGTGACGCGCATGCGCTCGCGGCGCGAGCGCTCCTCAGGCGTGAGCTGCTCTTCGCCGCCCTTGAGCACTTCTTCGGGCTTGATCAGCTCGCGCAGCTGCCCGGTTGCGACGTCGAAGGAGTAGAGGCGGCTCTCAGGGCTGCGCGGCGGAGTGCGGAGGAAGAGCACGCGGCTGCCGTCGGGAGTGACGCGCACCGAGGTTGGCCGCCCCAGTCGCCAGCTGCGCGTCTCGGCCAGGTCCTTGAGGAACTGCAGATCCTTTTCGGCGGTCGCCGCCAGGAGCGCAATCGCGATCGCGAGCATGACGGCGCAAGGTACAACTCTTTGTCAGAGAGACAAATGCTCGAGCGGCACCGGCCGGGCAAAGAGATACCCTTGCGCCCGTTCGCAGCCGAGGCGCCGCAGGTGGTCGGCCTGCGCCTCCGTCTCCACGCCCTCGGCCACCACCTCGATGTCGAGCCCCTTCCCGAGCAGCAGGATCGACTGGACGATCTTGATCTTCCGCTCGTCCTCCCCCATCGCCTGTACGAAGGACTTGTCGATCTTGAGGGTGTCGATGGGCAGCTCGTGCAGGTAGCTGAGCGACGAGTAGCCGGTGCCGAAGTCGTCGATGCAAAGGCGCACGCCCAGCTGGCGGAGGCGGTCGAGCGCGTCGATCGCCAGGGGACCGTTGCCCATCAGCATGCTCTCGGTCAATTCCAGCCGAAGCCGGTGCGGTTCCAGCGTCCGCTTGGCGAGCAGCGAAGCCAGGTCGTTGAGAAAGTCGGGCTGCAAGAGCTGCCGGCCGGAGAGGTTCACCGCCAACGTCAGCGGCGCCGGCAGGACCGAGAGCGCATGACAGGCCTCTTCCAGCACCCACCGTCCCAGCGGCACGATCAGGCCGGTCTCCTCGGCGAGCGGAATGAACTCGCTCGGCATCACCAGCCCGCGGTCGCGCTGCTCCCAGCGAACGAGCGCCTCCACTCCCAGCGCGCGGCCGCCGTTCAGATCGACGATGGGCTGGTAATGGACGCGCAATTCCCCGCGTTCGAGCGCGCGGCGCAGCTCGTTCTCCAGCCGCAGAGCCGCCATGGCGCGCTCGTGCATCGAGGAGTCGAAGACCGCGTGGCGGCAGCCGCGCACCTTGGCGCGGTACATGGCGGTGTCGGCGTCGCGGAGGAGGTGCTCCGGCCGTTCGGTGGTCGGCCCGCCCAAGGCGATGCCGATGCTTGCCGAAGCAAATACTTCATGCCCCTCGACCAGGAAGGGCGGCGCCAGCGCGCGGTGGACTCGCTCGGCCACCGCCACTGCCTCATCGGCGTCGATGATGCCTTCGACCAGCAGCGTGAATTCGTCGCCGCCCAGCCGCGCCACGGTGTCGCCGGCGCGACGGCATCCTTCCAGACGGCGGGCGATCTGGATCAAGAGCTCGTCGCCGGCGCGGTGGCCGAGGCTGTCGTTGACGAGCTTGAAACGATCGAGGTCGAGGAAGAGCACGGCGAAGCGCGCCGCCTCGCGCCCTTTGGCGCGGGCGAAAGCGACGTCGAGGCGATCTTTCAAGAGCGCGCGGTTGGGAAGACCGGTGAGAGGATCGTAGAAGGCAGCTTGCAGCAGTTGCGCCTGCGCCTTGCGCCGCGCGGTGACGTCGGCCGCTGCGACGAGAAGAGCGCGCCGCGCCTCGAACATCACCTCGTGCGCCGAGAGCTCGAGATCGTGAGCTGCTCCCGAGGCGGTCCGGTGCCGCTCGATGGCCGGCCCCGCGCGCAGGTCGGTCTCGACTCCCGGGTCGAGCCGCAGATCGGCCGAACGCATCGAGAGGAAGCGATCCTGCGGCCACCCGTAATGGCGGATGGCGGCCTGATTGACGGCGAGGAACTTTCCCGTCTCCGCGTCCTCGACCCACATCGGCTGCGGGCTGTTCTCGAAGAGCACGCGGTAGCGCTGCTCGGAGGCGCGCAGCGCATCGAGCACCCGCACGCGCTGGGTCACCTCGCGGGTCAGGAGCAGCGTGGCCGCCTCGCCGTGGTACTGCACGCCGCTGGCGGTCACCTCCAGCACCAGCTCACGGCCGTCGTGGCGCTGCAGCGCGGTCTCGAAGCGGCGGCCGCGCTCGATCGCGGCCCGCGCCAGGGAGGCATCGGCCCAGAGCCGCTCGACCGGCCCGCCGAGGAGCTCGCCGCGGGGAATTCCATACAGCTCGCTGGCGCGCGGGTTCGCCTCGAGGACCGTGCCGGTCCGCGGGTCGACGACGATGAGCGCTTCGCCCACGCTCTCGAAGAGATCGCGATAGCCGAGCTCCACCTTGCGCAGCGTCCGCTCGACCGGTTTGTGCTCGATGAACTTGCCCAGCTCGGCGCAGGCGCGGGCCACGCCGCGCATCACCGGCTCTTCCGGCGGATCGGCGGCGGGCGAGAAGAACTCCAACACGGCCAGCGTGTGCTCGTGGGAGATGGCGGGAAAGGCGAAGACGGAGGCCGCGGTGGCGTCCTTCTGGGCGCGCCATTGCGGCGCGCCGTCGCGCAGCACCACCGAGGCGAGGTTCTTTCCCCGCCCGCCGCGGCGCGATTCGGCGATGCGCCGGAAAGCGTCGAGGCGCTCGGGCCGATCCAGGTGCCAGAGAATTCGCGGCGAAACTTCGCCTGCATCCTGGGAAAATTCCACGCGGCCCGCCTGCCATCCGGTGGCGGCGCAGATGCGCTGCAGCGCAGCGCGCAACGCGTCCTCGAGGCAAGGTGCACGTGCTGCCGCCTCGCGGACAGACTTCAGCAGCGCCGGCTCTCGCGGCTGCATGAGACTCCTTCCTGGCGGGGCACGATAGTCACTACCCCGGGGTAGACAAAAAGGGGTCGAAGGTGCGCGAGTCGCACATCTTCCATTGCACCCGCGCCACAGGCGCGAGAGAACATGACTCTCTCGGGGAAGACAAGGTTCACTGGTGTACGGCCGCTTGCGTCCGCTCCTCCTCGCTGTGCTCGGCGCATTGCCGCTGCGTGCACAGCAGGGGTACGTCGCCTCGCCCTCGCTCCTGGAATGGAAGGCCGCCGACTATCCGATGACGGCTCTCCTCCGCGGCATCGAAGCCGACATTCCCTGCGACTTGCAGATCAGCGCCGCCGGAACGGTCGAGCGCACCGACTGCGACGTCAGCGACGAGGCCGGCTTCGCCCGCGGCGCGCGCGATGCGCTCGAGCAGGCCACCTTCGCGCCCGGCCGGCTGCGCGGCCAGCCCGCGCCCTCGCACGTTCGCTTCATCTATCGATACCTCGTCAACCGCGAGCGCGCCGGGCCGCATGCGCCTTTCGTTCCCTTCGGCGAAGTGCGCGGGCAGGTCCTGTCGCAAGGGACGCGGCTCTCCGTCGCCGGCGCGGATGTCATCGCGCAGGGCCTCGGCATCGCCACCAGCACCGACGCGCGGGGCCGCTGGTCGATGTCGCTGCCACGCGGCTCGCAAGTGTTGGTGGTGATCGCGCCAGACTATTTCCGCGCCCAGGAGCGCATCGAGGTCGGCCCAGGCGCGCCTGAGCCGGACATCGTCTATCTGCGCCGCAGCGCCGTCTCCGACCTCTCCATCACCGTGCCGGGCGAGAAGGAGGCGCGGCTCGCGCCCACCAAGGAGACGATCTCCCACGAGGAGTTGCGCAACGTGCCCGGATCGAGCGGCGATCCGCTGCGGGTGATCGAGAACCTGCCTGGGCTGGCGCGCATCCCCTACACCGGCGGCCAGTTGATCGTGCGAGGCGCACCGGCGGTCGATACCGGCGCATATATCGATGGGCAGCAGATTCCCATTCTCTATCATCTCTTGAACGGCCCCTCGGTGCTGGGCGAGGAGATGGTCGAGAAGATCGACTTCTATCCCGGCGGTGCGGGCGTCTATTTCGGCCGCAGCCTGGCCGGCGTCGTGGCGGTGCAGAGCCGCCGCGGCACCGACGACCGCTGGCACGGGAGCCTGGCCGCCGATCTGCAGAAGAGCGCCGCCTTCTTGCGAGGGCCGATCGGCGACGACGCGCAGATCGCGCTGGGCGCGCGCCGCAGCTACATCAATCCCATCATCGAACTGACCACCGAGCCCAACAAGGAGATCACCCTGCCCGTCTATTGGGACTATCAGGGCCGCGCCGACTGGCGGCCGACGCGGCGCGATCGCCTGTCCCTGACACTCTACGGCAGCGACGATTCCTTCGCGCAGGTGGGCGGCGGCCGCGGCTCGGTGCCGCTCGAATTGGGAAAACGCATCGGCTTCCACCGTGCCCGCTTCGCCTGGGAGCGGCGGGTGAGCGACGCGCTCTCCTTCAACATTGCGCCGATGATTGGATTCGATCTCTCCAATTCCTCCTCTTCCGGCATCGGCGCCGGCGCCTTTTCGCGACCGCAAAGCCAGCGGGACCGGACGTTCTCGACCGGGCTCCGCAGCGGGATCATCGCGCGGCAGGGGGACAATCTCGAGTTGCGCGCAGGCCTGGACCTCCTCATGAATCGCGTCTCCTATGACCTCGACATCCTCTACGAGCAGCAACTGCGCAGCGTGGGAGCGCCCAATGCCGAGGAGGCGAGGCTCAACGGCGTGAAGGTCTTCTCCAGCCTCGGCGAATACGCAGAGGTGGAATGGCGCCGCGGCCGGCTGCGGCTCACGTCCGGACTGCGCCTCGAGGAGATGCACTGGCTCGGACATACCTACGCGGTGCTCGACCCGCGCCTCTGGGCGCGCTTCGAATTGAACGAGCCGACCGCGCTCTATGCCTATGCCGGCCTCTATCACCAGGCGCCGACGGCCGAGCAAGTCGATCAAGTGATCGGCAATCCCGGGCTCTTGCCACAGGCGGCGGAGCAGATGGGCGCGGGCGTGGAGAGGAAGTTCGGCGATCTGTGGTCGATCAAGGTCGAAGGTTATCTGAGCCGGCGCCGTTCGCTGGTCTTTCCTGCCCAGCCGCGCGCGAATGGTGATGGCACCTATGACAATCCATTACAATTGAATTCAGGCATCGGCCGCTCACTCGGTCTCGAGGTGTTGATCCGGCGCGAGTTCACCGAACGGCTCTATGGCTGGCTTGCCTATACGCTCTCTCGCTCTCGCGAGCTGCCGGGCCCGTGGCAGTCGTGGCGTCCCACTGCTTTCGATCAGCCGCACATCTTCACGCTCCTCGTCGGCTGGCGGCCTTCGCCTTATGTCGAATTCGCCACCCGCGTGCGCATCGCCAGCGGCAATCCGGTCGCGGAGCCGGTCGGCCCGGTCACCTTCAATGCCGACAGCGGCAACTACGTGACCGCAACATTGCCATTCGGGGCTACGCGGCTGCCGACCTTCTTGCAGATCGATTTCGAGCTCAACAACATCTGGGTCGGCGATTACGGGCGATTGCAGCTCTATGTCGATTTCCAGAACGTGCTGGGGCGGCGCAATCCCGAGGCGACGCTCTACGATTTTCGCTTCCAGGAATCGGATACCGTGCATGGACTGCCCTTTCTCGCCTCGGTCGGGGCGAAGGTCTCGTTTTGAAGCGGGCCGCGCTGACGACATGCGCTGCGCTGGCGGCGTGCAATTCGTTCTATGACCCTTGTTTCTCACCCGCGAGCGTGGTGAGCGACCTGCGCATCCTCGCGGTGCGGGCCGATCCGCCCGAGGTGCTTTACGATCCGGTCACCTTCGTGGCGCCGCCCGTCTCACTGCGCGCGCTGGTGGTCTATCCCGGTGGTCCTTCGGAGCAACAGGTGCACTTGCGCGCCTGCGTTCCGCACCCAGAGGGTCCCTGTCCGCCCGACCAGCCTTGGGAAGTGACCGCGGACGGCAGCTCGGACATGCAGTTGCAGGTCCTTCCAGAAAAGATTCGGGCTGCGCTGCAGGCGGACCCGCTGGCCGGGTATGGCGGAGTCAGGGTGCAGGTCGAAGTGCTCGTGGAAAGAGGAAATGTCTCGGTCACCGCGTCGAAGCTGCTGCTCTTCAGCCCCGCATTGCCGGGAGTCGTTCCCAATCATTCGTTTTCCCTGACCGGATTCGCTCTGAGCGGATCCGGGGGCGATCGCGTGGTTGCCGACGAGGGATTCATCGAGCTTCCGGTATCAGAAACCGTCTGGCTCCGCCCTCTTCTTTCCCCCGGCGCGCAGGAGACCTATCAAGTCACCGATCTTGCCGGGCGCACCGTCCAGCTGACCGAGCGCATCAGCTATTCATTCTTCACCATGCCGCACGCGCAATACGGGCCGCTCGGACGTCCGGTCGCAGGCAGCGACGTGGCGGACGAGCCAGCCCCCGGCGACCCGGTGCCCGAGCGCGGGCTCGTCACGTTGACCGCGCTGGCGGCGGCCAGCAGCCGCCTCTGGCTCGTTGCGCGCGACGGGCGGGGCGGCGAGGCCTGGGCGAGCCTCGCCGTGCAGATGCCCGACCGGCGGAACTGCTCCTTCGACTTCCGCTGCCCGTTGCTCGATTTCGGCTGCCTGTAGGGCCGCCCGGCGCAGGAGCGAGCCACCAGGGAAGGAACAGCCTAGGTTGAGTGCATGGCGAGAGGAATCGGCGAGAACCCCGCGCGGAGCCCGGCTTGGCACGTTGCACAGGTCGAATTTCCCGCGGCCCGCGATGAAATCATCGAAACCGCGGAGGACAGTGAGGCTCCGGCAGAAGTGATCAATTTCCTCAAGTCGCTTCCCAAGGAGCGCTATCAGTCGCAGGAGGAGGTGCTGCGCGACTTCGCCGAGGCCGAGCGGAGATTCGGCGCAGGTACCGCGGAGGGTCCCGCACGGCCGAACATCAATCACGTCGACGAAGACCCGAAGCGGCATCCCTGAGCGCGCTCATTCTTCCGCCGGCATTTCGTGCTCGAGCAGGCCCTCGGGCTGCGATCGCTCTGTGCCGAAAGGCGCCCCCGCCGGCGTCGCCAGCGTGAACCTCGTGGCGACGTCGGAGACGGTGAAGAAGAGCAGGAGCGCGACAAAGACCAGCGAGGTCACGAACACCAGCCGCGTGGCGCCGCTCGATTCCCGCAGGTGCATGAAGATGAGAGCCACCAGCGCCGACTTGGTGCAGGCGATGGCGAGCGCGATGGCCAAGGCCCATTTCCCCAAATGCTGGATGCCGGTCAGATAGGTGACCGCCGTAAAGACGAGCAGCGCGATCCACACCACGACATAGGGCACCGCCGAATGCTGGTCGTGAGTCTCGTGCTGATGCTGGGTCGCGCTCTCGGCCACTTCTTCTCCTTAGATCAAGTAAAGCAGCGGATAGAGGAAGATCCAGACGAGGTCGACGAGATGCCAGTAGAGCCCGCCCATCTCCAGGCCAGTGTAGTACCTCGACGAATAGCGCCCCTGCAGAGTCCGCCACAAAAGCCAGGAGAGCACGCTCATTCCCGCGACGACGTGCACTCCGTGCAGTCCGGTCATGAGGAAATACATGGTGAAGAACATCGCCGCGCCCAGGATCTTCACCCCCTCGAAGGCGTAGTACTTTCCCGGCAGCGATCGCTCGTGGAAGTGCGCCGTGTATTCGACGGCCTTGATGCCGAGAAACGCCAGCGCGAAGCCGATGGTCAGCACCAGGCAAATGACGGCCGCACGGCGCCGGTCGGTGCGCGCGAAATGGATGGCCAGCGCGACGGTAAAGCTGGAGGTGATCAAGACGATGGTATTGAGCGTGCCAAGCGCGATCTCCAGATGGCGGCTGCACTCCGCAAAGGCGAGCGGGAATTGGAAGCGATAGACGGCGTATCCGGTGAAAAGGCCGGCGAAGAGCAGGATCTCGGTGGCCAGGAAGAGCCACATGCCGAGGCGCATCGCCTCGTTCTGCCGCTCGAGCGAGGAGAAGTGATGGGCGAGGATGCCTTCCGGCAGCCCTTGCGCCGCCTCATGCGACATGCAGGACTCCCGGCGGCTCGTGCGTCCGATAGTCGTGCGGCATCTGGGTGATGGTGGGCAGCTCGTCGAAGTTATGGGTCGGCGGCGGGGAAGCGCTCAGCCATTCGAAACCCTTCGAGCCCCAGGGATTCGATTCCGAGCGCTGGCCCCAGATCAAAGCGATGGTCAGGTAGATGAGGATGATGAGGAAGCCGAACCCGAGCAGCGTCCCGCCGGCCGTGGAAGCAACGTGCAACGCCTGGAAATGCTCAGGGTACTGATAATAGCGGCGCGGCATCCCGTAATTGCCCAGCAGGAATTGCGGAATGAAGGTGGCATTGAAGCCGAGGATGATCAGCGAGGCCGCCACCAGGCCCCATCCCTCGGGATACGTCTTGCCGAACATCTTCGGGAACCAGTAATGGAGCGCGGCCAGGAAACCCATCACCGAGGCGCCCACCATGATGAAATGGAAATGCGCCACCACGAAATAGGTATCGTGCCAATGAATGTCCAAGGAAGTGGTGGCGAGCGCGACGCCGGTCATCCCCCCGAAGACGATGAAATAGAGGAATCCGCAGATATAGGCGAAGGGGGTCTTGAAGGCGATTGCGCCGCGATACATCGTCCCGACCCAGTTGAAGACCTTGATGGCGGTGAAGACCCCCACGAACATGGAGAGGATTCCGAAGGCGCCGGCGTTGAAGGTGCTCTGCCCGGCGACGAACATGTGGTGGCCCCAGGTGAAGAAGCCGACGAAGGCGATGCCCAGCGAGCTCATCGCGATGGCCTTGTACCCGAAGGTATTCTTCCTCGAGAAAGCGCTCACCGTTTCCGAAATGACCCCCATCGCCGGCAGGATCATGATGTAGACCGCGGGGTGCGAATAGAACCAGAACATGTGCTGGAAGAGGACCGGATCGCCGCCGCGCGCGGGGTCGAACATTCCGAATCCGGCGAAGCGCTCCACCGCGACGATCAAGACGGTGATGCCGAGCACCGGCGTGGCAAGGATCTGGATGATGCTGGTGGCGTAGATGCCCCAGACGAAGAGTGGGATCCGCATCCACGTCATCCCGGGCGCGCGCAGCGTATGCACGGTGACGATGAAGTTGAGGCCGGTCAAGATGGAGGAGAATCCGACGACGAAGACGCCGAGCAGGATGGGCAATACCTGCGTCGGCGTCGTGCTCGAATAAGGGGTATAGAAGGTCCATCCGGTGTCGGCGCCGCCCTGGAGCATTCCCCAGATGGTGATCGCGGCTCCCGCCAGATAAAGATAAAAGGAAGCGAGATTGAGGCGCGGGAATGCGACGTCGCGCGCTCCGATCATCAGGGGCAGGACGAAATTTCCGAAGGCGGAAGGTATGGAGGGAATGAGAAAGAGGAAGATCATCACCACGCCATGGAGCGTGAACAGCCGGTTGTAGCTGACGGCGTCGATGAGATAGGGCCCGGGCTGGAGCAGCTTCATCCGCAGCGCCAGCGCAAAGATGCCGCCGATGAAGAAGAAGAAGATCACCGAGGCGAGAAACATCACGCCGACGCGCTTGTGGTCGCGGGTATTGAGCCACGACAGCACCGTAGTGCCGTCCTGCAAATAGGTCGGGGCCTGCGGCAATGCCCCGGCGAGCCGGGCGCTATCGGCCTCGGATAGGCGCATATGCGGGTCCTTCCGACGGTCCGGTGCGGACCACGTCGCTCTGCAGTGATTTTATGTACTCGACCAGCGCGGCCACCTCGGGACCAGCGATCTTCCCCTGGAAGCTGGGCATCACCGGCTGGAAGCCGGCGACGATCTTGGCGGTGGGTTCCATCATCGATTCGGTCAGATAGGCCTCGTCCGCGTCGATGATGCTGCCGTCCTGCAATTTCTCCCTGCGATGATAGAGGTCGAGCCAGGTAGGCCCGATGTGCCGCGTGCCGTCGGTGGTATGGCACTTCAAGCAGCCTTGCTCGGCGGCGATGCGGCGGCCCTGATCGACCAGGTTTCCCAGGGCCGGAGCGAAATCCAGGCCGGTCGGCGAGCTGTCCTGCCTGGCGACCAGTCCGCGCCTCTGCTGACTGAGCCAGTCCTCGAACTCCTGCGGCTTGAGGGCGATGACTTCGCCGCGCATGATCGAGTGTCCCGCTCCGCAATATTCGGCGCAGAGGATCTGATAGCGGCCCGGCTGCACCGCATTGAACCAGGTCTGGGTGTATCGGCCGGGCAAGACGTCCTGCTTGATGCGGAACTCGGGAACGTAGAAGGAATGGATCACGTCGCGCGAGGTCATCAACAGGCGCACGTTGCGTCCCGCCGGCACGCGCAGGACGTTGATGGCGTTCGGACCGTCGGGATAGGCGAACTTCCACATCCATTTCTTCGCCATCACGTAGACATCGATGGCGTCGGAGGGCGGCGTCTGCTGTCGGACGAACTCGCGGAACCCGAGGAAGAACCAGAGCATGAAGAAGAAGAGCGGCGTGCCGATGAAACCCAGCTCCATCCACCAGGTCGGCTCGATGTGCGGCGTCGTTTGCGTCTCGGACCGGCGCCGGTAGCGGACGAAGAAGAAGAGAGTGGTGAGCCCCACCGCGGTCGACATCACGAAGGTGGTGACGATGACGAAATAGTGCAGCTGATCGATGTCGCGCGCGAACGTCGACGCCTGGTCGGGCAGGAAGAGCAGCCGGCGCAAGAGCTCGTTCATGCCGAGCCCTTTCGCAGTTCGCGCCGCCAGAGCGCGCCGAGCATGACGAGCAGGGCCAGCGCAGCGGCGCCCGAGCCCAGCCGCAATGCGCCCATCAGGTAGAAATGATACTTGCGCGAGGCGGGGTCATATTTGAAGCAGCGGAGAATGACCCGGTCGAGCGCGGTGCCCACCTTGCCTTGCGAGGCCTCGACCATGGCGAGCCGCAGGTCGCGGGGCGATAGTTCGATTCCATAGAGATAGCGGGAGATCGTGCCGTCCGGTCCGAGGATGACGCTGACGGCGGGATGCTCGAACTGTTGCGACTCGGCATCCCAGCGGTAGTGGAAGCCGACGGAATCGGCCAGAGCGCGAATGGCAGTCTCCCCGCCGGTCAGGAAAGGCCAATCGGTCGGCGCAGCACGCTCGGCATTGGCGAGTGTCTGCAGATATCCGCCTTGCCGAAGCTGGGCTTCTTTGGCGGTATCGCGCGGGGAAAAGGAGACCGTCAATCCATGGTAGTCCGCGCCGAGGCGCAACCCCGATTCATTCAATGCCTTGATCACGCCCTTCTGCACCAGGCTGCAGAGCATCGGGCAATCGAAATAGACCAAGGTGAGCAAGACCGGCTTGCCGCGCGCTGTCAGCTGGCGGAGCGAAACGCGATTCGCCTGTGCGTCGATGAACACCGCGTCAGCCGGGCGCTCGCCCAGCTTTTCGACCACGTCGACCTCGGCCTGCGCGAGGAGGATCGCCAGGAGCGCGGCGGTCATTTCTTCTTCCCCGACAGCTCGGAAACGACCTCGTCCATCGCTTTTGCGATGGGCTCGTGCACCAGGCCTTGCTTGCGATCGACCCATCCCCAGTGCTCGAGGCGGTCCATCCGGTCCCTGCGATAGGCGGCGAACGAGCGGGTGATGTCGAAGGGGACCTGCTCGACGATCCCGATGTCGATCTTCCCGACATCGAGGGGGATCGGATCGGGCCCGCGTGGCTGCAAGAGCTTTTCGCGGGCGCGCATGTAGCCCCAGCTGATCCAGATGGCGATGGCAAAAGCGACCAGCGAGCCGGCACCGATGGCGATGACCTTGCCCCAGTGGATCGCTTCCTCTGCCTGCGCCGCGGGCGGAGAGATGGTCTCGGTCGAGCGGGAGGGCTGATAGGTCACGGCTGCACGTACCTCAAGGAATCTTCCAGGTAAGGATCGCGCACCGGCAGCGGCCGCACGCCGCGCAAGAGGAAGACGGCGGCAGCCACCGAGGCGCCGCCGACGCCGATGAACGCGGTCAGATGCGTCCAGTGCAGCCCCAGTCCATCGAGGCTGGAAGCGGGCATGACGATCCAATAGAGGTCGATGTAATGGATGACGAGCATCCACGCGGCGACCGCCGCCAGGCCCTGACGGCTCCGCTTCAGGTCGCGCGAAAGAAGCAGGAAGAAAGGCACGAGGAAATGCCCGAGCAAGATGAGGATGCCGACCGGTCGCCAGACGCCGCGGCTGCGCGCGACGATCCAGGTCACTTCATCCGGGAGATTGCCCGCCCAGATGAGCATGTATTGCGAGAAGGCCATGTAGGCCCAGAAGCAGACGAAGGCGAGGAGGAGCTTGCCCAGATTGTGCTGATGATCGGCGCTGATGATCTTTCCCAGCGCCGAATCACCGGAGCGGAGGCCGGTGACGATCAGGCAGAGGAGCGCGAGCGAGCCGACGAATCCACCGGTAAAAACGTAGAGCCCGAAGATGGTGGAAAACCACGCCGGCTGCAGCGACATGAGCCAGTCGAAGGAAGCGAAGGTCGCGGTGAGAATGAGCAGGACCAGGCCGGGCGCGGAGAGCTTGCGCTGCCGGCGGGTGAGGAGCGCTTCGCCGCTTTCGTCCTGCCGCACCGACCAGGCGCGGAGGAGAAGGGCGAGGGCCGACCAGACGACGAAATAGATGACGGCGCGGGCGAGGAAGAAGTTGAAATTGAGATAGGGCTTCTTGTACTGCAGCAGGCGCAGCGTCTCCTTCGCCAGCTCTTGCGGCGGGTCGATCCAGATCCAGACGTACCGCGCGCCGAGCAGGAGCGGAACGAAGAGGACGATGAAGAGCGGCACGGCGGCGGCGATCGTTTCGCCCAGACGGCGGATGACCACGTTCCAGCGCGCGCCGGCGACATTGTGCGCCATGACCAGCGCGAGCGCGCCGAGCGATAGACCGAGCCAGTAATCGAATGCGATCAAATAAGAATAAAGCGCGGCCTTGGGCGCAATGAAACCCCCGATCAGCGTCAAGAGAAGGCCCGCGGCGCCCGCTGCCGCGCCGCCGAGCAGGAGCGAGCGGCCGCCTTCGAACGGCGGCAGGTTCGCGTCGGGGAGCGATCGCTCGTCCATCACCGGGGCTCCTCGCGCAGTTGCTTCTGGATATCTGCCGGCACTTCGGCGAGGGCCACGGCCTGGCTGCGCCGCAGCGCGCGCAGATAGAGGACGACGGCCCAGCGATCCTGCGCGTCGAGCTCCGCGGCATAGGAGGGCATCAATCCGTAGCCCTGCGAGATGACCTCGAAGAAGTGCCCCACGGAATCATTGTGCAGCAGGAGCAGCGAGGGCGGCGGCCGCAGCGACATCTTCGCAGCCACGGGGCTGACGCCGTCGCCGAGCAGGCCATGGCACGCCGCGCAATGGATGTCGAACTTCTTTCGTCCCAGGCTCATCAGCTCGCTGGTGACCGGGATGGGGATGACGGTGACGTCGTGACCGTCGCGATCCTTGCCTTGCGCGATCTCCGGGCGATCGGTGAGGCGCTCCCGCGGGACCGTTCCCGCCGGAGGAACGCGCATGGCGCGCCCGTCGTCATAGAAGGCATTCGCGGAAAAGGGTTTGAACTTCGGCTGCCGCTCCATCGGATCGAAGAGAGTCGTCTCGCCGCACGCCGCGGCGAAGATCACGGCGAGGACGAGAGTCTTCATGCGCTCTCCACCACCGTGTGGACACGGCGCGCGCCGGTCGATCGCAGCTTCTCTTCCAGATCGGCGACCGGCTCTTCCTCCTCGGTCTCGATGCTCACCCAGAATGCGTCGAGAGAGGCGGTGCGGAATTGCTCCGACTCGAAGACCGGATGATAGGGGCGCGGCAAGGCGAAGAAGTAGAAGATGGCGCTGAAGAAGATGCTCAAGACCGAGAGGAGCACCCCCGATTCAAAGGTGATGGGAATGTTGGTCCAGAATCCGTGCGGCGGGCGGTTGCCGACATTGATCGCGAAATCGACGCCGTTCATCCACGCTTGCATGACGTAGCCGCCCAGCGCTCCGAAGACGCCGCCCGTCAGCGCCACGAGCGGAACCTTGCTGCGCGGCAATTCCAGCGCCTCGTCGCTGCCGTGCAATGGATAGGGTGAATAGGCATCCAGACCTTGCACTCCGGCCTCGTGCAGCTTGCGCAATGCCTCCACGCAATCCTCCGGCTCGCCGAATTCGCCGAGGACGTAGCGCTTCATCGCTTTGCGCCCTCCAGCCACTCGTGCTCGAGCTCGTGGCGCAGCTCCTTCAGTTCGGTCGCTGCCACGGCCGGCAGGTATTTGAGGAAGAGAAGAAACAGCGTGCCGAAGAAAGCGATGGTGCCGAAGAGGAGGCTGAAATCGACCCAGGTCGGGTAATACATCGCCCAGTTCGCAGGAATGAAATCCTGGTGCAGGGAGGTGACCACGATGACGAAGCGCTCGCACCACATGCCCACGTTGATCAGCACCGACGCAATCCACAGATAGAAGACGTTGCGCCGCGCCCAGGGGAACCAGAACGATTGCGGGACCACGATGTTGCAGAAGATCATCAGGTAATAGATGCCGCGATAGGGACCCCTTGCTCGGGTCTGGAAGAAGACGTGGCTTTCGAATTCATCGCCGCTGTACCAGGCGATGAAATGCTCCATCAGATAGCCGTAGGCGACGATCAGGCCCGTGAGCAGCATCACCTTGCTCATCGCCTCGAGGTGGCGGAGCGTGATGACGTGCTTGAGCTTGAGGAAGCGCCGCGCCGGAACCATCAGCGTCAGTACCATCGCAAAGCCGGAGAAGACGGCTCCGGCGACGAAGTAGGGCGGAAAGATGGTGGTGTGCCAGCCCGGCAGGATGGAGAGAGCGAAGTCCCAGGAGACGATGGTGTGGACCGAGAGCACCAGCGGCGTCGCCAGGCCGGCGAGCAGCAGATAGGCGATCTTGTAATGGTGCCAGTGCCGCGCCGAACCGCGCCAGCCGATGGCGAACACGCCATAGATGAAGCGGGTGCTGCGTTTGGCCGATGCGTCGCGCAGAGAGGCAAGATCGGGAATGAGCCCCAGGTACCAGAAGAGCAAGGAAGTGGTGAAGTAGGTGCTGACCGCGAAGACGTCCCACATCAACGGGCTCTTGAATTGCGGCCAGATCGAGTTCGTCGACGGATAGGGGAACAACCAGTAGGCAAACCAGGGCCGGCCGAGATGGAGCACCGGGAACAATCCGGCCTGCATGACTGCGAACAGCGTCATCGCTTCGGCGAAGCGGTTGATGCTGGTGCGCCACTTCTGCTGGAAGAGGAGCAGGATGGCGCTGATGAGCGTGCCGGCGTGTCCGATTCCGATCCACCAGACGAAGTTGATGATGCCAAAGGCCCAGGCGACGGGAATGTTGTTGCCCCACATTCCGATGCCTTTGGCCAGAGTCACGGCGATGCCGGCGAGGAGAAGACCGGTGCCGCCCATGCCGATGAAGAAGAGCGTGAGCCAGCCCGGCTGCGGGCGCTGCCAGACGTAATCGAGCAGAGTCTTGTTGAGCGTGCCGTCGTCGTGGCGGCCCTCGATGAGAGGGAGCGGGTCCAGCTCGCGCCGCGCTTGCAGGGCGCTTTCCGCCATCAGGCGAGCTCCGGGTTTGGATTCATGACGCGGGCCAGATATCCGGTGCGCGGGCGCGTGCCCAGCTCGTGGAGGAGATCGTAGCGGCGCTCGCTGGAGAGCAGCCGGCTGACGCGCGAGCCGGAATCGTTGAGATCGCCGAAGACGATGGCGTCGGCGGGACAGGCCTGCTGGCAGGCGGTCTGGATCTCGCCGTCCCGGATCTCGCGTCCCTCGACCCGCGAATGGATTCGGGCCCGCTCGATGCGCTGGACGCAATACGTGCATTTCTCCATGACGCCGCGCGAGCGGACGGTCACGTCGGGATTGAAGGCCATCTTCTCCTGGTCGCTGTACTCCGAGGTATAGGAGAAGAAATTGAATCGCCGCACTTTATAGGGGCAATTGTTCGAGCAATATCGTGTCCCGACACAGCGGTTGTAGACCATCTCGTTGAGCCCCTCGTCGCTGTGGACGGTGGCATTGACCGGGCAGACGTATTCGCAGGGCGCGCTCTCGCAATGCACGCACATGAGCGGCTGGAAGACCACTCCCGGGTTCGCCGCGTCCTCGCCGAGAAAATACCGATCGACCCGCAGCCAGTGCATTTCCCTGCTGCGCCAGACCCGATCCTTCCCGACCACGGGGACATTGTTCTCCGCCTGGCAGGCAACGACGCAGGAGCTGCAGCCGGTGCAGCGGGAGAGATCGATGGCCATTCCCCAACGGTATCCCTTGGAGTAATCCCAGGGACGGTGGAAGGAGAGAGGCGCGCCGCGCTGCTCCTCGAGCATCTCCTCGGTCTCGCGCAGCTTCGGGAGCGCAGCGGAAACGGCGATGATCCGCCCTTCCATCGAGTGATGTTGTTGCGTCTGCGCCAGCCGCGCCTTGCGGCCGGTCGCAACCAGGGCCAAGCCGGGCGCGAACCAGGGAAGGTCGCTGTGGCGCAGCGTGCTGGTGTCGAAGCCAATTCCTTTGCAGAGCGTCTCGGCGTCGCTGCGCCGGCCGTAGCCGATGGCGACCGTCACCGCGCCGTCTGCGTGACCCGGAGCGATCACGACCGGGGCGCGCGCAGGCGGGCCGCGCAGCGTGAGGTCGACCAGGTCGCCCTGCTCGACGCCGAGTTCCGCCGCAGTCGCCGGGCTCAGCAGCGCGGCGTTCTCCCAGGTCAGCTTGGTGACGGGATCGGGCAGCTCCTGCAGCCAGCCGTTGTTTCCGAAACGCCCGTCGAGGACCTTGGTATCGGCAACGACATTGATCTCCAGGCCGGGCTTTTCCGCGGGCGGGACTTTCATCGCCTCGGCAAGAACGGCGTCATGATTGACCGCGGGCGATTCGGCCTTGACCGCGGTTCCCGGAATGAAGCCGTCCGCGATCCATTTCTCCCAGGTCAGGTCGAAGCGCCCCAGCTCGGGCACTCGCGCTTGCCAGAATTCGCGCAGCTGCGTGTATGCGGTCCGGTCGCCTTCCCCGAACAAGGCGGCCAGCATTTCCGCCTCGCTCACGCCCGCATAGAGTGGAGCGATGAGCGGTTGCTGGAAGCTGATGGTCCCGTCGTGCGCCCGCGCGTCGCCCCAGCTCTCCAAGGGGTGCGCGGCGGGAAGGACCCAGCCGGCGCGCTCCGCGGTCTCGTCGGCATAGAGCGTCCGATAGACCGAAGTATTGACCTGCGACAATGCCATGGCGAAATTGATGTCCGAGGTCGCGCCATAGACTGGGTTGTAAGCGGTCATGATCAAGGTATCGACGGCTCCGCGGCGCATCTCCTCGGCGAGCACCCGCAGCGCTCGAGGGCCCGCGTCCATCTCGTGGAGCACCGGCTTCGCTTGCGAGACGACGCTGCTGCCCAACGCGGCATTGATGGCGTGCATTGCCGCGTGCAAGACCGGCGGTTGCCGGGCGCCGACCAGCACTGCAGCGCCCGCGCCGGCGCGCTGCAGATCTCTCGCCAGGACGTCGGCGAAGCGCAGCTCTTCCGCCGAGAATGAAAAGCGCTTGGCGAGCGCGGCATGGCGGGGGACGAGCCGCCCCAGCAGAGCCAGCCCGAAGCGATGCACCTGGCTCGGCTTCAACCGCAGCCGATGGTCGGCATTCATGCCGGTGACCGAGAGGTGCGCCTCGACCGCATAGAGCCGGGCCATGTTCGGCGGCACGCGGCGCGCTGCCCAGTCTTTCATCGGGCGCGCATTGCCCGGCATCGCGGAAAGGAAATCCGCATCCAGCGACGCCACGGCCTGCGCTCGAGACAGATCGATCCGCGTCTCGTAGGCGGATCCGAAAGCGAGCTGCGCGCCGTCGTGGATCTGCTGCAGCGGAATCGCGCTCCACGAGGAAAAACGCGCGCGCGGATAGACCTCGAGCAATCGCTGCCGCAGATGCGCGATCAGGGGCGACGAGCTCGGCTCCATGAGGAAGCGCAAGCCTTCGCCGCGCCGGTCACGGAGCACGCGGCTCTTGGCGATCATGGTGGCGAGAAAATCGCGCCACGAGCGGAGCTCGCTCTTGTACTGCACGACCTTGAGGCGCTGCGGATCGTAGAGGCTGAGCAGCTGCGCCTGCTCGAGCACGCCGATCCCGCCCTTGCTCGAAGGATGTTCGGGACTGCCCTCCACTTTTGTCGGACGGCCCTCGCTGGCGGTGACGAGCAGACCCGTGGCGCGGCCGTCGAGCGTCGAGCAGGTCGCGTAATGCAGCGGGTTGCCCGGCGTCACCTCCGGCGGCTGCTTCGTATAGGGAAGAATCTTCTCGTCGGGCGGCTTGAGGCAGCCGCCCATCGTCGCCAGCGCCGCGCTCGCGCCGAGGAGCTGCAGCACTTCGCGCCGCGAGGGAGGCTCCGCAGGCCCCAGCTCGCGCGACGGCGCCGGCGGAGATTGCAGCTCCTCCACGCTGCGCCAGGGCCTGCTCTGTCCGGCGAGAGGAAGCTTCATCGGTGGCAGGTCGTGCAGGAGACGCGAGTGTGGACGTGGTACTGGTCCTTCAGCGCGCGGCCGAGCGCGAGCTGATCGCGCGGCCGGAACGTCATGCTGGTGATTTCCTCGCGCGGGCGGAGAAAGCGCTCCGGATTGCGATGGCACTCGAGGCACCAGCCCATGGTCAGGGGCTGCGCTTTCTCCACCAACGCCATCTCGTCGATGCGCCCGTGGCAGGTGACGCAGCCGACACCCTGCTTCAGGTGGATGGAATGGTTGAAGTAGACGAAGTGGGGCAGCTTGTTGACCTTGTTCCAAACGATGGGCCGGTCGGCGAAATAGCTCTCCCGCACCGGCGCGAGCTTGGGGCTCTTGTTCCAGATCTGCTCGTGGCAATTGAGGCAGACGCTGGTTGGAGGTACTCCGGCATTGGGCGCTTTCTCCACCAGCGAATGGCAATAGCGACAGTCGATCCCTTCGTCGCCGACGTGATGACGGTGATCGAACTGCACTGGCTGATCGACCGGATCCTGCTGCTGCGTGAAGTACGGCGAGCGCACGTAGATCATCGGGCCGGCGACCAACCCCCCACCGAGCAGCAAGGCGAGCACTACGAGCGTGACGCGAAATGAAGTGTTGGCGCCCGGCTTGAAGAGTGCGCTCATTCCATTTCCGATCTCTCGGGACGGGGCGATGCAGAGCAAAGATCGGGCGACTTGGCAAGCGCCCTTCCGGTCGGTGTCGGCTCGCGCGCAGGTGCGTAACCCTCGCTCGCGTTCGCGCTGGTCCGCGCGCGAGCCTAGGATGCGCCCATGCTTCCCGGCCTCGCCACTCTCGAAGGCACTGCGCGTTTTCGCGACGCGAGCGGCGGCGCGCCCGGCCACTTCCGCGAAGGTTCAGGCCTCTGGCTCTCCTCGCTCGGCATCGGCACGTATCTCGACCGCGACGACGACGCCACCGACGCGCTCTACGCCCGGTCGGTGCGGCGCGCGCTGCAGCTGGGCATCAACGTCGTCGACAGCGCGATCAATTATCGCAACCAGCGCAGCGAGCGCGCCGTGGGCGCGGCGGTGCGCGAGAGCGGCCTGCCCCGCGAGCAGTTCGTGCTCTGCACCAAGGGCGGCTACCTGCCTTTCGACGGCGCGCGCCCGCGCGACGTGCGCGCCTACTTCGAGGAGACCTTCATCAAGCCCGGCTTGCTCGAGCCGGAGGAGATCGTCGCGGGCTGCCATTCGCTGGCGCCGCGCTATCTCGAGGACCAGATCGATCGCAGCCGGCGCAACCTCGGCGTGGCGTGCATCGATCTCTACTACCTCCACAATCCCGAGACGCAACTCGGCGAAGTGACGCGGGCCGAGTTTCTCCGGCGCTTGCGCGCGGCCTTCGCGGCGCTCGAGCGCGCTTGCGCGGAGGGGCGCATCGCCGCTTACGGGGTCGCCACCTGGGGCGGTTTTCGTCTCGCCGCCGGCGAGGAAGAGTACCTCTCGCTCGACGAAATGCTCGCCGCGGCGCGCGAGGCCGGCGGCGCCTCGCACCATTTCCGCGCCGTGCAGTTGCCCTTCAACGTCGAGATGAACGAGGCGCGAGTCTTCCGCAACCAGGGTGGCAGGTCGTTGCTCGAGGCGGCGCACGACAACGGCGTCGCCGTGTTTGCTTCGGCGAGCCTGCTGCAAGGACGGCTGGCGCAGAAGCTGCTGCGGCAGATGCGCGATCAGCCCGGCGCGCTCCAGACCGATGCGCAGCGCGCGTTGCAGTTCGCCCGATCGGCGGTGACGTGCGCGCTGGTGGGAATGAAGACGCCCGCCCACGTCGAGGAGAACGCGGCGCTGGTGCGCATTCCCTCGCTCGAGTGACGCGATCGTTTCAGTCGTGCGCCGCCTGGGCAGTTTGAAGGTCGGGGAGCGCGGTGCAGTCGGCCGCGGTCCGGGTCTTGCGCCGTTTGCCCATCGCGTTGATCAATTCCACCGCCTGGACCGTGGGCGCTTCGGCCGCGTGTACCGCCTTGTAGAAGCCGGCGAAGTCGGCCAGGGTCAGGGCCACCATCACCGCCCATGTCGTCATCAGCGCGATCGGAAAGAAAGTCTTCATGGCCGCCTCCTGGCCCTGCGTCTCCCTTACGCACTGGAAGTGGCGGCATTTCAGCCCTGGTTTCAGGGCCTCGCTTCTGGGCGCAGGAGCGGCTCGACCACCGGCAGCATCCGCTCCGCCCAGGTCTGGTAGCCGGCGTCGCTGGGATGAAAGCCATCGGCGGAGAACATCCCGGCGCGGCCGGGAAACATCTCGCGGCTGAGCGCATGCAGATCGATCAGCGCAAGCGCGTGCCGCGCGGCGGTCGCGGTGACGTGCAGGTTGAACATCTCGATGCGCTTCTCGTAGAGCGCGCGGGGCACGGCGCCCGCCAGTGCCGGCGCCAGCGACAGGTCAGGGATGTTGGCGATGACGATGGGCGCCGCGAGCCTGCGCAGCCGCACGACGAGCTCTTCCAGGTTGAGCGCGAAGGCATCGTCGGGCAACTGCAGCCCGACGTCGTTGATGCCGATGCCGAGAGTGATCAATCGTGGCCGAGCGCCCATCGCAGCGGGGAGCTGATCGGAAAGAACGTCGGCAGTGATGGCGCCGCTCCGGCAAAGGTTCTGCAGCCGCAGCGCCGGATGCGCCGGCCGCAGGAGGCGCACCAGCCGGTCGGGATAGCCGCCCCCTTCGCGCGCGCCGACGCCCAGACCAGTCGAATCTCCCAATGCAAGATAGAGCACGGAGGAAACGTAGTCACGCTGTCTACCCGCGGCAGGCGGGCGGCCAGCCGTAAAGCTGCGAAGAGCGACCTCGATGCTAAGCTGGAACCGGATGCTCTCCGGGAAGGACCTCCTCGCTCAATTCAAGTCGGCCGCATGGAAAGCGCCCGAGGAAGTGGAGTCCTTCGTCGTCGCCGTCGAGGCGCCGCAGACACCCGACCTGCTCAAGCTCCTGGAGGTGGTCACCGGCAAGACCTCCGACGCGGCCGTGCATCGCTCGCGGCTGACCGTCTTCGCGCGGCTGATCGACAAGAATCCCGACAAGGCGCTCTTCGTTCCGTTCGTCAAAGCGCTCAAGTCGGCCGATGCAAGCCTGCGCACGACGCTGGCCTCGCTGCTCCCCAAGGTGAACAGCGCCACCGAGCACGCCGCGCTGGTGGAGCTGTTGCGTTCGAGCGATCAGGGCCTGCGCGCCACCGTGGCGCGCGCGCTGATGCAGATCGGCGGCGGCAAGACCGTCTTCGAGATGCTCAGCAAGGCGGCGGGGGAGAGCGGATTCGCCGGCCGCGTCGAGGCGCTCGACGTGCTGGTCAGCTTCGCCAAGAACCAGGCGGTTCCGGCGCTGCATGCGGCGCTGGCGGTGGGCACGACCGCGGAGAAGGTCCACGCACTGAAGCACCTGGGCGACGCCAAGGCGATGGGAAAGGACCCCGCCTCGGCGCTCAAGGTGATCGCGCCGTTCCTCGACGGATCGCTGCCGGAAACGATCGCGATGCAGGCGATCACTTCCTTCTCTGCGCTCTGCGCCGAGGAGGATTACTTCGAATTCGTCGGACCTTTCCTCGACTCCGACGCGGTCGGATTCGTCAAAGCCGCAGTCGACGGCCTCCGCCGCTTCTCCTCGGCGCGGGTGATCGCCGCGCTCGAGCGCAAGATGCGCGCGGGACCTCGCGCCATTCGCCTGGCGGTGCTCAACGCGCTGGAGGCCATCGGCTCCGATGCGGTGCTGCCTCCCCTGGTCGATGCGCTGGCCCACAAGCAGGTCCCGGTGCGCAACCGCGCCGCCGAGGTGCTCAAGCAGCTCTCGATGGAGGGCAAGCTCGACATCTCCCGCACGGTCATCTGGCTCTTGCGCAGCCGCGACGTGAACGTGCGGCGCATGGCCACCGAAGTCATCCGCGGGGTGCCCGATCCGGATGCGTCGCTCTGGCCCAAGCTGATGGCCATGCTCCGCGACGAAGACTGGTGGGTGCGCGAGCGGGTGATGGATGCGCTGGTCGAGCTGGGCGGGCTGCGGCTGACCCCGCACATCGTCCCGCTGCTCACCGACAAGTCGGACGTGATCCGCCGCTTCGCCGTCGGCGTGCTCGGCCGGCTCAAGGACCCCAAGGCGCTGCGCTCGCTGGTGCAGACCGCCTCGCAGGATTCCGACTGGTGGGTGAAGGAAACCGCCATCGAAGCGGTGGCGATGATCAACGACGCGCGCGCCGTGCCGTACATCGTGCACATCATGACCGCCGAACCAGACCTCCAGCCCATCTGCTTGCCGGCGCTCATCGACATGAGCGCCAAGGGCGCCTCCCCGCAGGTGGCGCAGCTGTGCAGCTCGGAAAACGCCGATGTCCGCTACCTGGCGATCAAGTTCCTCGAGAAGTTCGACTGCCGCGAGCACGCCACCACCATCGCCAAGCTGCACGACGACATGCACCTCAAGGTGCGCGCGGCCGCGCGAGAGCTGGGCGCGCGCTGGCGGATCACCGCGCAGGGCGGAGCCGTGCCGGTGCCATTGCTCGATCGGCTGCTGGTGAAGCTGGCGATCGAGGAGGGCGATGATCTGATCGTCGCCTCCAACAAGCCCGTGTTCATGAAGAAGGTCGGCCAGGTCAGCCCCGTCACCGACGGCCCGCTCTCCGAGGAAGCCGTCAAGGCTCTGCTCCTGCCGCACCTGACCAACGAACAGGTGATGGCGCTGCAGGCGCTGCAGGACGTCGACTACTCGCATGAAGTGAAGAGCGAAGAGCTGCGCTTCCGCGCCAACGTCTTCCAGCAGCTGGGCGGGCTCTCGGGTGTCTTCCGCCGCATCCGCGGAACGCTGCCCGAGTTCGAGAAGCTCGGTCTGCCGCCGCTGGTGCGCACGTTCGGCGATCTGAAGAATGGCCTGGTGCTGGTGGGCGGCCCGACCGGGTCGGGCAAATCGACCACTCTCGCGGCGCTGATCGATTACATCAACCGCACTTCCTCGCGGCACATCATCTCGCTCGAGGATCCGATCGAAGTGATCCACAGGCGCAAGGAGAGCCTGGTCAACCAGCGCGAGGTGGGCACGCACACCCGCTCCTTTGCCGCCGCGCTGCGCTCGACCTTGCGCGAGGATCCCAACGTCATCCTCGTCGGCGAGATGCGCGACCTGCCCACCATCGAGTTCACCGTCGTCGCGGCGGAGACGGGACATCTTGTTTTCGGCACGGTGCACACGGTCTCGGCGGCCACCACCGTCGACCGCATCGTCGCCGCCTTTCCCCCCGGACAGCAGCAGCAGGTCCGCTCGACCCTGGCCGACAGCCTTCGCGCGGTCGTTTGCCAGTATCTGTTGCGCGAGAAGAGCGGCGCGGGCCGCGTTCTGGCGGTGGAGCTGCTCATCAACAACGAGGCCGTCGGAAACCTCATCCGCAAGGGCAAGGCCTTCCAGCTCCCCTCGGTCATCTCCACCTCGCGTGAGCAGGGCATGCAGCTGATGGATATTGACCTGATGCGGCTGCTCAAGGAGGGAAAGATCACCGCCGAGGACGCCTACGTGAAGGCGGTGAGCAAGAAGGAGTTCGAGCCGTTCGTCGACGAAGAGGAGAAGCGGATGCAGGCGCAGAAGGCGCTGCGCGTGCCGATCAAGACGCAGGCGCCGCCGGCAGCGCAGACGCCGCCGCCCAAGCCCGCGCCCGCCAGCCGGCCACCTGCAGCGGGCGGCAACGGCGCCCCCGCGAGGAAGAACTAGATGGCGGCGCGCATCGATTCATTCTTGCGGCTGGTGGCTGATCAAGGCGCAAGCGATCTGCATTTCCACGCCGGCAACGTGCCCATCATCCGACACGAAGGCGAGCTGATGCCGCTGCCTTTCCGCATCCTCTCGGAGGTGGAGACCTCGCGCTTCCTCCTCGAGATCATGACCGAGGAGCAGCGCGCCGAGTTCGAGAAGACGCAGGAGGTCGATTTCGTCTATGCGGTCGAGGGCGCGGCCCGCTTCCGCGCCAACGTCTTCGTGCAGACGCATGGCTTCGGCGCGGTCTTCCGCGTCATCCGCAACGAGGTGCCCACCATCGAGGAGCTGAACCTGCCCGGCGCGGTGAAGCGCCTCACGCAGCTGGCCAACGGCCTCGTCCTGGTGACCGGCCCGACCGGCTCGGGCAAGACGACCTCGCTCGCGGCGATGGTCCACGAGATCAACAAGAGCTCGGCGCGCCACGTGATCAGCATCGAGGACCCCATCGAGTACTTGCACCAGCCCATCCAGGGCGCCATCACCCAGCGGCAGGTGGGCAAGCATGCCGAGAGCTTCGCGGGCGCGTTGCGCTCGGCCTTGCGCGAGAGCCCGGACGTGCTGGTGGTCGGCGAGATGCGCGACCTGGAGACCATCATGCTCGCCGTCTCCGCCGCCGAGACCGGCGTGCTGGTGATCGGAACGCTCCATGCCAGCTCTGCGAGCAAAGCCATCGACCGCATCATCGACGTCATCCCCGAGGAGACGCGCGACCAGGTGCGCAGCACCCTCAGCGTGCTCCTCCGCGGCGTGCTCTCGCAGCACCTCGCCAAGCATGCCAGCGGCGAAGGGCGCGTGGCGGTGATGGAGGTGCTCTTGCAGAGCTACGCCGTCTCCAACCTCATCCGCGAGAACAAGGTCTTCCAGATCGACGGCTATCTCGACACCGCCTCGTACGATGGCTCGGGAATGCAGAGCCTCGACGCCTGCCTCTTCCGCCTGGTCAAGGAAGGCACGGTGACGCTGGAAGAGGCGCTCAAGTTCGCCAACCAGCCCGAATCGCTCAAGCGGCTGGCCGCGGAGCTGGCCGAAGACGCCTGATGGACGCCAAGGGCCAGAAGCAGCTTCTCGAACGGGCCCGCTCTCTGGAGAAGTCAGGCCAGGCCGACGCGGCCATCAAGGCCTTTCGCGAAGCAGGCGCGTTGGAGGACGCGGCGCGGCTCCTCGGCGCATCGAAGCGGCCGCGCGACGCCGGGCAGCTCCTCTTCGAGAGCCTGCGGGTGCAGCCCGCGCAGGTGGGGCAGCTCGACAGCACGGGCAAGAAGCGCGCGCTGATGTCGGCCATCTTCTTCAGCAAGGCGGGCGAGAACGATCTGGCCGTGCAGCTCTTCATGGCGCTCGGCGAACAGGCCCGCGCGGTCGAGCTGCTGCAGCGCGCGGGAGATCACCTGGGCGCGGCGCGGCTGTCGTCGATGAAGCCGGGACAGTTCGAGTCGGCGCCGATGATCGCCAAGCCCCAGGCCGTGGGCGGGCAGTCCATCTCCTTTCTCGCCGCGCAGAAGCTGGAGCAGCAGGGAAAGCTGCAGCTCGCGCTCGAGGCCTACCTGCAGCTCAAGCGCTTCGGCGATGCGGGCCGCATGGCGCAGCAGCTCGGCCAGAGCGCGCAGGCGGCGCAGCTCTACGCCGATGCAGGAATGCCTTATGAGTCTGCCGAAGCGTATCTCGCGGCGGGCGACACCGGCAAGGCGCTGGAGAATCTCGCGCGCGTACAGCGCGACGATCCGCGGTACCGCGCCGCCGCCGTGATGGCGGTGCGGCTGGCGAGCAACCTCGGCGCGCTCGATTTTCGCTTCGAGCATTTCCTCGGGCCCTTCGTCAAGTCGGGCCCCCGCGAGGCGCAGGAGTTGGCGGTCTTCGATCTTCTCGCCCAGCTCTATCTCGCGCATGACTTTCCCGGAAACGCCAAGGAGGCGCTGGAGAAGATCCTGGAGAAGGATCCCCAGTTCCCGGGCGCGCGCGAGAAGCTGGCGCAGGTCGACGAAGCGTTGCGCCCGACCGCGGCGGTGGCGCGCAGCCTCCTCGGCGACGCGGAGCTGCGCAAGAAGAAGACGATGCTCGACCTCGGCGACCTGCCCGATCTCGAGCCGGACGCAACGCTGATGCGGCACGATCCGAACCTTTTGCGCAAGGCGACTGCGCCGCAGGCGGAAGCGGCAGAGCCCGACTTCGCGCCGGGCGCGACCATCGCCGGCCGCTACCGGATCGAGCAGCAGATCGGTCAGGGCGGCATGGCGGCGGTGTTCAAGGCTTTCGATCTCGAGCTGGAAGAGCACGTCGCGCTGAAAGTCTTCGGAGCGGAGAAGGGCAAGGACGTGCTCGTCGCCCGCTTCAAGCAGGAGCTGAAGCTCTCGCGCCAGCTGGTTCATCCCAACATCATCCGGCTCTACGACATCGGCGTGCACCAGGGGCACCGGTACATCAGCATGGAGCTGCTCGTCGGCACGAGCCTCAAGGAACGCCTCCGGGAGCGGCTCACCATCGACAGCGCGCTCGACTACCTGATGCAGGCCTGCCTGGGGCTGCAGGCGGCGCACGACGCAGGCGTCGTGCATCGCGACGTCAAGCCGGACAATTTCTTCATCGCCGACTCCGGCGTGCTCAAGGTGATGGACTTCGGCATCGCCAAGCAGTACGCCGCGCCGGGAGTGACGGTGGCAGGGTCGATCGCCGGTACACCGCTCTACATGTCGCCGGAGCAGATCTCCAACTTCAGCACCGTGTCGCATCTGACCGATCTCTATGCCCTCGGCGTCTGCGCCTACGAGATGTTCACCGGCTCCTTGCCCTTCAACCACGAGGAGCTGGTGCCGCTCTTGATGATGCACGTCAACGACGCGCCCGAGCCGCCGCGGCAGCGCAATCCGCAGCTCCCGGCCGAGCTCGACTCGGCCATCCTCAAGCTGCTGGAGAAGGAACCGGCGCGCCGTTACCAGAGCTGCCGCGAGCTGGGCGCGGAGCTGAGCGCCGTCCGCACGCGCTACGCGGCGAAATGATCGTCGCGTTCGTCCTGGCCGCTGCCTCCTGGAGCGACGCCGGCCCGAACGACAAGGTCGCTCTCCGGCCTGCCGCCGATGCGGCCATCGTCGGAATCGGGATCGCCGGATGGGTGGTGCCCGAATTGCTCAAGCAGCATTTCGCCCCCGCGCGCTGCAACCTCTGCGACGGGGACGACAACAGCGGCCTGCCCGGCACGGGATCGCCCGGGTCCTTGAACGGCGTGGACGCCTTCTTCCATGACCAGCTCAGCGGATGGCTCGTCTCGCGCAAGACGGCCGATACGGTGAGCAGCATCTGGGCTTTCGCGCTCTTGCCCGCCGGCGCGATCGCGGGCGCGCTCTCCGCCACCGGCCCGCACGCGAGCGACGGCGCCGGATTGCGCGCCGTCGTCATCGTCGCCGAGTCGGCAGCGGTCTCGTCTGTCTTGGTGCAGGCGGTGAAATTCGCTGCCGCCCGCAAGCGCCCGTTCGTGCGCTATGGCCACGGCGAGGAGAGCGGCGCCTACGACGTGAACGATCGAGACAGCCACGCCGGGTATCCATCGGGTCACACCTCCTTCGCCACCTCGCTGGGGGTCTCGGTGGCGATGACCGCCACGCTGGAGGAGTCGCCGGCCGCGCCCTGGCTGTGGGGAGCGGCCGCGGCGATGTCGGTGACCACCGCCACGCTGCGGATGATGGCGGAGAAGCACTACTTCACCGATGTGGCCACCGGGGCGGCGCTCGGCGCGGCCTGCGGCGTGGTGATTCCGCTCTTGCACAAGCGCGGCAATGCGCTCTCGGTGAGCGCGCAAACGAGCGCTCCGATGGTCGGCTTCGCCGGCGCCTTTTGAATCCAGCCGCAGTATCTTGCCGGCATGGTGCACCCGCTGGCCGGAAAACCTGCCCCGCGCGAGGTGCTGGTCGACGTCGCGCGGCTGCGGTCGCTCTACTATGCCGAGAAGCCGGACGTCTCCGACCCGCAGCAGCGGGTGGCGTTCGGCACCAGCGGCCATCGCGGCAGCTCGCTCAGGCGCGCTTTCAACGAAGCCCACATCCTCGCCGTCACCCAGGCAATCTGCGAAGTTCGAAAGGCCCAGGGCATCGACGGGCCGCTCTTTCTGGGCAAGGACACGCACGCGCTCTCCGACCCGGCGCAGGAGACGGCGCTGGAAGTGCTCTGCGCGAACGGCCTGCGGATCTTCTTTTCGCACGGCGCGACGCCGACGCCGGTCGTCTCCCACGCGATTCTCTCCTTCAACCGTGGGCGCCGCTCGGGACTTTCCGACGGGATCGTCATCACCCCTTCGCACAACCCGCCCGAGGACGGCGGCATCAAGTACAACCCGTCCCACGGTGGGCCTGCCGATACGGCGGCCACCACCGCGATCGAGAATCGCGCCAACGCGCTCTTGCCCAAGGCCGATGGCATCCGGCGCGGCGGCATCGGCGGCGAGCTCCGCGTCCATGATTTCGTCGCGCCCTATGTGCGCGACCTGGGCAACGTCGTCGATCTGTCTGCCGCGCGCTCGCTGCGGCTCGGCGTCGACCCCTTGGGCGGATCGAATCTCGATTACTGGGATCCCATCGCGAGCGAATATGGATTGAACCTCACCGTCGTCAACCGCAAGGTCGATCCGACCTTTTCTTTCATGACCCTCGACTACGACGGCAAGATCCGCATGGATTGCTCCTCGCCCTACGCGATGGCCTCGCTGGTCGCGTTGAAGGACAAGTTCGACCTCGCCTTCGGCAACGACACCGACTCCGACCGCCACGGCATCGTCACGCCCGGCGTGGGACTGATGAATCCCAACCATTATCTCGCGGTCGCGATTGATCAGCTCTTCCGCAATCGGCCGGAATGGCCTGCGCGCGCGGCAGTGGGGAAGACGCTCGTCTCGAGCGCGTTGATCGATCGCGTGGCGAAGCGGTTGGACCGGAAGCTGGTCGAGGTGCCAGTGGGGTTCAAGTGGTTCGTACCCGGGCTTTTGGAGGGCGCTCTCGGCTTCGGCGGCGAGGAGAGCGCGGGCGCCTCCTTCCTGCGACGCGACGGCGCCGTCTGGTGCACCGACAAGGACGGCATCATCATGGACCTGCTCGCGGCGGAGATCCTCGCGCGCGCCGGCAAGGACCCGGGCGTGCTCTATCAGGAGATCGCGGAGGAGCTGGGGAGTCCCGTCTATACGCGCATCGATGCCGCGGCCACGCCGGCGCAGAAGAATGCGCTGAAGAAGCTCTCGCCGGAGGCGGTCAAGGCCTCGACGCTGGCGGGCGAGCCGATCCTCGCCAAGCTCGTCAAGGCGCCCGGCAACAACGCCGAGATCGGCGGGCTCAAGGTCGTAGCCGCGAGCGGCTGGTTCGCCGCGCGGCCGAGCGGCACCGAGGACGTCTACAAGATCTACGCCGAGAGCTTCCGCGACGAGGCGCACTTGCAGCAGATCGTCGGGGAGGCGAGAGCCATCGTGGCGGAGGCGCTCAAAGCCGCTTAGTCTGGGCGGCATGCCCTTCGATCCCAACGCCAGCTTCGGCAAGTCGCTTTTCTTCGGCGAGATCCTCGAAGACCAGATCTTTCCCTATCCGGAAATGCCGCGCGACCAGACCGAGCTGGTCGCGCCCATCGTCGAGACCATCGATCGGTACATGTCGTCGATCGACCGGCGCAAGCTCGACCGCGAGGGCGAGATGCCCGCCGAGCTAATCCAGTCGCTGCGCGAGATGGGTCTCTTCGGCGTCATCGTCCCCGAGGAGCACGGCGGGCTGGGCCTCTCCAACAGCGGCTATGCGCGGGTGATGCAGCAGGTCTCCTCGTGGGACGGCTCGATCGCGGTCACGCTCGGCGCGCATTCGAGCATCGGATTCAAGGGGCTGCTCCTCTTCGGCACCAGGGAGCAGCAGAAGAGATATCTGCCGAAGCTCGCCACCGGCGAGATGATCGCCGCCTTCTGCCTGACCGAGCCCGGCAGCGGCTCCGACGCCTTCTCCATCAAGACCAGCGCCCGGCGCGAGGGCGACTTCTATCTCTTGAACGGGCAGAAATTGTGGATCACCAACGGCGGCATCGCCGACTTCTACACGGTCTTCGCCAAGACGACGCCGGACACGCCCGGCCAGAAGGGAAAGATCACCGCCTTCATCGTCACCCGCGATCTCGGCGGCATCACCCACGGCCCGCACGAAGACAAGATGGGCATCCGCGCCTCGAACACGACCGCGGTCTTCTTCGACAACGTCAGGGTCCCCGCGGCGAACGTGCTCGGCGAGGAAGGCAAGGGCTTCAAGGTGGCGATGAGCATCTTGAACCACGGCCGCACGGGACTTGGCGCCGGCGCCGTCGGTGGCCAGCGGCGCTTGTTGCAGCTGGCGGTGCAGCACGCCGGCGAGCGCAAGCAGTTCGGCCGGCCCATCGCCAGCTTCGGCAAGATCAAGGAAAAGCTCGGGCGGATGGCGACCAACCTCTACGTGAGCGAGTCGCTCTGCTACCTGGTCTCGGCCACCATCGATCGGGGCGGCGTGGACTATTCGATCGAGGGCGCGGCCACCAAGATCTTCAACTCCGAGGCGCTCTGGACCGCCGCGGACGAGGCGCTGCAGATCGCCGGCGGCATGGGATACATGCGCGAGCAGCCCTACGAGCAGGCCGTGCGGGATTCGCGCATCAACCGCATCTTCGAGGGCACGAACGAAATCCTCCGCCTCTACGTCGGCTTCACCGGACTGCAGAAGCCGGGCGAGTATCTGCAGGGGCTCGGCAAGGAGCTGGCGAATTCGCTGGCCGACCCGATCAAAGGCTTCGGACTGTTGCGCGAGTACGCCGTGCGCAAGGCGAAGCAGACGGTGCCTTACGGCCGCACGCAGATCACCAAGGCGCACGAGAGCATGCGCGAGCAGGTGGCCTACGTCGAGGATGCGGTGCAGGGGTTGGCGTCGCTGTGCGAGACGGTGCTGCGCCGGCACGGCCGCGAGATCGCCGAGATGCAGTTCGCCACCACCCGCATCGCGGACGTGGCGATCGATCTGCTCGCGCTCTGCACGGCCATCGCGCGCACCACGCGGCTGATCGACCGCCGCGGCCTGGAGAAGTGCAGCACCGAATTGAACATGACCTTCGCCTTCTATTCGGACGCGCGCCATCGCATCCGCGCCAACTTGCGCGCCGGCACCGGGCGGAACAACGACGAGGAGATCAAGAGCGTGGCCGACGCAGTGATCGCCGCCGGCAAGTACGAGAACGACGTCTTGAAGTAGATCCGGGCATCGGGCGGCCAGGTTTGGATCCGGCCGTCCGAAGCCCGAGGCCCGTTCTCAGATCGAAAGCACGCCGGTGCGGATCAGATAAGCCAGCTGAGCCCGCTGGCCAGAGTCGAGCAGGGCGTGGATCTTCCCCAGCGCCTTGACGACCGCGTCGCGCAGCCGCTCGGCGCTCTTGACGCGCAGGTCGCCACCCTCGCGGGCGCGCGCCTCGTCGAACTTGTCGAGGCCGATCGCGTCGGCGAACGCGGCCACGGTGCGGCGATCGTCGACCGCCGCCTGGGCCCGCTCGGTCTTGAGCTCGTCGAGAATCCGCGCCAGCTCCTCGACCTGGTCCTCCTTGAGGTTCAGCTTGTAGGCGAGAAACCGCAGCGGCCGGCGCACGCCGAAAGCGCCGCCTCCGCCGAAGTCGTCGCCGCCGTGGCGCCACCCACCAGCTTGCCAATCGCCGGACTCGCCGCCCTCACCTGGATGTGCTCCGGGGCCGCAGCCGTGCCGGCGCGCGCGCTTCCACCACCACATCATGCCTGGGTGCATCTCTTCCTCCGACTCGCCGGGGCCCATTCGCTCCCGGCGGGGACTGTAGGCGTGGGCACCATGCCTCACGCTCAGGCGAAGTTAACCCGCCGATCTGGCCTGTGCAACGGAGACTCTGGCGCGCCGCCAATACCGGGTACACTTTGAGGACCCATGAAGGGCGCCGTTCTCTTGCTGCTCTGTTGCTCCTGCGCCGCGGGGACGCAGGTGCGCCGCGAGCGCGAGACGGAGGCGCCGGACATCGATGCCGTCCTCGACACGGCGCGCGCGCATCTGGGCAGGAGCGCGGTGCGCGTCCGCGGCCGCGCTTTCGCAACCGACTGCTCCAACTTCGTGCGCGGCATGTTCTGGGCGGCCGGGATCGATCTGATGTCGGAAGGCAGCGCCAACGACGGGAACGGCGTGCGCACCATCTTCCGCTACGTGGAAAGGCACGGGCAGATCCACTTCTACAAGGTTCCGCAGAAGGGTGATCTCGTCTACTTCGACAACACCTGGGACATGAACGGCAACGGAAGGCTCGACGATCGGCTCACCCACGTCGGCATCGTCGAGCAGGTCGGCGCCGACGGCACGCTGCAGATCATCCACAGCTCCAACCACGGCATCGTCCGCGAACCGATGAATCTGCTGCGGCCGCACGACGCGAGCGTCAATGCCGCGCTCCGTCCCAAGGGGCGGCGAGATCGGGCGGCGACTCCGCATCTGATGGCGGAATTGTTCGCCGGCTTCGGCACGGTTGCGCAGCGGAGCCGCACCGCCAGTCGATGATCACTGCAGCCTGAACGCCGCGCCCAGCCCTGCGCCCATTTCTTCCGCCGTGATGCGCCCGTCCCCGTTCTCGTCGAGCGCGTCGAAGACGGCGTCGGTGCCGCTCCATTCCTCGCGGGTGATGAAGCCGTCGCCGTCGAGGTCGAAGACGCGGAAGAGATCGCGCGCGGCGTTGGCGGAGTCGTCCTTCATCCGCTCCATCAGCATCCCTTCCAGCGCCGACTGCGCCTTGGCGAAGCCTTCGATGCCCTCGGCCAGCTTGTCCCTGGCCATCCGATCGCTCTCGTGCATCTCGCGGAAGATCTTCGCGCTCATCGGCAGCTGCGGGAGGTCCATCGACTGCGCCGCCTTGGGATCGAGCTTCCGCTCCAGCTCGCCGCCGTAGGTCGCCAACTCGGAGAGGAGCTTGGGAGCGATGGTGAGCAGGTCGCAGCCAGCCAGCTCGAGAATCTCGCCGATGTTGCGGAAGGAAGCGCCCATCACCTCCGTTCGATGATCGTGCTTCTTGTAATAATTGTAGATGCGCGTGACCGAGACGACGCCGGGATCCTCTTCGGGGACAAACTCCGTCTTGCCCGTCTCTTTCAGATGCCAGTCGAGAATGCGGCCGACGAAAGGCGAGATGAGCGTGGCGCCCGCCTCGGCGCAAGCCACCGCCTGATGCATGCCGAAGAGCAGCGTCAAGTTGCAGTGGATGCCCTCCTTCTCCAGCACCTCGGCGGCGCGGATCCCTTCCCAGGTGGAGGCGATCTTGATGAGGATGCGCTCGCGCTTCGCGCCTGCCGCCTGGTAGAGCTCGATCAAGAAGCGAGCCTTCTCCAGCGTCTTGCCGGTGTCGTGTGAGAGGCGCGCGTCTACTTCGGTCGAGACGCGGCCCGGCACGATGCGCAGGATGCGCAGGCCGAACTCCACCGCCAGCCGGTCCACGGCCAGCCGCGCGATCTCCTCGCGCAGGGCTCCCTTGCCGCGCTCGCGCCGCGCCCAGTCGAGCGCCGCGCGCACCACGTCCTGGTACTCGGGCATCTGGGCGGCGGCGGTGATCAGCGAAGGGTTCGTGGTCGCGTCGCGCGGCGTGAACTTGCGGATCGAATGGATGTCGCCGGTGTCGGCGACGACCACCGTCATGGACTTCAGCTGTTCGAGGAGGGAAGCCGACATGGTAAATCTCCGGAGGGGGTACAGTACCGCGGCCCATGACCAACGTGTACGAGATCCTGGAGAGGGCGCGCGCTTCCGGACAGCGGCTGTCGGAAAAAGAGGCCGCCGTGCTCTTTGCTGCCGCGATCCGGCTGGCCGCGAACCAGGGGGCGACGGTGCGCGGCCGTCTGGTGGAGCTTGACGACAACGGCGGACTGCACCTCGCGCCCTTCGACGACGAGGCTCCGGAAGAGGAGCCTGGATATCTCGCGCCCGAGCTGCTCGCCGCCGACGCGCCGCGGAAGAGCGAACCGCGCGTGCAGGTATATGCGGCTGGGGCGCTCGGCTACGAGCTCCTCACCGGGAAGCGCCTGGCGGAAAACGCGCGCGTCACACCCGCCGAGCTGTCGGGCCCGCTCGGCGACATCGTGCTCGTGGCGCTGGCTGCGGACCGCCGCGAGCGTTTCGGCGACCTCACCCAGCTCTACGACGCCGTCGAGGGTGTGCAGAAGCGCCTGCCGGTCGAGCAGGAGAA
>VBLC01000124.1 GCA_005879315.1 Deltaproteobacteria bacterium | reverse complement strand
GTGCAGACGGTCGCGCCCAGCTCCATCAGCGCTTCGTTGAATTCGCCGGCGCGGCCCCGCGGCAAGAGGCGGGCAGCGATGGGCCACGCCTGCGCGCGCGCATCGCCGCTCAGCCGGAAGACCCGGGCGAGCACACGCGCGACGTTGCCGTCCACCAGCGGAACGTCTTCGCCGAAGGCGAGCGATGCGACCGCCGCTGCGGTGTAGGGCCCGAAGCCGGGCAGCTTTCGCAGCTCGGCGCAACTGCGCGGCAACTTCTTCCCCGCCGCGCGCGCAGCGCGGTGGAGATTGCGCGCCCGCGCGTAGTAGCCAAGGCCGCTCCAGAGCGCGAGGACGTCGTCGAGCGGCGCCGCGGCGAGCTTCGAGAGCGTCGGAAAGCGCCGCAGGAAGCGCCGGTAGTAGGGAACCACCACCAGGGCGCGCGTCTGCTGCAGCATCACTTCGCTGATCCAGACCCGGTAGGGGTCGCGCGGCTCGCGCCGCCAGGGCAGCTCGCGCCGGTTCCTGGCGAACCACTCGAGCAGCGGCTCTGTGCTATTCATCCGCGCCCATGAAGCGCATCCGCGTGCACAGCGTCGAGCAGTACGTCAAGGAGATCGGCCCGCTGATCCAGCAGGGCCTTTCCATGTATCGCGCCGACCTCCCCGAGGAGGGGTTGCTCGGCGTGGGGTTCGTCGGGGCAGACACCGAGGTGCTCATCTCCATCGCGGAATTCAAGCAGACCGGCGACCTCATCACCTACGGCGAGCTGATCGACCCCTACGAGCCGGAAGGCAAGAAGACGCAGAAGGTCAAGAAGTAACGCATGCTGCCTCCACATCCTTGATCGTGCGCGGAATCGCTCGGGTCAGGACCTCGTGGCCGCGCTCGGTGACGAGGATGTCGTCCTCGATGCGGATGCCGATGCCGCGCATTTCGGCCGGCGCGCCCTCGTCGTCCTCGGCGATGTAGAGCCCCGGCTCGATGGTGAAGAGCATCCCCGCCTCGAGCGGGCGCGGTTTGCCTTCGGCGGTCCGATACGAGCCGACGTCGTGCACGTCGAGGCCCAGCCAGTGGCTGGTCCGATGCATGTAGTACTTGCGATAGGCGTTGTCCTTGATGAGCGCGTCCACCTCGCCCTTGAGCAGGCCCAGCTTGACCATGCCTTCGGTGAGCACGCGGACGGCGCGCTCGTGGAGCCCGTCGATGGTCTCGCCCGGCCGCGTCCGCTCGATGCACTGGTCGGCAGCGGAGAGCACCAGCTCGTAGCAGGCGCGCTGCGGCGCGGAGAAGCGGCCGTTCGCGGGGAAGGTGCGGGTGACGTCGGCCGTGTAGAGATCGACCTCGGCGCCGGCGTCGATGAGCACCAGATCGCCTTCGCGCACCTGCATGCTGTTGTCGCTGTAGTGGAGGACGGTGGCGTTCTCGCCGGAGGCGACAATCGGATAGTAGCCCCAGCCGCGGCCGCCTCCGCCGCGAAACTCGCGCTCGAGCAGGGACTGCAACTCGTACTCGTAGGCCCCTGGTCGGCCGGCTTTCATGGCCGCCAGGTGCCCTCGCCGCGTCAGCTCCACGGCCTTGCGGATGGCGTCGAGCTCGCGCGGTTCCTTGCGCAGCCGCATCTCATGGACGATCTGCCCGGGATCCTCGATGCGCCTGGGCGCATCCATTCCGGCCCGAGCGCGCGTGCGCAGATTGCGCAGCATGCGGGCGATGCGCGCATCGAACTCCGCGTCTGCGCCGCCCACGCGATAGAGGAGCGCGGGCGCGCTGGCGAGCAGGCGCGGCAGCTCGTCCTCGAGCTTGGAGATTTCGAACGCCTGGTCGGCCCCGAAATTCTTCACCGCCCCTTCCACGCCGGCGCGGCGACCGGTCCAGATCTCCCGCTCCTTGTCGCGCGGCCGGACGAAGAGCGTGAAGGCCTTCTCCCCTTGGGTGCTGAGGACCGCGACCGCCTCGGGCTCCTCGAATCCGCTGAGGAAGAAGAGGTCGCTGTCGGCGCGGTAGGGATGCTCCACGTCGTTGTTGCGCATCGCGACCGGAGCGGCGGGAAAGACCGCCACCGCGCCGGCGGGGGAAAACTCTCGCATGCGGCGCAGCACCTGCTCGCGGCGTTTCTCAAAGAGGCTCGCTTCGAAGGCGGGAGTCACCGGCATGGCAAATGTTCTAACAGGACTTTCGCCGAGCAGGTGCGCAAGCGCGCGCCGTTGAGTACCTTGTCGAGGTTTCGCAAAGGAAAGGGACCACCATGCCGGAGAAAGGGCTGTCCACCGACGCGGAGATCAAGGCCGCCCTCCGGGAGCTTCCCGGGTGGAAGGAACAGGGGAAGAGCCTCGTCAAGACGTTCGACTTGAAGGGCTTCAAAGCAGCCATGGCTTTTGCCGGCACCGTCGGCGAGCTGGCCGACCGCGCCGATCACCATCCCGACATCCTCATCCAGCTCTCCAAGGTGACCTTGACCCTGACCAGCCATGACAAGGGCGGAGTGACCGACCGCGACCTGCGCCTGGCGCGGCAGATCGACGCGGCGGCCAAGGACCAGATGGCTTGAAGCAGGCCTCGGGCTTCAGGCCCCAGGCTTCAGGCTCTAGTACAGTGCTTGCGTGTCCTCGCTTGCCTGGCACCTTCTCGACGACGACGCGCTCCTCGCGCAGTGCGAAGTTCAGGCGCATCGGGCGGGCGGGCCGGGCGGACAGCATCGCAACAAAGCCGAGACGGCGATCCGTCTGGTGCATCCGCCGAGCGGCGTGACGGCGGAAGGCAAGGATGAGCGATCGCGCGCGCAGAACTTGCGGGTCGCCCTGCAGCGGCTGCGCGAGAAGCTCGCCCGCCGCGCCTATCGCCCGCCTCCGCGCCATCCGACGCGCCCGACGCGCGCCGCAAAGGAGAGGCGCATCGAATCGAAGAAGCGGCAATCGGCGAAGAAGGCGGCGCGGCGCGGGTCCGCGGATTGATCGCGCTCTTGCTCGCAGCGGCCTTCTCCGCGCAGGCAGCGCGGCAGGAGCGCTTCGTCGAATTGCTGCGCACGTATCCGGAGCGGCCTCCGGCGCAGACGTTCCGGCTCGTCGCGCAGTTGATCGAGGAAGGCCCCTTCGCCGAGCGCGACCGCGCCGAATACTGGATCGGCAGCGCGCGCCTCGCTGCCGGCGATCGCCCAGGGGCGCGCGAGTGGTTCGAGCGCGTGGGCCGCGATTATCCCAGCTCGGTCTGGCAAGAGCGCAGCTGGCTCGGGATGGGAGACGCGGCCGCGCAAGAGCACCGATATGGGCTTGCGCTGCACTGGTACGCGCGCGCTCGCGGCGCTGCGGATCCGGCGGTGAGCGAGCTCGCGCGGATCTCCGTGCGGCAGATCGAGGTCCTCCGCGCCCGCCAGCGGCTGGCCTGGGCAGCGGGACTCTTTGCGCTCGTGGTGCTGGTCTTCTTCGCTGTTTCCTTCTGGCGCGCGCGCGGCCCGCTCTGGCCGGTGCCGGCCGAGGCGCGCATCCTGCTGCCCGTGCTGGCGGTGCTGGCGCTGCTTTCGGTCAAGGTCGACCCCGCGCCCCGCGCGGCCGTGCTGCAGACCTGCGCCGGAGGCGCGCTCCTGGTGTT
>VBLC01000038.1 GCA_005879315.1 Deltaproteobacteria bacterium | reverse complement strand
CTTCCGGCTGCAGGCCTCGGGATATCTCAGCTGATCAGCCGAGCTCGCCATGCGCGAGGTGGTGCTCGACCTCGAGAACGCTCGCGCCTTCCGCTTCCACCGCGGCCTGGTAATGCTGCCGCGCCTCTTCAGGCCTGCGCAGCGCCACCCAGAAATGCGCGGCGGCGAACCGGCGCGCCTCGAGGTCGGGTGAGCTGTATCCCTCTTCGAGGAAGGTCTTCTCCTCGACCTCGCCGAGCAGATATCCGGCGACCGGACCCGGCCAGATGCGCTGGATCTTCGGCCTCCATCCCTTGCGCAACAGGCGCGTGCCGCGCAGCACGAAGCGCTCGTCGCTCATCCGCGTGCCGGCATAGACGAGCAGCGCGGGCGCCTTGAGCGGGCTCGCTGGGCCCTCGTAGGCCGCGTCGAGGGCGGCAGTCCACCGCTCGAGGGCGAGGTCGCGCTCGCCCGCCAGCCAGTGCGCCGCACCGGACAGCTCGAGCATCGTGCCGCTCTGCCCCGCGTCCGGTGCGTCCTCGAAGGCGCGCGCCGCCTGCGGCCAGCGCTTGAGCTCGAGCAGCGCCAGCCCGCGCCAGAGCGGATGATCCTCCTGGGCCAGCTCCTCGAAGCGGCCCTCCTCCATGAGTTGCTTGGGGTCTTCCATCGGCGGGAAAGGATGGCCATGGCAAAGGCGGCCGGCAGGGTGGCGGCGGTTGCGCTGTTCAGGAGAGGACGCGCAGGGCCAGACGCGCGGCGAACCAGAGCATGAGCAGGCCTGTGGCGAGCTGCGTGGCCACTTCCCAGGCCGGCGTGGCGAAGCGCGCGCCGAGGCGGAGGGCCGCGCAGAGCACCAGACCCCAGGTGAGCGCGCCCGCCATCACCGACGCGGCCAGCAGCAGCGAGTCCGCGGGGGCGAGTGTCTCTTGCTGGCCGACGACCGCGAGCCAGAAGGCGATGTTCCAAGGGCTGGAGAGGGCGAGCGTGAAGCCGAGGAGGAAGCCGCCCTTGGCGGAGTCGAGCGGGCGCGGCCGGTCGAGGCCGCGGCGGGCGCGCCAGGCGCCGCGGAAGAAGCTCGCGGCGAGAAGGAGCAGGAGGAGGAAGCTGACGGCGGCCAGGGCGAGGCGCACGCGCGGACCCTGCGCCAGCGCGCCGGCGCCGAGCGCGACCAGGAGCGCCCAGAGGAAGTCGCCGCTGCATGCTCCGAGGCCGACGACGTACGCCGACCAGAAGCCGCGGCCCAGTCCGCGGCGGATCATCTCGGCATTGATCGGCCCAGGCGGCCAGGCGACCGACCAGCCGAGGAGAAGCCCCTTTGCCACCGGAGCGAACGTCATCGGCTGGATGCGCGCGCGCAGGTCGCGTATTTCATCCGGCCATGCAGCTCGCGAGACTGCGAGAGGTCCCGTGGGAGGCGCTGCGGCCCGACGTCGCGCTCCCGGCCATCGGCCGGACGCTGACGGGTTCGCCGGCGGAGCGCGAGGTGGACAGAGCGCTGCGCTCTCATCGCGGCCTGTCGCGGGAGGAGCGGGCGGCGGTGGTGGAGTCCATCTTCGGCGTGGCGCTCTGGCGGCGGCGGCTGGCGTGGCAGGCGGGCGGATCTGACATACCCCGCACGCTCCTGGCTTGTCTCCTGCGCGATCTCGCCGGCCTCCCCGAGCCGCGCGCGCTCGCTCTCTGCGGCCTCGACCCTGCGCCGCCGCAGCGGCCGGCGCCGGTCCGGCTCGCCGATCGCTGGTCGCTCCCGGATTGGCTCGAGCAGATCCTTCTGGGCCAGCTTGGCTCCGAAGTCGACCGCTTCTGCGCCGCCATCTCCGTGCCCGGTCCGGTCTGCCTGCGCGCCAATCGGCTCCTCTGCACTCGCGACGAGCTCGCCCGCGAGCTGGCGTCTCAAGGCCTCGAGACGCATCCCGCGCCGAGAGCCGCCGACGCCCTCTATGTCATCTCCAAGCGCCCCAACCTCTTCGCGCTCGACGCCTGGCGGCGCGGCTGGTTCGAGCCGCAGGACGAGGGGAGCCAGCTGCTCGGGGCGCTCGCGACCGGCGCGACGGTGCTCGACCTCTGCGCCGGCGCGGGCGGCAAATCGCTCCTTCTCGCGGCGCGCGGCGCGAAGGTGTTCGCGCACGACCCCGATGCGGGTCGCCTCGCCCGCCTTCGCACTCGCGCGGCCCGCGCGAGGGCAGAGATCGCCATTGTAAATGTGCCAGAGCCCTCTGACACGGTGCTGGTCGACGCTCCCTGCTCGGAGCTGGGCGCGCTCCGCCGCGGGCCCGATGCGCGCTGGCGCATCCAGCCGCAAGACTTTCCCGCGCTGGAAAGGCTGCAGCGCGATCTCCTCGAAACGGCTGTCCGCTACGCCCGCAAGCGGCTCGTCTACGCCACCTGCACTCTGCGGCGCGAGGAGAACGAGGACGTCGCGCTCGACTTCGAAGAGCGCGCTCCAGGCTGGCGCCGGGTACCTCCCGAGGATTGCGCCACCGCCGACGGCTTCTTCCGCTGCCTTCCGCATCTGCACGGCACCGATGGATTCTTCGCCGCCATCTGGGAGCGCGCGTGAGCGACGGGAAACGAGCGCGCCCGACCGGCGGGAAAGAGACCTCCGGCGCCGAGGAGAAGCGGCCTTTCAACAATCCCTTCGCTGCGCTCCGCGACAGACGGAGCGAGCTTCTGCCCGGACCTGCGGCACCCGAGCGTGAAGCGCCCCGAGGTCCCGCGCGCGCCGTCGTGCGCCTCGAGCGCAAGGGCCGCGGCGGCAAGGAAGTCACCCTGGTCGAACAGCTCGAGCTCCCCGACAGGGAGCTGCAGGCGTGGCTCAAAGCGCTCAAGGGCTCGCTCGGCTGCGGCGGCGCCGTCGAAGGCGCCTCGCTGGTGCTCCAGGGCGATCAGCGCAAGCGCCTGCCTTCGCTGCTCGAATCGCGCGGTGTGCGCAGGGTCATCCGGGGCTGACGGCGCAGCGCGTAAGGGCGAGAGATACAACATTGCAGAATCTCAAGTAGGATTCATTTGTCCTGCCGCTTCTGCTAGAAGTGCGCGACTCTTTTCGGGGGAATCCCATGTCGGATCCGTCCCGCGTCCTCATCGTCCAGTCCGAGGATGCCGAACGCCTGTTCCAGCGAGCTCTCTTCTCGGACGCCGGCATGACGGTGGTGGAGGCGGGCAGCGGGGCCGAGGCGCTCGAATTCCTCGCCTCGGAGCGCCCCGACCTGGTGATCCTGGGAAGAAACCTCCCGGACATGGACGGGCTCGATCTCCTGCCGCGGCTCAAGTCGAACGAGCTGGACTTCGTGCCCGTGCTGGTCGCGAGCCATCGGGGCGAGACCGCCGAGAGGGTGCGCGGGCTGCAGCTCGGCGCCGACGACTACTTGGGGAGACCCTGCGATCCGGCCGAGCTGCTCGCGCGCGCCAAGGCGCTCCTGCGCAACAAGCAGTCGCACGACAAGATGCGCAAGCTGCAGCAGTCGCTGGAGCAGATGGTGGTCTCCGATCCGCTCACCGGCCTGCACAACCGCCGCTACCTGATGGACCGGCTCGCGCAGGAGATGCAGCGGGCCGACCGGCACGGCGAGCCGCTCGCCTTCGCCATGCTCGACCTGGATGGCTTCAAGCCGATCAACGATCAGTTCGGCCACATCGTCGGCGACAAGGTCTTGCGCGCGGTGGGCAACGCAGTGGCGCGCTGCGTGCGCGCTTCGGACATCGCCGCCCGCTACGGCGGAGACGAGTTCGCCGTCATCCTGCCGCAGACTCCGCCCGAGGGAGCGATGCGGGTGTGCGAGAGAATCCTGCGCACCATCGGCGAGCTGCAATTGCACGACGAGAGCGGCGGCGTCGCCCGTGTGACGGCGTCGTTGGGGCTCGCCTACTATCCCGCCGAGGACACCGAGACGCCGGAGGACCTGGTGCATTCGGCCGACGGTGCGCTCTATGGCGCGAAGCGGTCGGGCAAGAACAGGTTCAGCACCGTCCGCCCCGTGCAGCCTCTCGCGAGCGCCTGACGAGGTTCAGCAGCGGTCCGACAGCCGCGGTTGCGCCCCTCCGGTGATGAGCCTTGCTCCGCGCTCGTACCGCAGATAGACGACGGCCCATTCGATCAGAACGATGAATCGATTCCTGAATCCGATCAAAGTGAGGATATGAACGACCAGCCATAGTACCCAGGCAATGAACCCGCTCAGGTGCAGCCTGCCGATCTGCGCCACCGCGGCCGCTCGACCGATGGTGGCGAGCGAGCCTTTGTCCAGGTAGCGGAACGGCTCGGTCTTCTCGCCGCGCAAGAGGCGGCGGATGTTTCGGGCAGCGTGGCGGCCGCTCTGGATCGCCGCCGGAGCGACGCCGGGAACCGGCCGGCCATCCGGCATCTTCATCGCCGCCAGGTCGCCGATGGCGAAGACTTCCGGCGCTCCCGGCACGCTCAGGTCCGGCTCGACCGGGACGCGCCCGGCTCGATCGAGCGGCACGCCGAGAGATCGCGCCAGAGGCGAGGCCTGCACGCCCGCCGCCCAGAGGACGCAGCGCGACTCGATCCGCTCGGCGCCGAGAGCGACGCCGCGCCCGTCGATCCCGGTCACGGCGATCCCGAGCCGCACCTGGACTCCCATGCGCTGCAGCCGTTCCAGCGCGGCTTGGGAGAGGTCTGCCGGAAACGCCGGGAGCAGGCGCGGCCCGGCCTCGACCAGGACGACGCGAGCCGCGGCAGGATCGATGCGGCGAAAATCGCGCAAGAGGACGTGCCGGGCGATCTCCGCCAGCGCTCCGGCCAGTTCCACTCCGGTCGGGCCGCCGCCCACCACGACGAAGGTGAGCAGCGCCTCGCGCCGATCCGGATCCGTCTCGCGCTCGGCCGCTTCGTAGGAGAGCAGCATGCGGCGGCGGATCTCCAGCGCGTCGTCGAGCGTCTTCAAGCCCGGCGCATGCGCGGCCCAGTCGTCGTGGCCGAAATAGGAATGCGTCGCGCCGGTGGCGAGCACGAGATAGTCGTAGTCGAGCGCGCCGCCCTGCAGCTCGACGCGCTTGCGCCGCAGATCGACGGCCACCGCCTCGGCCATCACTACCGAGACGTTGCGCTGCCGCCGCAGCACGCGCCGCAGCGCCACCGCGATGTTCGCCGGGCTCAGCGCGGCTGTCGCCACCTGATAGAGCAGCGGCTGGAAGAGATGGTGATTGCTGCGGTCGGCGAGCGTCACCGCGGCCGGCGCCCGCCGCAGCGCCCGCGCCGCGTAGAGGCCGCCAAAACCGCCTCCGACGATGACCACCCGCGGCGCCGCCACGGCGCGCACTGTACTACTCCAACTGCCGGGCCAGGGCCCGGGTTCGTACTCGGTTGCGGGGACGGATACGCCGACGGGTTCGGACGCTGAGTGCCGCGCCCGTCGGCGTCCCCGTCCGCGCGCCCGAGTACGCGCCCGGACCCCGGCCCGATTTTTTTCGTCAACGGTCCGGCGCGAAAGCCTCCGCGGGGCGCACCGTTCGCAGCGCGACCGAAGCGATCACCACGACGCCCCCGGCCACCGCCCATGGCCCCGGCCGCTCGCCCCAGAAGAGCAGCACCCAGATGGGATTGAAGATCGGCTCCAGCATCGAGATGATCGACGCCTCCGCCGCCGGCACGAGCCGCACCCCGCGCGCGAAGAGCCAGTAGGCGAGCCCGAGCTGCACGATGCCGAGATAGAGCAAGACGCCCGCCCCGAGCGGGGTGAGCAGTGCCGGCAGCGACCCCAACGCAAAAGGCAGCGTCACCGCCGCCGCGACGAGGTTGCCGAGCGTCATCGAAGCCAGGGCGTCGCCCTGGTCGCGCCGCAAGAGCACGATGTTGAGGGCGAAGAAGATGCCGGAGACGATGCCGAGAATGTTGCCCAGCGTCTGGCCCGGCTCGACCTTGTCGACGAAGAAGAGGGAGAGGCCGAGGAGCGAAAGGATCACGCAGGCGAGATCGATCGGCCGCAGCCGCTCGCGCAGCACGAAGGGCGAGAGCAGCAGCACGTAGGCCGGCGCGGTGTACTGGAGGAAGATGGCGTTCGCCGCGGTGGTGAGCTTGGTGGCGGTGACGAAGGTGATGATGCAGCCGGCGTACGCGGCGGCGGTGCTCCAGCGCGCGTTGCGCAAGTTGGGCCGCAGCAGCGCAAGGTAGAAGACGCCGGCGATGAGCGAGCGGCCGCAGGCGACCGCCATCGCCGGCATCGGGGCGAGCTTGATGAAGAGCCCGCCGCTCGACCAGAGCAGCGCGGCAGCCGCCACGGCGAGAACCGCTGCGCGCATCGCGCCGGCAGGGTAAGAGCCGGCAGCGCTGTCGCGCAAGCCGGACGAATCAACAGCCGTGCTCGTTCTCGTTCTTGTCTTCGTGCTCGATGTCGAGCTCGTGCTGGTGCTCCTTTTCGTGCCCGATGTCGTTCTCGTGCTCGTTCTGATTCGCGTGTCGGATCCCGCGAACTAGCCCCGAGCACCGAACGGGAACGAGACCCGAGCACCAAACCGAGCACGAGCAGGAGCACGGCAGGGTAGTGACGAAGCGCTAAGGCACGTCGCGCAGCACCAGAAGGCCGCCGTCAGTCGGCACCAGCAGAAGCGGCGGCTGGTGCATGAGGTCGAGCGAGAGGCGTCGGATGTGCTCGCCCGGCAGTCCCTCGCGAACGGTGAGACGATGGCCGGCGGGCTCTCCGGGCTTCCACACCAAGAGGCCGGTGGTAGGAAAGCCAAGAACGAGCCGTCCATCGGGCAAAGCCTTCATTTCAAGTATATTATACTCAAGCGCTCCCAAACGCGTGGGGTCGAGGTACGCGAAGTTGTGCCCGTCCCACGAGGCCATCCCGTATGTGGGCCCGCGCCAGGCCTCTGCTTCGCCCGACGCGAACCAGACCATGCCATCGGGCGTGACCGCGACCGCGCGGATGTTGACGGGGTCGCCTTCGACCGGTGGGTTGAAGACGGGCGGGTGCCCGGGATAGGGGTCCCCGAACGCCGGGTCGAATGGGTTGAACGAACCCCAGTCCTTGATCCAATCATCGAGCGCCTCGCGATAGCCGAGGGCGCCAGCGGAGGTGAGCCCGCCCATCCACAGCCGGCCGTCCGGCCCGAGCGCGAGCCCGAACCAGTCGCCGAACGTCACCGAGCGCGTCGCGTAGTTCGGATCGCACGGTCCACCGCGGCAGACCATCGGATGCACGTGGTCCGCATACCACTCCTTCTCCACGCCGCCGGGCCAGGCTTGCTCGGCGGGAGTCTGCGGAAGCCGCCACTTCGCCGGGATGACCCGCGTCACTCCATGATTCGATCCGACGTACAGATTCCCCGGATGCTGGAAATGGTCGTACACCATCGAGGTGACTTCCCTCGTCTCGTAGTAGAAGCCGCTGGGCGGGCTGTTGTGCAGGTCGTAAAAGCGCGCTTCCAGCGTGCCGTCGGAGCGCAAGAGCACCTGATCCATCTTGCCGCGATGCGCGTAGGGATCGTTGGCGGTGTGCGCGTCCTTGTCGGGCGGGTCGTGCGTGTCGTGGAAGTAGTAGCCCACGAAGCATTCGTTCTTCGCACCGCCCTCGACCCAGGTGAAGTCGGGCGGGTCAGTGAAGCCCGGGCCGACGTGCAAGCCGTCCTGCGCGGTGTAGCGGCGGAAATTGTGCGCGCCGGGCTGGAGCAGATAGAGCGCCCTGTTGGTCACCACCCAGAGGTTCTCGGTCTCGTCGACCGAGGCGGAGAGCGGCGCCTCGAGCAGCCCTTGCGCTGAGCCGTAGACGGTCAGCGAGGCCGTTCCCCAAGGCCCGGCGCCCATCCCCCCGATGCGATGGGGATCGAACGTTGGCGGCGGCGGTCCGGCGTCGACGTTCGGCGGCGTCCCTCCATCGACGTCCGGCACTGGAGGCGGCGACTCGTGGATCGGCGGCAGCCCCTCCCTCTTGCATCCCAGGCAGACGAGCAGCACCCCGAGCACGCGGACACGGCGCATGCGCGAGAGGGTTTGCACGCCCGGCTCGAAGGGCAACCCTGCGGGCGCCGTGTCTGTCGGCCGTCGCTTTCCGCACGCAGCGGCCGGGCGCAGCTTGCCTTGAAAAGGAGACGGCCATGGCGAGGCGCAAGAGGACGCAGGAAGACACCGAGCATCGCGACCCGATCACCAAGACTCCCGGCGCGCATCCGGTCGGCGTGGGAGCAGGCGCGGCCGGCGCCGGAGCAGCGGGCGCCGCCATCGGCGGCGCAGTGGGCGGGCCCCTCGGCGCGGTGGTGGGAGCGGCGGTCGGCGCATTCGCCGGCGGCCTGGGCGGCAAGGCGGCAGCGGAGTCGGTCAATCCGACGCTGGAAAACACCTGGTGGCGAGAGAACTACGCGACTCGCCCCTATGCGAAGGCCGGCGAGCCTTACGAGACCTACGAATCTGCGTACCGGTACGGCTGGGAAGCGAGGATGATGCACGGCGACCGGCGCTGGGAGGAGATCGAAGCGCAGCTCGGGGCGGGCTGGGCACAGTCGCGCGGCGAGTCCAAGCTGGACTGGTCGGACGCGCGCCATGCCGCGAAGGACGCCTGGGAGCGGGTCGGTCCGCCGCCGGGGACGGGCGCGAAGCAGCACTGACCCCTGAACGAATGGATCGCAGGGCTTCACGCGCGGCCCTGCCTCCAGCTACGCTTGCTCCATGCGCGTGGTGCTGGCCGCACTGATGCTCGCCTGCAGCTCTCGACGGGAGCCTGCCGAGTCTTCCGCCGGCCACGTCGATGCGGCTCTGCTCTTCTTCGGGCGCGCTCGAGCCGCGGCCGAGTCGGGGATCGATCCCTGGCCGCTCTCCTTGCGCGGCCTCTCCGAGCTGGACAAGGCGCGCATCCTCGACAAGTCGGACGCGCAAGTCGTCGAGGAGATGGCCCGGGCGCACGTCTTTCTCGCCGACCATCGGTTGCGCCACGGCGAGGACCCGCGGCCGGACCTGGAGCAGGCGCGCTATCGCCTCAACCAAGAGGCACACATGGCACAGACGAACGCGGCGCAGCTGGCGCTGGCGTCGCTGGAGCGGGCGCTGGAGGTGGAGTGGATCCTCTCGCGCTCGAGCGAGGAGAACCCCGCGGGCCCCCTGGCGCAGGGGATCGATCTCGCCCGTCGCGCGCTCGAGGCCGATCCGCGCGCCGCCGACGCCCACGTCGCTCTGGCGCGAATGCACCTGGCGATCTCGCGCGCCGGCAGGAGCGCCGCGGAACTGGCCGCGGCGCAGCACGAGCTCGACGCAGCGGCGGACATCGCGCCCGACCTTTTGGAGCTGTCTCGCCTGCGCGCGCAAGTCGCCGCGCTCGCCTGGTGACGGTCAGGCGCGGGGCAGTCGCACCCGCGCTACGGCGCCGCGCATCGAGAGGCGGTTTTCCACCGTCAGCGAGCCGCCGTGGTTCTCGGCGATCTGCCGCGAGAGCACCAGGCCGATGCCGCTGCCGCTCTTCTTGGTGGTGAAGAAAGGCGTGAAAAGATTCGCGCTCGCCGGCAGCCCCGGACCGCTGTCGACGACGCTCACCTCCACCTCGCCGTCGCCGGCGCGCCAGCCAAGGCGCACTTCCGACCCGCCTGCCTCCAGCGTCGCCTCGGCGGCGTTGGCGAGCAGGTTGATGAGCAGCTGGTCGAGCTGGTCGGCATCGGCCTGCACAACCACCTCCGGACCCCCCTCGACGGTGACGGTGATGCGCGTCTCCAGCGCCGCCACCCGCCGCACCCAGGCCGCGACCTGCACGTCGGAGAGCCGCGGCGGCGGCAATCGCGCCAGCCTCGCGTAGGCCGCCATGAAGCGCGACACCGCCTCGGCGCGAGCGGCGATGGCGTTGAGCCCTTCGCGCAGGTCCTCGGGCCGGATGCGCGGCGACTGCAGCGACTGCGCGATCGACTGGATGGGCGTCAGCGAATTGTTGATCTCGTGGCTGAGCACGCGGATGAGGCGCTGCCACGCTTGCCGCTCCTCCTCGCGCAGCGCGCGCCGCAGGTCGGCGAGGACCACCAGCCGGTGCTGCACTCCGCCCAGCCGCACCGTCCGCGTGCGCACTTCCCAGCGGCCCATCCCCGAGGGAAAGGCGAGATCGATGGTGCGGGGCCGCTTGAGCTGCAGCGCCTCGCGCAGGCCGAGCTGCTCGGCGCTGCGGGCGAGCAATGCTTCCTGCGGCTTGTGGAAGAGCAGCGCGCCGGCGCGGTTGGCGAAGCGCAGCCGCTCCTCGGGATCGAAGGCGAACACCGCCACCTCGATCTCGTCCATCACCGTCCCGAGCAGCGCGCTGGCCTCGAGCGAGTCGAGCCGCTGTCCGCGCAGCGCCTCGGCGATGGCGTTCGCCTCCCGCAGCGCCAGGCCGAAGGAATCGTCGTCGAACTCCTCGCGCGCTCGCAATGAATAATCACCTTCGCGGATGGCGGCGAGCATGTTCGACAAGGTCTGCAAAGGCCGGACGATCTGCGATTGCAACGCCAGCGCAAATCCGATCAAGGCAGTCGCGATCAATGCGGCCAGCGTCCAGCGCAATGCCTGCGAGTGCTGATACTGCCAGAGCAGCGACAATGCGATCGCTGCGCCGGGCAGGCCGCCGAGCAGGACGAAGAGCGCGATGCGCCTATCCCGCGTCATCGGGCTTCTGCAGCCTGCGGTAGAGCGCGCTGCGCGAGAGGCCGAGCGCCTCGGCCGCCTTGTTGACGTTGCCCTCGCAGCGCAGGAGCGTGCGCTCGATGAACCAGCGCTCGGCCTCCTCGAGGGTCATGGCGTCGAGGTCTGCCACCGCGGCCGGCGTGCGCAGCCGCAGATCGTCCAGCTCGATCTGCTCGCCGCGCGCCATCAAGAGACCCCGTTCCACCGTGTGCTCCAGCTCGCGGACGTTCCCCGGCCAGGAATATTCGCGCAGCGCCTGCAATGCGGCGGGCGAGAACCCCGAGAGCGTCCGATGGTACTTGCGCGACTGCTTCCGCAGAAAGTGATCGGCCAGCAGCGGGATGTCCTCCCGCCGCTCGCGCAGGGCCGGCAGCCGCACTTCCACGGTATTGAGCCGGTACATCAGATCCTCGCGAAAGCGCTTCTCGCGCGTCTCGGAGGTGACGTCGGCGTTGGTGGCCGAGATGAGCCGCACGTCGACCTTGACGGTCCGCGAGCTGCCCACGCGCTTCAGCTCGCCGGTCTCGAGGACGCGGAGGAGCTTCGCCTGCTGGGTGAGCGGCATGTTGGCGATCTCGTCGAGGAACAGGCTCCCGCCGTCGGCCAGCTCGAAGGCGCCGATGCGATCCTGCTTCGCGTCGGTGAAGGCGCCTTTGACGTGGCCGAACATCTCGCTCTCGAAGACGCCATCGGAGAGGCCGCCGGCGTTGATGCACAAGAGCGGCCGGCCCGCGCGCGGCGAGATGGCGTGCAGCCGCCGCGCGACGACCTCCTTGCCGGTGCCGTGCTCCCCGGTGATGAGCACGTTGGCCTCGCTCGGGCCGATGCGCTCGATGATCTGCAGCACCGGCTGCATCGCCGGCGCGCGGGCGATCAGCTCCGGCGCCTCCTCCTTGCGCAGCCGGCTCTCCTCCTCCAGGCGGCGGTTGCGGCGCAGCGCGCGGCCGAGCTCGACCTGCGTGCGCAGGGTAGCGAGCAGCCGCGCATTGTCGAAGGGCTTCTCGACGTAATCGCGGGCGCCGCGGCGCATCGCCTCGACCGCGGTCTCCACCGAGCCCCAGGCGGTCATCACCACCACCGGCAGGGCCGGATCGATCTGCTGCAACTGCCGGAGCAGATCGAGCCCCTCCTGCCCCGAAGTCGTGTCGCGGGTGTAGTTGAGATCCATCAACGCCACGTCGAACTCCTCGCCCGACTCGAGCGCGGCGAGGAGATCGGCGGGCGATCCCGCCGCGCGGATCTGCCACCCCTCGGTCTTGAGCAAGAGGCGGACGGCATCGATCACGTAGGGCTGGTCATCGGCGACCAGGACCCGGATGGACGCGCTCTGCACCTCGCCAGTATACGAGGGAGATGCCCTCGCTCGTAGACGAGGCGCGCTTCGCCCTCCGCTCGCTTTGGCGGGCCAAGGCGCTCGCGGCCGCGGCGGCGGCGGTGCTGGCGCTCGGAATTGGGGCCAACATCGCCATCTTCAGCGTGGTCAATGCCCTGCTCTTGCGGCCGCTGCCCTTTCGCGACCCGGAGCGGCTCGCGCTGGTGTTCGAGACGCTGCAGGCGCGGCGGTCCGCGCGCCTGACGGTCTCGGCCCCCGCCCTCGAGGACCTGCGGGCCTCGGGCGCTTTCGAGCAGGTCGCGGCCGTGGCGCGCACTCCGGGCAGCCTCGATCTCGGCGATCGCGCGGTGCCCGTCACGGTCCTGCACGCGACCTCCGACTTCCTGCCGATCCTCGGGACGCCGATGCAGCTCGGCCGGGCCTTTGCGCAAACAGAGCGCGACACCGCCATCGTCAGCGACGAGCTCTTCCGCCGCGAGCTGCGGGCGGACCCTGCGCTCCTGGGCCGGCCCCTGGTCGTCGACGGGGTGCAGCGGCGGGTGATCGGCGTCTTGCCTGCGAGCATCAGCGCCTTTTTCATGGGCGACGTCTGGACGCCGCTCGCCTTTGCGCCCGAGCAGCTACAGCCCGACCGGCGCGAGTACGGCATCGCCCTGGTGGTCGCGCGGCTGCGCCCCGACTCGGCCGCGCAGGTCGATCGGCTGGCGGCGCGGCTGCGCGAGCAGCATCCGGAGTCGGGCCGAGGCGGCTTCCAGGTCGTGCCCCTGCGCCAGGCTTTCCTCGGCGAGCTGCGTCCCGCGCTCCTCTTGCTGATGGCGGCCGTGGCGGTGGTGCTGCTCATCGCCTGCGCCAACGTCGCGAATCTGCTCACCGCGCGGGCGGCGGCGAGACAGCGCGAGCTGGCCGTGCGATCGGCCCTGGGCGCCGACCGCCTCGCGCTCGCCCGGCAGCTGGTGGCGGAAGGCCTGGTGCTGGCGGCGGCGGGCTGTGCGCTCGGGCTGCTCCTCGCGCTCTGGGCCATCGAGCTCCTGGTTCGGCTCGGTTCGGAAGCGATCCGATCGAGCGGCATCGAAGTCGACGGCCGCGTTCTCGCCTTCGCGGCGGCCGTCTCGGCGCTGGCGGGAGCGGCCGCTGCGCTGGTGCCGGCGCTGCAGGCGACACGGCCCGATCTCGCCGTGCAGCTCAAGGACGGCGCGCGCCGCCTCAGCGGAGGCGGACGGCGCCGGCTGCGCGACGCCCTCGCATCGGCGGAGGTCGCGCTGGCGCTGGTCCTGCTCATCGCCGCCGGGCACGACTTTCTCGCCTACCGTCGGCTCTTGCGCATCGACCCGGGCTTCGATGCGCGAGGGGCGATGGCGATGGAGATCGCGCTGCCGCCGGCGCGTTTCGCCGACCCCGCTGCGCAGCGGCGGTTCTTTTCGCAGTTGATCGAGCGGCTCTCGGTGCTCCCCGGAGTTCAGGCGGCCGGCTTCGCTGCCGGCGTGCCGCTCAGCGCCTCGCAGACGGTCTGGCACTTCGAGGTCGAGGGTCCCGGCGGCCGCGGCTCGGGTCACGTCGTCGACGCCATCCAGGTCTACAGCGCCCAGACCCTGCGCGCGCTCGGCGTGCCGATCCTGGCTGGGCGCGCTTTCGGCGACGATGACGGCCGCGTCGCGCTGGTGAACCAGGCCTTCGCGCGCCGCTACTGGCCCTCCGAGGAGGCGCTGGGGAAGAAGATCCGCCCCTATCGCTTCCACTTCGAGGATGCTTCGGGCCGCCGGTTCTGGGCGCTCGATGAGCCGGCCTTCTTCACTGTGGTGGGAGTGATCGGGGACGTCCGCGAGATGAAGCTCTCAGTCGAGCCGCGGCCCGAGGTGGTGCTGCCGCTGCACCAGTTTCCGCTGCCGGAGGGCGCGATGATCGTGCGCGGCGGGACGGCGGCGGCCGTGCGCGCGGCGCTCGATCCGGAGGTAGCTCCGCAGCAGATCGCGCCGCTCGCCGAGATCGTCGCGGCGTCTGCCGAGGAGCAGCGCGATCCGATGATCCTCCTCGCCGTGCTCGCGCTCCTCGCCCTGCTCATGGCAGGGATGGGGCTCTACGGGGTGATGTCGTGGGTGGTGGCGGAGCGCGGGCGCGAGCTGTCGGTCCGCATGGCGATGGGCGCGGACGCGGTCGACGTGCTGCGACTGTTGTTGCGGCAAGGGATGACGCTGGCCTCGGCCGGCATCGCGGCGGGGCTGGTAGCGGCGGTGCTGCTCGAGGGACCGGCGCAGATCGAGCCGATGCTCTGCGTCCTTCTCTGTGCTGCCCTGCTTCTGGTGGCTCTGGTCGCGAGCTGGCTTCCGGCGCGGCGCGCGGCGCGCATCGACCCGCGCATCGCCTTCCGGCTGGATTGACGGCGCGCGCCCAGGGCCCACGCTTGTCAATTAAGGCGGGCTTAACGCGAAAGGAGAGGCTGGAAGCGGGAAAGGGAAGGGGAAGGGGCAGCAGGCGCGCGCCTGGCCTTCGGCGTTGTCACTGGCGCCTGCATTTGGGAATGATTTGTTATCGGGTCTCATCCGCAGATTCCAAACCGCCGGATGAGCCCCGAGAGCAAGGCGTGCACGGCGCGCGCCTGCATCCTTTCCCTTTCCCTTCCCTGCTGGAACTGACTGGCATTGCGCCTAAGGCGACTTCACGATCGGCGCTTCGATCGCCGACCCTCGCGCGATCTGCCGAGCAGAACCGGTCCCCGTCCGCACCGCCTGGCAGGCGCTGTGGCGCAAGGTGATGTGCCGCGCGTCTTCGTTCGTCGGCGTCATCGTCACCGTCTGCTCGTCGATCTTCACCAGCCAGCGAGGCGCGCGCTCCTCGCGGCCGTCGCCGATCGGGCGCGTCACCACCAGCCGCCCCTCACGCGCCTTGTCGGCCCGCCAGTCGCGCGGCTCGAAGGAGCTTCGCTTCTCGCCCGACAGCTCGTCGGCGAAGGCGGAAGTGCCGCCGTCGAGACAGCGCCGCACCACGCAGAGGGCGCGGTCGCGATCGCTCGCGCCCGCGGCGCAGGCGTCCTCCGAGCGCGCCCAGGCCCGCAGGCGCGCCGCAGCCTTCTCCAACAGCGGCTGCAGCTCGGCCAGATGGCGCGAGCGCGGAGCCATGTCCTTGGCCTCGCGCGCCGCCTGCCACTCGGCGAAGGCGCAGTGGTCGTCGCCGGCCACGATGCAGACGCGCAGGAGCGCCTCGTGGCTCGCCTCGGAGTCGGGCTGCTCTTCCACGAGCCGCTCGGCGAGATGGCGCGCCTCGCGCAGGTCGGTGCCGCTCTCGGCGAGCGCTACGGCCAGCCCGCGCAGCGCGAGCGGGTCGTCGCGGTCCTTCTCCAGCGCGGCGCGCAGGGCGCGGATGGCCTCGCCGTAATGCCGCACCTCGAGTTGGGCGATGCCGTACTCCGCATCGGTGGCGAGCTCCGACACTTCCAGCGTGGCCTGCGCCACCTGTACCTCCAACTCGGCCGGCGGAGGCGGGTCGTCGATGTCTGGCATGAACACCGAAGCGCGGCCCTGCACGGCATAGTGTCCGCCGCTCCAGTAGACGGGATCGGAGAAGTCGTAGTGCGTGCCGCCGGGCACGAAGCTGAGAACGTACGGCCGCGAGTAGTCGAGCGCGACCGGAGGCAACTTCCATTTGAGCGCGGTCGTGGTGAGACAGCGCTCGAGCCGGCGATCCTCCACGCCCTTTTCGCCGTGCACATAGGCCGCAAACACGTCGCCGCTCGCCCGGACGAGGAGCTGCAAGCGCAAGCGGCCCTGGATGTTCTCATTGCCGACGTCCTGGATGTGCAGCACGCAGCGGTCGAAGTCGGTCTGCATCGGCAGCCGCTGCGACCTCCTCTGCGACCGGTCGAGCCGCACGCCGCCATCGCGGACAGGATTTGGCGGGGGGGCGCCCACCGCCGAAGCAGCGAGCAAAGAAACCAGGGCGGCGGAGCGGATCGAAGTCATCGAGAGCGTCAGTCTGCCCCACGGGCGCGTTCTGGACCAGACATGATGCGTTGCATGGTCCACGCCAGGAGGTGCGTCTCTCCCAGGCCGCAGTGCAATCCCCTGCCGCTTGTCGCGCACGTTGGACGCTTTCGTCGCGCGAGCGGGACTGCCGCCGGGCGTCGATGCTGCGCTTCCACTCGCTGCGCGCGCTGGCACGGGCCGTGCTGCATCAGCCGTGCACAGACTCCCTGGGTCGCGGTGATCCGGGGGAGGAGGCTCCGCCGAAATCCCCGAATCGGCGGGGCCTCCTTCGTTTTGAAAGAGACAAAGGCTGGGCCCGGGTCCGGGTTCGTGCACGTTCACCGGGACGGGGACGGATACGGTCGGGGTCGGGTTCGGGGTCGGTTCCTCATGGTCGGCGGCCGGGCCGGCGGCTACGCTGCCTCATGAAACCATACGGCCGGCGGGACTTTCTCCGCGCAGGTCTTCTTGGTGCAGCTGGGGCTGTCTTTCCCGGGTGCTTGCGGTCCACCACGATTCCTCCCGCGCTGCCAACGGCGCCGGTGTCTACACCATGGCCTGAGGCGAACGCGATCCTCGACCGGACCGCGCTGCCCGGCATTCCGGCGGCCACGTTCACCACCTTCGGCGCTCGCGGAAACGGCCGTGCTGACGATACGCAAGCGCTGCAAAACGCGATCGACGCGTGTCATGGCGCCGGGGGCGGGCGCGTCGTCGTCCCCGAGGGAGTGTTCCGCACGGGCGCGTTACGGCTCCGGAGCCGCGTGGATCTCCACCTCAGCAAGGGGACGACTCTCAGGTTCTCGGACGACCCGGGGCGCTTTCCGGCGGTGAGCACCCGCTACGAGGGCCTCGAGTGCGTCAACCGCTCGCCGATGCTCTACGCGCGGGACGCGACCGACGTCGCGGTCACCGGCAGCGGCACTCTGGACGCGTCCGACACGGCGGTCTGGAACCGTGGAGATGATCGCGAGGGAGTTCTCGAGCCACTCGTCAGGCGAGGGCTTCTCGGCGACCAGCGCGTGGTCGTTGGGCGGCTGAGGACGGCGATGCTCGAGACCCTCGGCTGCGCCCGCGTTCTCATCCAGGACGTGACCCTCACCGGCTCGCAGTTCTGGCAGTTGCACCCGATCTCGAGCGTGGACGTGACCATCGACGGCGTCACGACGTGGGATTCCGGGGCGAACAGCGACGGATGCGACCCGGAATCCTGCGACCGCGTCGTGATCCGGCGGTGCTCGTTTGGATCGGGCGACGACAACATCGCCATCAAGTCCGGCCGTGATGAGGACGGCCGCCGTCTGGCGGTGCCCTGCCGCAACGTCGTCATCGTCGGCTGCCAGGCCGAGGGGCGGTTCGGCTTCATCACCTGCGGCAGCGAGCAGAGCGGCGGGATCGAGAACGTGTACGCCTTCGGGAACCGCACCTATGGCCGCGGCGTCGGGAACGCGGTGTGGGTGAAGTCGAACTCGCGCCGGGGCGGGTACACGCGGAACCTGAACGTGAGCGGATTCCGCGGCCGCGTTCGCAAGGCCGCGATCGCGATCACGATGAAGTATGACGACCAGTCCGGCCGGTTTCCGCCCGCCTTCGAAGGCATTCACCTCTCGGATTTCGCCGTCGATGGCGCTGTGGCGGCGCTCGATGTGGAGGGCCTGCCAGAGTCGCCGGTCCGCGGCCTCATCATCTCCGACGCGACCTTCACCGACGTGGTCGGAGACGACAACGTCCGCCATGCCGAGGTGATGCGGCGCGATGTCTCGGTGAACGGACTCCTGCGGCCTTGAAGCTTGGCTACTGCAGGGTGGCTTTGACCGAGAGGGGAATCTTCAAGGCGTTGGAAATCGGGCAACCGTCCTTGGCCGCCTCGGCTGCTTTCTGGAAAGCGGCTTGATCGATCCCGGGTACCTGGCCTTTCACTTCCAGCCTGCTCGACTTCACCTCGAAGCCGCCGCCCTGCTTCGGGCCGAACTCGACCGTGCAGGTGGTCTCGATCCTCTTGGCTGGTTTGCCCGACTTGGCGAGGCCATTGGAAAGCGCCATCGAGAAACAGCTGGCGTGCGATGCCGCGAGCAGCTCTTCGGGAGTGGTGTGGCCGGCGGCACCCTCGGTCCGCGCCTTCCAGCTTAGGTTCGCGTCCTTGAAGGTGCCGCTCTGCGCGCTGGTCCGGCCCCTGCCGGACATGAGGTCGCCTTCCCACGATGCAGTTGCACGGCTTTCCATTGCGCTCCTCCGCGTTGGGGAGCGCCCTTCTACACCTTGAGCGGCGCTTGGCAACGGCCGCGCGAGCGGATCATCGGCTGCTCGCGTTGCTGAACGGATGTTCCGTGGGTATGCTCTCCCCATGCAGCATCGGCCCGTGTCGAACCCGCCCAACCCCTGGCTCTCGACCGAGGTCGAGTACCTGGAGGAAATCCCCGAAGCGAAGCTGGAGATCTACCAGGACCACACCCGCGAGATCCTCTCGCACAACGACAGCCCGGACCTCGGATTCTCCTGGAGCGTCAATCCCTACCGCGGCTGCTTTCATGGCTGCGCCTATTGCTACGCACGCCCGACGCACGAATATCTCGGCCTCGGCGCCGGCACCGATTTCGAGCGGAAGATCACCGTCAAGCCGGAGGCGCCGCGGCTCTTGCGTGAGGCCTTCGAGCGCCCTTCGTGGAAGGGCGAGCTGGTCGTCTTTTCCGGCGTCACCGATTGCTATCAACCATTGGAGGCTTCCTATCGGCTGACCCGCGGCTGCCTCGAAGCCTGCGCCGAATATCGCAATCCGGTGAGCATCATCAGCAAAGCGCCGCTGGTGGAGCGCGACCTCGATCTCCTTGGCGAGCTGCAGCGGACCGCCAGCGTCAGCGTGACCATCAGCATCCCCATCTGGAGCAAGGAGCACGCGCGCGCTCTCGAGCCCTTCGTCGCAACGCCGCAGCGGCGGATGGAAACGGTGGCCCGTCTGGCCGGGGCCGGGCTGGACGTCGGCGTCAACATCGCGCCCATCATCCCGGGCCTCTCCGACGAGGACATCCCCCGCATCCTCGAGGCCGCGCACGCGGCAGGCGCGCGGCGCGCGGGCTTCGTCTTCCTCCGCCTCCCTGGATCGGTGGCGCAGGTCTTCACCGAGCGGCTGCGCGCTGCCCTTCCCTTGCGCGCCGAGCGCGTCCTCCATCGCATCCGCGAGACCCGCGGCGGCAAGCTCAACGACGCGCGCTGGCGCCTGCGGCAGATCGGCGAAGGAACTTATGCGGAGGCGGCGCGCGCTCTCTTCGAGTCGACCGTGCGCCGGCTGGGGATGAACTGCGACTTCGGGACGGAGGAGGAAGCGGACACCTTCCGGCGTCCCGGGCGCGGCCGGCAGCTGCCGTTGCTGTAGCATCGCCCCATGGCGGTGGCCCTGCTCTACGATCCACGCTGTCTCGACCACGATCCGGGGCCGATGCATCCCGAGTCGCCCGACCGCTTGCGCGCCATCTGGAGCGATCTGTCGGGCAATCCCATCGCCGGCACCGAGGGGATCGCGCCTCCAGAAGCGACGCGCGAGGAGCTCACTCGCGTGCACGAGGAGGCCTACGTCGACGCCATCCTCCGCCTCGCCGGGAAAGAGGCCTCGCTCGACGCGGACACGTCGGTCTCGCCAGGGTCGATCGAAGCCGCGCGCCTCTCGGCCGGCGCGGCTGCCGAGGGAGTGCGCCGGGTGCTCGATGGCCGCGCGCAGAGCGCCTTCGCGCTGGTGCGGCCGCCGGGACACCACGCCGAGAAGACGCGAGCGATGGGCTTCTGCCTCTTCAACAACGTCGCCGTCGCCGCGGCCGAGGCGCACGCCCGCGGGGTCTCGCGGGTGCTCTGCGTCGACTGGGACGTGCACCACGGCAACGGTACCCAGCACGCCTTCGAATCGCGCCGCGACCTGCTCTTCATGAGCACGCACCAGTTCCCCTTCTATCCCGGCACCGGCCACGAGTCGGAGATCGGCCTCGGCCAAGGCGAGGGCTACACCGTCAATGCGCCGCTCCCCGCCGGCTGCGGCGATCACGACTACGCCGCCATCTTCGACTACGTGCTTCTTCCGATCGCCCAGGCCTACCGTCCAGAACTGGTTCTCGTCTCCGCCGGCTTCGACGCGCACCGGGCCGACCCGCTCGCCGACATGGCCTTGAGCGAAGACGGCTTCGCCGCTCTCTGCGGCGCGGTCAAGGAGATCGCCGACGAGCATTGCCAGGGCCGCATGGTCTTGACCCTCGAAGGCGGCTACGACCTCGCGGCGCTCGCCGGGAGCGTGCGCGCCTGCATCGAAGTGCTGGCGGGGGCCAGCCCACCTCCGCTCGATCCCCTTCCGCGACGAGCCGCAGGCGCCTTGAACCGCATCCGCCAGGCGCAAAAAACGCACTGGGGCAAGTACCTTTGATGTGGAACGGCCGAGTATTTGCTCCCACCGTGCCGGGCCATCTAGAGTCGGGAAATGGTCCGGACGGCAGTGCGGCTCGCCGCGTGTGCCACGATCTGCGCGCTCGGTTGCAAGCGCGGGACGAATTCGTCCGTTGCGAGCGCGGCCGGCTTGCCCGCCGCCGAAGCCGTCGTCACCGCCAGCCGCGGCACGGTCGAGCTCTCGCACGGCGGCAGCGGCGGCTGGTCTCCGGTCAAGGTGGGCGATCGCTTGACGGTGCGCGACTCCTTGCGCACCGACGTCGGCGAGGCCGATGTCGCGGTCGAAGGCGTGCGCGTGAGACTGCACGAGTCCAGCCGCCTCGAGCTCAAGCAGGTGGACAAGAAATCGCTCCGGGCCCGCGTCGGCGGCAGCGTCGAGTCGGAAGTGGACAAGAGCAGCCGCTTCGACATCGAGATCGAGGGCAGCGACGCCACCGCCTTCAGCCAGGGCGGGCATTTCTTCGTCACCGCCGACGGCCGCGGCGTCGTGGCGGTGGCCAGCGTCACCGGCACCGTCCACCTCAGCGGAGGCGGCAAGACGGTCGAGGTGAACAAGGGCGAGGTGAGCAAGATTGTCAGGAGCGACCCGCCCAGCCCTCCGGCCGCGGCGCTGCGGCGCGTGCTGCTCTCGGTGGAATGGCCCAGGCAGCGCGACACCAACCGCTCCATCCTGCCACTGTCCGGCCGCGTCGAGCCGGGCAGCCGCGTCTTCGTCCAGGGCCAGCCGGTGCTGGTCGAATTGGCCGGCACCTTCCGCGCTGAAGTGCCGCTCAAGCAAGGCAAGCAGAAGGTCGCGGTGGTCACCGTCGACGCCCTCGGCCGGCGCAAGGAGATGGAGAAGACGGTGAAGCGGGACGATTCCTTGCCCGACGTGAAGGTCAAGAAGAAACTCTGGCAATGGCGCCGCTGATCGCCGCGCTCCTCGCGCAACTCGCCGCGAACCCGGCGCAACTCGTCCTCGGGCAGGACGGCGTTGCCGAGCTCTCGCTCCGCGCGCCGGCGGGGGCCAAGATCTCCTTCAGCGCGAGCGTCGGCTCGGTGAGCGACGTGAGCCGCGACGGCCGCGACGTTCGCGCCCGCTACCAGCCGCCCAAGCTGAAGTCTCCCACGGTCGCGCTGATCCTGGCGCAGATCGATCAGGGCGACGACCGCGAGCTGCAGTGGCTCGCGCTGCCCCTTTCCGGGTCGGACACGATGGTGATCGAGACGCGGCCGGAGGCGACCGTCGAGATCGACGTGGCCGGGCGCAAGTTCGGGCCGGTCACTGCCGACCCGAAGGGGATCGCCTCGCTGCGCCTGGTGGTGCCGCCCGGCGTGCGGCAGGGCACGCTGCACATCACCGACAAGATCGGCAACAAGAACCAGAGGCCGCTCGATCTCGAACCGCCGGCTTTCCCGCGGCTGCGCATTGCCCCGCGCGGCGACGCCGCCAGCCAAGGCTCGCCGCTCGAGCTGGAGATCTTCGCGGTGCGGCCGGACGGCTCGCCGGACGACTCGGCGCGCATCGAGCTGCGCGCGGCCGAAGGAGACGCCAAGCTGGTCGATCGGATCGGCCACGGCGTCTATCTGGCCAGCTACCTGCCGCCGCGCGGCAAGACGAGCGGCGCCGTGCGGGTGGAGGCCAACTCCGGCGAGCAGCTGGCATCAGCGCAAGTGCAGGTGCGCGGCGGAGAGACCCACGGCGGCCAGTGGCAAAAGTGGCCCAGCTCGCTGCAATTGCAGAGGCCGTGGAGCTTCTCGCTCGGCGCCGTCGGCGGCGGCGGCTCGACGTTCAACGGCTCGACGGTCGGGACCATCCTCTTCGAGGCGGCGCTGCGGCTCGAGTCGCTGCCCCTGGAACTATCGCTCGACCTCGGTCCGGGATTCTTCACTTCGGTGTCGCAGCCGGGTCTGGGCGGCGCCATCGTGAAGGCGCAGCCGGAAGCGCGCATCGCCCAGCTCGGATTGCGTGGGTCGCGCCAGGTCGCGCAGTCCCTGGACGTCCACGGCACGCTCGGTTTCGGAATGCAGCAGCAGACGATCTCGATTCCCGGCCAGCCCTCGCAGGACAGCTGGTCGCCGCGCATCACGCTCGCGGGCGGCGCGAACCTCTGGCTCGGGCCGGGCCGGGCGCTGGCGCAGCTGCAGCTCGATCTCCTCCCTTCGAATCCGGCCGGCCTGCGAAGCGGGCTGAGCGGCATGCAGGTGCTGGCGGGATATCTGCTGACGCTGAGGTGATCGAACCATGACGCGAGTCATCTGCGCGCTCTCGCTCCTCGCCGCCGCCGCGCGGGCCGAGGAGATCGACTACAAGAAGCTCTACAACGATACCTCGCCCGCCGTGGTGCTCATCTACGGCGAGCAGGGCGAGTCGGGGTCGGTGGGGACCGGATCGATCATCCACCGCTCCGGCCTGGTGGTGACCAACGCGCACGTGATTCTCGACCACCAGACCAAGAAGCCGTTCGACAAGCTCTTCGTCTTCCTCAAGCCCGACCGCGTCACCGGGCAGAACGAACAGGACCTGCGCCGCGGCTTCAAGGCGCACTGGCTGTCGTTCAATCCCGCGATCGATCTGGCGCTGCTCCTCATCGACGGACCGCCGGCCGGTCTGCCCACCATTCCGCTGGCGGACGGGGACGTCGGCGTGGGAGAGGCGACCGCGGCCATCGGACATCCCGAGCACGGAGCTCGCTGGTCTTTGACCACCGGCCGCATCGGCGGGGAGTGGGCGAGCTTCGAGGGCGTCGCCGGCAAGGACGTCTACCAGATGGAGACCAGCGTGAACCGCGGCAACTCCGGCGGCCCGCTGCTCGACGGCAACGGATATATGGTGGGCATCAATACCGCCATCGCGCGCCGCTCCGAGGACGGCCTCGCCATCACCGGCGTCAACTTCGCCATCAAGAGCTCGGTGGTGCGAAAGTGGCTGGGCGACACCCTGTCGCAAGTGGAGACGAAGAAGACCAGGCGGAGCGAGGCGCCTCCACCTCCGCCGCAGCAAGTGGCCGCGGCCGAGCCGCCGCCGCTCGAGCCCGAGCGCACCGAGACGCCGCCGGCGGACGAGCAGGCGGATCAGATCGCTGCGCCCGCCCGCCCAGGAAAGGCGACGCTCGCGCCGCCCGCTCCGCCGCCGGAAGGAAAGCGCGGCTTCGTCTCCAGCGAGCCGCCGGGCAAGACGCTCACGCCGCTCGAGGCCACCCGCTGGCGCGCCCAGAAGGCCTTCGACGATCTCGACGCGGAGGAGCAAAAACACCAGACCAGGAAGGCGGGTTCCGGCGCTACAATGGAGAAATGAATCGCCCTGCCCGCGCGGCCGCCCCGAATGAATCGGCCGCCCTGCTCCATTCCTTCACCAACCATCTCCTCTATTCGCAGGCGAAGGACCAATACACGGCGACACCGCGCGACCGCTTCATGGCGCTGGCGCTGACCACCCGCGACCGCCTGATCGAGCGCTGGATCGCGACCCAGCAGCGCTACTACCGGAAGGATGCAAAGCGCGTCTATTACCTGAGCGCGGAATTCCTCATGGGCCGCGCGCTGGCCAACAACCTGATCAACCTCGGCCTCTCCGAGGTGGCGCGCGACGCCATGCGGATGATGAATCTCGACATCGCCGATCTGCTCGAGCAGGAGGTCGACGCCGGCCTGGGCAACGGCGGTCTGGGGCGGCTGGCGGCCTGCTTCCTCGATTCGATGGCGACTCTCGACATCCCCGGCTACGGCTACGGCATCCGCTACGAGTTCGGGATGTTCGACCAGGAGATCAAGGACGGCTGGCAGGTAGAGAAGCCCGACGAATGGCTGCGGCTGGGCAATCCCTGGGAGCTGCCGCGGCCCGAGTACGGCGTGCCGGTGCGCTTCGGCGGCCAGGTCGAGGAGGGCGCCGACGACCACGGCAACTTCCGCGTGCGCTGGACCGGCGGCGAGCAGGTGGTGGGCATGCCTTACGACACGCCCATCGCCGGATTTGGAGCCAATACCGTCAATACCCTGCGGCTCTGGCGCGCGCGGGCGAGCACCGATTTCGACCTGCGCTATTTCAATGAAGGCGACTATGAAAAAGCGGTGCTGGACAAGAACCGCTCGGAGACCATTTCCAAAGTATTGTATCCGAGCGATCTGAAGATGTTCGGCAAGGAATTGCGGCTGCGGCAGCAATACTTCTTCGTCGCCTGCTCCTTGCACGACATCATCCGCCGGCATCTGGTCGCTTATCCCTCGCTCGACAGCTTCGCCGAGAAGGTGGCCATCCAGCTCAACGACACCCATCCGGCGGTGGGCATCCCCGAGCTGATGCGCATCTTCATGGACGAGCACGGCCTGCCCTGGGACAAGGCGTGGGAGCTGACGCAGGCGACGTTCGGATATACCAACCATACCTTGCTGTCGGAGGCGCTGGAGACCTGGCCGCTCGAGCTCTTCCAGAGGCTCTTGCCGCGCCATCTATCGATCATTTACGAAATCAATCGGCGCTTCACCCGGCAGGTGATGAACCGCTTCCCGTATGACGAGGCGCGCCTGCAGCGGATGTCGCTCATCGACGAGGCCGGCGGCGATGCCCACAGCCGCCGCATCCGCATGGCCTACCTGGCGGTGGTGGGGTCCCATTCGGTGAACGGCGTCGCGGGACTGCACACCGAGCTGCTCAAGGCAGACCTGCTGCGCGACTTCCACGAGATGTGGCCGGAGCGCTTCAACAACAAGACCAACGGCGTCACGCCGCGGCGCTGGCTCTTGACGGCGAATCCGCCCCTCGCCGAGGCCATCACCGAACGGATCGGCGAGGGATGGATCGTCAACCTCGACGAGCTGGTCAAGCTCCTGCCGCACGCCGAGGACCAGGCGTTCCGCGACAAGGTGCGCAGCATCAAGCAGCGCAACAAGGAATCGCTGGCGCGGCTGATCGAGCAGGAGAACAGGATCGCCGTCGACCGCAGTTCGATCTTCGACGTGCAGGTCAAGCGGCTGCACGAATACAAGCGGCAATTATTGAATGTGCTGCACGTCGTGGCTCTCTATCTGCGCCTGAAGAAGGACCCCGAGCGCAAGATGGTGCCGCGCACGTTCGTCTTCGGCGGAAAGGCGGCGCCGGCTTACGGCGTGGCCAAATTGATCATCAAGCTGATCAATTCCGTCGCCTCGGTGATCAATGCCGACCCGCAAGTCAACGATCGTCTCAAGGTGGTCTTCCTCGCCAATTATCGAGTCTCGCTGGCCGAGCGCGTCTTCCCCGCGTCGGACTTGTCGGAGCAGATCTCGACCGCCGGCAAGGAGGCGAGCGGCACCGGCAACATGAAGTTCGCGCTCAACGGCGCGCTCACCATCGGCACGCTCGATGGGGCGAACATCGAGATGCGCGAGGAGGTGGGCGCGGAGAACTTCTTCCTCTTCGGCCTCACCGCGCAGCAGGTGCACGACCTGCAGCGCAGCGGCTACCGGCCTCGCGACTTCTATGAGCAGAACGCCGAGCTGAAGGGCGTGCTCGACCTCATCTGGTCGGGATTCTTCGAGCCGGATCACGCCGAGCTCTTCCGGCCGCTGGTGCAGTCTCTGCTCGATCAAGACACCTACATGCTGCTGGCCGATTTCCAGTCGTACGCCGAGTGCCAGGAGAAGGTGAGCGAGGCCTTCCTCGATCAGGATCGCTGGACGAAGATGGCCATCCTCAACATCGCCAAGATGGGGAAGTTCTCGTCCGACCGGACCATCCGGCAGTACGCGCACGAGATCTGGAACGCCAAGCCGGTGCCGGGCTAGCCGCCCCAATACTCGATCAGTTAACGCCGGTAGGAAAGGGGAAAGGCGGAAAGGGAAGGGAAGGGGCAACAGGCGCGCCTGCGGCGTTGTCACTGGCGCCTGCAGTTTGGGCGGGGTCTCATCCGGCGACTTGAAATCTGCGGATGAGACCCGACAACAAAGCGTGGACAGCCCGCGCATGGAAGAGCCCGCGGCGAGCGGGTTCCGCAACACAGAGTCCTCCCGCCAGCGCGATGTCCAGGGCCGCCGCGACCTCGCAATTCTCGCCGCGGGCAATGGCATAGACCCGCGACTTGTCGGCTGCTCCGGAGCGCCCAGCACCCTCGGAGATGTTCAGGCAGACGCTGGTCGCGGCGCGTAGCGCCTGATCCCGCAAGCGGCGCTCCGAGATGGCGGATTCGCGGACAGCGTCGAGCAACCTGCGCGACTCCTGGTAGGCATGAAGCTTTTCAAAGGGAAGATTTCCAAAGTTCGTCATCGCCGGCTCCTTTCAAAAGGCGGAGCAAGGAGCCGGCGATGACGAACGACTGGAATCCCGAGGAGCAAGCGCCGAAGGCGCAAGTTTTTTCCTTCCCAAATGCAGGCGCCAGTGACGACGCCGCAGGCGTTGGCGCGCGCCTGCTGCCCCTTCCCTTTCACTTTCCCGCTTCAAGGCTCTCTGACGAGTCTGGGCGTAATCTAAGCGTGGCTTTTAGTGATAGCCATTGCAGCTGGCCCCAGCCGCCGCAGGCGGCTTAAGGTTAGCTACTCCTCCGGTTTGGGCTTTGAGAAGTTGTGAGATGCGTTCTGGTCGCCGTCGGGCTTTCGCTTTCCAGGAGGCATGGATGCTGCGCCGGCTGTTCCGTCTCTTCCGCCGTGCGCCGAAGCGGCCGCCGCGCCCCGCCGATCCGCGGCTCGCGCAAGATCCATGGTTGGCCGCGCTCTTCGCCCGGCTGGGAGGGCGCTACCAGCTCGGGCCCGACGGTCCGGAGGGCGCGCCCATCCTGCGCCGCACCGGCCGCGCGCGATTCAATCCGATGCCGGTCTGGCTGCAAGAGCGGACCGTGCGCGGCGAGTATGAGGTGCGCGGCGATCCGGCGCAGGGCAAGGCGATCCTGGATGCGCGAATGACTGGACCGCTGCGGTCGCTGGGCCTCTTGCAGGTGGGCGAGAGGATCGAGGAGTGGGCCGGCTCGGTCCTGCTGCGCCGCTACGAGGGACGCTGCGATTCCCCCGAGCAGGCCGCCGCAGCGGTGAAGTTCTTCTGCGAGGAATCGGAGCTGCAGATCAATACCGCCGCGGAGTGAGCGCCTCGAGGCTGCCTACCAGACGCGGACGCGATCGGCCGGGGCGAGATACAGCTTCTCCCCCGGCTTGACGGCGAAGGCCTCGTACCAGGGGTCTTCGTTGCGCACGGTGTCCGCGCGGTATTCGGGGGGCGCGTGGCCGTCGGTGACGAGACGCTGGCGCGCGGCAGCTTCGCGGGCCTTGGCCCGCCAGCTCTGCGCGAAGCTGATGAAGAACTGCTGGTCGCCGCTGAAGCCCGCCACCTTCGCTGCCTCCTTGCCTCCGAGCGAAATCCGGTATGCGTCGTAGGCCGCCGCGAGCCCGGCCACATCGGCGATGTTCTCACTCACGGTCAGCTTGCCGTTGACGTGAGCGTCGGGGAAGGGCCGGTAACCGTCGAACTGCGCAATCAGCTTCTCCGACGAATCTTTGAAGTGCGCGAAATCCTCCTCCGTCCACCAGTTCTTCAGCCGGCCGCTGGCATCGAAGAGCGCCCCCTGGTCGTCGAAGCTGTGGCTGATCTCGTGGCCGATGGTGGCGCCGGTGGCGCCGTAATCCATCGCCGCCGGCCGGGTCGGATCGAAGTAGGGCGGCTGCAGGATCGCAGCCGGGAAGTTCAAGGCATTCATCGCCGGCAGGTTGACCGCGTTGACCAGCTGCGGGTTCATCACCCACTCGCCGCGATCGACGGGCTGGCCAAACTTGGCGAGGTTCCGCTTGAGCTCGAAGAGCTCGGCGCGCTGAGCGTTGCCCAGCGCGTCCCCGCGCTTCACCTCGAGACCCGAGTAGTCGCGCCACTTGTCGGGATAGCCGACGCCGACCTTGAGCGCCTTCAGCTTCTCCTTGGCCTTCGCCTTGGTCTGCGGCGCCATCCACTCGAGCTTGTCGATGCGTTCGGCGAACGCCGCCAGCTCGTTGCGAACCATCTCTTCCGCGCGCGCCTTCTCCGCCGGGGGAAAGTAACGCGCGACGTAGAGCTTGCCGACGGCTTCACCCAGCGCGGCATCGGTCGCGTCCACCGCGCGCTTCCAGCGATCGCGCAGCCGTGGCGTGCCCGAGAGGGTTTTGCCGAAGAAGTTGAAGCTTTCGTCCACGAATGCCTTGGGCAGGAACGACGCTGCGCGGTGGAGGGAGTGGAACGCCAGGTACTCCTTCCAGGTCGCGAGCGGCATACTCTTCACCAGCGCCGCCAGGGTCGTGACCGCTTCCGGCTGCCAGACGACGAATTCCTGCTGCTGGTCGAGGCCCGCTGCCGCGAGGAACGCATTCCAGTCGAGCCCCGGCGCGCGCTTCGAGAGCTCGGCGCGCGACCAGTGGTTGTTGCCCTTGATCACGTCTTCCGATTCAGCGCGGCTGGTGTGGGCTTCGGCGAGACGGCGCTCGAGCTGGAAGATGCGCGCTGCTTTCGCCTCGGCATCCGCGATTCCCCCGAGCTTCAGCATCGCGGCGATGTGCGCGAGGTATCGGGCGCGAATGTCCGCCATGCGCGGCGACGTGTCGAGGTAGTAGTCGCGATCGGGCATGGCAAGCCCGCCTTGCAGGAGGAACGGCGAATACTTCGACGGGTCGTCGAGATCCTGCGCGACCCAGAGCCCGAGGACGTTGTCGGTGTGGAGCTGCGTGTTGTTGAACACGTCCACGTCCGCGCGCACGGTCCCGCCGAGGTGGCGCGCGAGCGACTGTGCGCTGTCGATCCTCGCGATTGCGTCGAGCTGCGGCTGGAGCGGGGCAAGGTCCTTCGCCTCGATGCCCGCCTCGTTCATGAAGCTGTTGTAGTAGTCGCCGATCTTGCGTGCGTCGGACCCTTCGGGCGCGTCGACCTTGGCTGCTTCGGCGATCAGGGCAGCGGTCTGCTTCGCAGTCAGCTCGGTGAGGATTCCGCCGGTTCCCCAGGAGCTACGGTCGGGGGGAATTTCGGTCGACTTGAGCCAGGAGCCGTTGGCGTAGGCGAAGAAGTTGTCGCCAGGAGCGACGGAGAGATCCATGCCCGCCAGATCCAGGCCCACCGGCTGAGCCGGAGCTGCGACCTGCGGCGCGGGAGCGGCCGGCACCGCCGCGGGCTTCGCCGACGCACAGGCGAGGGCAAGCAGGAGAGCGACAGAGAGACTCTTCATGGCGGCGCAGGTTAGCGGAGCGCCTGCGGCGATGCTACCCGCGGCGCTTGAACATCTGCACGGCGCGCTCGTGCTTCATCGCCGCCGCGCGCGTGCGGAAGGTGCCGAGGTTGCGGCGCCGGCCGGTCTTGGGATTCTTCTTGCGCGAGTAGAGGCGGTAGTGGCCGTTCGAGAGTTTGCGGATCATGGTCCGCAAGATAATCACTCAGATTTTCAACTTCACCGGCTGGGCCAACTTCTCGCTGACGAGCTTTCCCACCTCGGTGAACAGCTCCGCGCCCGACTTCGTGTCGCGCCAGGAGGAAGTCGGCGCGTGCCAGGCGAAGTGCCAGGCCGCCAGGTTCGCCGACATCCAGATCTGCTGCGATGCCGAGTGGCTGTTGAGCAGGAACTTGGAGCCGTCCTCGAACTCCACCGTCAAGATGCCGTCGGCGAGGTCGACCTCCAGCTCGTCGGCAGCGTCGCGCAGCGACGACTCCAGCTTGCGGAGAGCTTCCTCGGCGCGCTGCTCGAAATCAGCCATGGGGAGAGTCTACTCTTCCGCCAGCGAGGCGCTCGATCGCCTCGCCGTCGAGGCGCATGATCACCCAGTCGCGCAGCGCGCGGGCGCCCAGGCTCTCGTAGAACTGGAGGGCAGGCGTGTTCCACTCCAGCACGTGCCAGTTGATGCGCCCGCAGCCCTCGCGCACGGCGATCCGGGCCAGCTCGACGAGGAGCGCTTTCCCGATGCCGCGGCCGCGAAAAGCCGGGCGCACGAAGAGATCTTCGAGGAAGAGTCCCCAGCGCCCGAGCCAGGTCGAGTAGTTGTGGAAGTAGAAAGCGAAGCCCGCCGCCGCTCCGTCCCACTCCGCGATCAGGCAGAAGTAGCGCGGCTGCGGCCCGAAGCCGTCGCGCAGCAGATCTTCGTCGGTGGCGACCGCCTTCGCGGGCTCTCGCTCGTAGGTGGCGAGCTCGCGGATGAGCTGTCCGATCTGGGGCACATCGGCCGGGAGGGCGGGTCGGATGACGAGCATGGTCAAGGAAAATACACTCCTCCCGTGCCGCTCCGCATCGTCAGCTACAACGTCCGCTACTTCGGCCATGCCTTGCGCGGCCTGGCGAGCACGCGCGGCGGCAAGCGCGGGGTCGCCGAAGCGCTGGCCCAGCTCGAGCCGGCCGCCGACATCGTCTGCCTGCAGGAGGTCGAGACCATCTCGCTGCGCTCCAGCCTCGTCTTCCGCCGCGCCCACCAGCAGGAGACGCAGCTGGAGTCGTTCATGGGCGAGCTGGAGCACTCCTTCGAAAAGCGGCCGCCGCCCTTTCCCTACGATGCCTTCTATTTTCGCGCGCACGTCAACCGCATCGGCAACACGCCGCTGCAGACGATGGGCCTCGCCATCCTCGTGCACCGCTACCGCATCCAGATCGATGCGCACAACTGCGAGGCCCCCCACAACATCACCTACCATCACGTGCTGCGCTGGAGGGATCGCAAGCAGACCCGCATCTGCGCGCACATGCGGCTGAAGGGCCCGGGCGGCCGGGTCTTCCACATCTTCAACACGCATCTCTCCTTGCCGACGCCTTTCGCCAGCTCCTTCTGGACCAACCGCGAGAAGATGGGCTTCGGCATCAACCAGCTGCAGGAGGCGAAGACGCTCATCTCCTTCATCCGCCGTCACGCCGCGAATGATCCCTTCATCGTCTGCGGCGACTTCAATTCGCCGCCCGCCTCTCCCGTCTACCGTTACCTGACCGAGGACGCCGGTCTTCTCGGAGTGCAGCAGGAGATGGGCCAGACCGACGGCTCGCCGCGCGCCTTTCCCACTGCCGGCTTCATGAACCTGCGCATGCATCTCGATCACATGTTCTCGAGCAAGAGCGTTCGCTGGATCGATCTGGAAGGCACCCGCCCCTACGGCGACAAGGCCAGTCCCTTCTGGGGCAAGTCCGACCACGTGCCTTTGATCGGCCGGTTCGATCCGTGAGCGTCTGTTGCTTCGGCGAGGCGCTGGTCGATCTGCTGCCCGATCGGCGCGGCCGGCTGCGCGACTGCGCGCACTTCGAGGTCCACTCGGGCGGCGCGCCGGCGAACGTCGCGGTGGGGCTGGCCCGGCTGGGAGCGCCGGTGAGCTTCGTCGGCGTCGTGGGCGAGGACGAGTTCGGCCACTTGCTCGCGCGCAAGCTCGCGGAGGCGGGCATCGACGTGCGGCTGCGCTTCTCGACCGCGGCGCCCACCGGAGTCTGGTTCGTGGCGCTCGACGACAAGGGCGAGCGCAGCTTCTTTGCGCCCACCGGGTCGGCGAGCGCCGACAAGCTGATCGACGAGAGCGACTTCGCGCGCGTTCCGGCCGAGACGCGCGTGCTTCATTGCGGGTCGTCGTCGCACGTGCTGCCGCGCGCGGGAGCGGCGCTGCGAGACGCGGTCCGGCGAGCGCGCCAACGGGGGATGACGGTCTCCTTCGATCCGAACGCGCGCCTGCATCTCTGGCGCGACCCGCGAGAGCTGCGATCGCTCTGCGAGGACGTGCTGCCCCACTGCGACATCGTCAAGCTCTCCCAGGACGAGCTCGAGCCCTGCCTCGGCGTGCGCGATCCGGCGCGCGCCTTCGAGCTGCTCCGCGGCGTGAAGCTCGCTTGCATCACGCTCGGCGAGCGCGGCGCGATGGCGCGGCGAGGAACGGAATTCGCCCAGGTGCCGGCGCCGGAGGTGCGCGTCGTCGACACCACCGGCGCAGGCGACGGCTTCGTCGCCGGGCTGCTCGCGAGCGACCCGCTCGAAGGAAACCTGGAAGACGCGCTTCGCTTCGCCTGCGCCGTCGGCAGCCGCGTCTGCACCAGGCTCGGAGCAGTCGCCGGCCTGCCGACCAGAGCGGAAGCCACCTCGCTCTGATCGGGCAAGGTCGCGCGCATTGCAACGCGCCTCGGAGGCTGGCATCAAAGCGGGAGTGACCCGCACCCTCGAGCAGCGCGAGCGCGCCGTCGTGCTGCTGGTCGCGGCGGTGCAGTTCGTCAACATCCTCGATTTCGTCATGGTGATGCCGATGGGCCCCGACTTCGCGCGGGCGCTCGGCATCCCCGCCTCGCAGCTCGGATTGATCGGCGGCAGCTACACCGCGGCCGCCGCCTTGTCCGGCCTTGCCGGCTCCTTCTTCCTCGACCGATTCGATCGCCGTCCCGCTCTCGGCATCGCCATGCTCGGGCTCGTGCTCGGCACCGCCCTGGGCGCGGCGGCGACAGGGCTGCCTTCGCTCATGGCAGCGCGCCTCCTCGCCGGGCTCTTCGGCGGACCGGCCACTTCGCTCTCCTTCTCGATCGTCGCCGATGTCGTGCCTGCCCAGCGGCGCGGCAAGGCGATGGGCGTCGTCATGGGGGCCTTCTCGATCGCCTCGGTGCTGGGCGTTCCTGCCGGGCTGGAGCTGGCGCGGCAGGTCGGCTGGCGCGCGCCGTTCCTCGCCGTGGCCGGGCTGGGCGTGGTCATCGCGCTCCTCGCCGTGCTGCTTCTCCCCCCGCTGCGCGGCCATCTCGTCGCGCGGCATGAGGCGGTTTCGCTGGCGCACCTTTTCTCGCAGCGCAACGTGCTCCTCTCCTGGGCGATGACGTTCGCGGTGATGTCGGCCGGCTTTCTCGTCATCCCCAACATCTCCGCCTACGTGCAGTTCAACCTGCAGTACCCGCGCGCGCGGATCGGGCTGCTGTATCTCTACGGCGGCGCGGTTAGCTTCGTCGCCATGCAGTTCGCGGGAAGGCTGGTCGATCGGTTCGGCTCCTTCCGCGTCGGCACCGCCGGCACCCTTCTGCTCGTCTTCGCCATCTGGGCAGGATTCATCCTCGCGCCGCCGCTCTTGCCGGTGCCGGGAATCTTCATCGCCTTCATGCTCGCCATGGCCTTCCGCAACGTCGCCTACAACACCCTCACCAGCCGCGTGCCGGAGAGCTTCGAGCGGGCGCGCTTCATGTCGATCCAGTCGGCGGTGCAGCATGCGGCGGCGGCGGCGGGCGCGTTCTTATCCTCGCGGCTGCTCGCGGAGCTCCCCGGCGGAGCGCTGCGCGGGATGGATCGCGTCGGCGCCCTCTCCATCGCGATCACCCTCGCCCTGCCCTTCCTCCTCTTCGCGGTGGAGGGCGCGGTTCGACGCCGCGAGAGGCCGGTTCTCGGGCCGGGCATGGCCGCCGAGGCGCCTTGAGCGAGCTGCAGAAGCTCATCCGGTTGGCGGCGCCCATCGCCTTCGCGCAGGCGGGCATCGCGCTGATGGGAGTCATCGACACCGCCGTGGTGGGGCGGCTGGGCTCCTCTGCGCTGGGCGCGGTCGGTCTCGCCAACGGGCTCTTCTTCGGCGTGGCAGTGATCGGCCTCGGCGCGATGATGGGGCTCGACCCGCTTCTGGCGCAGGCCTTCGGCGCCTCGGACCAGCGCCGCGCTCGCGAGCTGCTCTGGCAGGGAATGTGGCTCTCGCTCGCCGTCACCATCGTGCTGGCGCTGCCGATCGCGTTCCTGCCCTTCCTGCTCGAACCGGCGGGCATCGCGCCGCAAGTCGCGCGCGAGGCGCGCTGGTTCATCTGGCTGCGCATGCCCGGGCTGTGGCCGATGTTCGCCTTCATCGGGCTTCGCTCCTACCTCCAGGCGGCGCACGTCACCCGACCGCTGGTCGTCGCGACCATCGCGGCGAACCTCGCGAATCTGCTTCTCGACATCTGGTTCGTCTTCGGCCCGCCGCATCTGGGCGCGCCCGGCGCCGGGCTCGCGACCAGCATCTGCTCCTTCCTCATGCTGGCCGTGATGGCCATTGCAGCGCGCGATCTCCAGCGCGGCCTGCAAGTGCGCCGCGAGATCTCCTTCCCCGATCTGCGCAAGGCCCTGCGCGTGGGCGCGCCGGTCGGGCTCCAGATGGGCGCCGAGGTCGGCATCTTCGCGCTGGTCGGGCTGCTCGCCGGCCGCCTCGGCGAGCAGAGCCTGGCCGCGCACCAGGTGGCGATCTCGCTGGCGAGCTTCACTTTCTGCTGGGCAGTCGGCGTGGGACAGGCCGGCTCGGTGCGCGTCGGCTGGGCCGTCGGCGGGCGCAACACCGCGGCGGCGCGGCGCTCGGGGCTGGTCGCCTTCGCGGGCGGCGCAGGAGTGATGTCGGTTTTCGCGCTTCTCTTTGCGCTCGTGCCCGACAAGCTCGCGCGCATGCTCAGCGACCAGCCCGACGTGATCGCCGCCTCCGTTCCGCTGCTCGGCGTCTGCGCCGTCTTCCAGCTCTCGGACGGAATCCAGGCAGTCGGCGCGGGAGTGCTGCGCGGCGCGGGCGACACGGCGTTTCCATTCTTCGCCAACGTGATCGGACATTATTTCGTCGGGCTGCCGGTGGCGATCGCGCTCGGCATCCTCCTCGGATGGGGCGTGAACGGCCTCTGGTGGGGCCTCTGCGCCGGACTCACCGCCGTGGCCGCGGCGCTCTTCTCGCGCTTTCTGCGACTGTCGGCGCGCGAGATCGTTCCGCTGGAGGCGCACCCGCGAGTACCATCGCAATCATGAGCGCGCGCTTCATCTTCGACGAGCAGATCGCGGCGCAGCCCGACGCGGTGCAGGCAGTGCTCGATCGGCCCGAACCAGCCGCGCTCGACAGGTCGCGGCCGATCGTCTTCGCCGGCCTGGGGACCTCGCTGCATGCCTGCCGCGTGGCGGCGGCCTGGTCGGGCGGGCGCGCGGTCGACGCGCATGAGCTGGCGCTGCGGCTGCCCGTGAATGCAGCCGATCAAGTGGTGGTCGTCACGCATGGAGGCACCGGCCGCTTCGCTGCAGCCGCGCTGGCGAAGGCGCGCGCTGCGGGAGCGCGGACGGTAGCGGTCGTAGGGGAGAGCGCGCCGGCGCCGGCAGCGGACGTCGTGGTCCGCACTTGCCCAAAGGAGCGCGCCTCGACGCACAGCATCTCCTATCTGGCTGCGCTGGCGGCGCTGGGCCGGCTTCTGCGCGTCGATCTCTCGCGGGCGCCCCAGCTCCTGCGCGAGGCGCTGGCGGCGCCGGCGCCGATCGCCGTCGCGAAGAGAATCGCGAAGCACGAGCCTGTGCTGGTGGCGGGCTTCGGATTCGACGCCATCGCCGCCGCGGAGGCGGCGCTGAAGTTGAAGGAGGCCTGCTTCGTCTGGGCGGAAGGAATGTCGGTGGAGCAGGCGCTGCATGGTCCGCCCGCGGCGATGCGGCCGGGGATGGCGGCGCTGACGCTCACTCCTTGGGGAGACGACGGCGGCCGCACAGAGGAGCTCCGCAAGCTCTGTGCGGCGCTCGAGGTCGAGAGCCTCACTTGCGGCACGGCGAAGGAAGACTTGCGCTTTCCCGCCTGCCCCGAGCACCTGCGCCCGTTGATCACAGCCGTGCCGCTGCAGCGGCTCGCCGCCGAGCTGGCCCGCCTGACAGGCGGCGATCCCGATCACATCCATCGGGCGACGGAGCCATGGAAATCCGCGATGGGAAAGCTCTAGACGGCGAATCGCTCGATCGCCTGCGCGAGGATCTCGACGGCGCGCTCCGCTTCGGCGAGCGGCACGAACTCCCCGCTCCGGTGCGCTTCGCGAATGTCGCCCGGTCCGAAGACGCACGCCTCGGTCCCGAGCGCAGCGAGATAGGGCAGCTCGGTGCCGAACGGGATCGTCTCCGGCGCGCGTCCTGACTGCCGCTCGAGAAAGCGCACCAGCTCGCTCTCGGCCGGGACCAGGACGCCGGCGTCGAGCCGCTGCGGCTTCACTTCGATGCGGATCTTTCCGCCCGCCACCCGCGCGCAAGCCGCTTCCACCAGACCGAGCACGCGCCGCACGTCCTCGCGCGGCAGCGGCCGCCATTCCAAGGTCAGCGTGCAGAGACCGGGGATGACGTTCTTCGCCTTGCCGCCCTGGATGATCCCGACGTTCGTCGTCGTGAAGGGCGGCGAGAAGGCCTCGTCGCGCTCGGCCGCGATCGTTTCGATCTCGCGCAGCAGCCGTCCGGCGGCGAGGATGGCCGAGGCGCCCGTCTCGGGATAGGCGCTGTGGCCCTCGGCGCCGTGGACCGCGATCTCCGCCAGGCAATATCCCTTGTGGCCGAGCACCGGGATGAGCCGGGTAGGCTCCCCGACGATGGCCCGCGCCGGGCGGAATGCGGCGTCTTCCGCGAGGCGGCGCGCGCCCAGGCAGCCCACTTCCTCGTCGGCGGTGAAGACGAGATGCAGCGTGCCCGGATGCCGCGCACGCGCGCTGGCCGAGAGGGCGGCGGCGAGAAACGCCTTGTTGTCCGCCGAGCCGCGGCCGAAGAGCTTGCCCTCTTTCTCCTCTGGCCGGAGCGCGCCCGACCACGAGGGATCGAACGGCACGCAATCGGAGTGGCCCACCAGCGCAAGTCCGCCCGGCCGATCGGGGCCGCGGCGCGCGATCAGGTTCGCCTTGCGCACTCCAGCCGCGTCGGTCCACTCCTGCCGCCGCGTCGCAAATCCGAGCGCGCGCGCGCGCCTGTCTAGCGCCTCGATCACCGGCAGATTGGAGACCGCAGAGGTGGAGTCGATCGCCACCAGCTCGCGGAGGATCTCGATCATCCCCACAGCCTCCGCATCGCCGCGCGGAACGCTTCCAGCGCGGGACGCGACTCGAGCTGGAGCGGCTCGCCCGCGACGCGCACCTCGCGGATGGCGGTCCGCTCCATCGAGAAGACGGCGTTCGACATGAGATCCTCGGCGTTGGCGCCGGCGATGGAGGGATCGTCGAGATCGACGACGAGAAAATCCGCCGGCTCGCCCGGCTGCAGTGCGCCGCCGGGAAGGCCGAGCGCGCGCATGCCGTTCTCGGAAGCGATGCGATAGAGCGCCGCGCCGAGGCCGCCCACGCCGCCCTGCGCGGGGTCGAGTACGGCCCGCTGCAGCTGGAGAAGGCGCAGGTGATATTCGAGCTGCCGCGCGTCCTCGAGCGGCGAAAGCTGCACCTCCGAATCGCTTCCCAGGCAGAGGCGCACGCCGGCCGCGAGCAGTTTGTCGGCGCGGAGGATGCCGTCGCCGAGGTTGCGCTCGGTGGTCGGGCAGGCGCAGACGATCGCCTGCGCGCGCGCCAGCGCGGCAATGTCGTCGGCGGAGAGATGGACGGCGTGCACGGCGTTCTGCAGCGCGCCGAGCCGCTCGAGCAGGAGCGGCGGAGTGGTGCCGTGCTCGGCCTTGCACTCGTCCACTTCCCTGGGCTGCTCGCTGACGTGCATGTGCAGCACCCAGCCGCGCCGCTTCGCCTCGGCGGCGATGTCGCGGATCCATTCGAGGGGGCAGGCGCGCACGCTGTGCGGAGCGGCGCCGACCGGCACTTGCTTGGAGAGCGCGTCGAGGTTCTTCAGATACTCCTCGGCCGAGCCCTCGATGAAGCGCCGCTGCCGCGGGTTCGGCGCGAGGCGATATCCGCTGCGCGCGTAGGCGGCGCGCAAGAGCACGATGCGCAGACCCACTTCGCGCGCGGCGCGCGCCACCGCGAGAGAGAGCTCGTTGCCATCGGCGTACGGCTTTCCCTGCGGGTCGCGGTGCAGATAGTGGAACTCGCCCACCGCCGTGATCCCGGCGCGCGCCATCTCGAGGAAGCAGAACTTGCTGACGGCATGGAGGTCGACGGGCGAGAGCCGCTCCGCCGCAGCGTACATCGCCTCGCGCCACGACCAGAAGTCGGCTCGAGGATTGTCGCGCTGCTCGGTGCGGCCGCGGATGGCGCGCTGGAAGGCATGGCTGTGGGCGCTGACCATCCCGGGGAGGACGGCGCGGCCCGGCAGCGGAACGCGCTCGGCTCCGGACGGAACGGCGCCGACCGACTCGACGCGGCCGTCCTGCACGACGAGGGCCGCGCCGGAGAGGACGCGGCCGCCCGCGAAGAGGAAGTCTGGCAAAAAAGCGCGCACGGCCGCCCTCGTACCTCATCCTGGGGAAAAAGCCACGGCCGGCGGAAAACTTCCTCTTCGGCCTGCGCGCGCCCATCATCGGCCATGCGCTCCATCGCGGCCGAGCTGAAGTCGGGCAGCGAGCTCTACCGCGAGGTGGTCCTCGACAAGCTCGCCGGCGCTCGAGAGTCGGTCTCCATCTCCACGGCCAACCTCAAGGACATGCACGTCGAGGGCCGCTCGGTGGTCGCACTCTTCGCAGAGCTCGCCGCGCGCGGCGTTCAGCTCCGGCTCTTGCACGCCGAGCTGCCCTCGCGCCCCTTCCGCGCCTCCTTCGAGAAGCGCCGCCGTCTCTGGGACAAGCTCGAGCTGAAGATCTGCCCCCGCGTCCATTTCAAGGCCGTCATCGTCGACAAAGCCTGGCTCTATCTGGGCAGCGCGAACCTGACCGGCGCCGGCCTCGGCGCAAAGGGCGAGGGCCGCCGCAATTTCGAGCTGGGGATCTGCACCGAGGACTTCGACACCATCGACCGCGTCTCGGCGCTCTTCGAGGCGGTCTGGAGCGGCGCCGAGTGCGGCGCCTGCCGGCTGCGGCGGATCTGTCCCGACCCGATCGCGCCCGCCGATGCGAAGTCGATGGTGCGCCTCGGACATTCGCGCCGCCTCGGCAGGTAGTCCGCGCCCGCTGCGTTATACTGAACGGCCGTATGGGTCGAACTGGAACGGCCGTCCTCCCGCTGCACGGCGGGCGCGTCCCCGAATGGCTCGCCTCGCGCATGGCGCTCCTGGGCGAGGCGATGGTCGAAGCGCTCGTCCTCGCCGAAGGCCCGCACGGCGTGCTCCGCCGCCTGGCCCATCCCTTCTGGTTCCAGGCGCTCGGCTGCGTCATGGGCATGGACTGGCACTCGAGCGGCATCACCACGAGCGTCCTCGGCGCCCTCAAGCGCGGCCTCGCCGGCCGCGAACGCGAGCTTGGCCTGACCGTGTGCGGTGGCCGCGGCCGCCATTCGCGGCGCACGCCTTCCGAGCTGATCGCGTTCGGCGAGCGCACCGGCGTCGACGGAGACGCGCTCGCCCGCACCAGCCGTCTGGTCGCCAAGGTCGACAGCGCAGCAGTGCAAGACGGCTTCGCTCTCTATCTGCACGGATTCGTCGTCGCCGGCGATGGCGCCTGGACGGTGGTGCAGCAGGGCATGAACGGCGAGCGCCGCCAGGCGCGCCGCTACCATTGGCTGTCGGAAAACGTCCGCAGCTTCGTCGAGGAGCCGCACGCTGCCATCGAAGGCCCCGCCCAAGGCGAGATCGTCAACCTCACCGATCGGCGCGCGGCGCCGGCGCGCGAAGCCTCCGTCGAACTGGCGCAGCTTCCCGACCGGGTCGTGCACGAGCTGCAGATGCCGGCCCATCACGACGTGCGGTTCAGCGACGTCTTCTTGCGCCGCCTGCACGCCACGCTCGCTGCCGCAGCGGAAAATGGCCCCCGCGATTTCGCCGATCTCCTCCTTCAGCCCGGCGTCGGCGCGCGCACGGTCGAGGCGCTCGCCATGGTCGCCGAGGTGCTCCACGGCACGCCTAGCCGCTTCACCGATCCGGCCCGTTTCTCGCTCGCCCACGGCGGCAAGGACGGCCATCCCTTCCCCGTCGCGTTGCGGGTCTACGACAAGACCATCGCGGTCTTGAAGCAAGGCATCGAGCGCGCCAAGCTGGGCCGCGGCGAGCGTCTCGACGCCATCCGGCGGCTCGACGAGCAGGCGCGGATTCTCGAAGGCAAAGTCTCCGGTCCCTCACTCGAGCGACATCTCGAGAACGAGCGCGAGAGCTCGCAGGCGTACGGCGGCCGCGACGTCTCCGGTCCTGCTCGCCCCCGCCAGCTCGTGCTACCTATCGCGCGATGACCGAGCGGCTCTATTTGAGCGATCCTTACCTGCGCAGCTTCCGCGCGCGCGTTGTGGAGATGCGCGACCTCGACGGCAAGCCGGCCGCCATCCTCGATCGGAGCGCCTTCTATCCCGAGGGCGGCGGTCAGCCCGGCGATCGCGGCTCGCTCGGCGGCGTGCACGTCCTCGACACGCAGGAGCGCGACGGCGCCGTGCTCCACCTCGTGGAGAAGCCGATCGGCGGCGAAGTGGAGGGGGCGCTCGACTGGGCCCGCCGCTTCGATCACATGCAGCAGCATCACGGCCAGCACCTGCTCTCCGCGGCTTTCGACAAGGTCGGTGCGCCAACCCTCTCCTTTCATCTCGGCGAGCGGACCTGCACCATCGATCTCGACGCGCCGCTCGCCCGGCTCGATCTCGAGGCCGCCGAGACCGCAGCCAACGACTCCGTCTGGCGCAACCTTCCGGTGGTGGCGCGCAACTTCGTCGGCGAGGAGCGCGCCCGGCTACCCCTGCGCAAGGAGCCGGTCAAGGGCGACCGCGTGGTGCTGGTCGAGGGCGTCGACGCCTCGCCTTGCGGCGGCACGCATCCCGCGCGCACCGGCGAAGTGGGCTGCATCGCCATCCTCAAGGCGCAGCGCTGGGGCGAAGGGAAGTCGCGGGTCGAGTTCGTCTGCGGCAGCCGGGTCGTCCAGCTCACGCACGAGGCCAGCGAAGCGCTCGCCGGCGCCGCCGAAGCGCTCAAGTGCGCCCCCTCCGACGTGGCGCAAGCCGCGGCTCGCGCGATGGCCGACTCGCTCTCGCGGCGCAAGGCAGCCGATGGATTGCTCGCCGACCTGGCCCGACTCGAGGCAGCGCGCCTGCGCGGGCAGGGCGATCCGGTCGTCGCCAAGGTCGAGCGCGGCGCCGCTTTCGCCAAGGCAGTTGCCGCTGCCATCGCCGAAACCGGCGGCACCGCGCTGATCGCATCGATCGACGAAGGCCGCGCGCACCTCTGCTTCGCGCGCCCCAAAGGTCCCGGTCCCTCGATGGGCGCGATCCTCAAGGAAGCACTCGCGCTCCTCGGCGGAAAGGGCGGCGGCAGCGCTGAGTTCGCCCAAGGCGCGGGCGACGGGGAAAAGCTCGACGAAGCCCTCGCGCTGGCGGCGCGGAAAATAGGCGACCGCGCACCTTCGGGTTAGCCTCGAAGGATGCGGCTCGCGGTCAAGTTGTCGCTCTTGCTCGCAGGCGCGACCACATTCCCTTTGCTGCTTGCCACCGCCTTCACGCTGCCCAGCGGACGCGAGGCGCTGCGCAGCCAGCTGGACCAGATCTACGCGCAGGCCGCGCGCGCGCTCGCGGCCGAAGTCAACCGCACGCTGGTCGACAAGCTCGACAGCCTCACTCTCGCCGCATCCACTTTGAGCCTCGCCACCCTCGATCCCGAGGCGCGGCAGCAGGCGCTGCTCCTCATCTACAAGGAGACGCGCGGCGCGAACGTGGTCGGCCTCTTCGACGCGCGAGGCGACGCCATCGGCCGGGAGATCCACTTCGCGCGCCTTTCGGGCGAGCTCGCCTCCGAGCACGAGCCGGTCGACGGCACTTCTCTCGCCGCCTACGCCAGCAAGGTGCCGCTCAACGGCGCGCTCACCTCGGGCCTCGCCATGGGACCCGTCTACATGCTGCCCGACGTCGAGGGGAAACCGGTGCCGCGCATCGTGCTCGCGGTCTCTGTTCCCGGCACGCAGAGAGGCCGCTGGGTCCTGGCGGTGGAGGTCTCGCTGCGCCGTCTCTCGGAGAGCTTCGAGCGATTCCGGCCCGGCGAGCGCGGCGCCGCTTTCCTGCTCGACAGCGAGGGCCGCATCATCGTCCACACCGATCGCGAGCTGATGGCCCGGCAGCTGAACCTGCGCGACCATCCGCTGGTCCGGGGCGTGCAGAGCGAGGACCTTCTCGGCGCCAACGCCACCGTGCCGCTCCTCGGCTGGAAAGTGGTGGTGCAGGAGCCGGCCGACGAGGCGCTGCGGCCGTTGCGGCATCTGCAGCGCCAGTCGTTGCTCTGGCTCGCGCTCGGTCTTCTCGTCGCGGTGCTCCTCGGCTCGACGTCGGTGCGGACGGTGACGCGGCCCGTGGACAAGCTGCGCCAGGCGGCACTGGCCGTCACCGGCGGAGCGCTGGAAACGGCGGTCGACGTCAAAGGGCGGGACGAGCTGGCACAGCTGGGCGATGCCTTCAACACCATGACGCGCGGCTTGCGCGAGCGCGAAGAGCTGAAGATGACGCTCGCGCTCTCCGAAACGCTGGAGCTGGATGAGGTGCTCGAGCGGCTCCTCAACAGTCTCGACCGCGCTGTCCGCTACGACGAGGCTGCCGTGCTCATCAAGGGACGGGAGAACATGGAGCTGGTCGTGAGCCGCGGGCGGCGGACGAAAGAGGAGGCGAGCCGCATCGTGCCCAGCTCGAGCCATGTCGACCGGGCCATCAGCTCGATGCAACCGGCGATGAACGAGGGCCGGCAAATGCTGGCGCTGCCGCTCATCCAGCGCGGCGAGGTCATCGGGGTGGTCTGCCTCGAGAGCCATGTTCCCTACGACGAGGCCACCGCGCGGCTGGCCCTCTCGCTCGCCCAGCCGGCCGCCATGGCGGTGCAGAACGCGCGGCTCTTCGATCAGGTGCAACGGCTGGCGACGCTCGATGGCCTGACCGGCACGTACAACCGGCGCCATTTCATGGATCTCGCCAAGTACCAGTTCGACAGCGCGCGGCGCTTCGAGTGGCATCTGGCGGCGATGATGCTCGACGTCGACCATTTCAAGAGCATCAACGACCGCCATGGCCACGCCGTCGGCGATCAAGTGCTGCGCGCACTGGCCGAGCGCTGCCGGTCGACGCTGCGCTCGGTGGACGTGCTCGGCCGCTACGGCGGCGAGGAATTCGCCATCCTGCTCCCCGGCACCGGCGGGCACCCCGCCGCTACCGTTCTGGCCGAACGGATCCGGGCGCGCATCGATGAAGAGCCGATCGTCACCGATGCCGGGGCGCTGCATGTCACCGTCAGCGTCGGCGTCGCCGGAATGGATGAATCGACCCCCGAAGTCGAAACGCTCTTCAAACGAGCCGACGTGGCGATGTATGCCGCCAAGCAGCTGGGGAGGAACCGCGTCATCGAGGACCGGCCGCAGGCGCAGAAGCCGGTCGCTTGAGCTCGCGAACATTCGATTGGGTCTCGAGCGTGAGCGGCGACCCCAGGCTCGAGGTTCTGCAGCGGCGGATGGAAGAGTTCTATCGTCGCCCCGAGCTGCGCCAGGCGTACCAGGAATTCGTCGACCAGCGCGAAGCGCTCGACCATCCTTTCGAGCGGGCGCTGGCGGCATATCTCGAGCGCTATCGATCGGTGCTGGAGATCGGCTGCGGCAGCGGCCGGCTCTATCGCACGCTGCGCCGCGCCGGATATGCGGGTCATTATACCGGCATTGAAATCGCCGAGGACGTGATCGAGCGCTGCCGCAGACGGCATCCCGAGGCGGAATGGAAGGTCGCGGGCGCCTACGCCATCCCCGAAGGCGATCCTGAGGCCTGCTTCTCCTATGGCGTTCTCGAGTCGTTCGTCTATCCGCGCAAGGCGCTGGAGGAGATGGCGCGCGCAGTGCGGCGCGATCTCGTCCTGCTTTTTCCTGACTTCATCGAATCGGGCCATCTCGGATCGCAGCAGACAGGCGTGACTCCCGCGCGCCACAAGCGGCGCCCGCTCGATGTCCTGGTCGGCTGGTACGATCGCAAGCTGCGCCTGCCGCGGGCGTTGCGCAGCGCGAGACGGCGGCTCGGGCCGTTCATCATCAACCTCGCGCCGGTGGCGCTGGACCATCCCCAGCCGCCGGAGCCCGACTACGACGCCGTCTATCTCTCTTGCAAGGCGGACATCGAGGACTGGGCCGCCGCGCGCGGAGAGCGAGTCGAGTATCCGTTGGGGCGGACACTGCCCAGAGCTCTGCGCGCGCGCAGCTGGGCCTTCGCGGTCGTGCGGAAATCTGTTACCTGACTTCGCATGAGACACGACTGGTCGCTGCAGGAAGTGCGACAGATCCACGATCTGCCGCTGCTCGACCTCCTCTTCCGCGCGCAGAGCGCGCACCGCGAGCACTTCGGCGACAACAAGGTGCAGCTCTGCTCGCTGCTCTCGGTCAAGACCGGCGGCTGCCCCGAGGATTGCGCTTACTGCCCGCAGGCCGCGCGCTACCAGACCGGCGTGCAGGCCGAGCCTCTGCTGCAAACCGAGGCCGTTCTCGCCGCCGCAAGCAGCGCGCGCGAGGCCGGAGCGACGCGTTTCTGCATGGGAGCGGCCTGGCGCGAGGTGAAGGACGGTCCGCAGTTCGATCGCGTGCTGGAGATGGTCCGCGGGGTCAAGGCGCTCGGCCTCGAGACCTGCTGCACTTTGGGCATGATCACGCTCGACCAGGCGCGCCGCCTGAAAGAGGCGGGCCTGCACGCCTACAACCACAACCTCGACACCAGCCGCGACAAGTACCGCGAGATCATCAGCACGCGCAGCTATGACGAGCGGCTGCAAACGCTGCGCAACGTGCGCGCGGCCGGCATCACCGTCTGCTGCGGCGGGATCATCGGCATGGGCGAATCGCCCGACGATCGCTGCGCGCTCCTCGCCGAGCTGGCCTCGATGGATCCGCACCCCGAGTCGGTGCCCATCAACCTGCTGGTGCGCGCCCCCGGTACGCCGCTCGCCGATCGACCGCCGGTCGCCACCATCGAGATGGTGCGGATGGTCGCGACCGCGCGCATCCTCATGCCGCGCTCGATGGTGCGGCTCTCCGCCGGCCGGCTGCAGATGAACGAGGAGGCGCAGCTTTTGTGCCTGATGGCCGGAGCGAACTCCATCTTCTTCGGCGAGAAGCTGCTCACCACCGGCAATCCCGAGTACGGCGAGGACATGGCGCTCTTCGCCCGCGCCGGCATCTCGCCGCTGGAGCCTCGCCCATGACGGCTGAGGCGCGATGAATCGCGACGATCGGCTGCACGCGGCGGTGCTGGGTGTGGGGTCGGCGCTGCTCTTTGGGCTGGCGGCGCCCGTCAGCAAGCTGCTCGTGCTTCGAGCGGGGCCGCTGATTCTCGCGGGGGTCCTCTATCTCGGCGCGGGCGGCGTGTTTCTGCTCGCTCGGCGCAGGCGAGGAGAGGCGCCGCTTGAAAGGGCGGACATTCCCGTTCTCCTCGGGGCGATCATCGCCGGGGCAGTGCTGGGCCCGCCGCTCCTGCTCTGGGGCCTGGCGCGCGTGAGCGGCCTGACGGGGTCCCTACTTCTCAACCTCGAGGCGCCCTTTACGATGCTGCTCGCGGTCTTTGTCTTTGGCGAGCATCTGTCGAGGCGCGAGGCAGCCGGCGCGGCGCTGGCGGTCGGCGGTGCAGCGTTGCTCGGCGCGCGCGGCTTGGGGCTGGGCGGATCGGCGGCAGGCGCTGCGGCCATTGCCCTCGCGTGTCTCTGCTGGGCTCTCGACAACAACCTGACCGCCCGCCTGGCGCTGAAGGACCCGGTCCAGGTGTTGCGCTACAAGACCCTCGGAGCGGGGGCAACGAATCTGCTGCTCGGCGGTCTCGCTGGACAGCGGGCGATCGATGCGCGCATCGCCGGCGCGGCGCTCCTGCTCGGATCGGTGAGCTATGGAGCCAGCCTTCTTCTCTACCTGCGCGCTCAGCGCATTCTAGGGGCAGCGCGGCAGGCGGCCCTCTTTGCCGCGGCGCCCTTCGCCGGAGCGCTTCTCGCCATTCCGCTTCTCGGCGACAGGCCTGGCGTTTTCGACCTGATCGCCGCAGCGCTGATGGCGACGGGTGTGGTGCTGCTCTTGCGCGCTCGCCACGCGCACCTGCATCGTCACGATGCGCTCGAGCATGAGCATCTGCACGTTCACGACGAGCATCACCAACATGTCCACGACGGGCCCGTGAGCGAGCCGCACTCCCATCGCCATCGGCACGAAGCGATCGCCCACGAGCACCCGCACGCCTCCGACGCGCACCATCGGCACCGTCACTGATGTCCATCCTCGTGGTCGGACACTACTCCCACGACACCCTCCTCACCCCTGCGGGCGAGCGGCGAGTCCTGGGCGGGTCGGCCGCGTATGCTTCGGCCATTCTCGAGGCGCTCGAGGTGCCGCACGAGGTGGTGGCCAAGGTGGGGCCGGACTTCCTCTACGCTGCCCAAGTCTCCCGCGGCCCGATCGTCATCCCGACCGCGCGCACCACCAGCTTCATCGACGATTACCGCTCAGGCGAGCGCGTCGGCCGCGTCGAGGCGGCCTGCCAGCCGATCCTGCCTTCCGACCTCATCGGCCAGCACGAAGTTGGAATGGCCTGCGCCATCGCCGGCGAGCTCCCACTCGCGACCCTGCAGCGCCTCCATCAGATCAGTCGCATCGTCGTCGCCGATGCGCAAGCGGTGATGCGCGAGATCGGCCCGCGAGGCGAGCTGCGTTTGCGTCCGCCCGAAGCGACAGCGCTGGAGCACATCCATTACCTCAAGGCGAGCGGCGCCGAAGCGCAGTTGCTGGATTTGTCCGCCCTCCGCCGCCGCCTCACTCTGCTGGTCACCCACGGCGCGCGCGGCGCGACGCTGCTCAGCCCGGGCGAGGAGGTTCACATCCCGGCGTTCCCGGCGGAAGAAATCGACCCCACCGGCGCCGGCGACTGCTTTCTTGCCGGCTTCGCAGTTGGAATCGCGCGCGGGCTCGATCCGAGCCAGGCCGCGCGAATCGGTGCGTGGTGCGGGGCGCGCGCGGTCGAACAGGTCGGTGTGCCCCGCCTCACCCCGGCGCAGGCGATCGCCGCGATCGATGTCGCGCGGCGAGCCTGACCCGCGTGCAACCGAGGGAGCTAGAACCTGCCCGTCATCAGCGACAGGTTGGTACCCGACGACGACGCCGGATCGCGGTCGGCCGCAGCGTGGCGCACGACCGTGTTGTCGCGCGTGGTCGCCTCGAACACGCCATAACCCGCGCCGACCAGGATGCCGATGCCCGCGCCGATCATCAGATCGCGCCCCCAGTTGTTGCTTTGGTTGATGAGCGCGATGCCACCGCCCACCAGCGTGCCGGCGATGCCGCCGTAGAGGGCGTCGGTAGCGACGATGGCGATATCGGTGCGGGTGTCGTGGTGGGTCTCGATGCCCACCGAGTCATCGCTGGCCCGCACGCGCGTGGTGGCGGTGGTGGTCGTGGTCGGCTCATTCGGGTTCACCACCACCTGCGTCGACGAGGACGGAGGGGGCGGTTGCCCGCTGGTCACGGTAGTGGAGCTGCCGCTCTGCGGCTGCGTCGTCACGGTCGTCGACGGCGGGGGCGGCGGCGGATTGTCGCTCTTCACCGTCGTGGTCGTCTGCGCGAGCGCCGGCGCGGCGATGAGCAATGCGGCGGCGAGCGTGAGAATCATCTTCATCGGATCCTCCCCCCGGTCTCGTCCGGGATGGACAAAGGGATGGCTCAGGTAATCTTTTGGATGCCCCGCGGATTCTACAAGCCAGCTGCTCGCGTCTACCTCAGGCGCCGCAGCGGCCGCTCGCTCAGTCGAGCTCTTTCTCCAGAGCGCGCGTCACCTTCTTGAGCACCTTGATCCGGGCGTGCAGCTTGTCGTCCGCCTCGACGATCAGCCAGGGTGCGATGGCGGTCGAGGTCTTCTCGAACATGTCGCAAGCCGCGTGCTCGTAGGCGTCCCACTTGGCGCGGTTGCGCCAGTCCTCTTCGGTGATCTTGTACTGCTTGAAGGGAGTGGTCTGCCGATCCTTGAAGCGGCGCAGCTGCTCCTCCTGCGTGATGGACAGCCAGAACTTGAGAATGAGATTGCCTGCCTCGGCCAGCTGCTCCTCGAAAGCGTTGATCTCGGAGTAGGCCCGTTGCCACTCCTCGGCGCGCGCCAGGCTTTCGACGCGCTCGACCAGCACGCGGCCGTACCAGGAGCGGTCGTAGACCGTGACTCTCCCCGCCCGCGGCAAGTGGCGCCAGAAACGCCACAGGTAAGGATGCGCGCGCTCCTCGTCGGTGGGCGCGGCGACGGCGATCGCTTCCCAGGAGCCGGCTTCCATCGCGGCGGTGAGGCGTCGGATGGTGCCGCCCTTGCCAGCGGCATCGGGCCCTTCGAAAACGAGGATGAGCGACTTGCCTGCGGCGGGAAGCCGTCCCGCCAGCCGGTGAAGGCGGCCCTGCAGCCGCGGCAGCTTCCTTTCGTACGTCTTGGGGTCGACCGACAGCGAGTGATCGACTTCGGAAAGGAGCGTCTTCTCCTCCCGCGGCAGCGGCGCGAGCTTCACCACCTTGCCGGGCCTCTCCGCCGGAGCCTCGAGGCGCGAGCGGATGCCCTCGATCACCGCGCGCGCGACGGTGAGATTGCGGTGCCGCTCCTCGGCGGCCTCGACGATGTGCCAGGGCGCCTCGCCCAGGGAAGTGCGCCGCAGGGCGTGCTCGGAGACCTGGCGAAATCGATCGTAGTGCCGGAAGAACTTCCAGTCGCGCTTGGTGACGCGCCAGCGCGTCGACTTCTTCTTCTCCAGCGCCTCGAAGTGCTTCCTCTGCGTCTTCTTCGCGACGTGCATCCAGAGCTTGACGAGGATGACGTTCTCGTGCGCGAGCATCCGCTCGAACTCGACGATGCGGTCGAGAGCCTGGTCGAGGTCCTTCTCGTCGGTCTTGCCGAAGACGCGCTCGATGACGTGCCGCGAGTACCAGCTGCCGAGAAAGATCGCGCTGCGCCCGGCCGGGGGAAGGCGGCGCCAGAAGCGCCAGTACTCGGGACGCTCCCGCTCTTCTTCGGTCGGCTCGCGCAACACATGGGTGTTGACGCCGCGCGCGTCCATCCAGGTGAGGAGGAAGTCGACCACCTCGCGCTTGCCGACGCCTTCCACTCCGGAGACGAGGATGACGCAGGAGTAGCGCGACGCAGCCAGCTCGCGCTGCGCTTGCAAGAGCGCCTCGCGGACCACCGGCGCTTCCTTGGTCCAGGTCTGGCGGTCGACTTCTGCGCCCAGCTCGGCGGCTTCGAACATGATCGACAATGTAGCGCAGCTGCGCGTGGCCGGTGGACCAGGCCAGCGAGGCCCTGGTTGTCCGCCCTTGGCGGTGTAGACTGCCGCCATGCAGCGCACCAGAATCATCGGCACCGGCTTCGTCACGGGCGAGCATCTGGTCAAGAACGACGCCCTGGCGAAGATGATGGATACCTCCGACGAATGGATCCGCGAGCGCTCAGGCGTGGAGCAGCGCTATTACGTCGAGTCGGGCACCTCGACCAGCGACCTGGGGCTGCGCGCGGCGCGCAAGGCGCTCGAGGACGCGCGCGTCGAGCCGGGCGAGATCGACTACATCGTCTTCGCCACCATGACACCCGACCATTACTTCCCCGGCTGCGGCGGAATCCTTCAGAACAAGCTGGGCATCGGCACCATCCCCGCTCTCGACATCCGCCAGCAGTGCACCGGCTTCATCTACGGACTTCAGGTCGCCGATGCGCTGATCCGCTCCGGCGAAGCGCGCACGGTGCTCCTGGTGGGCGCCGAAGTGCATTCCGGCTTCATGCCCTGGACGAAGTGGGACTACCTCTTCGGCCGCGGGGGCGAGGCGCCCAGCGCGGAGGAGCGGGCCTGGATCACTCGCTTCCGCGACCGCACCGTGCTGTTCGGCGACGCCGGCGGCGCGGCGGTCCTGCGCGGTGAGGAGGGCGAGCGCGGTCTGCTCGGCTTCAAGGTCCATTCCGACGGCACGCGCTTCGAGGACCTCTACGTCCCCGCCTGCGGCTTCGCCCAGCGGCCCTACGTGACCGCCGAGGACTGCCGCGAGGGCCGCCACATTCCCGAGATGAACGGCCGCGAGGTGTTCAAGCTCGCCGTGCGGCGCATGCCGGAAGTGGTGCGCGAGGTTTGCGCGGCCCAGCGAGTCCGGGTGCAGGACCTCGACCTGCTCATCGCCCACCAGGCCAACTTGCGCATCAACGAGATGGTGCAGCGCACGCTGGAGCTACCCGCCGAGAAGGTCTTCAACAACATCCAGAAGTACGGCAACACGACCGCCGCGACCATCCCCATCGCGCTCGACGAATGCCGCAAGGCGGGCCGGGTCCGCGAAGGCGCGCTCGTCTGTTTCGTCGGCCTCGGCGCCGGATTCCACTGGGGCGCGGCGCTGATGAGGGCGTGAGTCAGCGGGCGGACATCAGCCGCTCGATCGAGTCCGGGTCGGCGGGAAAACCTTCGGTCAGCGCCTCGCATCCCTTCTCGGTCACCAGGTACGTGTCCTCGATGCGAATGCCCAGCTCGCCCTTCCGATAGAGACCCGGCTCGATGGTGATGACCATCCCCGGCGCGAGCGGAGCGCGGCCGCCTACGTCGTGGACGAAGAGTCCCACGGTGTGGCCGATGCCGAAAGGATTGTGATCCTGGAGGCCGCGCGCGCGGATGATCTCGCGCGCAGTCGTGTCGAGCTCCTTCAGCTCCACTCCCGGCTTGCAGGCTCTCACTGCGGCCTGCTGGGCGTGATAGACGGCCTGGTAGAGACCGCGCTGGGTGGCCGTGAACTTCCCCGAGACGGGCAAGGTGCGGGTGAAGTCCGAAGCGTAGTGGGCCGAATAGCAGCCGACGTCGGTCATCGTCAGCTCGCCGGGCCGCAGCGTTCCGCCGTTGCCCGCGCCGTGTGGCTGCGCAGCCGAGGGGCCCGCAGCGACGATCGGCGGAAAGCTCTCCGGGTAGCAGCCGTGGCGCCGGGCAGATTCGAGGATGGCGCGGGCGATCTCGGACTCCCTCGCTCCGGGGCGGAAGAGACGGAGGTTGTCGCGCACCGCCTGGACGATCGCGTGCGCGGCAGCGCGCAGCCTTTCCTGTTCGCCGGCGTCCTTGATCGCGCGGAGCCGCGCGACGACGGCGTGCAGGCTCAGCCGGCCGAAGAGCGACGTCCCGTCCATTTTGTACAAAATGCGCGGCGCCGCGCCCAACCAGAGGGCGTCGAGGTTTTCCAGGCGGGGGAAGGAGCCGCCGTCCTCCCAGAAGATCGCCTCGGAGGGCAGTGCCCAGAGCAGCCCGCCGCGGGGCGCTTCGCGCCGCAGCCGGGCGAAATGCGAGACGAACGGCTCCTCCTGCGGGGCCGGCACCGCCGGCGCGAAGGTCCAGGCGCCAAGAAAGAAAACGCCGATCAGGATCGAGAGCGATGCTCCCATCCCCGCGGTCGGGGCCAACTGCGGCGCCGGCTGCTCGATCTGCCGGCCGGGAATGACGCTGGCGATGGCGAAGACGGCGGCGGCGAGCGCGAGCCGCTGCCAGGGCGGGACCTCGCCATGGAACATCATGGCGAGACTGCGGCCGCCGAGAAGCGCGCAGCCGATCCGCATGCCCAGATCGGCGCGCGAGGCGACAGCCGCGGAGAGGATGACGGCGGCCGCAAGGAGCGCGATGGCGACCGGCCGCGACTCGGGCAGCGGAGAAAATCCGAAGAGCGCCAACCCGACGAGCAGGAGCAGGAAGACGAACAGCCGCGGCAGCGCGCGGGCGAGAAGGAAGACGACGAGCAGCCCGGCTGCCGCCATCGCGCCGAAGAGGATGCTGATGTTGCTGAAGAGGATCAGCGCGCCAAGACCTCCCACGGAGAGCAGCCCGGCGAAAACCATCAGCGCGGCCGGGCGGCGCCGCGGCGCGAAGACCCCGACGACGATGGCCAGTGCGGCCCAGGCGATCACGCGCAGCACGCGAGCAGCCTAAATCAGCGGCGCTCGCGATGGTACTGTCGCTCCGTGACCGGATTCTTCGCGAGGCCCGCGGAGATCACTCCCGCTCGAAGGCGTGCCGCGCGCCTGGTGGCCTTCACGGCGGACGCGCTGCAGCTCGCCCTCTTTCCCCTCTTTGGCGAGGGCATCGTCTCGCCGCTCGACGATGCGCTCGACGTCGCCGTCGCGCTCTTGCTCATCAAGCTGCTCGGCTTCCACTGGGCCTTCTTGCCTGCGGCCGTCGCGGAAGTGGTGCCGGTGGTCGACCTGGCGCCGACCTGGACCGCCGCGGTGCTCATCGTCGCCGGCCCGCCCCGCAAGGCGGTGTTCGCGGCCGCTGCGGCGCTGTTCCTGCTCACCTCGCTCGCCGCTTTCTTTTTCTGGCGAAGGTAGCTGCAGTAATCTCTGCAGCCAGATGCTGCAGGAGCGGCTGCTCTCCATCCTCGACCGCAAGAACCACTGGGCATGGCCCCACTTCGCCGAGGGGCGCATTCCGCTGCCGCGGCTCCTGCCGCATTTCCAGCAGGAGTGGGAAGTCTACGTGCGCGACTTTCCCCAGCTGCTCGCGCGCGTCCTGGGTCACGCGGACACGCCGCAGGACGTTCGCGCGATGCTGGCGGCCAATATCTACGAGGAGCAGACCGGCGGCATCAGCGGCACCGCCTCTCATCCCGAGCTTTTCCTGCGGATGATGGAGGGCTGCGGCTACCGGCGCGCGGACTTCGAGAAAGTCCAGCTCCTGCCGGCCGCGAAGCGCTACCGGAAGTTCCTCGACGAGGTGACGGCGCTCTCCCCTTGGGTCCTGGGCGCCGCGGTGATGACGATCTTCGTCGAAGGCAGCGCCAACGAGCGCCGCGAGCTTCAACAGACCGCGCCCCAGACCGAGGCGAAGATCGAGGCCGCCATCCGCCAGCATCCGCTGGTTCGCATCCATGGAGTCGATGCGAAGTTCCTCGAGCTGCAGCGCGTGCACAAGAAGGTCGAGGGCGGACATCGCGACGACGCCTGGCAGGCCGTGCTCGGGCACACGCCGCCGCCGATCGAGGACCGCGTCGTCGAAGCGATGGAGACCGCGCTCCAGCGCTGGCTCGCCTATCGCGACGACGTGGTCGCCGCCTGCGGCGTAGAGCGCTGATTGACCATCGCGCTCCGACTCAGGTACTAGCCGCGGCCATGGCCGAAGCCCTCGCCCCTGCCGCGGAGCACAAGCCGTACGTCGCCGACGAAACGAAGATGGCGGAGTTCACCCCCAAGTCGGTCATCGTGGGGGCCTTCTTCGGTCTGCTCTTCGGCGCCTCGACCGTCTACCTGGCGCTCAAGGCCGGCTTGACCGTCAGCGCCTCGATCCCCATCGCGGTGCTCTCCATCTCGCTTCTCAAGAAGCTGGGGGGCTCGACGATCCTCGAGAACAACATCGTCCAGACCATCGGCTCGGCCGGCGAGAGCATCGCGGCCGGCGTGGTCTTCACCCTCCCCGGCTTTCTCTTCCTCGCCGTCGATCCAGCCACCCGCCAGAGCGTCGGGGCGACCTACTTCAGCTACGGCACCATCTTCACCCTCGCGCTCCTCGGCGGAATGCTCGGCGTCCTGATGATGGTCCCCTTGCGCCGCGCGCTCATCGTCAAAGAGCACGGCAACCTGCCCTACCCCGAGGGGGCCGCCTGCGCGCAGGTGCTGATCGCCGGCGAGCAAGGCGGGGAGATGGCCCGCACCGCCTACCAGGGCCTCGGCTTCGCCTTCGCCTACGCGGCGCTGCAGCGGGTCTTCCACGTCATCGCCGAGACGCCGACGTACGTGACCAACATGGCGAGCAAGGTCTTCCCCGCCGCGACCCTCAACGCCGACGTCACGCCCGAATACATGGGCGTGGGCTACATCATCGGCCCGCGCATCGCCGGCGTGCTGGTGGCGGGCGGCGTGGTGGGATGGCTGGGAATCATTCCGCTGATCGCCTCGCTCGTGCCGGCGCACACCATCGCCGGGCAGCTCTTGAAGCTCGGATATCTCGCCGACATCAACCGGCCCGGCGCATTCGGCTGGGACCCTTCGACGCAGACCTTCGCCGCGCTCAACAACGCCATCTACCGCGCCTACGTCCGGCAGATCGGCGCGGGCGCAGTGGCGGCCGGCGGCTTCATCACCCTGATGAAGACCCTGCCGACCATCATCGCCGCCTTCAAGGGATCGGTCGCCTCGCTCCGCGGCGGAGCGGGTGGCGCCTCCTCGCGGCGCACCGAGCAGGACTTGCCCATCACCGTGGTCATCGTCGGCAGCCTCGGGCTGGTCCTGATCATGGCGCTCTTGCCGTTCTTGCCCGGCAACTTCGGCGGCCGCCTGGTGCTGGGCGTGCTCATCGTCGTCTTCGGCTTCTTCTTCGTCACGGTCGCCTCGCGCATCGTCGGGATCATCGGCACGAGCAGCAACCCGGTCTCGGGCATGACCATCGCCACGCTGATGGCCACCTGCCTGCTCTTCGTCGGCATCGGCTGGACGGACGACGTCTACCAGCCGATGGCGCTCTGCGTGGGCGGCATGGTGTGCATCGCCGCCGCCAACGCCGGCGCGACATCCCAGGACCTCAAGACCGGATTTCTCGTCGGCGCGACGCCCAAGGCGCAGCAGATCGGCCTGATCATCGGCGCGGTCGCGGCCGCCTCCATCATCGGGCTCACCATGCGCGTGCTCGACATCCCCACCGCCGACGCGGCCGCGCGCGGCGTCACGCACATGATCGGCAGCGAGCGCTACCCGGCGCCGCAAGGAACGCTGATGGCGACGCTCATCCGCGGCCTGCTCGCGCACAACCTCGACTGGCAGTTCGTCCTGGTCGGCGTCTTCCTCGCCGTCACCATGGAGCTGTGCAGCGTCTCCTCGCTCACTTTCGCGGTGGGAGCCTATCTGCCGCTCTCGACCACGCTGCCCATCTTCGCGGGCGGCGCCATCAAGGGAATGATCGATCGCCGCAGCGCCGCAAGGGTCCCGGCCCACAGCGACGACCTCGGCGCCGGCAGTCTCTTCGCCACCGGCCTCGTCGCCGGCGGCGCTTTGGCGGGAGTCCTGGTCGCACTGCTCAACGTCAACGACACCATCTTCGCCGGATTGAGCAAAGTCGACTTGTCCGGCGCGCTCTCCCGGGCCCTGGGCGAAGCCGGCTACATGATCCTGGGCGTCCTCTTCTTCGCGGCGATGGGGCTCGTGCTCTACCGCGTCGCGCGCCGGCGCCTCTCGCTCACCACCCCAGCTGCTGGCGCAGGAAGGCAGTGAGCTGTTCGCCCATCTGCCGCTGCGTGGCGGCGCTCGGGTGCGACTTGCAGCCGAACGTTCCCGCATGGTCCTGGTTGGGGAACTCGATCAGCTTGATGCGCGTGTCGCCCGCCTGGACCAGTTGCGCGGTCAGATCGGCGACGTAGGAGCGGCCCTGGGTGAGCGCGCGCGCGCCGGCGGGCCAGAGGTCGCTGAGCATCGGGCCCACCGCGATTGCGATCAGCGCCGATGGATAGTTCTGCCGCACCTGCGCGACCAGCTTGCGATAGGCGCCGACGAAGGCGTCGCGGCCGGGGTCGCCAGAGGTGAAATCGCTGGTGCCGACGTTGATGACGACGACGTCCGGCGTCCAGCGGGAGAAGTCCCAGCGGGTGCTCGGGTCGGTGGGCAAGGTCCGCCCGTAGAGGTCGCCGATGGTGTTCGAGGTGCTGCCGCCCCAGTTGCGATAGACGCCCGCGCCGGAAGCCGCGATGACCATGTGCTGCGCTCCCAGGGCCTGCGCCGTGAGCGCCGCATAGGTTTCTGAGTAGTTCTCGGTCTCGGCGGAGAAGAGGCAATTGGGTCCGGCCCCGTCGATGCCGAAGCCAGCGGCGATGGAATCGCCGATGAATTCGATACGGCGGCCGGGCGCCTCGACTGGCAAGAGCGAGGAGCCAGGGTCAATGTCGAAGCCATGCAGCTGCGCCTCGCCGACGAAGGCTTCGGTCCGCTTGCGCAAGACGATCTGGTGCTCGCCGGCAGGGAGCCCCGAGGCCAGCAGATAGGTGCCGGTGCCCTCGGTCGTCTTGAGCGGCGCTGCGGCGTGCCCGTCCACTGTCACTTCGAACCAGTCGTGCGCCTGCTGCCCGTATTCGTCGAGCTCGAGCGAATGCTCGCCGAGGATCACTCTGGCCCCGGTGCCGTTGAAGCGCAGCCAGATGGCGCTGCCCGGCCACTCCAAGCGCGGCGCGCCGGCGCTGGTGTCGAATCTGCCCTCGAAGAGCAATTCCGAAGAATTCGGACTGACGTTCGGCGCGCTCCTGCCGCAGCCCAGCACGACACCCAGAATCAAGCCCCAATTACGCAGCATGCCCCTCATTTGCTTCCCCCTCGGGAATGCTGCCAAGCGATCTGTTCATCGCCTGGAGGGTTTGCAAGGCCGGAGGACGACGGTCCCGAGGAAACGATCGCGGCCGCAGCGCTCGAGGGTTTCCTGGGACGACGGCAGATCGGATTGCCCCAGGCGGACGCAGAGCAGGGCCTTGTCGCAGCGCGAGCCCAAGGTGAGCGCGGCGGGATTGTCGCGGACCGGATCGACCACGACGAGCACGCGCTCGTCGCGCGCGACGCGAAGGGCGAGCTGGCGAGCGAGCGCTGCCGCTTGCTCGAGGGAAGCGCCGCTGGCATCGAGCAGCGCCACCGGCCGAGGCGACGCCGTCTGGTAGCTCACTTCGCAGAGACCGGCGGCGAGCGCCAGGACCTCGACCGTCCCGGAAGGCACCAGCAGCAGCGAAGACCAGGCGCGGTCGGCGATGGCGAACCAAAGCTCCTGCATCTCGCGCGAGACGGCGGGCGCCGCCTGCTCTTCGGAAGCGACGGCGACATCGATCAGGCGAGCGCTGTGCATACGTCCTCCTCCACTGTTTCGGTTGCGACGGCGACCTTGCCGGCGACCGCGAGCGCGGCCGCGACCAGCCAGGTGGTTGCCCAGTTTTGCGTGCCCATGTCGCCGTAGGCCTGGATGAGATAGACGACGAGGGCGCAGACAGCGGCGATGGCCGAGATGCGCTCGATCGGCGAGCGCGCCAGCCGCCTGGCGCGCACCGCGAGGAACATCCCGACGGCGAACGGCGCCCAGAGCAGGAAGAAGCCGATGGGTCCGCCGGCCGCCATCATCCAGAGAATGGAGTTGTGCGGAATGTAGCGGTAGAGGGCGAACCCTTCGGAGATGTCGGGCCCCTTGACGATCTCCTCGTAGGGCTGGCCCAGGCCGATGCCCAGAGGATGCGCCCGCAGCGTCTGCGAGAGATTGAAATTCTCGATCCGGCGCGACTGCGACGAGCTGTCCCGCGCGGAGGCGCTCGGAGCGACGATGGTCTTGATCGAGACGACCGGCTTGAAGAAGGCGGCGCTCGAGTACCAGCCGGCGGCGAGGTAGAGGGCAAAGAGCGGCGCGCAGACCAGCGCGGCGCGGGCGGCGGCGCGCTTGGCGGCGTTCCAGCGCGCGAGCTGCCAGACCAGAGCGAGGCCCACGGCCAGCTCCACCCAGGCGATGCGCCGGTTGTTGAGCCAGATGGCGGCGAGCAGGACCGGCGCGATCCAGAGGAACCGGCGCAGGCTCTTGGCGTCGGGCTGCTCGAGCCAGCGCAGGAGCATGAGGACGATGGAGAGGCAGAAGAGCATCGAATCGGCGTGCGAGGTGACGAACGAAATCTCCAGCCCCTGCCGCCGCGCGATGGCCAGGTAGAAGTAGAGGCCGAGCACCGCCTTGACCAAAGCCGCGGCGATCACGATCGGCCCGAGGAGACGCAGATCGCCTTCGCCGTCCAGCGCCTGGGCGAGGAGAAAGGCGAAGACGGGGATGTAGACCAGCTGGCGCACCTGCCAGTAGGCGATGCCGAGCTGCCCTCCGTGCGCCGCGCCCCAGATCGCCAGCCCCGCAAGACCGGCGAGAAATGCGCCCAACACTCTCCACAGCACAAAGGCGGTGCCCCCCGCGCCGCCGCGCATGGCGATGCGCAGAAGCAAGAGCGCCGCGAGCACGTCGCTTCCCGAGAAGGAGAGGATCGGGATCCCGAAAGTCCTGCTCCAGTTGTCGCTGAGCAGCGCGCCCAGGCCCTGCAAGGGCGAGCGCCAGTAGAATTCGTGCGGGTTGTCCTGCAGCGCGACGGCGATGAGCGAGAGGAACATGAAGGCGACCAGCGTGGCTTTGAGCGGGGCGCGCCAGGCGGCCCAGAGCAGCGCCAGCCCCAGCACCGGCGCCGCCGCAGCGGCGGGCGAGCCGCCCGAGACGAGCAACGCCAAGAGGCTCAGCGCGCCGAGCGCGCAGAGCCCTGCCAAGAAAACTGTCCGGCTCACGGCGCGGGAACCTCGGCCAGCACCGGCAGGTCCAGCCTGCGCTGCGCCTGCCAGGTCTCGCGGATGACTCCGCCGCGCAGGTCGGCGGCGAGGGCGCCGAAGATGGCGAGCAGGATCCCGCCGAACGCAGCGGCGACCAGCACCAGCGGCAAGTTGGGGAAGGCGACCCGCTGGGGGATCTCGGGCGGCGTGAGGACGGCATGGCGGCTCTCGAAGCTCGAGCGCGCAGCGGCGAGCGAGACACGCAGTTCCGTAATCTCGTCGAGCAGGCGCTGCAGCGACGCCTGCTCCATCGCGACGCGCACCTTTGCGGAGGCGACGACCTGGTCGTCCTCCTTCAGCTCCGCCGGCCAGGACGGGCCGGGCTCCGAGAGAAGCTCGACTTCCTTGCCGCCCGCGCGAACGTACTCGGCGAGCAGCGCCTGTTCCTCCGACTTCATGCCGTCGATCTGCGCGCCCTCGCGCTCGAGGACGGCGATCTTCTCCTCGGTGTCGAGCAGCGCGGCGTTCTGCGGACCGAGCGTGGCCCGCTGCTCGGCCCGGATCGACTGCAGCTCGGAGAGCCGCTTGCGTCGCATCTGCTCGGCGTCGGCGATGGCCTTCTGCCGCGTGAGCAGCTGCTGCCGCAGCTGCGCCAGCTTCTGATCGGGCAGGTCGCGGAAGATTCCCTCGGCCTGCAGCCCGCGCACCGTCGCCGGCCGCGCGCCGCGGTGCCGCTCCTCGATGGCGGCGTCGATGCCCGCCACCGCGATGTCGATCCGCTTCCGGGCGGCCCGCGCGCTCTCCTCCAGCGAGGCGGACTTGCTCTGCAGCGGACCCAGCTCGGCCTCGCGCCGCGCCGCGAGCAGCCGCTGCGAGGCGCTCTGCACCACCGCATAGGCGGTGCGCGGCTCGGGCCAGTCGAAAGCGATGTGCACCTCGGCGCCCTTCACCTGCACGCTGAGCTTCTTGCGCAGGTAGTCGATCAGCGCGCGGTCGCGGGCCTGCGCGTCGGGAGCCTCGCCGCGCATGTCGCGCAGGTGATCGATCAGCTTCCACAGCGGCGCGCGCGAAGACACCCAGCGCGTCATCAGATCGTGCTCGGCGACGAGCGCCTTGAGGCTCTCTTCGGTGAGAATCACTTCAGCCGCGCCGGGGACGAGCCCCGCCGGCTCGCCGCTCGCGGCGCGCAGAGCGCCGGGAGAGCCTTCGGCCGGCATCGTGTAGAGCCGCGCCTCGGCATGAAACTGCCGCGGCAGCACCTTCATCGCCCCGACAGTCGCGCCCATGAAGAGGAGCAGCACCGCCATGACCAGCTTGCGCCGCCGCCCCATCGCGTTCAACGCGAAGCCGAGGTAGTCGCGCAGCTCGCCGGGCTCGAAGAGCGCCGTGTCCAGCGCAGAAGCCGTCGCGGCTGAATTGTGCCGGGCCGACTGTCCGCCCATCTGCTTCCCCTCCCCCTCAAACGCCCGGTGTGAAGTACATCACCACCAGCCAATAGAAGATGCTGAACGCCAGCATCTGGACGAACAGCTTCTTCAGTCCGCGCTCAGCATTCCTCTCCCCCGCGGCCAAGCTAGGCATCAGGACCGTGGCTGCAAGTATGGAGAGCAGGAGCAGGCTGGCCATATGTCTCAAAGTGAGCCGGGCATCGTCAGCTTCAGTGCGGTGAACGCCATCCAGTGCAGGCGCCCTGTGTCCGTCTGCGCCGGCAATTCCTGCAACAGCGCCTCGGCACCGGCGAGGAAGGAAATGTCCGGCCGCAGGCGGTAGACGGCATCGAGCGTTCCGAGCATGAGCCGCGCCCCACCCATCTCCTTGGCGAACGCGCCGCGGCAGCGGAGGGAAAAATTTTCCTCCATCACCCAGCGCGCCGAGGCGCCCACCTCCGCGCGCTCGAGCAGATCCCCCGTCAGCCGGCTCTGGTGCGGGCCCAATTCGGCGAGCGCGCGCAATTCCAGACGCTGCGCGCGCGCGAGCAGGTCGTGATCGAGCGAGACCGAGGCGACGGGAAAGAGATCCTTCGACACGTCCTGGGGCCGAGACTTGCGAACTGCGCTGCCGCCCGCGGCGAGCCTCGTGCGCGTGGCGGACCCGAGCTGGCGCTGCCAGCCCTCGGTCACTTCCAGGAGCGAATTCTGCCGGCCGCCGGTGATGAAGCTGTGCGAGGCGTAGAGCGCCGTCGAGAGCCTGTCGACCCGGGTCAGCTGCTGCTCGACCCCGGCGTAGGTCTGCGGGCCGCGCTGCAAGGGGAGGATCTGCTGCGACGCCGGCGAGAGCCCGCCGAAGGCGAGGAATCCGCCGCCCGCGTAGACCGAAACGTTGCGGCTCAGGAGGTAGCTGAAGCTCACCTCGCTGTCGTTGCTCAGCTCGTCGGGGATGACCGGCAGGAGCGCCTCCAGCACGTCGAAAGGCCGCCGCGAGCCCGGGTCCCAGGTGAACTCGCTGCGCCCGTACCGCAGCCGCTGCGTCGCGGCCCATGCCAGATTGCGCGTTGCCTGCCACTTGCCGAGGAACGAGCCCTCCTGCCGCACGCCGTGCACGTCGCCAAACCAGAAGCGCGGCGCGTAGCGCGCCTGGAGCTGCGCGCCGGGCTCCTCGAGAAATGCGCTGAGCGCGGGCTCGACGACGAGCATCTGCGCCGTCCGCTGCTCGTCCTCGCCCGAGAGAGCGGAGCGCAGGTCTCCGCCGCTCTCCACGCTCGCCTCCAGGCGCGCCCCGGCAGCGAGCAGTCCGAGGAGCAGGAGGAAGGCCACCGCTACTCCACCACCACCAGGTCGTTGCGCTGGAGGCTGAAGTTGCCGGCGCGCCCCTCGGCGTGCGCCAGCGCTTCGTACTTGAAGCGGATGCGCACGGTGCCTTCGGTCAGGCGGCGGAGCACGTAGATCTGGTCGTCGTGCGCGAACTGGCTCAGCCCGCCCGCGCTGGCCAGCGCCTGCAAGATGCCGGCGGGCGTGTCGAGAGGATAGACGCCGGGGCGCATCACCTCGCCCGTCACCGAGACGGTGAGCGGCTTGAATTCCTCGACGGAAACGGTCACGACCGGCCGGTTGACGTACTGGGTGAAGTCGTCGCGCAGCTTGTCGGCGAGCGCGCCCGGCGTGACGCCCGCGGCGTTCTCGTCCTGCAGGAAGGGCACCGAGATGCGGCCGTCGGTGCGCACCCGCACACGAGTGGACATTTCCTCGTGGCCGACCACGCGGATGGAAAGCAAGTCGCCCGCGGCGATCTGGTAATCGGCCGATCGCGGCGGGTCGTTGAATTCATCGGCCCAGACATAAGCGCCGGAGTGCCGGCATCCGGCGGCCAGGGCGACCATCGCAATGAGGGCTGCTCGCATCGCGCGAAACTTAGGCCGACGCGGCCGCGCGGCAACCTATGCTGTCGACTGCTTGACCTTGAGCGCGCTGGAAGCGAACTCGCGGATCTCGCCGACGCGCACCGCGCCGGTCAGGAGCGCGAGCCCGGCGTAGGCGGCCGCGTCGAGCGCGAGCCGCGCCGGACCGAGGAAAGCGCAGAGCCGGTGGAGCACGAAGACGGCGGCGCACACCGCCGCAAGCCGCGCGACGGTCGAGACGAGCCGCCTGTCCAGCACGCGCCGGCCGATGGCGAGCGTGAAGAGGCAACAAGTGAACGCCTCGGTGCCGATGGTGGCCACCGCCGCGCCCACGCCCGCCCCGCCGGGACCGAGCGCCGCCAGCATCGGGCGGATGAGCGTGGCGTTGAGGGTGACGTTGATGACGAGGCCGCCCAGGCAGACCCAGGTGACCCGCCACGACTTGCCCTCGACGTACAGGCAGTCGGCGCAGATCATCGCCACGTAGGTGAGGACGAAGACCGGCGCGAGGATGCGCAGTGCGAGCGCGGCCGGCGCGTAGTCGGGTCCGCCCACGATCCGGACCCAGACGTCCGCTCCGAGGCCCAGCGCCAGGCTGGCGGGGATGGCGATCATGAGAATGACCTCGAGGGAGCGGCGCATGACGTTGTCCAGCTCGGCGCGCGAGCGGGTCGCCACCCGCGAGAAAAGCGGCAGCACCACCGATCCGATCAACGGCGTCATGAGAAGGGCGACCTGCGAGAGATTCGAGGCGACTCCGAACCAGCCCACCTCGCGGTCGCTGGCGAGAAAACCGACCAGCGTGTCGTCGAGCTTGCTGAACAGCGTGGTGGTCAAGGTGGTGACGAAGAAGGGCAGGCTGGAGATCACCACGCGCTTCGTCTGGGCGAGATCGATGTGCAGCCGCAAGGCGAGATGGCGGCGGCAGAGGGAGAAGAGCGCGGCCGCCTTGACCGCCTCGGCGAGCGCGAAGGCCGCGGCGAGGCCGATCAGCCCCGTGCGGCTGGTGAGCGCGGCGAGGATCCCCGCGCCCCAGAGAAGCTTGGCGAGCACCGTGACCACCGATAGGCCGTCGACGGTGCCGCGGGCGTGGAGCATCGCGGAGAAGGTCGCGTTGCTGAGGAAAAGCAGCTGGCCGACGGCGAAGAGATAGACCATCAGCCTCACTTGCGGGGGCCGCCCGCCGAAATGGAGGATGGCGGCCATCGCCGCGAACAGCGCGACGCCCAAAGCCAGCCGCAGCGTCAGCACCCCGCCGAAGAAGTCCGAGGCGTGCTCGGCCCGGACCGGGATCTCCTTCTGGACGTAGGTCTCGATGCCGAGCGAAGCGAGCACGAAGAAGCTGGTCGCGAAGGCCTCGGTGAAGTTGTAGACGCCGTACCCCTCGGGCCCGAGCAGCCTGGGCAGCACGAAGCGCACCGCTACCGCCACCGTCCAGGTGGCGAGCAGCGAGCCGCCGATCTTCAGCGCGTTCCACAGCGCGATCTGCGTGTCCCGCCACAGCGTCGAGCTGGCGGCCAGCGAGGACGTGTCCGACATCACGCGCCAAGTTATCCACGGCCCAAAGCGAAGCATGCGGGTTGCCGGAAATCAGACAATGCGGCTGTAGCGTCTACTCCCTAATCTTGCGCGCATGAGGCAGCGATTGGGACGGCAATTGCTCAAGACGCTGTCCGCCGCAAACGAGGGCACCCTGCTCTCCAGCCTGCGCACGGGCCTCGGGGATCTGCAGCTGGCGCTCTGCTTCCATCGCGTCGGCCCGGAGCGAGACAAGCTCTGCATGCCCTCTGCGGAGATCGACCGGCTGATCGCCTTTTGTCTCGAGGCGCGCGGGGAGCTCACCGTCTCTTTCGACGACGGCTATCAGAGCGCGGCGGACTACCTGCTCTCGCGAGCGCAGCGCTGGCCGCAGATCGAATGGCTCTACTTCGTCTGCCCGCAGAAGACCGAGCAGCGCGCCGAGCCGGAGTTGGCGGAGATCGAGCGATGCCTCGAGATCGGGCGGCTGCCCAACGCGTCGCTCGGCAACCACACCAACACGCACCGGCGGCTTTCGCTCTTGTCCCCCGACGACGTCCTCGAGGAGCTCTCCAGCTCGCAGCGAGACTTCGAGCGGCTCTTCGGGCCGCAGCTCCACTTCGCCATGCCCTTCGGCGTTCCGGGCGTGGACTTTTCCGCGGACCACGTCGACGAGCTGCGCTCGCTGGGCGAGTTCTTCATCTGGTCCACCGAGCCGCGGCCCTTCCATCCGCGCGAGCGGCGCGCCGGGTCGGTGCTGCCGCGCTTCGCCGTCGACGGGCGAAGGCGGTGGAAGGAGACGGCAGTGCACATTGCTCTCCATGCGCTGCGGACGCGAGTGCTCGGCGATGGCCGTTTCTGATTTGTTGCGGCCCCTTGCTCCCCAATCGAGCAGTCACCAGATCGGCGCGAGGGGGGATGGCCGTGGGCCACGAGCAAGCGATCTCTGTCGCCGCGCCGGCCAGCGAGGGGCCGTTCGGGCGAGCGCTCGCCTGGGTCTGGCACCAGCGCTGGCTGCTCCTGATGAACCTTTATCTGATCTCGCCGGTGCTGCTCTACGAGCTGCGCGTCGGCGAGGGCGGCCCCGACAAGACCATTGTCTTCCTCTTTTCCGCCTCGGTGCTTTCGCTGGTGACGGCACAGCTCGTCGCGCGGCGGCCCGTCGTGGCGCACGCCTTGATGTTTCCGCTCTATCTCGTCGTCGCCGCGGATCTGTACGTCATCCTCCACTATCACACGCGGCTCTCCTCGAGCATGCTGCTGACCATCTTCGAGAACCTCGAGGACGGGCGCGAATACATCGAGTCGCATACCCAGGCATTGACGGCGATGCTCGCCGCGGTGCTGGCCGCGTATGCGCTCTGCATGTGGAAGATCCGCCATCTCCGGCTGAGCACTCCGCGGCGCGCTTCCTTGATCCCGCTGGCAGGCCTCGCGCTGGTCTATGTCGGCGTCCATCACCTGCTCGGTCTCTGGATGTGGGTCGCGACCAACGACCGCAGCAGCCCCTTCGGGGTCATCCCGCAGGCCTATACCGCCGGGACGCTCTATCGCGAGGCGCTGCGGGATGCGCAAAAGGCGCAGGGATTTTCCTTCGGCGCCACGCGTTCGAATGCGCCCGCGGAGCCGGAGATCTATCTCCTGGTCATCGGCGAGAGCTCGCGCGCGTTGAACTGGCAGCTCTACGGCTATCCGCGCAGCACGAACCCGCGGCTCTCGCAGACCGATCATCTTCTCGTCTTCCGCGACGTCGTCACCCAGGCGGCGGTGACGCGCAAGTCGGTGCCGCTCATCCTCACCCGCGGCACCATCGAGGACGAACAGCGGACGGCGCGGGAGAAGTCGATCATCTCCGTCTTTCGCGAGGCGGGCTTCCGCACCTACTGGCTCTCCACGCAGGAGCGCGATCCGTTCACCGGCGCGATCAACCGCTATCCGCGCGAGGCCGACGTCACCCGCTTCTACGAACGCCGGCTCGATGGCAGGCTGATCGACACCGTCAAGGAGATGCTTGCCCAGGGCGAGGGCAAGACGTTCTTCGTCATCCACACCCTCGGCAGCCATTTCACTCTGACCAGCCGCTACCCGCGCAGCTTCGACGTCTTCCCGGACGACGACGCCGCCCTGAGCGAGCAAGAGCGGTTGATCAATGCTTACGACAACACCATCGCCTATACCGACAGCGTGCTGGCCGATCTGATCGATCTCTTGCGCCAGCGCCGCGGGATCAAGGCCCTCTTCTACGTCTCCGACCACGGCGAGAACCTCCGCGACGACAGCCGCGGCCTCTATGGGCATTACCTGAACAACGAATACGACCTGCCCATCCCGATGCTCTTCTGGTACTCGGATGAATTCGCCGCCAGCCATCCAGACAAGGTGGCGGCGGCCTCGACCAACATCGCCCGGCCGCTCAATACCCGCGTTCTCTTCCATAGCCTGACCGACATGGCGGGAATCGACATCCACGATCCCGAGACGCCGCGCCTGAGCGTCTTCAGCCCGCGGCTGGCGAAGATCCGGCGAATGGTGATGGGCGAGCCACACCCGTTCGACTTCGATCGCTCGACGCTGGCGAAGAGCCTGCCGGGCCACCTCAACTAGTTCAGGAACGCGCGTCGTACGGAATCGAGCGGCGGATTCGTGCCGCTCGCCGCGACGTATCCCTCGTTGACCGTCCAGATGATGGTCCCGCCATATCCCTGGCTCCGGACCCACTGACCCTTGGCCGCGATCGAGGCGTCGTCTTCATAGGAGACGAAGTTGCACGCCTCCGGTCCGGCCGCCTGCGGGAAGGAGAGATATCCGGCCTTCGCGGCGTCATCCCAGAGATAGGCGCCGGCGGAATAATAGCTGGCATTGATATGCGCATAGGTCATGACGTTGTCGCTCGCCACGATCTTCCCGGCGCCGATGGTCTGCCCCGGGCCGGTGACTCCGCTCCAGCAGCTGCCATAGAAGCCGATCCCGATTCCGATCTTGCCTTTGGGCACGCCGGCGGCCGCGAAGGCGTTGGCGCTCGAGGAGACCGAGCTGGGATGGGAAGACGACTCGCCGCTCAAGGCAGCCGAATGCCACGACTGCCAGCCGGGCCAGACGTCCGACATGCCGTAGCTCATGATGTTCATCTGGTCGAGGTACGGCGCGACCTGCGCGTACCAGGGATCGGCTGCGCCGATGACGAAGTTGATGGGCATGGTGATGAGCGCCCCCGGCACCTTGGCGCGCAGCGCCTGCACCAGCGCGAGCAGGCGGGGCTGGTCGGCGCTGCTGATCGGTTCCCAGTCGAGGTCGAGGCCGTCGTACTCGAGGTTCTGCATCGTGCCCACCAGGTTGTCCACGAACGCGGACAGGTTCGCGGCGGAGGATGCCCCCTGCCAACCCGCGAGCGAGCCCGCGCCCCCCACCATGAGGATGGCCCTGCGGCCCGCGGTGTGCGCTCGCGTCGCGAGATCTCTCGCCATCGCCGGGCCGTTCACAGCGTCGATGTAGAAGGACTTGTCGAGCGTCCCGTCCGCGTTGGGCAGGATGGCGCCGACCATCAGATGAGTGATGGCGGAGAAGTCGACCTTCGCCGCCGGGTACATGCTGGCCTGGTAGCCCACGTAATATCCGCTGACCCAGGTGCCGGACTGCGCCTTTGCCGCGACGCTCACGGCAGCCGCGGCGCTCTTGCTCGCGTCGGTCACGCTGGTCGCGACGACGTGATAGGTGCCGGCGGCAGAAGGCGCCGTATACAGGCCGGCGGTAGTGATCGCGCCCCCTGCTGTGCCTTCCTGCACCGACCAGATGACGGCGATGTCGCTCAGGCCAACGACCCCGGCGCTGAACGCCTGCGTCGCACCTGCAGTGAGCGAGACCGCCGCCGGGCTCACCGAAATCGTCACGGCCGCCGGGCTTGGCGGAGGACTCGCGACCTCTTTTTCGGACGCACCACCGCACGCCATGAGCAGCGCGCAGGCCGCGCCCACAACCACAGACCGTCTCATTTCGACCCCGGCCGCGCACGAAAAGACCTACATGCCTAGCGGGCGGCTAGGGAAAGAACAGAACCAAACACTTTTTTCATTCCAGCGCGGATTTCAGCGCAGCCCGACCTCGATGACCGAGATCGAGAGCGCCGGCAGCGTCGCTTGCGGCTGCTGCAGGCTGCTGGCTTCGAATCCTTTGTCGCCGCCCGCATACGTGAACTGGCGCAGCGTTGCCCTTTCGCCGCAGCCGGAAAGCTGCAGATCGACCGACTGCGACTCGGCGCGCGCGTTCACCGCGACGATCACCAGCCGCCTCTTGCCGAGCGAGGCGAACAGGGACAGCCGATCGAGCGAGGCGGTTTTCAGGAGAGTGTCCTCGAAGCGGCCGCCCCGGCCGTCATAGTTGCGATAGGCGCGAAATGCCCAGTAAGCGGCCGACCCGCGGGGCGGCGCGGTCCAATAGAAGGCCGAAACGATGCCTGCCTCGGCGAATCGTCCCAGCGCCTCGGCGACCGCCAGCCCGCCGCTGATGTGCCGGTCAGCGCCGAAGTTGTATTCGCCGATGGAAATGCCGCGGCCGGGATAGTTCACATCGATCCATTCGCGCAACCGCGGAAGGAGCCGGATCGGTTCTCCGATGAACGACTCGTCGCGATAGCTCGGGTCCCAGAGGCCGCGCACGCTGCGGACCCGGCGCGCGGCGGTCTCTTCATCGATATCTCCGGAACGATCGACTCCTATGCCCTTTCCCTGCGGATAGAAATGGACGTCGACGACGTCGAGGATGCGCTCGCCGGTCTTCTTCTCATGCTCGCGCAGCTTGCGCAGGTACCAAGGCAGCAAAGGCACCTCGCCGTGCGCACGGCGATCGGGGTGGCTGCGAAATCCCTCCACCTTGTCGATGGCCGAATAGAAGTACGCCGGCCATCCCCACAGCGCCGGACCGGCGATGACCGCCCGCGGGTCGGCGCGGCGGATGGCGCTGCCGTAGCGGAGCGTGCGGTCGAGCAACTCGTCGTAGCCGACCGGCTGCGGATGCACGTCGCGATGGGTCTCGTTCCAGAGCATCGGCTCGTTGTCGAGGATGTACTGTTCGGCGCCGCCGGCCGAGCGGATCTGCTCCACCCAGCGCGCCATCATCTCCGGCGGCGCGGGGACGCTCGTCTTCTGCGGCGGCGCCGAAGTCGCGTCCTTTGCCACCTGACCGAGGATGGGGATGGTCATGGCGGTGGCGAGCCCGTGCGCGCGGTTCGCTTCGAGAAAGCGGCGCCAGGCCGGCCCGGGCTTGCCGCTGTAGTCGACGTTGCGAAAGAACCAGTCGCTGCCGGCATTCCAGGCGTTGCCCAGCTCCCAGTTGTAGCGGCTGCTGCTGTTGCCGCCCCAGCGGACCGCGGTCGCGCCCAGCTCCCAAGGCGCGGCGCGGCGCGGGTCGGAGCGTTCCGAGTGGGCCACGCCGTAGATCAGCGAGCTGATGCGATGGCCGGGCTTGCGGCAGTCGAGGATGAGCGGGACGGGCCCTTGCGCGGCCGCCTTCTTGACGCACGAGCAGCAGGAGAGGAGCAGCGCGCCCGCGACGAGCAGCCGCATGGGGTTCAGGCCGCCGGCACCGCCCGCAGCGGCGGCCCATCGCTCTTGCGCGGGCGGACTTCGGGAGTGGGAGTCTCCACCAGCGAGCCTGGCGGCACCGAGCGTGTCAGCACGGCGCCGGCCATCACCTTCGAGCCCTCGCCGACGGTGATCGGCCCGATCAGCGTCGCGCCTGGGCCGACGTGGACGTTGCGCTCCAGCGACGGAGCGCCGGGGCGGCGCGTCTCCGGATCGATGCCCATCCCCAGCGTGACGTGCTGGAAGAGGATGCAGCCGCGGCCCACGCGCGCCTCTCCGCTGATGGCGAGGCCCATGCCGTGGACCAGCATCACGCCTGGCTCGAACTTCGCCTCCCAGTGGATGTCGGAGCCGTAGAGATGGCGGATCAAGCGCGAGACGGCTTTCGCCGCGGACGTCGAGCCGCGGTCGCGCAAGGCACGCATGAGCCGATAGCCGGCCATGATCTGCAGGCCGATCTTCTCCAGCACATCCGAGGGGAGGTCTCCCCGCGAAGGCGAGAGGTGGCCGTAGCGCGCCTGGTAGTTCCGCATGACTGCCTGGTCCTCGCGCAGCGCGAGGAGCGCGACGGCCGCGGCGCTCCGCTCGAACCGGCCGGCGAAGTCGAGCAGCTCTTCCAGGGCCTGCGGCGCCGAGCCGGCCGCCTCGCGAACGCCGCGGAAGTATTCCATGGCGTAGGCGAGCGTGGTGCTGCCCAGGGCCGCCCGGCGCAGGCCGACGCGATCGGCCAGGGCGGCAAGGCGTACGCCGGCGCCGACGGCCTTTCCGGCCGCCGCCGGAGCGAGAACGGCCGCAGCCAGGAAGGGCCGCGCCAGAGGATGCAGGTCAAAGACGAAGCGCCAGGGGCTGGCCTGCCGGAGGTCTGGATGTTTGCCGGCGATGCGCCGGTCGCAATCGCCGTACAGGCGCGCGCGGCTGCGCCACTTCCCGATGCTGGTGTGGTCGGAGCCGTGCAGGGTCCAGGCCCCATCGCAGAAGCGGAAGGGCACGCCCGCCTTCTCCAGCCGCAGGCCCAGCTCGACGTCCTCCGAATGGGGCAGCGAACCGTCGAAGCCGCCCACCGCGAGATAGTCCTCGCGGCGCAAGGAAGCATTGCCGGTGAAGAGCAGGTTGCCCTGCGGCGCGAGCGCTCCGCGAGCGATCGATTCCGCCTTGCGATCGAGCAACGAGGAATGCCAGCGCTCGAAGAGCGGCATCCCGGAAAGGCCTGGATCGGCCTTGATGCGGCCGAGCACGACCGCGCGCCCCGCGCCGTGCGCGGCCAGGTGCTGCTCGAGGAAGTCGCGCCCGATCTGCATGTCGTCGTCGAGGAAGAGGACAATCTCGCCGCGCGCCGCGCGCACTCCGCTGTGCCGGGCCGAAGCCGCCCCCGAATTCTCCTGCCGCAAGAGCTGCAGGGCATAGGGCAGCCCAAGATCGGCGAGCGATTCGGCTGCCGGTGGGGTCGAGCCGTCGTCGATGGCGCACACTTCGTACTGCTCCGCGGGCAGCGTCTGATCGGCGAGCTGCGAGAGCAGCCGCCGCAAGAGCGCCGGCCGGTTGTAGGTGGCGATGACGACGCTCAGCTTCACGCCGCGGGCTCCTCGCGCGGGGTTCGCACCCAGCCATCGTTCGTCCCGCGGACGACGGCGAGCTTCCAGAAGACGTAGACGGGCACGTACAGGAACGGGCGCAGGCCGATGCCGGAGAGCATCCAGCCGCGCAGCACGTAGCCGGAGAGCAGCGCCGCGCTGATGAGCCAGGGCGGAAGCGCAGCGGGGGCGAACATCGCAGAGGCGCCGCAACCGATGGCGACGGTCAGCGCCAGGAACGAGAGGGGCGGGACGATCAGATCGAGCGCGAGGTCGAAGAGGATGAGGCTGCGCCTGCGCAGCGCCTCGAGGAGAAGCGGCCGCGCGAGCTTGCGCGCGAGCTGCAGCCGCCCCAGCTCCCAGCGCCGCCGCTGCGCGGCTGCCGCCTGCGACGAGGAAGCCATCGCGCTGCGCACGATCGCCTCGCCTGCGAACTGCACGCGAACGCCGGCGCGGCCGAGAGCGAGGCCGTACTCGAGATCCTCGACGATGGAGAAGGCGCTCCAGGGCTGCCGCCGCAAGAGCGAGGAGGCGAGGCACATCCCGTTGCCGCGCAGGCCAGAGGAGAGGCCGAGATTCTCGCGGGCGAAGGAGCGCACGCCGTTGAAGAGCGCGAACCCCAGCTCCATCAGCTGCGTGCGCCAGGAGTCGCCGACGTTGAGCACCGCCGACCCGGCCTGGACTGCGAGCGCGCCGAACTGCAAGCGCGCGGCGAAGGCGGTCAAGAGATTGCGGGGCGCGATGCTGTCGGCGTCGACGACCGCGACCGCATCGGCGAATCCATCGGCGAGGCTGCGCTCGAATGCATGGGCGAGCGCATGACCCTTGCCACGCCGCGCCGGATCGTGGCGGACCAGCACCAGCGCGCCGGCCGCCTCCGCCCTCGCCGCAGTCTCGTCGCTGCAGTTGTCGGCCACCACGATCACGCGGCGCAGCTCGCGCGGATAATCGACCGCAAGGAGACTGCGGACGGTGCGCGCCACGCACGCCTCTTCGTCGTGCGCCGGGACGAGCAGGTCGAAGCGCAGGCCGCGCGCCGCTGCCGGCTGCGGCCGGCGCCGCGAGGCGATCGCCAGAAGGAACAGGTACGCGGAGATGAAAAGCGCCGGGAGCGCGAGCAGTCCCAGCGCCGCGGCGAACAGGGTCATGACGCCAGGGCGGTGGGGCCGTTCTTGTCGAGGATGCTCTCGATGCGGCGGCGCAGGTCGTCTTCGCTGAACGGCTTGGCGATGAAATCGTTGGCCCCCGCCTCGACCGCGTGGGCGCGGTCCTCCGGGTAGGCGCGCTCGCTCATGATCAACACCGGCGTCCGGCGATGCTCGGGCGAGCGGCGAATGAATTCGCAGATCTCGTAGCCCGAGGATTCGGGCAAGACCAGGTCGAGGCAAACCAGGTCCGGGCGCATGCCTGACAGCCTGGCCAGCGCCGCCGTGCCGTCGCCCGCCTCCACGGCGTCGTAGCCCATCCGCTGGAACATTTCCCGGATAGCGCTGCGCACCGGTGGATGGTCCTCCACCACCAGAACCGTCTTCCGCCCAGCCATTTCCCCGCCCCCCTCACCGACGCGGCGCTCGATCCCTCCGCCGCGTGACAAGGTACACATCGGTGACAAATACGCAAAGTTGCCGTCGGGAAGAACGCCAGATCGCCCGCACGCCCTGTTGCCGGCCGGACGCTTCGTGCCTATCTGCCTGCCGGGGGGTCGCAAATGAACGGCAGAGAGCGGCGGTTGGTCATCCTGGTCCTGGCGGTTTCGGCCGCCTTCGGCGCGTGGCTGAGCTGGTACAACCCGGAGCACATGAACTTCGTCTGCCAGGAGGACGGGTTCGTCGAGTACTCGGAAGCATTTCTCTATCTCTGGGCGGCGCTGATCTTCGCCTATCTCGGCGCGCGCAAGGGCTTCCGCAACATCTGGAACTGGGGATATGCCCTGCTCTTCCTCGGCGTCGCCGGCGAGGAAGTGAGCTGGGGCCAGCGCATCTTCAGCGTCGCCACGCCGACGCCGCTCGCGGCCATCAACGTGCAGGGCGAGATCAACCTGCACAACCTCGACGGCATCCACCAGCACCACCATCTCTATGGCGTGCTGGTCTGCGCGGGGATCTGTTTCGTCATCCCGCTCACCAACCGCTTCGTGCCGGCCCTGCGGCGCCTCTACGCGCGCTTCAACATGCCCATCTATCCGCTCTGGACCTGGTCCTTGCCCTTCATCGCTTTCGCCTTCTTCATCGTCCCGCGCGTCTTCCGCGTGATCGATTTCAAGATGGACGAGATGGGCGAGTTCTACCTGGCGATGGCCTTCTTCGGGTTTGCGCTCTCGGCGTACACCGAGGCGCGCAAGAAGTTCGGGCGCAAGGCGACCCGCGCGGCTCTTGCCGAACCGCTGCGGCTCGCGGCCTGACGGTCAGGGGCTCAACAGAGCCCGCTTGCCGATCAGCTCGCGCCAGACGATGAGCGCGAATTTCGGGTCGCGCAGAAGATAGCGCCGCCAGAGCCGGCGCGGCTCGCAGAGGAGCCGGTAGAGCCATTCCAGCCCATGCTCCGACATCCAGCGCGGAGCGCGGCGGACATGGCCCGCGACGAAGTCGAGGCTGGCGCCGATACCGAGAGCGACCGCCTTGCCCAGCTCGCGCCGCGAATGATGGATGAACAGCTCCTGCTTGGGCGCGCCGAAGGCCACCAGCAAGAGGTCGGGAGCGGCGGCGCCGATCTTCTCCAAGATCGGCGCCCGCTCGGCAGCGCTGCGCGGATCGCGCAGCATCGGCGCATCGACGCCGGCGACCTTCACGCCCCTCGCGCGAAAGACCTCCGCTGCTTTTTCCGCGGCCCCGGGCGCGCCGCCGAGCAGGTAGACGCGCCAGCCCCGCACCGCGGCGAGCTCCATCAGCGGCATCAGCAGATCCGATCCGGAAACCTTCTCGGGCAGCGGCCGGCCGAGCAGGCGAGCGGCCCAGACGAGCGGCATGCCGTCCGCCAGGCAGAGGCTGGCAGCCGAGTAGGCGGCGCGGAACTCCGCGTCCTCGTCGGCCAGCACGACATGGTCGACGTTCGGCGTGAACACCGACCCGCCGCAACCGACCAGGCCCTCGATCGCCTGCAAGGCCTGCGAGAACGTCAAAGCATCGACCTGCACCGGACCCAAGGAGATGCGCATCGCCGCTGAAGATGGTGCCCCTGCATCCGGCCAGCCAGGCCCCCTGTTCATTGCCTTGCAGGGCAGTGAGCGCATGTGCAGCTTGCCCCAGGGGGGAGTGGCAAGTGAACAAGTCGGTGATTGCGCGCTGGGGGCCTCGGCTCTGCAGCAGGCTCAACATCTCCTCGGACATCTTCGCCGTCATTGCCGCCGCATTCTTCTGCGCTGACTCGACGGGATTCCGGCTGCTCGTCTGCACGCTCATCGCCGCGCTCATCTGGGCCGTGCAGAGCTTCGTGGTCCGCTACTACGACCCGTGGGCGAACCGCTCCGGCGTGGAGGAGACCGCGATGGTCTCGCTGCTCGTCCTCGGGCTGGCGAGCGCGCTCTGGATCCTTCAGGTGGTGCTGCCCGCCGGCCTGGTGCCGATGCGGGTCGATCATTTCTTCCTCTCGCTCTGGCCGCTGGTGCTGGTGCCGCGCATGCTCATCTTCCGGCGGCTGGATCTCCTCGAGATGCCCGCCGAGGAAGTGCTCATCGTCGGCTCGGGAGCGATGGCCCGCTGCACCGCCGAGGATCTCGAGGACCGGCCGCGCGCGCGGATGAGAGTGATCGGCTATCTGCGCTTTCCCGACGAGCCGGAGGTCGCCAACCTGCGCGACACCCCGGTGTTGGGTACCGCCGACGACCTCGAGCAGCGCCTGCGCGCCGTGGCGGTGAACGAGGTCTACATCGCCGGCGACGCCACCCGCCACGCGCAGTGGATGCAGAAAGCCATCCGCATCTGCGAGCGCTTCGGCGTGCCCTTTGCCCTGCCGGCCTACAGCTTCCGCCTCGAGCGCGCGCGGCCGGCGGTGCCGTCTGCCGTCTCCGACGGCTATCTCCATTACGTCTCTCACGCGCCGCGGCCCTACCAGCGGTCGCTCAAGCGGCTCTTCGACATCTTCGCTTCGGCGGCCGCGCTCCTCGTGCTCTCGCCGCTGCTCGCCGCCGTCGCGCTGCTCATCAAGCTCACCTCGAAGGGGCCTGTCTTCTTCAAGCAGGAGCGGGTCGGGCTCCACGGCCGCCCCTTCCACATGTTCAAGTTCCGCAGCATGGTGGTGAATGCCGAGCAGCTCAAGGACCAGCTGCGGGCGCTCAACGAGCAGAGCGGCCCGGTCTTCAAGATCAAGAACGACCCGCGCATCACGCCGATCGGGCGGTTCATCCGCAAGTACTCCATCGACGAGCTGCCCCAGCTGATCAACGTCCTCCGCGGCGACATGAGCATCGTCGGGCCGCGCCCGCCGGTGCCCAAGGAAGTGGCGCAGTACGAGGGTTGGCAGCGGCGGCGGCTCTCGGTCCGGCCCGGGCTCACCTGCATCTGGCAGGTGTCGGGGCGCAACCAGATCTCCTTCCAGGAGTGGATGTTCCTCGACATGCGCTACATCGATCACTGGAGCCTGGGCGAGGACATGAGCCTGATCTGGAAAACCTTCCCGGTGGTGCTGACGGGCCGCGGCGCCTCGTAGGCGTTCTGCCTACCTGCTCCCGGTGGGAAAACTTCGCGGAAGGCGGCCTTGCTGAGTAGAGTGGCTTCGCGATGGCGAGGCGCAGCTTTCCGCTGCAGATGAAGGTCTCCCTGCTGGTCGTGCTGGCGCTCCTCGGTCTCGCGCTCGCCACCGGCCTGGGCAACTACTTCCACTTCCGCTCGGTGCTGGAGGACGAGGCCACCCAGCGCGGCAAGGCCATCTCCTCCACGCTGGCCTCGGCGCTGGTCGACATTCCCGACGCAGCGGTCGCCACGACCATCGCCAACGTCAAGAAGGACGCGGCGCTCGCCTACGTCGAAGTGGTCAGTCCCGAGGGCCGGATCTTCGCGCACACCTTCCCCGGCCGAGTGCCGGCGCAGGACGAGCGCGTGCTCAAGCAAAGCGAGAAGGTCAAGCAGGTGGTGATCGAGGGCGCGACCTACATCGACGTGCCGGCGCTCGTCATCACCGGGGCGATCGTCCATGTCGGGCTCGATTCCAACACCGGCCGGGCGCTTGCGCTGCAGGCGCAGCGGCCGCTTCTCGCCATCACGCTGCTCGCGCTGGTCGTGGCGGCGCTGATCTCGCTGTTCCTCGTCGCGCGCGTCGTCGGGCCGCTGCGCGAGCTGACCGCGGCCGCTCGCCAGATCGTCGAGGGAGATCTCTCGCACGAGGTGAAGGTCACCTCCTCCGACGAGGTGGGCGAGCTCGCCTCCGCCTTCGCCCAGATGGTCGGCAGGCTCAAGGAGGTGCTCGGCACGCTGCAGGAGTCGGCGCAACTCCTCACCCGCGCCGGCGCCGAGCTGGGCGCGAGCACCAACGAGCAGAGCCAGACCATCACTCGCCAGGCGAGCGCGTTGCAGGAGACGCAGGTGACGGCGCAGGAGATCCGGCAAACCTCGTTGCTCGCCGCGCAGAAGGCCGAGGCAGTGCTCAAGCTCACCGAGGACGCCGACCAGGTCTCCTCCCAGGGCGAGGCCGCCATCGAGAAGTCGCTGGGCGGCCTGACCGACATCCGCGCGCAGGTGGTGGAGATGGCGGAGAAGATCTCCCAGCTCGCCGAGCGCACCCGGCAGATCGGCGGCATCACCGAGACCGTCAAGGATCTCGCCGACCAGTCGAACATGCTGGCGCTCAACGCCGCCATTGAAGCGGTGCGCAGCGGCGAGCACGGCAAGGGCTTCGCGGTGGTGGCGCGGGAGATCCGCTCGCTGGCCGATCAGTCGATCAAGGCGACCAGCCGCGTTCGCGAGATCCTCGAGGACATCGCCGAGGCCATCCGGAGCACCGTCGCCATCAGCGAGCACGGCTCGCAGAAGATCGAGGGCGGGCTGCTTCAGGTGAAGCAGAGCGGCGAAAATCTCAAACGACTCTCCAGCATCGTCCGCGACAATTCCTCGGCGGTGAAGCAGATCGCCGCCGCCGTCTCGCAGCAGAACGCCGGCATCACGCAGATCTTCAGCGCGGTCACCGACCAGACCAAGCTGATGGACGAGACCATGCGAAGGCTCGACAGCACCACGCAAGCCGCCTCGGTCCTCAAGGATCTCTCCCAGCGGGTGAGCGAGCTGGTGCGACAATTCCGCCTGTGACCGGGACCTTTTTGGCGGCAGTTCTCTTTCCCTGGCGGCAGAGCAAGAGCAGAATCGCGGAATGAGCGGGGGGAATTCCGGTCCACCCCAAGGTCCAGGAAAGCCCGGCGACCCGGGGCGCAAGCGGAGCGCCATCGCGCTCCAGCTCAAGCTGCCTTGCGCGACGCTCGATGCGGTCAAGTCGCGCTACCCGGAGCTGCGCGATCGGCGCTTCATCCTGCGCGGCAAGCAGCAGCTGGCGCTCGACACGCTGGTGCGGCTGCAGGCAGCGCTGAGCACCGGCGCGCACTGCTTCACGGCGGCGGCGGTGGTGGAGCGCGTGGGCAGCCCGGATCCCGCGGCGGTCACGCTCGCGATCGTGGCGATGGACGAGCCCGGCCGCGAGCTCGTCGCCTGGATGGGAGGCAAGCCGCCGCGGCCGATGCAGCCGCAGAGCTCGCCTCCAGCTGCAGCGCCGCCGGCCGCAACGACTCCTTCGCCACCGCCAGCTCCAGTGACGCCACCGGCTCCGCCAGCCGCGGCGGCGCCTCCTCCTCCCGCACCGGCGCCGCCCGTGCCGCCGCCTCCTCCGTCGAAGACTGGGGAGGACTTGACGGCGATCCCGGCGTGGCCTTCCGCTCCGCCGCCGCCCGTCAGGCCAGCGCCGAGCGCTCCCGTTCCAGCAGCGCCAGCGCCGCCGGCAGTCAGCCCTCCTTCGCCAGCGCCGCCCGCGCCGTCCCCGCCGAGGGCGCCTCCACCTGCTGCCCCGCCGAGAGCGGCCGCGCCGCCTGCACCCCCGGCCAAAGAACCCGCGCCTCCTGCGCCGGCGGCTCCAGCGCCGCCGCCTGCCGTAACGCCGCCTTCGCAGCGCGAGCCGGAAGTGGTCGCGGCTGTGCCGGCCGACCCCCGGAGCTTCGAGGTCGACCTGCCGCCCGGCGGCGCTCCGCTGATCACCCCGCGGCAGCCGATCGCGCCGGCGCCGCCACCCTCCCGCAGGCCGGCGCCGCCGCCCCTGCCGCGGCCCACGCTCGCTCCGGCTGCCGCACCGCCTTCGCAGACCCAGGTGGTGGACGACGCGGCGCCGACGGCTGCGCCGGAGAAGAAGGGCCGGATCATCGGCATCGACCTCGGCACCACCAATTCCGCCGCCGCGGTGGTGAAGGAAGGCAAGCCCTTCATCATCCCTTCGCGCGAGGGCTACAACACCATCCCCTCCGTCGTGGCGCTCAACGAGCGCGCAAAGATCATCGTCGGCCATCAGGCCAAGGGCCAGCTGCTGATCAACCCGCGCAGCACCGTCTACGGCTTCAAGCGGCTGGTGGGCCGGCAATTCAAGTCGCCGGTGGTGACCGATCTGACCGGCCGCTTCAGCTACGAGATCGTCTCCGGCCTGCGCGGCGAGGCGGCCGTCAAGCTGGGCGACAAGATCTACTCGCTGCAGAAGATCTCCTCTCTGGTCCTGGGCGAAGTGAAGGATCTGGCCGAGCGCTGGCTGGGCGAACAGGTCACCCGCGCGGTCATCACCGTGCCCGCTTACTACAACGACAACCAGCGGCAGGCGGTGCGCGCAGCCGGCGCGCTGGCGGGGCTCGAGGTCGAGCGCATCCTCAATGAGCCGACCGCCGCCGCCATCGCCTTCGCCCATGGCCGATCGCTCGAGGAGCGCATCCTCGTCTATGACCTGGGCGGCGGCACCTTCGACACTTCCGTCCTGCAGCTGCACGGCAGCGTCTACGAAGTGATCTCGACCGGCGGCGACACTTTCCTCGGCGGCGTCGACTTCGACAGGGAGGTGGTCAACGAGCTGTTGGTCCGCTTCAAGAAGAAGCACGGCGTCGATTTCGCCGGGGACCGCGTCGCCTATCAGCGCATCACCGACGCTGCCGAGCGCGCCAAAATCGCGCTCTCCGAGCGGCTCACCACGCAAATCAACGTGCCCTTCGTCGCGATGGTGGGCGACAAACCCTGCGACGTCGACGAGACCGTCACCCGCGGAGATCTTGAAAAGCTGACCGCGGCCCTGGTCGAGCGCACCTTGCGGGTCTGCGACGAGACCCTCACCAACTGCGGCCTCAAGCCTTCCGACGTCGGCGAGGTGCTCCTCGTCGGCGGGCAGAGCCGCATGCCGCTGGTGCGCGCGAAGATCAAGGAGTTCTTCGGCAAGGAGCCCTCCAAGGCCGTCCATCCCGACGAGGCAGTCGCGCTGGGCGCGGCGCTTCTGGCCGATTCGATCCAGACCGGCGAGATCGGCGGCATCGTGCTCATGGACGTCCTGCCGATGAGCATCGGGGTCGGCCTGCCCGGCGGCCGCTTCAAGAAGATCGTCGAGCGCAACACGGCGCTGCCCCACCGCAAGGTCCACTCGGTGTGGACCTCGCAGGATCAGCAGAAGATGCTGGAGATCCCTATTTTCCAGGGCGAGAACGAGAAGGCGCAGCAGAACGAATACCTGGGCACGCTGGTCGTGGCCGATCTGCCGCCGGGCCACAAAGGCAACGTCGTCTTCGACGTCATCTTCAACATCACCGCCGAGTCGCTGCTCACGGTCACCGCCGAGGAGCGCGGCACGGCCCGCACCGTCACCGCCACCTTCAGCACGCAGGACAACCCCGAATCGGTGCGGCGCCGGCTGGCGAATTCCCCTGACGCGGCGATCTACGGACCGCCCTCCGAGGAGGAAGGCGGCGGGCTCTTCGGCTGGGTGAAGCGGATGTTCCAGTAGCTGCGCTCTAGGGCGACTGTTCCGCGCCGGGCTCCGCGCCGGGTTGCGCGCCGGGCTTGCGGTACCACCAGGCGATGCCGAGCAGGAACGCGCTGACCACCAGGTAAGCGGAGATCCGCGCGGCCGTCGAAGGAAGTCCCCAGGCCGCCTTGAGCGCCAGGAGCGCGGCGATGATGCCGAGGCCCAGGCCGGCGTGCCGGATCTTGCGGGCGGAGCGCGCGCGCCCAAAGGCGACGCAGCCCACGCCGGTTGCGGCGTACCAGGTGACGAGCAGCAAGGTGGAGGTGGCGGGGCTCACGGCCCAGGCCAGCTCCTGATTCACCCAGAGGAAGGCAAAGATTCCCGCTCCTGCGATGGCTGCGCTGGTTCGGGTCAGCGAGGCAGCCAGGCCGCAGCAAACCGCCACGGCGAGCGCGGCGGCCGAGGCGCCGGTGAGGAAGGGAACGTACTGGTACCGCGGGCGCACCGTCACGAGCTCCAGCGCGTAGAGGCCGGCCAGCGCGAGCGCGATCTGCGGCGCCCATTGCCAGGTCCGGTTCGGCACTGCGCGCTCGAGGAACATGAAGAGAAGCGAAGTGCCCGCCATCGCCGCCGCAGCGACTTCGTGGTGCGGGCGCGTCGCGAGCAGCACCGCCGCGATCGCCGCGCAAAAAGCCGGCAATCCGAGCGCGTCCCGCAGCGGTCCTGGACTCCGTCGGGAAACGCTGAGCACGAGCAGTGGGGCCGCGAGGCCGAAGGCGCGGTCCGCGTAGCCGCTCATCTCCAGCGCGATGCTCAGCGCCAGCAAGAAGGCGGCGGGCACCGCGGCGCCGTCGATCCACTCCGCCATGCCCGCGCCCGCCTCGCCGAATCCATCCAGCACCGTACCGGCGGGCTCGCAGTCGACCAACTCGAGCAGCGCCAGCCAGGCCACGCCGGCGAGCGCCGCAGCCAAAGCGCCGGTGAAGTGCGGGACCACGGGTGCCGCGGCGGCGTAGAGCGCGGCAGCCGCTGCCAAAAGGCCGAGCGTGCGCAGGCGCGGCCGCACCACCTTGCCGTGCGCGAAGGGCAGCACACCGAGGCCCGCGGCGGCGAAAGGCAGCCCGACGGCCAACTCCGCGGAGTGCTGCCTTTCGGGGAGCGCAACGATGGCGACAGTGAAAAGCGCCGCTGCCGCGCCGTAGATGCGCGAGGCGATGATCCAGGGCCGCGATCCCAACGCCGACCCGCCGGCGATCAAGACCGCAGCGGCGTACGCTGCGAGCATCGGGGCCGTTCCCTGTCCGCTGCTGGTGACGAAGGGCGCAACCGCCGCGCCGCCGAAGCCGACGCACCAGAGCAGCTCGTCCTCTTGCAGGAGCGCAAATCCGCCCAGCGCGACGGAGGCCGTAGCCGAGAGAGCAAGCGCGGCGAAAGGCGGCACCAGGTGAAGCGCAGGGCCCGCTTGCCAGGCGCAGACATGCACGATGGCGAGCGAGAGCCCGAGCAGGCTGTCGCCGAACGAGCGCTCGCGGCTGCGCAGCCGCACGCCGAAGACCGCGATGCCCGCCGCCGCGGCGAGCCCGAGGACGACGCGCGGGACCGGACCGAGAAGGCCGTGCGCGATGGCCCAACCGACGAACGTGCCGACCGCGGCGAGCGCGAGCAGCGTGGCGAGAGCGAGCATGCCGTAGCGCCCGACCAGTGTCTCCAGGTCCAGCCGACGAGGCTTGACCGCGGCTGGCGGCGGCCGTTGCGGGGCTGGCTCCGCCTCGATCACCGGCTGGGGCGCGGGCGGGGCCTGCACGGGTGCGCCCCGAGTGAATCCGGCGCGGAGCTGCAAAAGGTCGCGCTGCAGCCCATCCACGGCCTTTTCCAGCGCGAGGAGGCGCGCGCGCAACTCTTCCCGGTCTTCGCTCATGTCCGGCAGCTTCCGCTCGCCGCGGAAGGACCGTCAAGTTTCTCTAGGTAGGCTTCTTCTCCACGCGGAAGCCGCCGGTGCGCACGTCGAAGTGCAGCCGGAAGGCGGTTCCGTCCTGCCCCTTGAAATCGACGTGGTGCTCGAAGACGGAGCGCGCTTCCTGGATGAGGAATTTGAGGTATTCGCGGTTCCCCTCCTGGAAGGACTTCAGCACCGCAAGTCCCGCCGGGTCGCCCGTCAGTTCCATGCTGCGACATTAACAGATGCAGGTTATCTTGCGCCGCCCTGGAGGACCCGCTCGATGCAGCCCAGCCGCCATCCCGATCGCTTCGTCGACCGCCACATCGGACCTCGCGAAGAGGACGTGAAGGAGATGCTGGCGGCGATCGGACTTACCAGCCTCGACGAGCTGATCGACCGCACCGTGCCGCGCGACATCCGGCTCGGTCGCTCGCTCGATCTGCCGCCGGGGCGCTCGGAGTTCGGACTGCTTCGCGAAGTCGAAGAGATCGCCGCGCGCAACCAGGTCTTCCGCTCGTACATCGGAGCCGGCTATTCCGACACCGTCACGCCGCCCGTCATTCTCCGCAACGTCCTGGAAAATCCTGGTTGGTACACTCAGTATACTCCTTACCAGCCGGAGATCTCCCAGGGCCGCCTCGAGGCGCTGCTCAATTTCCAGACGATGGTCATCGACCTGACCGGCCTGCCGGTGGCGAACGCATCGCTGCTCGACGAGGCGACCGCCGCCGCCGAAGCGATGACCATGCTGCACAACGCGCACAAGAGCGACGCCGGCTCCTTCTTCGTCGCGCAGGATTGCCACCTCCAGACCATCGAGGTGATCAAGACGCGCGCGCAGCCCTTCGGCATCCGCGTCATCGTCGGCGATCCGAAGGCTTTCGACTTTGTTCAGGAGCCGGTCTTCGGAGCGCTGTTGCAATACCCCGCGACCGACGGCGGGCTCTGGGATCCGCGAGCCTTCATCGACAAAGCGCACGCCCACGGCGCGCTGGTGGTGATGGCGGCCGACATCCTCGCGCTCACCCTGCTCACGCCGCCGGGAGAGCTCGGCGCCGACTGCGCGATCGGATCGACCCAGCGCTTCGGCGTGCCGATGGGCTACGGCGGTCCGCACGCGGCGTACTTCGCGACCAGGTCGGACTACCTGCGGCACATGCCCGGCCGCATCATCGGCGTCTCCATCGACGTTCAGGGCCGCCGCGCGCTGCGCATGGCGCTGCAGACGCGCGAGCAGCACATCCGCCGCGAGAAGGCGACCAGCAACATCTGCACCGCCCAGGCGCTGCTCGCCATCATCGCCGGGATGTACGCGGTCTGGCACGGGCCGAAGGGGCTCAAGGCCATCGCGCAGCACGTTCATCGCCTCACCGCGCAGCTCGCGCGCGGGCTGGAGAAGCTGGGCTTCGCCCTCCGCCACCGCGAGTTCTTCGACACGCTGGCGGTGCAGGTCGAGCGCGCGCAGGTCGATGAAATCCTCTCCGCTGCCGAGGCGCGGAGGATGAACTTCCGCCGCCTCGACGAGCACGGCATCGGCATCTCCCTCGACGAGACCACCACGCCCGAGGACGTGCGCGACATCCTCGCTGCTTTTTCCGGAGGCAAGCCGGCGACGGCGGGATCGGAGGAGCCCCGGTTGCCCGCGGCGCTGCAGCGCAAGAGCGCCTACCTGATCCATCCCGTCTTCAATACCCACCACAGCGAGACGGAGATGATGCGCTACCTGCGACTGCTCGAGTCGCGCGATCTCTCGCTCACGCGCAGCATGATCCCGCTCGGCAGCTGCACGATGAAGCTCAACGCCGCGGCCGAGATGCTCCCCATCACCTGGCCGCAGTTCGGGCGGCTCCATCCCTTCGCGCCGCGCGCGCAGGCGGCGGGCTACACGCAGATCTTCCAGGAGCTGGAAGGCATGCTCGCCGAGATCACCGGCTTCCCCGGCGTCTCGCTGCAGCCAAACGCCGGCGCGCAGGGCGAGTACGCCGGCCTCCTCGTGATCAAGGCCTTCCACGAGTCCCGCGGCGAGGGGCACCGCAACGTCTGCCTCATCCCCCAGTCGGCGCACGGCACCAATCCGGCCAGCGCGGCGATGGTCAACTACAAGATCGTCGTCGTCCGCACCGACGAGCACGGCAACGTGGATTTGGCCGATCTGGAGAAGAAGGCCGCAGAGAATTCCCGGACTCTCGCCGCGCTGATGATCACCTATCCCTCGACGCACGGCGTGTTCGAGTCGGCCATCCGGCGCATCTGCGAGATCGTCCACCGCCACGGCGGCCAGGTCTACATGGACGGCGCCAACATGAACGCGCAGGTGGGCCTCTGCCGGCCCGGCGACTTCGGCCCCGACATCTGCCATCTCAATCTGCACAAGACCTTCTGCATCCCGCACGGCGGCGGCGGGCCGGGGATGGGTCCCATCTGCGCAGCGAAGCATCTCGCGCCGCATCTGCCCGGACACCCGCTGGTCCGCGTGGGAGGCGAAAAAGCGATCGGTCCGGTCAGCGCGGCCCCTTGGGGAAGCGCCTCGATCCTTCTCATCTCCTGGGCGTACATCAAGATGATGGGCGCGCAGGGCCTGGCGCGCGCCTCGCAGATCGCCATCCTCAGCGCCAACTACATCGCCCGCCGCCTCGACGAGCATTTCCCGGTCCTCTACAAGGGCGAGACGGGCTTCGTCGCACACGAATGCATCGTCGACGTGCGCAAAGTGAAGCGCGACGCGGGCATCGAGGTGGACGACGTCGCCAAGCGCTTGATGGACTACGGCTTCCATGCGCCGACCACCTCGTTCCCGGTGATCGGCACGTTGATGATCGAGCCCACCGAGAGCGAGCCGAAGAGCGAGCTCGACCGCTTCTGCTCGGCGATGATCGGCATCCGCGAGGAGATCCGCGAGATCGAGAGCGGCAAGGCGCCGCGCGAAAAGAACTTGCTCAAGGGCGCGCCGCACACCGCGGAGGATCTCACCGACGACCGCTGGGACCGGCCTTATTCGCGCCACCGCGCGGCCTTTCCCGTGGCCTGGGTGCGCGAGCACAAGTTCTGGCCCGCGGTCGGACGGCTCAATCACGTCTACGGCGACAAGAACTTGATGTGCTCGTGTCCGCCGATCGAATCGTACGAATAGGGTGACCCGCTCCAGCGATCGCTGGTCTCGCGCCCATGGTGCGTCGGCCAGAGAAAATTGCACTGGTATGAGGTGCGGCGGCTGCCTCCAACGCATTCCAATTCAGGTATCTTTTTGCATATTTGGCAAATAGATCAATAACATCATTGATTTAATTAACGGCCAGCGATCGAGCCCAAGGGGCTTGTCTTCCGGCTCTTGCTTCGTCTCGGCTACTTCTGGCCAAATCCATTTGTCCACTACCGAATTGGCCGAAAAGTTGCTGGTCGGACTCGTCGAGCCAGAGTGGGGAGTCATGCTGGACGACGGACTGAAATCGCTGATGGCGCTACACGGGGTTGGGGATACCCGGAGTCGCGGGATCCTCATCGTTGACGACGAGCGCCCCAACCTGACCGTCCTGCGCAATTTCCTCGAGGCTGGCTACAAGGTGCATGAGGCGACCTCCGGCCGCGACGCGCTCGAGATCGCCAAGAACAACGACCTCGACGTCGTCATCACCGACCAGCGCATGCCGGAGATGACCGGCGTGGAATTGCTCGAGCAGCTTCGCCTGCTCAAGCCCGACGTCGCCGGCATCGTCCTCACCGGCTTCACCGACCCGCCGGCGCTGATTTCGGCCATCAACCGCGCGCGCGTCTTCCGCTTCCTCAAGAAGCCGTGGCAGCCCGACGACATTCTCGAAGCCGTCCGGCAAGCCAGTGAGCACGTCTACCAGGCGCGCGCCATCCAGCGGCTGGTCGCGCTCTTGGCGCGGCGCACGCAGGAGCTCGATGCCTCGCTCGAGCAGATCAAGAGCACGCAGCGGCACCTCTTGCACATGGAGCGGCTCGGCACCATGGGCCGGCTGGCGGCGGGCGTGATCCACGATCTGCGCAATCTGATGATCAGCCTCGGCTACGTCGAGAGCGTCCTGCAGCAGGGCGAGATCGCGGCCGACGTCCGCGAGAGCGTGCAGGTCGGCATGCAGGGCGTGAACAACCTGATCCAGACGCTCGAGGCGATGCACCAGTTCGCCCGCGGCGGCAGCCTCACTCTCGACCGGCAGCTCCTGCCTCCCTCGGCGGTGATCAAGGACGCGGTCGCCATCGCCCGGATGGATCTGAACTACCGCATGCACAAGGTGGAGCTGCGCGTGGCGGAGGATCTGCCCTGCGTGATGGGCGACCGGCAGAAGCTCTGCCAGGTGATGCTCAATCTGGTGCGAAATGCGCTGCAGGCCACCGCGCAGTGGCGCCGCGTCGGCATCGAAGCCAGCCGGATGGACGGCAAGATCATCCTCGCCGTCGAGGACGAAGGGCCGGGCGTCCCGCCGCAGTTGCGCGAGTCGCTCTTCCAGCCTTTCGCCACCGGCAAGGGCGACGGGATGGGCATGGGCCTCTACATGGCCAAGCTGATCGTCGATTCACATCAAGGCGAAATCGCAGTGCTCGATCGCCCGCAAGGTGGCGCGCGCTTCGAGATCCGGCTGGCCATCGCAAATTAGGGGGTCACTTGACCGCGCCGCTGCATCGAGTTCGCAACTACGAGGATCTGGAAGGGCCGCAGGGCCGGGAAGTCTTCTTCCGGCCGCACCGCTACCGCGCCACCGACCTCTCGCCCCTGTACGCCGAGGTGCAGCTGCTCGGTCGCAGCTGCGCGCTGCTCGACGTTTCGCAGAACGGAGCCGCCTTCGAGTGGCCCAAGGATTTGCGGGTCTCGGTCGGCGACCGCCTGGACAACCTCGCCGTCCGCTTCGACGACCACGTCCCCTTCAAGGGCGAGGCCCGGGTCGGCTCGGTGCGCGAGGTCTCGGGCGTCGCCATCGTCGGCGTCTCCTTCGAGGGGCTCCTTCTCCCCATCGACGAGGTGCTCGATCTGCGCGCCATCAAGGCCGGCACGCAGCCGCCCGCCCCCTGGCGCGTGCCGGGCCACGACCACTTCAAGATGCTGGTCTCCGAGCTGCGCCTCTATCTCGAGGACGCCGAGAAGCAGCTCGCCAAGCTGGAGCGGGATCTGCCCTGGCATGTGCTGCACGGCGAAGGCTCGCCGGCGCGCGCAGCGCTGATGGAGAAGGTCCGCAACACCTTCGTGGCCGACGTGGTGAAGGCGACCGAGGAGATCGACGCAGCCGTCCGCTCGGTCCCGCCTGCGCACATGCCCGCGCTGGTCAATTGGTCGCGGCGCCACCTGCACGAGTTCTTCATGCAGTCGCCCTCGGTGCATCGCTGCTGGCAGAAGCCGTTCGGCTATCCCGGCGACTACGAAGTGATGCGCTTCATCTACGAAAAGCCCTTCGAAGGGCCGAACCTGTTCGCCAAGGCGATCAGCTATTCCTTCGACCAGACCCGCGCCGCCTGCGCCGTGCGACACCGCAAGGACCTGGTCAAGCGTCAGCTGCGCGAGATGATCGACTCGCGCCGCGCTCCCCTCAAGGTGCTGGCCGTCGCCTGCGGGCCGGCGCAGGAACTGGTAGAGCTGCTCCAGGAGATCCGCGAGCTGCCCGCGCCGCTCGAAATCGTCATCTTCGACCAGGACAAGGGCGCGCTCGCCTATGCCTACCGCCGCCTCAAGCCCATCGCCGACGCGCGCAAGGCAAGGGTCGTCTACCTGCACGAATCGGTCAAGCGCTTGCTTCGCGACGCCGATTTGTTCACGTCCTTCGGCCCCTTCGATCTAATCTACTCGAATGGATTCTTCGATTACCTGCGCCAGAGCACGGCGGTGGGCCTCGCCCGCAACCTCGAAGGACAGCTCGCTGCGGGCGGGCGCGCGCTGATCGCCAACATGGTGCCGGAGAATCCCAGCCGCTGGTACATGGAGCACCACATGGAATGGCACTTGATCTATCGCTCGCGCGCCGAGCTGCTCGAGATCGCCCGGCGGGCGGCGCCGTGTGCGCGGCACCAGATCCTCGAAGAGGAAAGCGGCGTCAACCCATTCGTGGAGATCCGCCGGGAGTGACCGAGTCGCGGCCTGCCGCGTTCGAAGGGCGCTGGGCGCGCTGGCTGTTGGAACGCAACCGCCGGCGCATCCGCATCGGCCTTTGGATCACGCTCGCTCTCTATCCCTGTTTCGGCGCGCTCGATTACCTGATCGCGCCGCGCGCCGCGTTGCCCATCCTCTGGTCCACGCGCGCGGCGGTGCTGATCGCTTCGGTGGCGATGTTCCGCCTGCTCGACAGCCGCTTTCTCGAGCGACACTCCGACCTCGTCTCCTCCGCCTACACGCTCCTGGTCGCTGGGGGCATCAGCGCCATGACCATCTTTCTCGGCGGTCTGGCCTCGCCCTACTACGCTGGACTGTCGCTGGTGATCCTCGGCACCGGCCTCCTCTTCGTCTGGAACGCTCGGGTGGTGCTGATCACGCACTCGCTGATCCTTGCCAGCTTCGTCGTGCCCAACCTGCTGGTCGGGCAGGTGACGCCGCTTTTGGACGCTTTCTCCAACCTTGCCTTCCTCCTCGGCATCGCGGTGGTGGGCGGCACCGGACAGATCGTCCTCTACCGCTCGCAGCGCGAGCAGGTGCTGAACCAGGTGCAGCTCGAGGAGACCACGACCTCGCTGGAGGCCGCCCACGAGCAACTCAAGCAGCTCGACCATTTCAAGTCGCAGCTCTTCGCCAACATCACCCATGAGTTCAAGACGCCGCTGGCGATGGTGCTGGCGCCTCTGGAATTGATTCTCGAGGGCGAAATGGGCGAGCTCTCGCCGGCGCACCTCGCCACCTTCCAGTCGATGTTCCGCAGCGGGCTCAAGCTCCTGAAGATGATCGGGGACTTGCTCGACCTCTCGCGCCTCGAGGAGTCGAAGCTGCGCCTCAAGGTCGCGGAGCACGATCTCGCCGACTACCTGCGCGGCCTGGTGGCGCAAGTGCTGCCGCTCGCCCAGCGCAAGGGGATCGAGCTCAAGATCGAGCCCGAGGTCGAGACCTGCCCGATCTGGTGCGACCTGGAACGGATCGAGCGCGTCTTCCTCAACCTCTTGTCGAACGCCACCAAGTTCACGCCGCCCGGCGGACACGTGATGGTGCGGCTCCGCCAGACGGGCCCCACGGTGCAGGTGCTGGTCCAGGACGATGGGCCGGGCTTTCCCCCCGACAAGGCGGTGCAGATCTTCGAGCGCTTCTACCAGGTGGATATGGCCGGCACGCGCCGCTACGGCGGCACCGGCATCGGCCTTGCGCTGGCGAAGGAGATCGTCGAGCTGCACGGCGGCCGCATCTGGGCGGAGAGCAGCGGGGGCGCGCGCTTCACCGTCGAGCTGAAGCGGGACCGCGAGCACTTCGCTCCCGAGGTCCTCGAACGTCGCGGCCCGACGCGCGACGTGCCCGCCGGCAGCCGCGGCGGCGACCGGGGATTGATGGACTTCGCCGTGCAGATGGCGGCGCGCGACGAGTACCGGCTGATCGACATCGAGGAGGCCACCGACCGCCGCGTCTCGCCGCGCGACGCCGACGAGGACCAGCGGCCGCACCTCGCGCTGGTGGTGGACGACACGCCCGACATCATCCGCCTGGTGCACAACGCGCTGCGCACGCATTTCAAGGTCATCTCCGCCGACGACGGCGAAAAGGGACTGGAGATGGCGCTGCGCGAGCAGCCATCGCTGGTGGTGGCGGATCTGATGATGCCGGGCATCGACGGTCTGGAGCTGACCCGCCGCCTGCGCGCCGACGAGAAGACGCGGCACATCCCGGTCCTGATGCTCACCGCGCGCGGCGATCTCGAGGATCGCGTCGCCGGCCTCGAGACGGGCGTGAACGCGTACCTGGCGAAGCCGTTTTCGCCGCGCGAGCTGCTCACCACCGCGCGGGCGCTGGTGCAGCAGCAGACCACCACCGCCGACATCGTGCTCACGCAGCGGATGGACTCGCTGGAGATCGTCGCGGGCGGCCTGGCCCACGAGATCAACAATCCGCTCAACTACCTGAAGAATGCCCTGGCGCGCGTCCGGCTGGATGTGAAGGCGCTCTTCGAAGGCAAGGTCAGCGATCGGCCGCTTCTCTTCGAGCGGATGAACGAGCTCTTCGACATCGCCGAGAGCGGCATCAAGCGCATCGCCTCCACCGTGGAGCTGATGAGCAGCTACAGCCGCGCCGGGTACTCGCGGCACATTCGCGCGCACGACGTCTTCGCCGCCATCCGCGAGGTGGTGGCGCTGGTGCTGCCGGCGACGGGACGCCCGGTGAGCGTCAAGACGGACCTCGTCGGCGACGGAACGGTCGAGTGCGTACCGGAGGAATTCAACCAGGTGTTGAGCAACCTGGTGCAGAACGCCATCGAGGCCTGCCCCGACCAAGGCGGCCATGTGCAGGTGCGCGGATTCGCCGACGGCGATGCGCTCGTCGTCACCGTCAAGGACAACGGCCCCGGCGTCAAAGCCGAGGACTTGCCGCGCATCTTCACGCCCTTCTTCACCACCAAGGGGCCGGGCCGCGGCATGGGCCTGGGGCTGACCATCGCCTGGCGGGTGGTGCAGAGCCTGGGCGGCTCGCTGGAAGTGCGGCCGGGGCCGGGCGCCGAATTCATCCTGCGCGTGCCGCGGCGGCAGCAGCAGCTGCGCGCGGTCTCCTAACCCCAAATGCCTATCAGCTGGCGCCTGTGACCTGCCGTGCTCGTGCTCGTGCTCGATTTGGTGCTCGGTGTCGTTCCCGTTCGGTGCTCGGGGCTTGTTCGCGGGTTTCGTCGGTACAACTTTGAGACCCTCGGGCCCAAAACGACTCACCCGAATCAGAACGAGCACGAGCTCGACATCGGGCACGAAAAGGAGCACGAGCACGAGCTCGACATCGAGCACGAAGACAAGAACGAGAACGACCACGGCTATTTGACCAGCTCCTAGCCGCGGCAGCCGCAGGCGGCCCAGGGGCTACTCCGCGCTAGCCTTTTTTCGCGAGCAGGCCGAGCTTGTTCCTCGCCGCCAGCACTTGCTGGCGGAGCGTCTCCGCCTGCCGCGCCAGCTCCTCCATCTCCTGCTCCTGCGCGGCTCGGCCGATCTCCCCCGCGCCCTCGGCCACTTTGTCCATGCGCGCCTGCACCTCGGCCACGTCGCGCTGGTCCGACTGGAGCAGCTCCTGGATCTCCCTGGCCATCTGGCCGAGTCCCGCCATCCGCTGGAGCAGCTGGACGAACTGCGCGCGCCGCGCGGCGATCTCCTGCGCCCGCGACATCAGCGCAGAGGCGTCCCGCTCCTGCTTCTCGCGCGCCGCCGTGATCGCCTCGACGAGCTCCTGGACGTGCGCGCCGATGCGATCCTGGCTCTCCGCCGCCCTGGAGAGCGCCTCGGTGGCGCGCTCGAGGTTCTTCTCGCTGTTGAGCTTGACCTTCGCCGCCTGGACAGCCAGCTCCTCGAAACGCCGCAGCTCGCGGTCGAGCGCCAGCGCCGCCTCCGCAAGCCCGCTCAGCTGGTCCGCCTTGGTCATTCGACCGCCCTGCGAAAGCGCAGGCTGCCCATCAGCCGCAGCTATGCGTTGTCGTGCCGAAGTACATGTTCAGGTTCGCGCAGTTCGACGCGCTGAACGAGCCCGTCACGTGATCGCCGCTGTCGAAGGTCACGTCGAAATTGCCCGAGTACGAGCCGTTGTTCACGCTGGTGAGCGTGACCGTCCCCGAAGTGGCCGAGGCGCTCTGCGTGGTGATTTCGGTACAGCTCGCGTCGTAGCTGAAGAAGCTCACGTCCGCGACCTTCGCAGGGGGAGCGCCGCTTCCGCCATAGATGGAGTAGGTCCCCGCCGTGGATGCAGCGGTGATCTGAAAGCTGGTTGGATTGACGTCGCCGGCCCCGAGAAAAAGGATGTGAGCGCTCTTCGGCGTCGTGTTCGAGGCAGCCTTGGCGCACAACCCCGGGACGTCGCTCACCACCACTCCCGCCAGCGAGGCCGTGCCGCCGCCCGTCAGCGCCACGGTGACGGGCGCCGAGACAGTGTCGGCTGGCTTCAGCGATTGCCCTTTGATGGTGCCGTTGACGCTGGCATTGACGCCTCCGCCGCACGCAAGAGAAACAGCCGCGGACGCCACCAGGACGTTGCGAAGATTCATTCCGAGATTCCCTCCGGCCTCGGCCTGCGAGGCCCCCTGCCTCACATACCTGCGACGGCGCGCGCCTGCAATCCCGACCGGCGCACCGCGAAGTCGATCACCTGCGACTCGAGGGACCCGCCGCTCAGCGCATCGATCTCCACCAGGCCGGTCGGGCTGGTGACGTTCACTTCGGTGAGGAAGCCGCCGATCACGTCGATCCCGACGAACCAGAGCCCGAGGTTGCGCAGCTCGGGAGCGAGAGCGCGGCAGATCTCCCGCTCGCGAGCGGAAACGGAAGCTCGCCGCGGCACGCCTCCCACCGCGAGGTTGGCGCGCAGCTCGCCCTCTGGCGGCACGCGCAGCACCGCGCCGATCGGCTCACCGTCGAGCAGGATGATGCGCTTGTCCCCCTCTTCGATCGCCGGCAGATAGGCCTGGGCCATGATCGCAACCCGGCCCCCCTGCGTGGCCGTCTCCAGCAGCGAACCAAGGTTCGGGTCGCCCAGACGCAGGCGGAAGACGCCGCTGCCGCCGCAGCCGTCGAGGGGCTTGATGACGGCGTCGCCGCCCTGCCGCTGGAGGAATTCGCGCAGCCGGCCGATCTCGCGCGAGACGATGGTGGGCGGCACGAACTGCGCGAAGCGAAGCGCGAAGAGCTTCTCGTTTGCCTCGCGCAGCCCGCGAGGATGGTTGATGAGGAGCGGGCCCCGCTCCAGATCGACCAGGAGCGTGGCCTGCAGGTAGTCGCCATCGACCGGCGGGTCCTTGCGGAGGAAGAGCACGTCGAGGTCGGCCAAGGGCGCGTCGAGATCATCGAGCACGCGAAAATTCTCGCCGCCGCGCAGCACCTCGACCGAGCGCATCCGCGAGCGCGGCCGGGCGCCCTCGCACCAGAGCCATTCCTGCCGCAGCTCGCGCACTTCGTATCCGCGCCTGCGGCATTCGAGCATCAGCGCGAAAGTGGAATCGTGCTCGAACCGGACTGACTCGAGCGGGTCCATGAGAAAGCCGATGCGCACAGAAGGAGAAGCTACGGCGCGGTCGGCGGCGCGGCCAGGACCGGCCGGCCGCCCGCACGCCCCTCAGGCCGGCTTGAGAAAGAGGGCGCCAAGCGGCGGGAGCACCAGTTCCAGCGATTGCCCGCGCCCGTGGCAGGCGATGGCCCGGGTGTGGACCGCGCCGTAGTTGCCCACGCCGCTGCCGCCGTAGATGGCCGCGTCGCTGTTGAGCACCTCGCGCCATTCGCCCGCGCGCGGAACGCCGACCCGGTAGCCGGCGCGGATCACCGGCGTGTAATTGAGCACGACGAGGATCTGTCCGCCCTGCCCGTCCTTGCGCAGGTAGCTGGCCACGCTTTGGTTGGAGTCGTTGGCGTCGACCCATTCGAACCCGGCGGCCTGCGTGTCGAGGGCGTGCAGCGCCGGTTCGCGCGCGTAGAGATCGTTGAGATCGGCCACCAGCCTCTGGATGCCGGCGTGGCGCGCGTCGGAGGTGAGGTGCCAATCGAGGCTCGACTCGTGGTTCCACTCGCGACCTTGTCCGAGCTCGCCGCCCATGAAGAGCAGCTTCTTTCCCGGCTGCGACCATTGATTGCAGAAGAGCAATCGCAGATTCGCGCGCTTCTCCCATTCGTTGCCCGCCATCTTGCCGAGCAGCGATCCCTTCCCGTGCACCACTTCGTCGTGGCTGAGCGGCAGCACGAAGTTCTCGTGAAAAGCATAGATCGCGCGGAAGGTGAGCGCCTGGTGATGGAAGCGGCGGTGCACCGGGTCGCGCTCCAGGTAGTAGAGCGTGTCGTGCATCCAGCCCATGTCCCATTTGAATCCGAAGCCGAGCCCGCCCAGATAGATGGGGCGCGAGACGCCGGGCCAGGAAGTCGATTCCTCCGCGTAGGTCTGCGCCCCCGGATGCCTTCCATAGACCTCGGTGTTGAGGCGCTGCAAAAACGAGATCGCCTCCAGGTTCTCGCGGCCGCCGTGCAGGTTGGGAATCCATTCGCCCTGCTTGCGCGAGTAATCGAGATAGAGCATGGAGGCGACCGCATCGACCCGCAGTCCGTCGGCGTGATAGCGGTCGAGCCAGAACATCGCGCTGGAGAGGAGGAAGCTGCGCACCTCGTGGCGGCCATAGTTGAAGATATACGTGTTCCAATCAGGGTGGAAACCGAGGCGCGGGTCGGCGTGCTCGTACAAGTGCGTGCCGTCGAAATAAGCGAGCCCCATTTCGTCGGAGGGGAAATGGGAGGGAACCCAGTCGAGGATGACGCCGATGCCCGCCTGGTGAAGCTGATCGATCAGGTACATCAAGTCCTGCGGCGTTCCATATCTGCTGGTCGGAGCGAAGTATCCGGTCGTTTGATAACCCCACGAGCCGTAGAAAGGATGCTCCATCACCGGCAGGAACTCGACGTGGGTGAAGCCGAGCCGGCCCAGGTACTCGCAGAGCGGCGCCGCCAGCTCGCGATAGGTGAGCGGCCGATCCTTCTCTTCCGGCACCCGCCGCCAGGAGCCGAGGTGCAGCTCGTAGATGGAGATCGGTGCATCGAGCGCGCCGCGCTTCGACCGCTCGTGCATCCACTTCGAGTCGCCCCAGCGGTAGCCGAGGTCCCACACCACCGAGGCCGTGTGCGGCGGCTGCTCGGCGCGGAAGGCAAGCGGGTCGGCCTTGTCGACGCGATACCCGTTGCGCGCCTCGATGTGGAACTTGTACGTCGCGCCCTGGCCGACGCCCGGCACGAAGCCTTCCCACACGCCGGAGTCGCCGCGCAGCTCGAGCACGTCCTTGTGCTTGTCCCAGCCGTTCCAGTTGCCGATGACGTTGACGATGCGCGCGTTGGGCGCCCAGACGGCGAACCAGGTCCCCTCGTTGCCCAGGTGCGCGCCCAGGTGCTGGTAGAGGCGTAGATGTGACCCCTCGTTGAAGAGATGGAGGTCGTCTTTCGAAAGCAGGGAGGTCATGGCCATCGAATATGGACCGTCGCAGTCGGCCGTGCGACAACGTTCGCGCTCACATGCTCACTCTTCTGGCAACCGCTGCGCTGGTCGATCTGCTGCTCGTCAACGGTCGCATCTGGTCGAACGACCAGGAGTGGCAGGCGCTGGCTGCCTCTGGCGGCCGCGTGGTGGCGACCGGCAGCGACCCCGAGATGCGCGCGCTGGCCGGACCGCAGACCCGCATCATCGATCTGCGCGGCCGCCGGGCGCTCCCTGGTTTCCGCGATAGCCACCTGCACCTCCTCGAGGGGGGCCGCGGCCTCTCGCAGATCTCGCTCAAGGACGCGGCGGACGAGGCCGAGTTCGGCCGCCGGCTCCGCGAGTTCGACCGCAAGCTGCCTCCGGGCAGTTGGATCCTGGGCGGCAATTGGGACCACGACCGGACTTTCGGGGGCAAGCTGCCGACCAAGGAGCTGATCGACAAGCACGTCTCCGGGCGCGCCGTGGTCATCGACCGCTACGACGGGCACATGGCGGTGGCCAACTCGCGCGCTCTCGCGCTCGCCGGCGTGACGGCCGCGACACGCGATCCGCCCGGCGGCGTGATCGTCCGCAGGGAGGGGTCACTCGAGCCGAGCGGGCTTTTACGCGACAAGGCGGCCGACCTGGTCAAGGGCAAGGCGCCGCCGCCCTCGCCGGCCGAGATCGACGATGCGATCCGTGCGGCTCTCCGCCAGGCGGCGCGGGACGGTGTAACCGCGATGGAGGACATGGGTCAGGACCTGCCCGGCCCCGGCGACATCCTGCTCGCGCACCTCTTCCGCCGCTACCAGGAGCTGGCGCGCGCGGGAGAGCTCACTTCGCGCATCGCGCTCTGGTGGCCGCTGCGCCGCTGGGCGGAGCTGGCGCGGCTGGGCGCCGAGAGCGGGCTCGGCAACGACTTCGTCCGCATCGGCGGCCTCAAGGGTTACATGGATGGATCGCTCGGTTCCTCGACGGCGAAGATGTTCGCCCCTTATCTCAACGAGCCCGGCTCGACGGGAATCTTCGTCAACGATCCGTCGCAGATGCGCGAATGGATCCGCAGCGCGGACGCGGCCGGCCTGCGCGTCTCGGTGCACGCCATCGGCGATCGCGGCAATGCGGAGCTGCTCGACATCGTCGCCCAGGTGGAGAAGATCAACGGCCCGCGCGACCGCCGCTTTCGCGACGAACACACGCAGCACGTTCGGGCGCAGGACATTCCTCGCTTCAAATCGCTCGAGGTGGTCGCCTCCATGCAGCCCTATCACGCCATCGACGACGGGCGCTGGGCCGAAGGGCGCATCGGGACGAAGCTGCTGGGGACCTCCTATGCGTATCGCTCGCTGCTGGACGCCGGCGCGCACCTCGCCTTCGGATCGGACTGGCCGGTCGCGCCGCTCTCGCCCGTCCTCGGCATCGATGCCGCCGTCAACCGGCGCACGCTCGACGGCAAACATCCCGAGGGATGGTTTCCCCAGCAGCGCATCTCGGCGCGCGAGGCCGTGCTGGCCTACACCCGCGAGGCCGCCTGGGCGGCGATGCGCGAGGCGGACGAAGGATCGCTCGAGCCCGGCAAGCTCTGCGACGTGGTCGTGCTCAGCCGCGACGTCCTCGACCCCGCCGAGGCAGGGCACATCGCCGAGACGACGGTCGCGATGACCATCGTCGGCGGCCGCGTCGTGCATCAGGAGTGAGCGCGCCACCAGGCGCAAACCGGCACCGCCGCAGCAGCGAGGGCGAGCGCCGCCTGTCCCGCGCGATTGCGCCAGCGGGGGAGCCGCGCCGCGAGCAATCCGAGCGCCACTCCGGCGAGAAATCCGCAGAGGTGGCCGGCAAAATCGGCGCGCTTGCCGGTGCCGAGAAATCCGAGCAGCGCCAGCCCCGCCCCGAGCGGCACCCAGGCGCGCCGCCTTTGCCCAGGATCGGTCGCCTGCGCCGCGGCGAGCGCTCCGAGCGCGCCAAAGACTGCCGTCGAGGCCCCGACCGAGACGAAGCTGTGCTGCAGCAACCCCGCCGCGAGAAAAGTTCCCGCCGCGCCCGCGAGCAGGACTAGCCAGCTCGCCACGCCGGCGCCGAACATTCTCGCCAGGATCGCCAGCAGCAGTCCTCCCAGCGCAGCGTTGCCCGCGGCATGAGCCGCGTCGGCATGCAGAGTGAGCGCAGTGATCGCGCGCCACCACTCGCCGCCGACGATCTTCTCCGCTTCCGCGCTGCCGCGAGCGAACCAGGTGCTCCCCGCAGACTCGGGACCGGTCCAGATGTGCAGCGCGAGAAGCGAGAGCCCGAACACGAGCCCTGCGACGATGCCGTCGGCCAGCGGCAGCAGGGTCGAGCGCTTGCGCTGCGCCGGCGGATTCTCGCGCTCGAACGCCGTGAGCGCCGCCTCGGCGCGCGCCGCGTCGTCGTCGCTCACGACCAGCGCCCACTTCTCCTCGGCCACCGAGCGCAGCTCATGGACGATGCCCTCGGCGTCGAGCACCAGCGAGAGATCCATCGCCCGGCGGAACCCGGGCACCAGCCGGAGCAGCATGAGGCGATTATCGCCCGGCCGACCTTCCGGCGCGGCCTGCCTGGTGATAGAGGCGCCTGATGGCGACCTCGTTCGATCCGCGGCAGGCCCTCGCTTCCTCGGAGCGCATCTGGGAGGCCGAGATCGTCCCTGCCTTGTTCGACTACATCCGCATTCCCAACAAATCCCCTGCCTACGACCCCTCCTGGCGCGAGGCGGGCCACATGGACCGCGCGGTCGCGCTCATCGAGAGCTGGTGCCGCAAGCAGCCCATCGCGGGCCTCGCACTGGAAGTCGTTCGCCTCGAAAAGCGCACGCCGGTCATCCTCATGGAGGTCCCCGGCAGCGGCCCCGACACGGTGCTGCTCTATGGCCATCTCGACAAGCAGCCGGAGATGAACGGATGGCGAGCAGGACTTTCGCCCTGGGAACCTGTGCGCGAAGGCGACAAGCTCTACGGCCGCGGCGGCGCCGACGACGGCTATTCTTCTTTCGCCTCGCTCGCGGCGCTGCGCCTCCTGCAGGAGCAACGCGCGCCCCACGCCCGCTGCGTCGTCTTGATCGAGGCCGGCGAGGAGAGTGGCTCGACCGACCTGCCCGCGTACATCGAGCACCTCGCCGGCCGCATCGGCAAGCCCTCGCTCGTCGTCTGCCTCGACTCCGGCTGCGGCAATTACCAGCAGCTCTGGCTGACCACCTCGCTGCGCGGCATCGTGGCCGGCGACCTGCGCGTCGAAATCCTCAGCGAAGGCGTTCACTCCGGCGACGCCAGCGGCATCGTCCCCTCCAGCTTCCGCATCCTCCGCCAGCTTCTCTCCCGCATCGACGACGAGCGGAGCGGAACAGTGCGTTTGCAATCATTGCATGTGCAAGTACCGCCCGAGCGCCTGGAGCAGGCGCGCGCGACCGCCGAAGTGCTCGGCGACGAGGTGTTCGACAAGTTTCCCTTCTCGCCCGGCGCACAGCCCCTGACGCACGACCGGGTCGAGCTGGTCTTGAACCGCACCTGGCGACCGGCGCTTTCCATCACCGGCGTCGAGGGACTGCCCCCGCTGGGCAGCGCCGGCAACGTCCTGCGACCCTTCACGGCGGTGAAGATCTCGCTGCGCATCCCGCCCACGCTCGACCCCGTGAAGGCCGCGCGCACCGTGAAAGAAGCGCTCGAGCGCGACCCGCCCTACGGCGCGCGCGTCACCTTCACGGGAGAGACATCCGCCGCCGGCTGGGATGCGCCGCCGCTTGCGCCCTGGCTGGCGCAGGCCGTCGACCGCGCCTCGCGCGGCTGCTTCGGCAGCCCGTCGATGGCGATGGGCGAAGGCGGGACCATCCCTTTCATGGGGATGCTGGGCGCGAAATTCCCCCAGGCGCAGTTCATGATCACCGGCGTCCTCGGCCCCGGCTCGAACGCGCACGGGCCGAACGAGTTCCTCCATCTCCCGACCGGCATCAAGCTCACGGCTGCGGTGGCGAGCGTGATCGCCGAGCAGTTCAGCCGAGTGTGAGTGTGACTTGAGGTACCGGTTTCGAAATGATGAGTCTCGCGCGACGCCTCGGCACCGGGCGCAATCTGATCAACAGAATCTGAGCTCGAAGAGTGCGATAGATGACAGCCGCATTCCTACGCCTGGCACTCCTACGCTTGAACCGTTCGTGGATAGATTCGGTCCGTGGCTGTTGTTCTGATCGCCTCGTTGATTGGCCTCAGCGCGCTGCGATCAGCGCAAGGTCCTGTTCTTGTCGCGCGTGAGGCGCATCGCGATGTAATTGAGAAGCTCCCTCTGCTTGCGCCGCGTGCGCCATCCGGTTCTGTCCATGACGGAGACGAAGAGGTTGGGATTCGATCCACCTTCGTTGCACCTGATGCGGTTGGCGCAGATCCAGTGCTGCAGGATTCCTTACCCACGTCTCTTATTGCGGCCCCGATAATTTCATTCGAGGGTATCGGCGTGGGTTTGGGTTACCCCGGCGCCTTTCCGCCGGATGCGAATGGCGACGTAGGCCCAAATCATTTCGTCGAGGTCGTGAACTCTGCGTTCGGGGTGTTCTCAAAGAATGGCCAGCTCGTCTTCGGCCCCGCTCTAACCATTGCCATGTGGCAAGGATTTGCTGGGGTATGCGGCGACATCGACGGAGGCGATCCCATCGTTCTATACGATTCGCTTTCGGATCGCTGGATACTTTCTCATCAGGCGTGGTTCAAACAAGCTGCCGACGGCCACCAATGCATCGCCGTCTCACGAACTGGTGATCCAACGGGTGGCTGGTTTCGCTATCAATTCGATTATCCCAGCCACAACGACTATGGAAAGTTGACACTGTGGCCGAACGCGTATGTCTTGACGACTGGTCTGGAGACCACCGCAACCTATAATTCCGGGCCGCTTGTCTGCGCCCTCGATCGCTCGGCCATGCTATCAGGTCAGGGAGCAACGCAGCAGTGCTTTCAGGCTGGCCGGGCACACCCAATGGCGGCTAGTTTGCAAGGGTCAATGCTCCCTCCAACCGGTGCACCGGTGTACTTGGTCGAAGCTCCGATGTTCGGTGATGGGCTCGGCTTGTATCGTCTCAAGCTCGACTGGCAATCACCGTCGAATTCGCAGCTAAGCGCAAGGGTCTCGGTGCCAGTCGCTACCTGGTCGTTTGCTTGCGCAGGCTGCGTGCCGCAGCCCGACACTTCCCAGACACTCGAGACAATGGGAACCACGGTCATGAACCGAGTCAGCTACCGAAACTTCGGTAACCGGGAATCGATCTTCATCGCACATGGTGCGGAGGCAAGTGGGGTCGTCGGGATTCGATGGTACGAGCTTCGAGTAAATGCGACCGGCGACGTGTCGATGATCCAGCAAGGCACGTTCGGTCCGCCAGATGCGAACCGATGGATGCCTTCGATCGCCGCGGACAAGGCAGGAAACATTGCTCTTGCTTACAGTGTTTCCTCCTCCTCCGTATATCCATCGATTCGATTCGCAGGGCGCCTCGCAAATGACCCACTTGGCGTACTGACGCTTCGTGAGAACAACGCCTATCCTGGGATCGCTTCGCAAGCACAGAGTCTCCGCTGGGGTGATTATGCGTCGATGCGGGCTGACCCAGTGGATGATTGCACTTTCTGGTCCACGGCAGAATACGCCTCGGAGGCTGGACCTGGTACACGAATCACCGCGTTCCAGCTACCGGGGTGCGGTCCGCAAGATTCATTTACCCTAAGCGTCACGCCGCTGCTCGGAAGCCTTCGAACGGGTCAATCTATTTCGTTCGCCGTGGATACCACCCCCGTGACCGGGCATGCAGTCGCGCTCGACCTAACTGCGGAGGGTCTTCCTCGGGGCTTCACAGCGAATTTTGTGCCACCGCGTGTTGAGACGGGTGCAACCTCTACGTTGGTGCTGACAGCCTCCGCTGACGCGACCACAATCGGCTCGAAGACTTTTGCGGTTGTCGGAACGTCCGGATCAGCGCGAGGAATCGCATTGGCGCATGTTAGCGTCGATAATTCTAATGCCCCACGTTTCGGTTGTGGAACGGCGGGAGAGCCTCTTGTGGCAACAATCGCAGTCCTCTTGAGTTCGCTCCTCAAGCGCCGCAGACGATAAGCGAGAACGAGCGGACAAGATCACAGGATGAGCGGCATCTGCCTTCGCAGCGCCGCCTGATTTTCACTCAGCGAGAGTGTAACGCTGCTCGATCGCCTCGCGGATCCCGCGCAGGCTCTCGTCAGCGTCCTTCCTCTTTTCCTGCTCCTCCGCCGCCGCCGCCAGCGCCTCGTCCTTGATCACCTCGCGGAACCAGCGCGAGTAGTCGCCCTGCCGGAGGTGGTGCAGCCAGGTCTCCTCATCGACCCCCTCGGCCATCTGCAAGAAGAGCGACAGGTTCCGCGCCCGCAGGCGCAGCTTCCCTTTCGGTCCGCGGAAGACGAAGGCCTGATCTTGAAGGTCGCCCGCCGCGTACTTGCGCTGGTGGCGCCGGCGCTGCGCCTTGCCCGGCACGAGCTTCAACGGCTCGATCTGGCCGTTCGACCAGCTGAGGACCTCGTCGGGTCCGAGCTCCACCCTCGCGGGCTCGCGCCCGCGCAGGAACGGCCGCAGCGTCTCCTCCGGCGCCTCGCCCACCGCCAGGACGATGTCGAGCGCCGCCAGGATCGCCGGCGAGACGCTCTCCGGGTGCACGGTGATGAGCAAGACGCCGCCCAGCTCGCGCGGCAGCGTCAGCGGCGCCGGCCGCCAGGCGGCGGGAAGGAGATGGTGCGCCTCGTCGATGACGATCCAGTGCGGCCGCCCGCTCCGGCTGCGCATCTCCTGCAGGCGAAGCAGGAGGCTGGCGAAAAGCGCAGGCCGGTCGGGCAAGGGAACGCCGAGCAGATTGACCGCCACGTGGTTCTGCGGCTTCTGCAAGAGCTCGAGGACTTCCTCCACCGCGGGCGCGCGGTCGCGCGTGCCGATGCAAACGACGCCTTCGTACTCCTGGTAATCGCCCTCGGGATCGACGATGCAGCACTGGTAGCCGGCCCCCATGACACGCTCGAGAAATCCCGTCGCCGCGGTCGTCTTGCCGCTGCCCGAAGGTCCGGCGAAGAGAACGCGCCGGCCCGCCGGAGCGATGCGCACCTCGCTGCCGTTGCGGCGCACCCCGAGCAAGAGGGCGTGGCGGGCGTCGACCACCGAGCGGAGATCGTCCTCGAGGATGCGCTCGATCAGCTCTTCGACTCCTTCGCCGCGCGCGCCGCGGGTGACCAGGTCGGCGCGCTCTTTGAGCGAGGGGATGGCGTTGGCCACCGCCACGCCGCATTCGCTGGCGGCGAGCAGGGCATGGTCGTTTTCGGCATCGCCGACCGAGACGGTGTTGCGCAGCGAGAGGCAGAGCTCGTCGAGCGCGGCGGCGAGGCCCGTCTGCTTGTTCACGCCCGGCGGCAGGAGCATGACCGCGCCCTTGTTGAAGATGATCTGATGCTCGAGGCCCATCTCGCGCACCACCTCGACCGCGTCGACCTCGTGCGGCTCGCGGGTGGCGACGATGGCCCGGCCGCGCGACAGAGGCCGCACGCCGCGCGCGCGCAGGCGCTCGTACAGCTCCAGGGGAGGCGGCTCGGCGAGGAGCATCTCTTCCTTGGTCTGCGGCCGGTAGAGCAGCGCGCCGTTCTCGGCGACGACGCGGTCGAAGATGTCGAGGCGATCGAAGACGGTCTTGAGGTCGTCCAGCTCGCGGCCGGTGACCAGGACCGTCTTGCGGCCGCTTTCGCGCAGGCGCTTGACCGCCTTGATGGCCTCGGCGCGCACCTTGCCGTCGGCGGCGAGCGTCCCGTCGTAGTCGGTGGCGAGAACGAGATAACGCACGTCGGGAATCTGCGGCGGGAGCGCGGCTGCGGACAGTGACCGCATTTTTCGAGGGACGGCCTCCGGCAGGCCGAGGGGGAGGAACTCGAGGGCTCGCCCGCCGCGCCGCTTGACCAACCGCCTATCCCGTGAACGAATACGCCCCCTCTCCCGACGGGAAAGACGACCATGGCCAAGAAGGCGGCGAAGAAGACGGCGAAAAAGTCCGCAGCCAAGTCCGCAAAGCGCAGCGCAAAGGCGCGCTCCTCTGCGCCGAAAAAGATCTCCTACAAACCGACGCACTCACAGGACGTCATCGCCAACCTCGTCTTCAAGGATTCGGGTGCGGCCATCGACTTCTACAAGCGGGCGTTCGGCGCGCAGGAGCTGATGCGGATGATGGCGCCGGACGGCAGAGGCGTCTGGCACGCCGAGCTGCGCATTGGAGACGCCATCGTCTACCTGAATGACGAGTCGCCGATGGGCGGCGCCGTCGCGGTCTCGCTCGGTGGCAAGCCCACCGCCTCGCTGCAGCTCTACGTCCGGGACGTCGACTCCACCTTCAACAAAGCCGTGCAGGCCGGTGCGAAGCCGACCATGCCCGTGTCGGACATGTTCTGGGGCGACCGGATGGGCGGGGTCACCGATCCGTTCGGACAGATGTGGATGATCTCCACCCACGTCAAAGACATGACCGAAGACGAGATGCGCAAGGCCGGACAGGACTTCGCCGCCAAGATGGCGCAGCAGATGGGCGAAGGCGGCGGCCCGACCGGCGCCGCCTCGATGACGTAGCTCTCGCCCGACGCACGAGCAGGCTTGCCGGGCGAATCCGGCCGCGGCGATCGGCATCGAAAGTAAGTAGCGAGGCGCCGTTGCGCGCTTCGATATCCGCAAAATTTGAAATTGGAGATGCGTTTGACACGGCTTGTGCCGGTCTTACGTTCGTTCACGATGGAAAAGAACCTGATCAATCTTCCTGCTTTGCTCCCGCTGCTCGTCCTCGACGACGGCGTGCTCCTGCCCGGCGGCGTGGCCCGCCTGGAGACGGACGAGGCCGGCGCCTCGATGCTCCGGGCGGCCGGCGCCCATGTCGCGGTCGCGCTGCGCAAGGATGCCGGCGTACACGAGATTGGCACGCTGGCCCGCATCGAACAGATCGACGGCAGCGCGGTGATCGTCAGCGCGCTCGAACGCGTGCGCATCGACGAAGTCGACGAGCGCAAGCCGATCCCCCAGGCTCGCGTCCAGAAGGTCGAAGTCCGCGAGGCGCAGGGCACCGAGATCGAAGCGCTCGCTCTCGAGGCGCGGCGGCTGGCGCGCGAGATCGTCGCGCTCATGCCGGGCATCTCCGGCGATCTGCCGGTCCGCATCGACGCCGTCCGCGATCCCGGCGCGCTTGCCGATCTTCTCGCCCACTACGTCCCTGCCAAGCTGGAGGAGAAGCTGCGCTTCTTGCAGACCATCGACGTTGGCGAGCGGCTCAAGCTCGTCGTCGCGATCCTGGCGCGGCGCCGCGAGGTGCTGTCGGTCGCCAAGGACATCGCCGGCTCGGTGCAGGAGAAAGTCTCGCGCGCCGAGCGCGAGCACCTCTTGCGCAAGCAGCTGGAAGCCATCCAGGCCGAGCTGGGCGAAGACGACGACGGCGACGAGGCCGAGCTGGAGAAGAAGATCGAGAAACTCGGCCTTCCTGCCGAAGTTCTCGGCCAGGTGACCAAGGAGCTGGCGCGGCTGCGCAAGCTCCCCGCGGCCTCGCCTGAGCGCGCCGTCGCGCGCACCTGGCTGCAGTGGATCGTGGACCTGCCCTGGAGCGCGCAGACCGAGGACAACCTCGAGGTGGAGAACGCGCGCCGCACGCTGGACGCCGACCACCACGGCCTCTCCAAGGTGAAGGAGCGCATCCTGCAGTTCCTCGCGGTGCGCACCCTGCGCGGCGATCTGAAGGGCCCGATCCTCTGCCTGGTCGGACCTCCAGGAGTGGGCAAGACATCCCTCGGGCAGTCGGTCGCGCGAGCGATGGGGCGCAAGTTCGTCCGCGTCTCCCTGGGCGGAGTGCGCGACGAGGCCGAGATCCGCGGCCACCGCCGCACCTACGTGGGCGCGATGCCGGGGCGGATCGTGCAGGCATTCAAGCGCGCCGGCACGAGCAATCCGGTGGTGATGCTCGACGAGATCGACAAGCTCGGAGCGGGCTACATGGGCGATCCGTCGGCGGCGCTTCTGGAAGTGCTCGACCCGGAGCAGAACAAGTCCTTCGCCGACCACTACCTCGAGGTGCCCTTCGATCTCTCTCGCACGCTCTTCATCGCCACGGCCAACACGCTGGAGACGGTGCCGGCGCCGCTGCGCGACCGGATGGAGATCCTCGAGATCCCCAGCTACACGCTGCAGGAGAAGAGGGCCATCGCCCGGGCGCACCTCGTGCCCAAGCAGCTCGCCGCGCACGCGCTGGAGAGCGAGCAGGTGAGCTTGACCGACGGTGCGCTGGAACGGCTCATCTCCGGCCACACCCGCGAGGCGGGAGTGCGCTCTTTGGAGAAGCGCATCGCTGACGTCTGCCGCGCGATCGCCGTGGAGAAGGCTTCGGGCCGGTTGCACGGGCCGCGGCTCATCGACGCGGGCGAGATCGAGAAGCTGCTCGGCCCCGATCGCTTCCAGCCCGAGCTGCGCGAGACGGGCGGGATGCCTGGCATCGCCGCGGGACTGGCCTGGACGCCGGTGGGCGGCGAGGTCCTCTACGTCGAAGCGCTGCGCATGCCGGGAAAGGGACAGCTCATCTTGAGCGGCCAGCTCGGCGAGGTGATGCGCGAGTCGGCGCGCGCGGCGATGAGCTACGTGCAGGCCAACGCACCGGCGCTGGGGGTTCCGGAAAAGCCGCTCGATGGCTGGGACGTCCACCTGCACGTGCCGGCAGGAGGGACCCCCAAGGACGGCCCGAGCGCGGGCGTGACGCTCTTCACTGCGCTGGTCTCGCTCTTGAGCGGCATCCCGGTGCGCGGCGATACCGCCATGACCGGCGAGGCAACTTTGCGCGGCCGCGTGCTGCCGGTCGGCGGCATCAAGGAGAAGGTTCTCGCGGCGCATCGGCTCGGCTTGCGGCGCGTGATCTTGCCGGCGGCCTGCGCGGGAGAGCTGCGCGAGGTGCCCCAGGACGTGCGCGAGCAGCTCGAGATCGTGCTCGTCAAGCGGATGGAGGAAGTGCTCGACGCAGCGCTGGAGCGGCCGGTTTTGCGGCCGCATCTGCAGGCGGTCGAGCTCCAGGCCGCCGCGTAGATCTTTTGGGAGCCGCAGGCGCGGTCGTGGCAGACTGAATCGTCATGGCCGAAAAGGTCCCGAAGCGTATCCAGCGCGAGCTGGACGCCACCATCCCGGAGACCACGCTCGCCGAGGCTCTCGCGGTCGAGGAGCAGACGCTCGCCGACGAGCAGCCCGGCCACTACATCTTCAAGAGCGAGCTCGCGCGCGGCGCGCAGTCGATCGTCTATGTCGCGCACGACCGGCAGATGGGCCGCGACGTCGCCTTCAAGCAGCTGCTCCCCGGCGGCCCGGCCGACGCGGAGCAGCGCTTCCTGCGCGAGGCGCGCGTCGCCGGCCAGCTCGAGCACCCCGGCGTCGTGCCGGTCTACGAAGTCGGGCGCCGCGCCGACGGCAAGCTCTACTGCGCGATGCGCCTCTTGCGGGGCCGCAGCCTGGCCGAGGCCCTCCAGCAGGAGAAGGGCCGGGCCCGGCTCAAGCTGCTCTCCAACTTCGTCCAGCTCTGCCAGACCATCGCCTACGCGCACGAGCGCGGCGTCATCCACCGCGACATCAAACCCGCCAACGTCATCCTCGGCGCCTTCGGCGAGACGGTGGTCATCGACTGGGGCCTCGCCAAGATCCGCGGCGCGGCCGACGAGACCGGCGACGAGCTGCGCGCGCCCCTCGTAGACCACCGCTTCGACGGCCGCATCACGCAGGAGGGCGACGTCCTCGGCACTCCCGCGTACATGAGCCCGGAGCAGGCGCTGGGCAACATCAACGAGATCGACGAGCAGAGCGACGTCTTCTGCATGGGCGCCGTGCTCTACGAGATCCTCTCCGGGCGCCCACCCTTCGTCGAGAAGAGCGCCGTGCAGCTGCTCATCCGCATCGCCAAGGACGACGTTCCGCCGGTGCGCTCGCTCGCGCCGGACATTCCCCGCGAGCTCGCGCTCATCTGCGAGCGCGCGCTGGAGCGCAACAAGGCGCGAAGGTACAAGAGCGCGCGAGAGCTGGCAGCCGACATCGAGGCCTTCCGCGCCGGCAGCCGTGCGCAGGGCATCGAGTACACGCCGCTGCAGCTGACGCGCAAATGGCTCTCACGGAACGGCGTCCTCTCTGCCGCCTTGATCGTGGCGCTCCTCCTCCTGCTCGGCGCGGGCGCGCACATCTGGATGCAGAACAAGGAGGCGCGCCGATACCTGGCGCAGGCGCTGCTGGAAAAATCGGCGGCTGAGGCGCGCGAGCAGCGCTGGTCGCGCGCCGCAGCCTACGCGGCCGCCGCTCGGGTGGAGGATGACACCGCCGAGGCGCGCTGGCGGACGGCGCAACGCGGGCCGCTGCAGATCGATCCTCTCTGGCGGCTCGAGCTGCCCTCCGGCGTCGATGCGCTGGCGATGACGCGGGACGGATCGCTGCTCGCGGCGGGGCTCAGCGACCACGGCATCGCACTCCTCGACTCCCGCGGTCGCACGCAGCGCTCGCTCGAGGGCCATGAGGGCAAGATCACCGCCCTCGCCTTCTCTCCCGACGGGCGGACATTGATCTCCGCAGGCGAGGATCGGCAGCTCCTCGCCTGGAGCGCCGCCGGCGAGCGGCTGGCCCGGCTCACGAGCGAGGCGCGGGTGCGCGACGTCGCCTTCTCCGCCGACGGAAAGATGCTCGCCACCGCCGCCGCGGAGGGTTCCATCCAGCTCTGGTCGGTGGACGGCTTCCAGCCGCGCGCGCGGCTGGAAGGGCACGCCGGTGCGGTCTCGTCGGTCGATTTCTCTCCCGATGGCGCGCAGCTGGTGTCGAGCGGCGAAGACGGCACGCTGCGGATCTGGACGCTCTCGACCTCCAGCATGCGGCTGATCCGCGGCGAGGGACACCAGCCCGCGAATCGCGTCGCCTTCGTCTCTCCCGGCGAAGTCGTCTCGGCCAGCAACGACGGCACCGTGCGCTTCTTCTCGCTGGAGGGGCAACAACTGTCCCGCATCAACACCTCGCACGGCGCCATCCTCACCCTCGTCTCCGCGCGCGGCGCGGTGGCCGCTCTCGGACAAGACGCGGCGGTGCTCCTCGTCGATCCTGGGTCGCGAGCGCCGGTAGCGCGGCTCGAGGGGGAAGATTCCGTCAACTCCCTTGCCCTCTCCGCCGACGGTGCGACGCTCGCCTCGGCGAATCGCGACGGCCGTCTGCGGCTCTGGCACCTCTCGCCGGGCGCCAGGGAGATGCGCCTCGCCGGAGCGCTCGGCGGCACCGCGCTCGCTTTTTCTCCGCAGCGCCTGGCGGTCGGAGACGCAGCAGGCCACATCTCCCTGTGGGACAAGGCGCAGATCGCCGGCGGGATGGATCTGCTCAAGGGGCCGGTCTCCTCCCTCGCCTTCTCGCGAGACGGAAAGATGCTCGCCGCCGCCGGCCACGAGGAAAGCGCCTTCGTCTTCGAGCTCGCCGGCGGCGACCGCGTGCCGCTCGAAGGCCACGCCGATCTGGTCAACTGCGTCGCCTTCGCGCCCGACGGCGCGACGGTCGGGACCGGCAGCAGCGACGGGACCGTCCGGCTGTGGAGCGCGCCGGGCGGAGTCCAGCGGCGGGTGCTCAGCGCCACCAACATGGGGCCGGTGCTGGCGGTGGCCTTCTCCGCCGACAACCAGCTCCTGGCGGCGGGCGGAGAAGAGAAATCGATCCGCCTCTTCGATCTCAAGACCGGGCGCGCCGTCGGCAAGCTCGAGGGATCGCCCGAGGCTGTCCTCTCCCTCGCTTTCTCGCCGGACGCTTCGCTGCTCGCCTCCTCCGGCCGCGATCAAGTCATCCGCATCTGGAGCGTGAGCAGAAGGAAGCTGCGCAGCAGCTGGAGCGGCCACGGCGGCCGCGTCTGGTCGGTCGCCTTCGCCCCCGACGGAGAGACGGTCGCCTCGGCCAGCGCCGACGGCACCGTCCGCCTCTGGGACGCGGCCACCGGCCGGCAGGTCTCGCAGCTCGAGCGCGCGCAGGAGACGCGCGCGGTCGCCTTCAGCCCGGACGGACGGCTGCTGGCCTCGACCGGGCCGCACCTGGAACTTCACGTCTTCGAGCTGGGCGACAAGTCTCTGTTGCTCACGCCCACAAGAGAGCTCAAGCGACAGCTCGAGCGCAGCAAGCTCGAGCTGCAGGGCATCCAGCTGGTGGACGATCTCGACGCGCTCTCGCCTCCCGACGCGAGGCCTTTGCGCAAGCGGCGCTCATCTTTTCCGGCGCCGTGAAGGCGCCACCCGCGGCGGCTCGTCCTCGGTCTTGGCGTAGTGAGGCGGCCAGGGCGCCTCCCCCTGCCCTTGCCGCTTGCCCAGCTCGAGCAGGCTCTCGATCGAGAATGCCTGCGCGTCGATCTGCGCGTGCGGGTCGCCGATCCGCGCGAATCGTTCCGGCACGGTGGCGAGCGTGAAGTCGGCGGCGTCGACGTCGGCCACCTCCTCCCAGGCGAGCGGCGCCGAGACCCGCGCGTCGGCCGTCGGGCGGACGGAATAGGCGGATGCGACGGTGCGATCCTTGGCGTTCTGGTTGTAGTCGATGAAGACGCCGTGCCGCTCCTCCTTATGCGGACGTTGATGTGGATGCCGCGTGAGCCCGAGGTCTTGGGAAATCCGATCAGCCCATGCTCGGTGAGGACCGCGCGCACTTCCAGCGCCACCTTGCGCACGTCATCCCAGGAGACGCCCGGGACGGGATCGAGATCGACGCGCAGCTCGTCGGGATGATCGAGGTCCTCGGTGCGCACCGGATGCGGATTGAGATCGATGCAGCCGAGATTGATCACCCAGGCCAGCTGCGCAGCGTCGCGCACGACGATCTCCTGCGCGGTGCGCCCCGAAGGAAATTTCAGCTCGACCGTCTCGATCCAGACCGGCCGCGGCATCGGCGCCCGCTTCTGGAAGAAGAAGTCCCCTTCTGCGCCGTTGGGAAAGCGCTTGAGCGCCATCGGCCGGCGGCCCGCCCCGCGCAGCGCGCCCTCGGCGACGGCCAGGTAGTACCGGACCAGATCGAGCTTGGTATAGCCGCGCTGGGGAAAGAAGATCTTCTCCGGGTTGGAGACGGGCACCTCGCGCCCTTCGATCCGCAGGACTTCCTTGCTCGCCGGCACCGCGCCAAGATAATGCGCGCATGAAATTCTCCAAATCTCCTTCCTGGCTGGTCGACCTCTTCACGGCCCTGCAAGAGGAGGTGGGCGGAACGCCGAGGCAGATGTTCGGTTATCCCTGCGCCTTCGAGAACGGGCAGCTCTTCACCGGCCTTTTTCAAGACGGCATGTTCGTGCGGCTGGGCGAAGCGGAGCGCGCGCGATTGCTGGCGGAAAAAGGAGCGAAGCAGTTCGAGCCGATGATGGGGCGCCCGATGAGGGAGTACGTGGTGCTTCCCCCGCCGATGCTCGAGGACGAAGAGGCGGTCAAGAGCTGGATGCAGCGCGGGCTGGAATTCGCGCGCTCGCTGCCGCCGAAAAGCCCGGCGAAGAAGTCGCGCAAGAAACACTAGAGCCGGGACCCGCGCGGGATCCCGGCTCTAGTTTCGGGAGGCCGTTGCTAAGGCCTGCGGCCTTGCGCTACCGGCCGCTGCAACGCTTGTGCGGCGTCGAGGTGCTTCTGCAGCACCGGCAGGGTCTTGTCGAGATAGCTGCACAGACCCGGGTCCTTGCAATCGGTCCGCCAGGAGCGGACCAGCGTGATCATCTTCTCGTGGCCGTCGGCCATGTGCTTGCCGAAGGCCTTGTCGAACTCGTCGCCGTGCAAGCTTGCCAGCTTGTCGTGCATCTTCTGCTTCTCCTGCATTTTCTCCTGCGCCTTGTCGGGCGACTTGTGCATCGGCGCCGCGCTCAAGTCGACGTTGAGCTTCTTCGCCAGGTCCGTCAGCTCACGGTCGGCCTTGGTGTGATCGTCGACCAGCATGCGGCCGAAATCCTGCGCCCGCGCGCCGCCGTTCGACTGCGCCATCTTGCCCGCCTCGATCTCCTCCTGGTTGACGTGATGGAGCTTCCCGAGGATGCGCGAGGGCGTCCAGTCGCGCATCGAGATCTGGTCGCGGTCCTTGTTGAGCACGCTCTCCGGGTTGTCGGCCTCGGCCTTCTCCAGCTGCTTGTTGGTCACCGACTGCGGTGTGGTGTTCTTGGGCCGGTCCTTGCTCTGCGTGTTGTGCGGGTTCTCTGCCTGACCCGGCTGATCGCTCTGCGCGCGCGCGGTCCCCGTGGCGAGCAGCGCAGCCAGGCACATTCCGAGCGTCATCTTTGCCATGGTGTCTTCCTCCGGTGAACAGGAAGCTGGCGACGGCCCACCGCATCCGCAGCGGGCCGGCGCGCGGCGGCTCGCGAGGAGAGCAGGCGTGGGACGGCTCGACCCGTCATCGAGCCTGGAAGACCTGCCGCAGCTCGGCGGGCGGGGTTTCCTCGAGCTGATCGTAGCGGCATTCCGAAGGCGTCTTGTCTGGCCGCCAGCGCAGGAAGGTCGTCGCGTGGCGAAAGCGATCTCCCTGCAAGTGATCGTAAGCGACTTCGCAGACGCGCTCGATGCGCAGAGGCTGCCAGCTCAGGTCCTTGCCCTGGTTCCAGCGCGACGAGGCGCCGGGCATGCGCTGGTCCCCTGCCCAGTCTGCCCATTCGCGCCAGGGATGGTTCTCCGCCGCTCCTTCGCGCAGAGGCGCCAGCTCCTCGACCAGCTCGCGCCGCCGCTGCGCCGTGAAGGCCGACGTCACGCCGACGTGATGGAGCCTGCCGCTCTCGTCGTAGAGACCGAGCAGAAGCGATCCCACCATCGTCCCCGGCCCATTCTTGTGCCAGCGAAAACCCGCCACGACGCAGTCTGCGGTGCGGGCATGCTTGACCTTGATCATCGCGCGCTTGTCGGGCTGGTAGGGCTGGTCGAGACGCTTGGCCACCACGCCGTCGAAGCCCGCTCCTTCGAAGCGCGAAAACCAGTCCTGCGCCACTGCGCGATCGCGCGTCGCGGGCGTGAGGAAGATGGGCGGCCGGACCTTGCCGAGCGCGCGCTCGAGGCGGTTGCGCCGCTCTTCCTGGGGAGCGGCGCGGAGATCGTCCTCGCCTTCGAAGAGAAGATCGAAGGCGACGAACGAGGCCGGCGTCTGCTCGGCGAGCAGCTTGATGCGCGACGCCGCCGGATGGATGCGCAAGAGCAGCGCATCGAAGTCGAGCCCGTGCTCGGCGGCGATGACGATCTCTCCGTCGAGCACGCAGCGCGAAGGCGTCTGCTCGCGGAGCGGCGCGAGCAGCTCGGGGAAGTACCGGTCGAGCGGTTTTTCCTCGCGCGACTGCACAACCACTTCCGCGCCGTCGCGGAAGACGAGGGCGCGGAAGCCGTCCCACTTCGGCTCGTAGAGCCAGCCGCCGCCCTCGGGCAGCGCCGTGGCGAGCTTCGCCAGCATTGGCTTGATGGGTGGCCGCAGCACGGGCCGCAACATCGCACGCCGCCGGCGAGAGTGGACGCGCGCGCCGGACGGGCGTACGAGAGGAGACGGAGGAGGCGCAGATGGCAAGCGCGCGCAAGTCGCTCGAGGAGCTACTCCTCAAGCAGCGCGCGATCGACGAGAAAAAGCTCCGCCGCGCGCGCGAGGAACAGACCTTGTTCGGCGGCGATCTGGGCCAGGTGCTCCTCGAGCTGGGCTTCATCACCGAGGAGGTTCTCGTGCGCGCCCGCTCGGAGCAGCTGGGTATTCCCGCGGTCGAGCTCGACCAGCAGGCGATCGCCCCCGAGGTGGTGCGCGCGTTCCCCGTCCATCTCTGCCAGAAGTACGGCGTCGTACCCGTGAGCGGGGACCTCGCGGCGAAGCAGCTCTTGGTGGCCACGGCGAATCCGAACGACGCCGAGCAGCTGGCCGCGCTGGCGCACGAGACCGGCTATCGCATCGACCCGGCGGTGGCCACGGCCGCCTCGATCGAGCGGGCCATCCGGCGCGCTTATTTCGACGAGGAGGCCTCCCCGGCTCCTGAACGACCGCGCCGCGCGCCAACAGGACCTGTCGAAGTCGTCGATCCCGGCGGGATGCCCGATGCGGCCGAGGAAGACGAGATGCCCGAGGCAGCCGTTGCCGCCGAGGTCCCCGAAGTCGCCGAGGAGAAACCCGAGAGCGAAGAGGTCCCAGAGATCGAGCCCGAAGCGGACGAGCCGCGCGAGATGGCCGACCTGCGCTCGCGCATCGAGCGCCTGGAGAAAACGGCCCGCAACCCGCAGCTCTCCGCGCTGCTCGCACGACTCGAGCGGCTGGAGCAGATGGCCGACTCGGACCGCCGCGGCTTGCGCGCGCTCAGCCGGGCGCTGATCGATCTCGGGTTCATCACCGACGAAGAGCTGAAGAAGCGACTCAGCAAGGGATGAGCGAAGCGCTATTGTTGCAGCCATGAGCGAGCGGCCACCCACGCTGCGCCAGACCAGCCTCGAGCGGCTGGCGCGCGCCGAGTTCGACGTGCTCGTCCTCGGCGGCGGCATCAATGGCGCGGTCTCGGCCGCGGCGCTCTCGGCGCGCGGCGCGAAAGTCGCCTTGATCGATCGCGGCGATTTCGCCGGCGCCACCAGCCAGGCCTCCTCCAACCTGGCCTGGGGCGGCATCAAGTACCTCGAGACCTACGAGTTCGGCCTGGTCCGCAAGCTCTGCCGCTCGCGCAACCAGCTCATCCGCTCCTATCCCTCGACGGTGCAGGAGATCCGCTTCTACACGGCCCACCCGCGGGGGTTCCGCCATGGCCGCCTCAAGCTCTGGCTGGGCGCCTGGCTCTACTGGCTGATCGGCAATTTCTTCACCCGCCGGCCGCGGCTGCTCTCGCTGCCGGACATCGAGCGCGAAGAGCCCATCGTCAACCCGCAGGGCCTCGACGGCGGCTTCGAATACTCCGACGCCTTCCTCCACGACAACGACGCGCGCTTCGTCTGGGGGTTCGTCCGCTCTGCGCTCGATCACGGCTGCGCCGCCGCCAACTACGTCGAATCGCTCGGCGCCTCGCGCGAGGGCGGCAAGTGGATCACCCGCGCGCGTGACGTCGTCTCCGGCCGCGACCTGATCATCCGCTCGCGCCTCCTCATCAACGCTTGCGGGCCCTTTGCCGATCGTCTCAACGCCGCCTCCGGCGTGCGCACCAGTCATCGCCACGTCTTCTCCAAGGGCGTCCACATCCACGTCGATCGCCTGACCGCGAACCGGCGCGTGCTCACCTTCTTCGCCGACGACGGCCGGCCCTTTTTCGTGCTTCCCATGGGCGTCAAGAGCTGCATCGGAACCACCGACACGCGGGTGGAGGAGCCGGTGGCGGAGGTGACCGAAGAGGACCGCCGCTTCGTCCTCGACAACATCAACAAGCGGCTGCGCCTTCCGCGCCCCTTGACCGAGCGGGACATCATCGCCGAGCGCTGCGGAGTGCGGCCGCTGGTCGTCGCCGAAGGAGCGGCCGCCGACCGCGACTGGATGCAGCTCTCGCGCAGGCACGCCATCGAGTCCGACACCGCGCTCGGCCATCTCACCATCTTCGGCGGAAAGATCACCGACTGCGTCAACGTCGGCGAGGAGATCTGCGGCCACGCGCAGCGGCTCGGCGTCTCGTTGCCTTTCGCCGATCGCCTCTGGTACGGCGAGCCGCCCGCCATCCGCGAGGAGTATTTCCATCAGGCCCGGTTGATGGATCTGGACGGCATGACGTCGCCGCAGTCCTCCGAGAAGCTCTCGACGCGTCTGTGGCGGCGCTATGGACCGGAGGCGCTGGGATTGCTCGAAGCCATCCGCCGCGATCCGCGCATGGCGGAGGTCATCATCGAGACGAGCGAGTACATCCGCTGCGAGCTCGACGAGGCGGCGCGGCGCGAGATGGTGGTCAAGCTCGACGACTTCCTCCGGCGCCGGTCCAAGATCGCGCTGGTGGTGCGGCGCGAAGAGATCCGCCGCGCAGCGGGACTGCGCGAGGCCTGCCGCATCCTCTTCGGCGACGAGGCCGAGGCAAAGCTGGCCGAGTATTTCCCGGAGTTGCGACCGGACGTGAAGAGCGCGTAGCCGCGGCGTCTGCCGTGCCGAGCAGCTATCTGGAGCGCTGCGAAGTGCTCGCGGCCATCGGGGAATCCTGCCGCTCCACGCGGCCAAAGTAGCGATCGAGCCAGTCGAGGATCTCCTTCATGAGCAGCTCGTTGGGCGGCGCATGGCCCGTCTCGAAGATCAACTGACGCTTGTCCGCCGCCGGCGCGCCGAGCATGCGGAAGAATGGCATCTGACTGGATTCGATCGGAAAGAAGTAGTCGTAGCGGCCGTTGATCAGCAGCATCGGCTGCCGCGCGCGCGGCCCGAAGTTGAACGGATCTGCCTCGGGCAGCGGTCGCTGCGGGTTCAGGCCTCCCGCGACGAGGATGGCGATCTTGATGCGCTCCTCCACTGCGGCGATCAGAGGCCCCAGCGCCGCGCCCCAGCTGAAGCCGTAGAACGCGATCTTCTGCCCGTCCAGATCCTTGCGGCTCTCGATGTAATCGATGGTCCGGCCCACGTCCTTCGCCCAGTCGACCACGTGGTCGCGGTAGAACACCGTGCCGTCGGCGAGGTCGGAACGGAGGGCATCGCTTCGCTCGAAGGTGGATTTGTAGACGGGATAAATCACTGCCCGGCCGCTCTTCAGCACGAAATCGATCAGGCGCGTGCTGGGGAGGGTTTCGCTGCTGCGCAACTGAAGGGCGCCCGAGCCGGGGAAGATCAGCAGGATCTGGAACGGCGGCGCGGCCCGTCGCGGCGTGAAGAGATACGCCGGCACCCGCTCGCCTCCGTACGCAGCCGCATAGCTGACCTTCTCCTTCCGCCAGCGCTCCGAGCTGTCGTCGACCGCTTCCACGCGGGCGTCAAGCGGCGCCTTGTCATAGCGGTAGAGGCTCTTGAAGGCCTGGAAGACGCTGTCGGAGACTGGTGTCTCTTTCGCGTAGTCGCGCTTCGCCTCGACCAGCGCGTCCAGCGCGGTCCTGGGAATTGCTCCTCTGTACTTCGCCAGCCTGAAACCGTAGGTGGGACGGCGGTCGAAGGGGGACTGCGCGTCGGGGTCGTTGAACATGTACGACGGCTCGCTGAACGCGCCGCCGAGGATGAGCCGGCGGGTTCCCATCGCGTTCCAGCACCATTCCTTGGCGTTTCCCGCCATGTCGTAAGTGCCGTAAGGTCCCACGCCCCGGGAGCTCCTTCCCGCAGCGAGGGCGGCCCCGCTGAAGTTGCTGGCCGGAACGATGTAGTTGGACGCCCAGGTCCCCGCGGCATGGCTCCAGTGGTAGACGGTGGGGAGCGATCTTCCCGAGAAGGCGGCGAACGCCGCCGCCTCGTACCAGCTGACGCCTGTGACCGGCAGATCTTCCTGCCCATCGGGAAAGTCGCCTAGCTCCCAGGTGGAGGGACCGGGCCGGTCAGTCCGGTCGCGGAATCCGGCAACGGCTTCCTTGAAGGAAATGGCGCGGCCGTCCTTGAGGAAGGGCTCCTTCCAGTATTCCTCCTTGGCGTAGCCGCCGTCATCGACAAACCGCTTGTATCGGGCGTTGGTCACCTCGTACCGGTCGATATAGAAATCGTCGATCTCCAGCTGCGGCGCTCCCTCGAGCCCGACGATCTGCAGCTCGATCTTCCCGCCTGGCACGCGGACCATGTCCGCCGGAATGCTGGCCGCCTCGTCGAGGGTACGCCGGACGCTGGCGTCACCTGTCCCGATTGGAGTGCTGGTCCACGCAAGCGCGTACTGGCCGAGCCCGGAGCTGGCCGCCTCCACCGGCGCGAATCCATCCTTGACGATCTTGAAGCGGTAGAACGCGAGAGGCAGCCGGACGCGCTCGGTCGGAGAACGGCCGAGAGATCGCCATGCACCCTCCGGCGCGTTGTATTCCTTGAGCGAAATTTCGGCCCCGGGTGGGTCGGTTTCGACGCGCATCTGGCGCGACATCTCCGGCCAGAGTTTGTCCAGCATCGGATCGCCGGGCATCATCTGCTCGACTTTCTCGGCCAGCGCGAAGGCATCCGGGTAGCGGTTCTTTTCCACCAGCTCGGCGATCTGGGGAATCGCCTGCCGCCGCGCCCAACGCATTCGCGCCTCGCGTCGCACGAGGGCCACTGCGGCGCCGCAGGCGAGGAGCACAATGGAGCCAGCGACAAGCCAGCGCTTGCGGGTGAGGTGCTTGGTCCCGGCCCGATCCAGATCCGCCGCGAGCTCGCGCGCCGACGGGTACCGATCTTCGGCCCTCTTCTGCAGACAACGCCGCACGATCTGCTTGAGCGCCGGCGGCGTTCCGGCGGGAAGCGGTCTCGGGTCAGCCGCGAGGATCGCCGCGCTGCTTTCCGTCAACGTGGCCGCTGGGAAGGCGAGCCTCCCGCAGAGCATCTCGTACAAGATGGCGCCGAAGCTGAAGACGTCGGAGCGCTGATCGACGGTGTCGCCACGAATCTGCTCCGGCGACATGTAGCCTGCGGTGCCGAGGACCATTCCCGCCGCGGTGCCCGAGCCGTGCGCGAGCAGCTTGGCGATGCCGAAGTCGAGGATTTTGATCCGGCCGTCGACGGTGACGAAGATGTTCTCCGGCTTCAGATCGCGGTGCACGATGCCCTTCTCGTGCGCTGCGGCGAGACCGTGGGCCAGCTGCGCGGCGCAGTCCATCGCCGCGTGCGGCCGCAAGGGGCCGGCGGCGAGGGTCCGGCGCAGCGTCTGTCCGTCGAGCAGCTCGGTCACCATGTACGGGCCGCCCTCGTGCGACCCGACGTCGAAGACGGTCAGCACGCCGGGATGGTTGAGCGACCCCGCTGCGCGGACTTCGAGCTCGAATCGGCGGAGATCGTCATCGCCGTGCGGACCCGGCGAGAGGATCTTGACGGCGACCTGCCGGTCGATCTTCAGATCGTGCGCGACGAACACGCGGCCCATCCCGCCGCGGCCCAACTCGCGCTGGCAGACATAACGTCCATCGATGATCCTGGGGATGGCCGCGTCGCCCGGCGGCGTGTGCCGCGACGTCGGGCCTTCGGGAATGTCTGGGTGGCGGGAATCGCTCGACATCGCTCGCTCCGCGGTCGATTAGCCGGCTTCGGAGAGGTCAAGTCAATCGAGCGCCGATACCTGATGCGTCGGCGCGTCAGGATCAGCCGTGGCGGTGGGCGATCGCGGAGAGGACCATCCGCACGGCTTCTTCCGCGCTGTGCGCGAGCTGCACTTCTTCTTTTCCCAACGCGTGACCGCCGACGAGGGCCGCGGCGCCGCCGGTGCCATCGAGCGCCACGACTGGTTTCCCCTCGCGCAAGAGCAGTCCCACCTCGCTCAGCGTTCCGCCTCCGCCGCCGACCACGATCGCGCCGTCCACCGCCATCACCACCAGCGCGCCCTGCGCAGAGTTGACGCCGGTCGGGATGGCGAGGTCGAGCCACTCGTTCGCCTGCTCGCGCGTCGTTCCGGGCAAAAGGCCGAGCACGATACCGAGGCCGCCGCCGTGCCGATATCCGCGCGCCGCGCCGGCCATGCATCCGCCGAGGCCGCCACAGATCAGGTGCGCGCCGGCCCGCGCCAGCGCCTCGCCCACTCTGGCGGCCAGCTCCTCGCGGTCGGAGCCAGGCTCGCCGTCGCCAATGACGCCGATGATCGGCCGCTCTTGCTCGAGGTTGGCGGCCGGCTGCCCGCCCTGCGACCCGGCCCGCTCTTCTCGCTCCATGTTCTTAAACATGAGTCGCACACTCGACGAACGCGAGAGGCGCTTGAGCTCCCGCTGGTGCGGGACTCTCAGCCGGCCAGCAGCGCCGGCCAGGGCGCGTCGCTGCCCGCCTCGACCACCAGCACGCCCTCGTCGACGTAACCGTCGAGGTCCTCGGCGAGCCAGCGCTGCCCTGCGCGAATCTTGTGGAAGCGGACTGCGCAGCTCTCGCCGTCATACGAGAGGATGACGTTGAACCTTCCCGGATAGCGCGACAGCTCGATCGAAACCGCGCGCGCAGTGACCAGCCCCGCGGTCAAGAGCAGCAGCGGACAGGAGCTGAAGAGCCGCGGTTCGAGCATTGCCTCCATGCGCAGCTTGTTGGCGCTGCACTCCAGCCCGGTCTGGTCGGGAAAATCCGCCGGGCTGAGATGCGGCCGCCTCGCGAATCCATCGAGCAGGAAGCAGCCGCCAGCTTCGACGATCTGCACCTTCGGCCAGAGCCCCGGCAAGATGAAGTCGGCCTCCACCTGTCTGCTGCGCAGGTCAGCCAGGTCATGCTCCATCCGCCGGTTCAGCCTCATGC
>VBLC01000122.1 GCA_005879315.1 Deltaproteobacteria bacterium | reverse complement strand
CTTCCGGCGACTTCTCTTCTTCCAGCCAGCGATAGGGATCCGTGACGCGCACGCCGTGCAGCGTGTCGGCCGCGTCCGTGCGGCGCGTCGCTGGATAAGGCGAGGTCTCAGGATGCGGCGCAGGAACGGAGGCGCCGGCGCAGGCGGCGAGAAGCGAACAGAGAAGAAATCGCATGCCGCTGCATTACCGCCTTTTGCGCTCGCGCGCACCGGCATGCAGGCGTTACAACGAGGACATGCTCGCGCTCCTCTTCGTTTCCTTGCTCGCGCAGTGGACTCCGGACCTCAAGGATCCCCGCCAGAGACTGCTCTCCGCCATGGTCGACGAGCTGACGCGCGCGCAGAAGAGCCTGCAGCTCCGCGGCCACGAGGCGCCTTACTTCCTCAGCTATGCGGTGCGCGGCGTCAGCACCGAAGAGGTCGGCGCAAAGTACGGGGCCATCTTCCTCGACCACACGCGGCGCGACCGGCGGCTGCAGGTCGACGTGCGCGTCGGCAGCTACCAGTTCGACAACACCGGCACGCAGGAGATCTTCGACTTCGACGCCAGCGAGTCGGGCTACAGCGCCGGCAAGGAGGCGCCGCTCGACGACGACCCGGTGGCGCTGCGCAACTCGCTCTGGCTCTTGACCGACGAGGCCTACAAGAAGTCGCTCTCGGCGTATCTGAAGAAGAAGGGCAAGGAAGTCTACCGGCCCGACGATCCCGACCGGCCGCCCAGCTTCTCGCGCGAGCAGCCCAACGTCGAAGTGATGGCGGCGCTCTCCCGTCCCTTCGACCGCGAGGGATGGAAGCGCGAGATCCGCGATCAGACCGCGCGGCTGCGCTCGCATCCCGAGCTGTTCGACTCGCAGATCCGCGTCTCCGCCGATCACGAGCAGCGCGAGTTCGCCAGCACCGAAGGCACGCGGCTGGTCACCGAGCAGGTCATCTACGGCGTGCACGCGCAGGCCTGGGCGCGCGCGCCCGACGGCATGCTTCTGGAGAACAGCCGCGACTATTACGGCTCGCGCGAGAGCGAGCTGCCGCGCGGCGAGAAGCTGGCGGCGAAGATCGACGAGATGGTCGGCGAGCTGCTCGCGCTGCGCGACGCTCCGGTGCTCGATCCCTACACCGGCCCAGCGCTGCTCGCTCCCGAAGCGGCCGGCGTGCTCTTCCACGAAGCCGTCGGCCACCGTCTCGAAGGAGAGCGGCAGAACGACGACAAGGACGGCCACACCTTCAAGGGCCAGGTGGGCAAATCGATCCTGCCTTTCTTCTTGACCATCCTCGACGACCCCACCCGCGCCGCGCTCGGCAATGTTTCGTTGAATGGATTTTATCGATTCGACGACCAGGGCGTGCCCGGCCAGCGCACCGCGCTGGTGGAGAAGGGAGTGCTCAAGACTTTCCTGCTCTCGCGCGCGCCGGTGAACGGCTTCGTCCGTTCCAATGGCCACGGCCGCTCTGCGCCGGGGCGCGATCCGGTGGCGCGGATGTCGAACCTGATCGTCGAGTCCTCCAAGGCGCTGCCGAGCGAGAAGCTGAAGGAGGCGCTCATCGCCGAGGCGCGCCGGCAGGAGCGTCCCTTCGGCCTGCTCATCCACGACGTGACCGGCGGCAACACCGACACCAGCGGCTACGCCTACCAGGCCTTCAAGGGACAGCCGCGGCTGGTCTACAAGGTCGACGCGAAGACCGGTGCGGAGACGCTCGTGCGCGGAGTGGAGATCGTCGGCACTCCCCTGACCAGCATCAACAAGATCATCGCCACCGGCGACGACCCGCGCGTCTTCAACGGCTACTGCGGCGCGGAGAGCGGCTTCGTTCCGGTGAGCACCGTGGCGCCGACCATCCTGGTCTCCGAGATCGAGCTGCAGCGAACGCGCAAGGACTCGGGCCGCCCCCCGGTCTTGCCGTCGCCGTGGGCGAGCCCGCCGACGACCGCGAAGAAGTGAGGGGGCCCACGGTCCGCACCTACGGCTAGCGTTGACCTGCCGTGCTCGTGCTCCTGCTCGTTTTCGTGCTCGGTGTCGTTCCCGTTCGGTGCTCGGGGCTTGTTCGCCGGCGATGGCATTCGCCCTGCAAGTGCAGGCGGGCATGACCAGCGAAATCCTTTTGCCCCACGAAAAGCTCTTGGCCTACCAGCTTGCGATCCGCCTCCTGGGAGAGGTCCAGGAAATGAAAATCGCAGATGGGAAATTGCGAGATCAGCTTCTCCGGGCTGCAAAAAGCGTCTGCTTGAACATCGCTGAAAGCGTTGGACGTTTCAGCAGCGCCGATAAAAGGCGCGTCTACGCCATCGCCCGCGGCGAGTGTTGTGAAACGGCGGCTGCCATCGATGTGGCGAGGGCCGCTGGCGAAGGTGATCCCGAACAGGGACGCGCCGCACGCGAAACCGCCGGGCGCGTCTATGCGCTGCTGACCGGCCTGATTCGTCGGTACGACTTTGAGACCATAGGACCCAAAACGAATCACCCGAACCAGAACGAGCACGAGCTCGACATCGGGCACGAAAAGGAGCACCAGCACGAGCTCGACATCGGGCACGAAAAGAAGCACCAGCACGAGCTCGACATCGAGCACGAAGACGAGAACGAGAACGACCACGGCTTGAGTAGTATTGGGCCTAAGGTCCACCGGCGCCGGAGGCCTTGAAGCGCGCAGCGGAAGCGTCGAACCCACAGTGCAGCGCTTCTTGTTCGAACTCGCTCAGTCCGTGCCCCGTCGCTGCCTTGAAAGCATCCGCGAAGCGCGCTCCCTCGCGCACACCGCGAAAGACATCGCGCACCGCCTGCTCGCCCGCGACATTGAGGAGCAGATCGAACGACCGGTGCGCGGCGCCGTACACCGCTTCCTTCTCGGCGCGATAGAGCTCGACCGAGGGATGCAGCACGTCCGCTCCCGGATGCGCCGCGATCCAGCGCGACAGCTCCTCCGCAGAGAGCCGCCGATGGCCCTGGCCGGCGGTGACCGACGCCATCCCTTCGCGGAACCAGAGGGGCGGCTCTTCCAGCGCGGCGGGGCCATCGCCTGAGTCCATCAGCTGATACATCAACGAATGGGTCAGCTCGTGCGCCAGGAGCTCGGACAGCTCCTCGTCGAGCGATACGCTGTTCCAGCTG
>VBLC01000003.1 GCA_005879315.1 Deltaproteobacteria bacterium | reverse complement strand
TTCATCGCCATCACCGCCGTGCAATGGCTCGCGCCCGCGGGCGACGAGCGCAGCGCCGCAAGATTTCTTGCCGCGCAATGGGAGCCGAATCCACCGCCGGGCGCGCGCCCGTTCTAACCGGAACGGCCGATCACCCAGCCCCCGAGCTCGTGCTCCTGCTCGACATCGTGCTCGTCAATCGAGCTCGTGCTCGAGCTCGTTTTCGTTCGTGCGGGGGGAGGAGGACATCGTGCTGGCGCGAGAACCAGAACATGAACGATTTTCGAGCACACATGACGAGCACCAGCACGAGCTCGACAAGCGGGCACGAGCGCGAGCACCAGCTCGAGCACGCTTGAGAGCGGCATTGCTTCTACCCCGCGTCGAGCCACTGGGCGAAAGCGTCGAAGGATGTCTCGCGCCCGAGAAATCTCCGCACCAGCTCGGCCGCCGGCTGGCTTCCGCCCGCCTCGAGGATCGACCGCCGATAGCGCGCCGCCGGCTGCCGATCGAGCAATCCTTCGCGGCGAAAGACCCCGAAGAGATCCTTGGCGATGACCAGGGACCATAGATACGTGTAATAGATCGCCGAATATCCTTCGAGGTGTCCGAAGCTCTCCTGGAAATAAGTTCCGGAAACGTGATGGAACGGCGTGTAGCGCTCTTGCAGCTGCGCCGCGAGAGCGGTCGTGTCGAGTCCGCCCGGATCGCGATCGTGAAAGCGCAGCGAAGTGGCCGCATAGAACGTCTGCTGGCGCACGCGCAGACCTTTGCCGAATTCGTCGGCGGCGCGCATGCGGGCGATCACTTCCGCGGGCAGCGCCTCTCCGCTCTGGTAATGGCGGGCGAAGCGGCGCAGCACCTCGGCGTCCCAGCACCATTCCTCCAGCATCTGCGAAGGCGCCTCGACAAAATCCCATTCGGTGCGCACGCCGGAGACTCCTGCCCAGCGCGTCTGGCCTGCGAAGATGTGGTGCAGCAGGTGGCCGAATTCGTGGAACCAGGTGACCACCTCGCTGTGCTCGAGCAGCGCCGGCTCCGCGCCTGGCTTGGGGAAGTTGCAGACCAGCGCCGCCTCGGGCAGCGCGCCGCCGCGCACGCCGGAAGCGAGCGTGAATTGCGCCGCGTGCTTGTACTTCCCCTCGCGCGGAAAGAGATCGAGGAAGAAGCGGCCGATCACCCTGCCCCGCTCGATCACTTCCCAGGCGGTGACGTCGGAATGCCAGACCGGCGCGTCGCGCGCGCGGCGGTACTCGATGCCGAACATGCGGCCGGTGACGTCGAAGATTCCCTCCTGCACCTGCCACAGCTCGAAGTACGGGCGCACAGACTGCGAATCGAATCCAAACTGCTCGGTGCGCACGCGCTCCTTCAATTCCTCCGAATCCCAGGCGTCGACTCGCTCGGCGGAAGGAGCGTCCTTGCGCTTGCGCGCGAGCAAGGCTTCGTAATCGCGGCGCGCGCGCGCCTCGGCCGCAGCCGCGATCTTTTCGATGAACTCTCCCGCCGCCTGCGCGCTGCCGATCATCTTGTCTTCGGTGACGTAAGCGGCCCAGCTCGGATAGCCGAGCAGCGCCGCCAGCTCGGCGCGGCGCGAGAGCATCCGGTCGAGCACCTCGAGATTCTTCGGATGGGCGCGCTGCCGATAGACCTTCCAGAGCGCCTCGCGCGCCGCGCTCGAGCGCGCATAAGTCATGAAGGGAACGTAATCGGGATAGTCGGTCGTGATGGTCACCGCGCCGTCCTTGGGCGGATGGGCGCGGACGTAATCCTCCGGCAATCCGGCCAGGGCGTCAGGCGGCACCTCGATGTGGCGCACGTCGTCGCGGATGTTGCGCTGGAACTCCTGCCCGATGCGCACCAGCTCCTCGTTCAGCTCGCGCACGCGGGCCCGGGTGGCGGCGTCCTTGTCGACGCCCGCGCGGCGGAAGTCACGCAGCACGCGGAAGAGATACCAGCGCGTTCCTTCGTCCTCGCCGGAGGCGTCCACCTGCGAGAGCGGCCGGTACACTTCCGGATCGAGCGCCAGCTGCGTGGCGAGCGCCTCCGACTCCTGCTCGCAGCGTTCGCCCGCCTCGCGCAGGGCCGGGTCGGGATGCACCGAGCGCAAGAGCGAGGCGCGCGCGCTCGCGTCCGAAAGCGCGGCGGTGGCCTCGTCCCAGGCGCGCAAGCTGGCAAGCGACGGCGGACCCGACCTGAGCCGCGCCACTGCGCCGCGGGCGCGCTCGAGCGACTCGTTCGAGGCGCGGACGAATTCCTCCGCGGTGCCGGCGAAGAGCGAGGCGACCTCAGGCGGCAAGCAGCTTCTCCCGCAGCCCGCGATATGCCTCCAGCGTCGACTGCAACGTGGCGCGGTCTCCAGCTTCCAGCGCAACTGCGCCGGGCGGATCGAAGACGGTCTGCCCGTCTTTCTTCACCAGATGCAGGACGAGCGCGCTGTTCTCGTCCCGCAGTTGCGCCACCGTCCGGCCGGCCAGCGGTGGGCTCACGACCAGCTCGGCCACCACCATCAGCCGGCTGCCCACCTCGAAGGAGTTCTTGATCGAGGGATCGAGCGCCGCCATGGCCAGCGCCGGCCCCGCCAGCGCAGAGGTGGAAAAGGCCTGCGCTTCGAAGCTGGCGCTCACCTTGGCCACCAGGTCGTCGTCGAAGAGCCGCATCACCACCCGGATGACCGGCTTCATCTTGCGCGCGTCGAGAGCGATGTTGAGGTTGGCCAGGTCATCGTCGGTGGCGCAGACGATGGCGCTGGCCCGCTGTACGTTGGCCCGCTCGAGCACGCCGGCAGCGCGGACGTCGTCGATCTGCACCGGCACGCCGGCGGCGCGCATGGTGGAGATGAACGGCTTCGATTCATCGCGGTCGATGATCACCATCGGCACGCCCAGCTTGGAGAGCTGCTCGAAGACGCGGAAGCCCACCCGGCCGGCGCCGCAGATGATCACGTGATCCTTCAAGGTTTGTGCAAGCACGGCGATCCACTCTTTGTCATTTCGCGTCTTGGCGAAGAAGAGGTAGGCGAAGCGGACCAGACCTTCCGCGACGGTGCCGATCCCGAGAGGAGGAATGAGCACGGTGAGGAGCTGCACCGCACCGTCGTCGGGGATGTCGACGATGGGCTGGGCGAAGAGGAGGAAGTAGGCGGCGACGATCGAGCGGACGAGCCCGATGGGCCGCCCGGCGCGGGCCATGAGGAAGAAGAACGCGACGCCCCCGCCGCCGACGAGCATGAAGAGCATGAAGAAGGTGAAGCGGAAGCGCTTCACCAGCGTCCAGCGGTAGAGGAGCTGCGCTTGCAGGGTGCGCCGCGGCCGCATCGCCGCGGCAGAGTCGCACGAGTCGGCGCGCATGTGAATTCACTTCGGCCGCAGGCGCGCCTCGGCGACGATCGCCTCGTCGGCCGAGGGACCATCGGAGAGCACTCGCTGCGCGTGGTCGAGCATCAGCCGCTCCAGCGCAAGCTCCTCCGCCATCCGCGCCACCTCCGCCTCGGTCATCCCGCTGCGCGCGCAGAGCGCGGCGCGGTCGCGCAGGCCGAGCCTTCGCAACCAGAGCAGCTCCGCCGCCCGGACTTCTCCTTCATCGGGAGCGAGGCCGAGCTCGCGAGCGAAACCGGCGATCAGGGCGCGGCGCAGACCCGCGTCAGCCAGGTCGCGCGCGTCGGGCCGCGACCAAAGGCTGCGCACTTCCGCTTCGCGGAGCTTGCGCCGCCGCACCAGCGAGGAGGGCGCTGGCTGCCGCGGGCGCACCGGCAAGGCCACCTTCGACTGCGCCGCGGCGCGGAGGGTCTTCCGCGCGTCGTCCGCCTTCAAGTCGGGAACTTGCCAGCGCTCCCAGCGCTGCCGGGCGCGAGGCGAGAGCGAGGCCAGCACCCGCGGCCAGGTCCGCTCCTGGTAGAAGATGCGGGCCGACCGTCCGACCAGCTCCTGCGCCTCCGCGCTCCGGAGCACGCGCGCCTTGGCTGCCTCTCGCGCCGCCCAGCGGACATTGACCTGCGGCACCGTGAGCGGGCGGAACCCGTGCTCGGCGCCGGCGTGCAGCAGCGCCACCTCGGCGTCGTCGACGATTGTGCCGTCGCGATACCAGCGAAAGATTTGCCCGACGCCCACCATCCCGCGCTCCTGGAGCTCCGCAGCGCGCAAGGCGCCCATGCTCGAGCCGCCGAAGACGGCCACTCCGGCGTCGAGCGCGTCGAGAATCTCGTGGTGCCAGACGCTGGGCTGCGCCTCGAAGACGCCGTCGATGAGCGCGATCGTCTCTGGCCGCTGCTCGAGCGCGCGCCAGATGTCGCCCTGGCGCGCCGGCGGCAAGATCACACAGGGCGCAAGGGCGAGCGCCTCCTCTTTCGGCAGCGAAGGACCGAGAAAGACGATGAAGCTCACAAGAGCTCCGAGACGACCAGGCCAGGAACGAGGACCTTGACGACATGCAGGGGAAATCCGCGCGGCGCGAGATCGACCACCGCCGCGCGGCGCCGGGGAAGAACGCCGCTCGGCATCTTGCGCGCATCGCGCTCCGGCTTCGCTCGCAAGCACGCCTCGCGCAGCCCCGCGGCGTCGTTCGGCGAGACGTCCTCGCGCGCGCCGTGGATGTCGGTGAGCCGCGACTGCGCCGCCTCGAGCAGCGCGCCGAGCAACGACCGCGGTCCGCTGGCGTATCCGGCGGTGATGGGCAGCGGCCCGTCGTCGAAGAGAAGCGCGCCGGCGAGAGCGACGGTGCCCGACAGATCGAAGAGGAAGGCGCGCAGCGGCATCCGCTCGACCAGGGAGCGGAGCGCGCGCGGCAGAGTTTGCGGATCGATCATCCGCTCGCGCACGGCCCGCGCCGTCCAGCCCCGCGGCAGAGTGCGCGCCAGCTGATCGCGCTCGAATGCCTCTTCGAGAGCGTGGCGCAGCGCCGCCCGCCGCGAGGGATGCGCGCCCATTCCATTCGTGCTCCAGCGGACGACGGCGGGGCCGAGAAAGGCCGTCCCGGCCGGCGGACAGTGAACGGCCTGCGCCGGCACCAGCACTTCCTCGTCGGAGAGGAGCTCGCGCGCCCGCCGCCAGGCGATGCGCGTCTCGTCCGACCAGAGCCGCGGCGCGACCAGCGCGCCAGCCGATCCGAGATCGTCGGCGCTCCAGGCATTGCGCAGCTCCTTGCGCGCGCCGAAGAGGAGCTGGTCCTGCGGCGCTCGCTCGGCGGCCCACAGCTCGGCCGCTTCCGAGATCGCCGAGGCGCGCGCCTGCGCCCAGGTCAGCCCTTTGCCGTTCGCGACCTGCAGGACGTGCCCGCCCGGCCGCACTGCGCAAGCCACTTCCACGCCTGCCCGGCAAAGTCCGGTCACCCGCGCGATCCGCGTGACGCCCAGCGCTCTCTCCAGCTCCATCGGCCGCGCGGTGTAGCATGAACGGCCATGCCGCTCGACGCCGTCGTTGCGATGAGGCCCTGATGCGCCCTCTGGCCGTCGAGACCGCGCCGCGCATCAACCTGCGCTGGATCGTGCGGCTGCGCTGGCTGGCGGTGCTCGGCCAGGTGATCACCATCCTGCTCGCGCATCGCTTCCTCCAGCAGCCGCTCCCCGTCGGCGGGCTGCTCGCGGTCTGCGCCGCGCTCGCTCTCGGGAACGCCGCGGTCCACCTCTGGCTCTTGCGCGGCGGCAACCCGACCGATCGCGCCTCGGGCCTGAACCTCATGGTCGACATCGTGGCGCTCACCGCGCTGTTGGCTCTCTCCGGCGGCCCGACCAATCCCTTTGCCGTGCTCTATCTGGTCCACATCACCATCGGCGCCGTCATCCTGCCCGCGCGCTGGAGCATCCTGCTCGCCGCCACCAGCGTGATCGCCTTCAGCGCGCTGCACGTCCTGCCGTCGACGCCTCTCCAGCTCTCCGGCAGCGCCCTCGTCTGGGAGGAGCGCGGCCGCTGGGCGGCGCTGCTGGTCGCAGCCGGCTTCATCTCCTTCTTCTCTTTGCGCATGAGCCAGTCGCTGCGGCTGCGCGAGCAGGAGCTGGGCGTCGCGCGCTCCAACGCCGAGGCGGCCGAGCGGCTGGCAGCGCTCGGCACCGTCGCCGCGGGCACGGCGCACGAGCTGAACACGCCGCTCGGCACTATCGCCATTCTCGCCGGCGAGCTCGCCGATCAGCTCGACGGCGAGCGCCGCGGCGAGGCCGAGGAGATCCGCCGGCAGGTGAAGCGCTGCAAGGAGATCATCGCCAACATGCTCGCCCCGCACGGCGGGGCCGAGGTCGAAGAGGCGAAGGAGTTCGAGGTGGCGCCCGTTCTCGAGGCGGCGGTGCGCCGCTGGCATCAGGGCCGGCCCGGACCGCAGCCGCAGCTGTCGGTCTCGCCCGGTGTCGAAAGGGCGCGCGCGCACCTGCCGGTGCACACCTTCGAGCAGGCGATCGCGAATCTGCTCGACAACGCGGCCGATGCGACCGAAGGCCGGCCGGTGCGCGAGCTGCGAATCTCGCTCGGGCGAGTCGAGGACGAGCTGGAGCTCACCGTGGCGGACAACGGCGTGGGCGTCCCGGAGCCATTGCTGCGCCGGCTGGGCGAGCCGTTCTTCACCACCAAGGAACCGGGCCGCGGCACCGGCCTCGGCCTCTATCTCGCCCGTCATGTGGTGGAGCGCGAAGGCGGCGAGATGCGCGTCGAGTCCACCGAGGGCCGCGGTACACGCGTCACCCTCACCATTCCCGAGGCATAATGAAGGCCGTGCGCATCCTCATCGTCGACGACGACGAGTCCTTCCGCCTCGCGCTGCGCAACGCATTCCTGCGCCGCGGCTACGAAGTCTCGCTCGCCGGATCGCCAGTCGAGGCCGAAACGGCCGCGCACGCAGCTGCTCCCGACTATGCCGTCGTCGATCTGCGCATGCCGGGCGGCTCCGGGCTCGACGTGGTGCGGACGCTCCGCGCACTGCCACGGCCGCCACAAGTGGTGGTGCTGACCGGCTACGGGACCATCGGCACGGCGGTGGAGGCGATGCGGCTGGGGGCGATCAATTACCTGAACAAGCCCGCCGACGCCGCCGAGATCGAGGCGGCGCTGCAAGGGAAACGGCCGCCGGCGGAGCACGACGTGCCCTCGCTCGATCGGCAGGAATGGGAGTATCTCAACCGCGTTCTCGCCGACTGCAGCGGCAACATCTCCGAGGCGGCGCGACGGCTGAAGATGCACCGCCGCACGCTGCAGCGAAAGCTGCAGAAGCATCCGCCCAAAGAGTAGGGATGGCCGCGCGCAATGCCGTGTGTTATCTGCACCGGCCCCCATGATCCAGGTCCAGGACGTCACCAAGGCATTCGCCGGCAAGAAGCTGTTCGAGAGCGTCAGCACGACGTTCCCGCCCCTCCGCCGCTATGGCCTGACCGGACCCAACGGCGCCGGCAAGACGACGTTCATGCAGATCCTCTCCGGCGACCTCGATCCCGACACCGGGATGGTCTCGCGGCCCAAGCGCTTCTCGGTGCTCAAGCAGGACCAGTACGGGTACGAGGACAAGCGGGTGATCGACGTGGTCTTGATGGGCAACCAGGCGCTCTGGGAGGCCATGCAGGAGAAGGACCGCCTGCTCGCCAAACAGCATCTCTCCGACGAGGACGGGTCGCGCCTCGGCGAGCTCGAGGGCGTCATCGCCGAGGAGGACGGCTACTCGGCCGAGGCGCAGGCGGCAACGCTGCTCCAGGGCCTGGGCGTGTTCGAAGAGGACCATCATCGCCTGATGCGCGAAGTGACCGGCGGCAACAAGGTCCGGGTCCTGCTTGCGCAGGCGCTCTTCGGAAGGCCCACCGCGCTGCTCCTCGACGAGCCGACCAACTCGCTGGACCTCGACTCCGTCCACTGGCTGGAGGACTTCCTCCTGCAGTACGAAGGGACCCTGGTCGTCATCTCCCACGACCGCCATTTCCTCAACGCCATCTGCACGCACATCGCAGACATCGATTACGAAACCATCATCACCTACGTCGGCAACTACGACGACATGGTGCGGGCCAAGGCGCAGGTGCGCTCGCGCATCGAGTCGGAGAACGCCGACAAGATGAAGAAGCGTGCCCAGCTGCAGGAGTTCGTGGCGCGCTTCTCGGCCGGCACGCGCGCATCGCAGGTGCAGAGCCGCATCAAGCAGCTGGAGAAGCTCTCGGTCACCGACATCAAGAAGTCGAACATCGCCCGGCCCTTCATCAAGTTCGAGCAGAAGCGGCCGAGCGGAAAGCAGACGCTCACCATGGAGGGATTGAGCAAGGGCTTCCTCAAAGGGAAGCCTTTGTTCAAAAGCTTCTCCGCGCTCATCACCAAGGGCGAGAAGGTCGCGGTGGTGGGACGCAACGGCGCGGGCAAGACCACGCTCTTGCGCACGCTCCTCGGCGAGCTCGAGCCTGACGCGGGCAAGGTCACCTGGGGTCACGAGGCGCAGATCGGCTACATGCCGCAGGATGTCCGGCCGGTGATCCCCACCAACACCACCTGCTTCGATTATCTGCACGACATCGATCCCAGCGCGGGCAACGAGGAAATCCGCGGCCTGCTCGGGCGCATGCTCTTCCGCGGCGACGAAGGGATGAAGCCGACCAAGGCGCTGAGCGGCGGCGAGGCGGTCCGGCTGCTCTTCTGCAAGCTGATGCTGGTGAAGCCGAACGTGCTGGTCCTCGACGAGCCCACCAACCATCTCGATCTGGAGTCGATCTCAGCGCTGGGCGATGGCCTGATGAGCTATCCCGGGACCGTCATCTTCGTCGCCCACGACCGCGACCTGATCGACACCGCCGCGACGCGCATCCTCGCCTTCACCCATGGCGGCCTCGAGGACTTCGCCGGCGACTACGAAACCTTCCTGACGAGGCACGGCGGATTCATCGACGCCCGCTAAGCGCAATCGCTATCGATAAGCCCACGCTTAAAAGCTCGTCAGAGCCTGGAAGCGGGAAAGGGAAAGGGAAAGGGCAGCAGGCGCGCGCCAACGCCTGACGGCGTTGTCACTGGCGCCTGCATTGTGGGAAGGAAAAAACCTGCGCCTTCGGCGCGCCTGCTTCTCGGGGTTCCCATCGTTCGTCATCGCCGGCTCCTTGCTCCGCCTTTGAAAGGAGCCGGCGATGACGAACTTTGGAAATCTTCCCTTTGAAAAGCTTCATGCCTATCAGGAGTCGCGCAAGTTGCTCGACGCTGTGCGGGAAGCCGCCATCTCGGAAGGCCGCTTGCGGGATCAAGCGCTGCGCGCTGCGACCAGCGTCTGTCTCAATATCTCCGAGGGAGCCGGCCGCGCGGGAGCTGCCGACAAGTCGCGGGTCTATGCGATTGCCCGCGGCGAGAATTGCGAGGTTGCGGCGGCCCTGGACATCGCGCTTTCGGGAGGACTCTGTGTGGCGGAACCCGCTCGCCGCGGGCTCCTCCATGCGGGCAGTCCACGCTTTGTTGTCGGGTCTCATCCGCAGATTCCAAACCGCCGCATGAGCCCCGAGAGCAGTGCGGGCAATCGCATAGTCCCGAGCTTTGTCGGCCGAACCTGCCCGACCAGCGCCTTCGGAGATGTTCAAGCAAACGCTGGTGGCAGCCCGCAGGGCTTGATCGCGCAGGCGACCCTCGCTGATGGCCGCCTCCCGCATCGCCCCTTTCCCTTTCCCCTTCCCTACTGGCGTTAATTGATTGCCATTGCCGCTCAGCGGCCATCAATCGAGAGGCGCCCTTCCGGGCGCTCTTCGTCATCGACGCGCGCTGATCATTTATTGCGCCGCAGCAGCGCGCCGGCGTGGAAGTAGTAGATGGCGGTGTCGTCGACGCGCGGGCCGATCCAGGTCGTGTCGGCTGCGGTGTCGATCGCCGTCCAGGCGGAGCCGTCGGCGTTGGCGCGGAAGAGTCCGTGCGACTGCGACGAATTGTCGTTGAGCACCCAGTAGGCGACCGAGGCATTGACGTCGAGATCGACGTACCAGGTATTCTGGCTGCGGGTGTTGCCGCTGGAGAGGAAATGCAAATCGCCGCCGCTCTTGGCGCGCGACCAGACGTCGCCGTCGTTGTTCCGGTAATAGAGATTCGCGGAATCGAGGCGGATGACGACGGGAGTGCAGCTGCCGCAGGCGACGACAGTCTCCACCGTGCCGCCGGCCTTCGGCACGCGACTGATCGATCCAGTGCCCTTCGACCAGTCCTTGTCGGTCCAGTAGACATGCTGCGTGTCGACGGCGAGAGCACCCGAAGAGGGATGGCCCGTCGCGAGCACGGTCGGAGTGCCGCCGCTCGTCGGGCCGACCAGGATCGAGGCGATGGCTCCGTTGGTGGTGTAGCTCCAGCCCGTGTAATAGATGTTGGCGCCGTCGAGAGCCAGCTTGATGATGTTGTTGCCCGTGTAGAGCTGCTCGGCCTTGCCGCCGGATACCGGCGCGCGCTGGATCGAAGACCAGTTGGTCCAGTAGACGTACTGATCATCGGCGACGACGTCGCTGGGCCAATAGGTGGTGGCGACGAGGGAGGCCGTCCCCCCGGTCTTCGGCACCGACCAGATTCCGCTGATGTTGTTGCCGCTGCGAACGAAGAAGACGCTCGAGGAGTTGAGCGCGAGAACGCCGATGTTGGTGCCGTCGGCTGGGGCGAGCGTGACCACGGCCGGGGGCGGAG
>VBLC01000002.1 GCA_005879315.1 Deltaproteobacteria bacterium | reverse complement strand
GCGGAGCTGAGCAGCCTGGGGCGCGCTGCCGCGTCGCGCGCCGGAATGAGAGGCGCTGAGGAGCCTCCCAAACAATTGTCCCGTTTCTGCCGCAACGCGTGTCTTCCACGGACAAGGGAGGAACCCGGGCTCTAGCCATGCGCACCCTCCTTCTCGTCTCTCTGCTTCTCGCTTCCTGCGGCAATTCGCTGGTCGATCACCTCGGCGTGACGACTGCGCAGACGAGCTGCCCGACCGAGAGCGTCGATGCGTGCGGGACGACCTGCGCGCAGTGTCCTGTCGCGCCCGAGAACGGGACGGCGGAATGCCTGAACCACGCCTGTAGTTACCGATGCAGCGCGCCCTACCTCAAATGCGAAGAGGGCTGCTGCCTCGCGAGCGCCGTCGCAGCGGGCGGCGATACCAGCTGCGCTTTGCTGCAGGGCGCGGTGCGATGCTGGGGCGCACAGCTCGGCTCGAACGCGCTGACTTCGCCGGCGCCCGTCCAGATCGGAGGCCTTGCCTCGGTCTCGGCGCTGGCGGTGGGCCGCAGACACGCTTGCGCGATCACCGCGGGCAGCGTCCGGTGCTGGGGTGACAACGAGGTGGGCCAACTCGGCCAGCAAACGCCCGCCTCAAGCGCGATACCGCTCGACGCGGTGGCGGGAGTTTCGGGCGCGATCGCGCTGGCGCTGGGCGATCGTCACAGCTGCGCGCGCACTGGAAGCGGCGTCGTCTGCTGGGGAGCGAACGAGCTCGGCCAACTCGGGGACGGCACGCAAGCGCCCCGCACCGGCGTGATCCATGTGGCTGGCACCTCGGACGCCACCGCCATCGCGGCGGGCCTCGCGCACACCTGCGCAGTCCTCGGAGGCGGGGTCAGCTGCTGGGGCGCAGGCGGCAGTGGGCAGATCGGCAACGGATCAATGAACGCAGCGGAGCCCAGTCCCGCGGCGGTGAAGTTCAGCAGCGGCTCGCCGGTAGCGAGCGCGGTCGCCGCCGGTCACAACCACAGCTGCGCGCTGCTCTCTTCCTCGTTGGCCTGCTGGGGACAGGCAGGCTTTGGCCAGCTCGGCGACGGTTCGACGAGCGATCGCGATCAAGCACGCCAAGTCAGTCTCTCCAACCCGACCGCCATCGCCGCCGGCCGTGCGCATAGCTGCGCCGTAGGGGGCGGAGCGCAAGACGTCTGGTGCTGGGGCGCGAACGACAGCGGCCAGCTCGGAACGGGTGACAACGTTGCTCAACCGCTGCCTTTTGAGATTTTGCTCTCGCAGGTGAACTCGCTGTCGTCCGGCGCCGACCATGTTTGCGCGCTTCAGTCATCAGGGGCGATCCTCTGCTGGGGGCGCAACGACAAGGGGCAGACCGGCAGCGGTTCGCCCAGCGCGTCCGTGCTGACGCCGACGGCCGTTTCGGGCCGCTGAGTCTGCCACCCTCGAAATTCATTGCTGGACCTGCGACAGCGCGCCGATGCTGGCAGGCGTGCCGGCGGCGATCACGAGGTAGCGCCTGGGTGCCGCGCCCTCCCCTTGGACGAGCTGGCGGATCGGCCCGACGGCGTTGACGATGGCAGCTCCAGCCGGATTGGCCATGAAGGCGGCGAGCGGCTCGAGGGGCCCGGCGCCCGCCGCGTCGGAGGAGAGCGCGAGCACGTAGGGCTTCCTGGGCTCGAGACCGGTGACCGCGGCTTGCAAGACCTGGGTCAGGCCCTGGTCGAACAGCGAGACGCGCGTCGCCGGCTTTCCGCCGGGCGGTCCGAGCACGAGGTACACCGCTTTGCTCGCGGTATCCAGCGGTTGAAGATTTTCGCTTCCCTCTCCCGCTGGCACGGCGTTCGGAACGTAGACGAGCGCCTGCGCCGCCTGGCCGATGGGGATGGTGGCGACGACTTTGTTCTCGAGCGTGTCGATCGCCGTCACCATGTCCCCGTTTTCGATGCCGACGTAGAGGCGCGTGCCGTCGCCGGACGGCCAGAGGCCGTGCGGCAGGTCGCCGACCGGGATCCGTGCGACTTGCGCGAAGGTGTCGGTGCGGAAGGCGAGGACCATGTTCAAGCCGCCTACGGTGACGTAAGCGAACTGGCCGCGCGCGTTGCGGACGATGCTTACGTGGTTGGTAATCGGGCCGGTGTCGAGCACCTTGAGCACGTTGAACGGCGGCTTCGCGGAAAACGCCATCGTCTTTCCAACATCCTTCAGCGTGAGCCAGACCTGATCTCCGTCTGGCGTGGCGGCGATGTTCGGGCAAAAGGGTGACTCCTGCTTCACCTTGCCGGCGATCTTGTGGTCGGCGACCGAGACCACGTCGGTCTCCGGGGTGAAGCTCGAGCACACGTAGCCGTACTTGCCGTCCGGCGAAAAGATCGTCATTCCCGGTCCGTTCGGCAGCTTGATGCGGGTTTTCTCGACGAACCTCTTGCCGTCGAGCACCGCGACGTAGTCCTCTCCGCGCACCGTCACCCAGACCTCCTTGCCGTCGGGCGTGAAGAACGCCTCGTGCGGCGAGCGGCCCACGTAGGTGACGTGCTTGACCGCATTGGTGGCCGTATCGATGAAGGTGACGGAGTTGGACCCGATCGAGACCACCGCGAGAGTCCGGTTGTCGGGCGAGAAGCCCAGACCGTGCACCAGCAGCTGGCCGCGGTAGAGAGGCGAGAGGTTTGCTGGTTGCGGATCGCCGAGCCGGATCACGCCCAGCAACCTGTTCGTCGACGGATCGATCACCGAGACGGTATTCGAGAACTGCTCGGCGGCGTAGACGCGGTCGCGGTTGCTCACCGGGATGTCCGGCGCGGCCGCAGGGCGCGGCACCTGGCCGGCGAAGGCGCGAGTGGCGAGGGCGGTGAGTGCGAGGAGTGTCGCGAGTGGGCGGGCCATGTCACTGCTCCCGGTGGGCGCCGGGGGCGGCCTGAACCTGCGTGGGCGCGGCGGCGCCGGGCGTCGGAGCGTCGCCGAGCGCGAGGTGCATGACCGCGATCTCTTGCTGTTGCTCGACGATGATCTCCTGGGCCAGTCGCTTCAGGCGCTCATCCTTGCCGTAGCGCAACTCGGCCAGCGCCATGTCGATGGCGCCCTGGTGGTGCGGGATCATCATGCGGGCGAAGTCCCGATCCGCATCGCCGGTGAAGGGGACTTCCATCGCCGCATGCATGCGCGCGACCGCATCGGCGGTCATCGCCCGAAAGCCGTCCGAGCGGGCGGCATGACCGTGGCGGTGTGGTGCGGTGCCGCCAGTCGCGACCAGGGCGAACGCCAGAAGCGCGAACGACAGGGACGAGCGGTCGGAGGTGGTCGGTCCAGCCTGAGAGGACATGTGCGTCTCCACGCAGACGCGAGGTCCGACGGGCCCGGGCTCTCCAAGAGCCCCTCCTCGAGCGTCCGGGGAACGGATATCACGCCAACGACGGAGATGCAGGATGTCGCCTTCTCGTCCGAGAAATCGTTGGCGAAGTTGATCCGCGCCGTCACCGTCAACCGTGCCGTCCGGGTTGGCTCCCGTGCATACGACCGGCGTACCGTCGGGCAGGATGCCGGAGCAGGGGAGGTTCTCCCCGAGCCGATCGCGAACGTTGGGGTTGTCGAAGTAGAAGACATCGTCCCCGAGGAGGTGCGTGAACACCGTGGCCGTCCCGTCAGCGCGAGCTGGCTCCATCTGGAAGATGCCGCCAGTGGCGCAGTCCTTCACTTGAATCTTCATCGAAAGTCCCGGGCCCCGTGCGCGAGATGACGAGCGACGCGCAGAGAGAACCCGCCGCCGTCGCACCCGGCCGAGGAGGCGGCAAAGGCCCACCCGGCATCAAGGCGATCAACGACGCGGCGACCACCGCAGCCGCCACAACTTTTTTTCGCAGGACTACCGCCGCAGCGCGCGCGCAATGGGGGGCAGGTCGCGTCGGCGCCAGACGAGCAGGGCGATGGCGAGCACGGCATAGGCCGCCGAGAAGCCCAGACGCACGGCTGGCTGCGGGAAAGGAAACTGCGCCGCGAAGAGCACGAGCAGGGCAACTGCTTCGAAGACCGAGAGCCGAAGATCGACAAGGACGGCAAAGCCCAAGAGCGTCTGCGTTGCGGTGAGGATGAATTCCTCGGTCTGGCGCGCGTCGAGGATGATGCCGGCCGCGGAACCGCTCCCGATCACGAAGGCCACCGGCAGGCTGCCCACCAGCAGCGTCCATTGGTTCACCTTCGAGGAGAGGAGCGTCCCCAACGCGGCGTCGTCGTGACCCCTCAGCGCCAGCACCCCCGCCACGATCAACTCCGGCGCCTCGGAAGCGAGAGGGGCAAGCCATTGCACGAGGAGGAACTCGTCCACGCCGAGCTTCCTTCCACCCTCGATCAGCGCCTGCGCGAACGGCTCGGCGGCGGCCAGCACGATGCTTCCGGCCGCGAGGAATAGCGCCGCCACTACGATCCGCCGCGCGCGCCGAGGAAGATCGACGCCGAGCAAGACCACGGCATCGTACCAGGCCAGTCGCCTCGTGAACGGGATGATCAGCGAGTACAGGCTCGCAGCGCCGAGGAACGCCAGGTCCAGCCGGCGCCCCTCTCCGAGCCGCACCCCCCGCGGCTTCTCGCCGCGCCTCCGCATTCCCCAGGCGAAGAGAAGCACCACGAAGGGCCAGCCCAGCCCCAGGAGCAGCCGGTTGCTGCCGGTCATGTTTGCGGCCGCATACTGAGCGTTGGCCGGAACGTGTCCGGCGCTCCAGGCGAAGTAGAGGTCCACTGCGTACTCAGGCAGGACTGCGATGACCGCGAGGATCGCGGTAGCGAGGCTGCCAGAGATGTCGCGGTGCGCAGTCTCGGCAGCCCACACCAGGAGGAACGCCGACGCGACCACCGCGCCCCCAAACACCGCGATGGCAACAATCGGTTGAAGGTGCGCGCCCGCGATTCGCGGCCCCAGCCCGGGCAGCGCAATCGCCAACACCAGAGCGAGTTTCCACCATCGCGACATCCCGTCCTCGTTCTTCCTGGGCCGGGACGCCTCTACGGCAGGCAGGAGTCTCCGGCCAGGAAAATCCTGGTCCGAAGGTCTCGTTCGCCCGCGAAATCGGGTGGGGGACCGGGCCGAAGCCGGTGTGTCGATCTCCCCGGCGCCGCTGTCTCGCGGCGCGAACTACTCCCCTTCCGAGGGGGAGATATGACGGGCAGACAAGGCACTGTCAACGAGATCCACCCTGCCCTCGCGTCTGCCGGCTGCGTGCAGCTTGCGCAGAAGGCGCTCCAGGGATGACTGATCAGGTATCGACGGAAGAGATGCGCCGGAGGACGCGGGCTACGATGCGGTTCGGGGAGGCGGGGCCGATTCCCCGTAGCTATCGCGCCTCGGCCGGACGCGTCGCTCCCGCCCGTTCGGTCACCGGCGCGGTCAGCCGCGCCAGGCAGAACGCAGAGATCGCCATCACCACGTCGCGCACCGCGATGTCGTAGTAGCCGGCGATCAGCAGATCGAGCGCGATGCCGATCAGCCAGATCCCGACGATCCAGGCGAACACCTTGGTCCAGGGCGTGAAGAGGACGCCGATGCCCGCGACGATCTCGATGACGCCGACGAGCATCATGAAGCCGTGCGGGGGCACCATCTGCGCGATGAAAGGCGCCAGGTACTTCGACCAGTCGACCAGCAGGTTGGTGAACTTGTCGAGGCCGGCGACGATCGGGACCAGGCCGAACACGAGCCGCAGCGTCAGCCAGACCGTGTCGGTAATGTTCGAATCATGAATTGGAACAGGCTTGTTCATATATACCTCCTATACCTTGACGCTGTGCCCGCCAGCGGGGCCGTGGAAGGCTCCTGCCCCGCAGGCGCGGCGGCGAGCGCCGTGCTCATCCGCCGGGGAGGGGCCCGCCGAGCGCTCCGATCCGGAGGATAAACAGCCGTCCGGAATCACCCGCACTCAGGGGCGTTCCGCGGTTGTCCATACTGGACGCGGGCGTTTCCATGCGGGAAATAGGTCGGCATGGCCTTCGATTCGCTCGACCTGCACCTCGCCGACGTCAACACATTCCTGGTCGTGCAGCGGCTCGGCTCGGTGACCGCCGCGGCGCGACAATTGGGCGTCACACCCTCGCAAGTCAGCAAAGCGATGACGAGGCTCGAGGCGCACCTTGGCTCGGCGCTCTTCACCCGCAGCGCGCGTGGCGTGGCGCTCACCGACCCAGGGCGCCGGCTCCTGCCGCGACTCGATGACTTGGTGACGCGACTGCGGTCGCTGCGCCGCGACGACGAGCCCGCCTCGCTGCTGACGATCTCCGCGCCTTCCTACATCAATGCGTACGTGTTGCCCGCCATCGCACGCGCCGTTCCCGAAAGGCGCGTGCGGGGACTGGAAATGCCCCCGTCGCTCGTGCGCACCTTTGCGGCTGCGAATCTGTTCGACGCAACGGTGCTCTTGGGGAGGCCGCGGCTTCCGGAGACATGGGCGATCACCGAAGTCGGGTCGTGCCGCAAGACGGTGTTTGCGTCGCCCGCTCTGGCACAGCGGCTCGGGTCGCAACCCGTCTCTGTCGGGAAGCTCCGCGACGTTCCGTTCATCAGCCCCGTCTACAACATCAATGGCCAGTTCGTTCCGGTGGACGACGACTGTCCGCTGCCAGTCGGAGCGCGGCGCGCCGGTCACGAAGTCCAGACCATCGCCATGGCGTTCGAGTTGGCGGCTCACACGGACCAACTCGTCTTCGGGCCTGCGTTCGCGGCGCTGCACCACGTCGCCCGCGGCGCGGTCACCGAGGTGCGTGTCCGCGGCTGGGCCTCGCGCGACCCGGTGGTTCTGGCGTGCAACGTCGATCGCATGCTGGCGCGACTGCAATCGGCGCTCATCCGCAGCCTGCGAGCGGCATTTGCCGAGTTGGAGCGACGGAGCGGCCGCACATCGCTCGCAGCGCTCACGCGAAGAGCGCGGCAGAGCGCCTCGCAAGCTTGATTGGGAAACGCTTGTTTCCGATCTGGAAACGCTAACCGGGCAGGATCTCCCTTGCATCTTCGCGGTCGGCTGTCAATCGTCCAACAATTCGGGGAAGTGGAGGAAATTCATGGTCACCGCTCGGTTATTTGCCTTCGCCTCCGCAGTCATTCTTGCAGCCGCGTGCGGGTCGTCGGGCCCGGCCACCAGCTTCTCGACGACGCTGGCCGGCGCAAATGAGGTGCCGCCGACCACTTCGACGGCCACCGGAACCGCGACGTTCACGCTGAGCGGCACCACGGTGAATTACACGGTCACCTACAGCAGCCTGTCCGGACCTCCAACCGCCTCGCACATGCATGTCGGCGCTTCGACTGTCTCAGGTCCGGTGGTCGTGCCCTTCAGCGGCCTGCCCACCACCGCTTCGGGGACGTTCAGCGGTTCGTTCACGCAGGCGGACATCAAGGCGCAGACCAGTCCCGTGATCAATACGCTCGACGACTTGCTCGCCCAGATGCGCGCCGGCAACACGTACGCGAACATCCACACCACCGCGCACGGCGGCGGCGAGATCCGCGGGCAGATCGCGGGTCACTAGGCGGTCAAGGCAAGGGCCCGCCCGGGCTACTTCTCCAGCAGCTTCTTCAGCCCCTCGAGCATTCCCTTCCAGTTCTGCTGCGAGTGCTCGCGCGCCTCCTCAGTGGCGTTGTTGTCCTGGGAGAGCGCGACGCGGGTCTGGCCGCGCGCCTCGGTCAGCTCCAGGGTCACCGTATGGTGGTTCTCGGGCGTGTCGGGGAGTCCGGACAGCGGGCTGAAATGGCTGTACTGCAGCTTCCGCAGCGGCTCGACCTTCAGGATCCTGCCTTTGTCCTGGTAGGGCTTGCCCTTCCACTCGCCCGTCCAGGTGATCGGGCTGCCTTCCTGGAAATCGGAGACGACTGCGGCTCCGAACATGTACTGGCGGATCAGGTCCGGCTTCACCAGCGCGTCCCATACCCTGGCGGCGGGGGCGGCGATGTCGATCGAGGCCTTGGCGATCAGGTTCGGCATGCAGGGCTCCTTCCAGGGGCCAAAGTTAGATCAGTCCGCGCGCGGCGCCTACCTGCTCGGCTGGTTTTTCTGGATGCGCTGACGACTCTCTGCGGAACACCTGGTGGGCGGGTCGGCGAGGGAATCTTTGCTCACGGTATCGAAGGCGGTTAGGCTCAAGTAGTGCTGCGGCGTGTAATTTCTGCCATCGTACTCGCCTCACTGGCGGCTGCCCCGGTCGTGGCACGCACGCGTTTCGTGTGCCGGTACACCGGAATCGAAATCATGGACTGCGCTGAACAGCGGGCCGCGCCCACCCCGGAACTGCAGGCCGAGGGGTGCTGCGACCGGCAGTTGACGCCTGGCGCGAGCGCGATGCTGAGGCCGTCGCACGAGGAGATCCAGCCGCCGACGGTGGCTGCGCTGACCGCACCCGTTCTAGTCGAGGATGCATTGCGGCCGACCGTGAACGGTCAGTTCGCCGAGAGGCCCCCGACCTCAGGGCCACGCGTCTTCTTGATCACACGCGCCTTGCTCATCTGAGCCTGGGCTGGATCGTCCGTTGCCGGGACGCGCCTTCGTGCGCTCGTTCCGGCTCGCCGTCCACCCATGCCGTCGCTCGCCGACGGGAGGCACTCGATGGTTGCATTGGTATTGGCGCTGGCCGTGGCCGCGCCGACCCCGCTGCGGTTGGCGGACCTGCTTCGTGAAGCTAGAGACAAGAATCCTGATCTGAAGGCCGCTGAGGCCCACGCGCGAGCGGCGAAGGCGTCGGTGTCGCCCGCCGGCGCGCTCGACGATCCGATGCTGATGGTCCAGCTCTGGAATGCGCCGGTGGACTTCTCGTCCATTCCGGTGATGGTGCAGGTCTCGCAGCAGCTGCCGCTCGGCGGGAAGCGCGCGGCGCGCCGCGATGCCGCCGGCGCCGACGCAGCCATGGCCGAAGCCGACCTGGCCGGCAAGCAGCGCGACGTCGAGACGCAGGTCGCCTTGGCTTACTTCGATCTCTTTCTCGCCGAGCGCACGCAGGAAGTGGACGACGAGCTGGAGCGCATCCTGAAGGTGCTCCTGCAGTCCTCAGAAGCGCGCGTCTCGACGGGCAAGGGCGAACAGGTCGAGCTGTTGCGTGCGCAGGGCGCGCTCGTGCAGCTTCGCTCGGACCGCGAGACCGCTCTCGACCACCGCCGCTCGGCATGGGCGCGGCTGGCAGCGCTCCTCGATCGCGACCCGATGGCGCCGAGCGGCAGGACCACTCAGCCGGGCATGCTCGCTGTCCTTCCCGAAGTAACGGCGCTGCAGCAGCGTGCGATGCGCGAGCGACCGGAACTGGCCGCGTCCCAGGCACAGATCTCAGGCGCGGAGGCTCAGGCGCACCTCGCCAAGGCAATGACGGTGCCGGACATCGGCGTCTTTGCTGCAGAGATGCACACCTTCAAGAACCCGATCGGTCCTTCGGACTTTCTCTTCGCCGGCTTCCAGGTGAACCTGCCGATCTTCGGCGGTAGCAAGAACGAGCCGCGCATCGCGTCCGCGCAAGCGCAGGTCGTCGCGGCTCAGCAGGCGGAACACGCGCTGCGCAATCGCGTCGCCTCCGAGATCGCGGAAACATACGCGCACGTTCTCGCGGAGCAGCACCAGATCGATCTGCATCACCAGCTCATTCCCATCGCGCGGCAGGCGGTGGAGAGCGCCGAGTCGAGCTACGCCGCCGGGCGGGTGGACTTCACCATGGTCCTCGACAGCGCCCGCGAGCTGCGTATGCACGACCTCGAGCTGGCGACTCATCAGGCGATGTACGAACAGCGCGTCGCCGAGCTGCAGCGCGCGGTTGGGGCGGACCTCGGACTCGCGCAGGCAGCGGAGGCTGGTCATGAAGAGCATCACTAAGATCCTGGTCACGCTTCTTCTGCTGAGCGCCTGCGCGAAGAAGAAGGACACTGCCGGCGCGCTGCATGCCGGCGACATGCTCGTGCAGCTGCAAATAGATCCGGATCCGCCTCGGGCCGGCGACAACGTATTGCGCATCGAGCTGACAGACGCACAAGGCAAGCCCGTCGACGGCGCTCGGCTCGGTTTCGTCTACGACATGCCTGCGATGGGCTCGATGCCGGAGATGAAGGGCGGCGGCGACACCAAGGCCCTCGGCGGCGGGAAATATCAGATCACGTATCCGCTCTCGATGCTCGGCGACTGGACGCTCACGCTGGGGATCGACGCGCCAGGGCACCCGCACGCGGAGCTGCGCCTCAAGGTCTCGCCGCCGCACAAGGGTTACTCGGTCGAGACGCGCGGCGCGATGCCGGCGCGCGAGGGTGGCGCCCGGACGGTGGAGCTGGCTCCCGAGCGGCAGCAGTTGATCGGCGTCGTGTACGCCAAGGTCGAACGCAGGCCGCTCAGCCTCACGCTGCGCGCCAGCGGCCGTGTCGACGTGGACGAAACGCAGATCAACGACGTCGTGCTCAAGTATGACGCCTACGTCGAGAAGCTGTTCGTCGACCAGACCGGCCAGCCGGTGAAGGCAGGCCAGCCGCTGCTCGCGCTGTACAGCCCGGAGTTGCTCTCCGCCGAGCGGGACTATCTGGTCGCGTTGCGCAGCCCGGACGTGCCGGGAAGCGAGACACTGATGCGCGCCGCCGAGGAGCGCCTCAAGCTCTGGAATCTGAGCGCGGCGCAAATCACGGCGCTGCGCAAGCGCGGCAAGGCCGAGGCGCGCGTGACCATCCACAGCCCGGCCAACGGGACCGTGCTGGAGAAGAGCGTCGTATCGGGAACGAAGGCGATGGCGGGCACGGTGCTCTACCGGATCGGCAATCTCGGCCGGATCTGGGTGATCGCCGATCTGTTCGAGTCTGACGCTCCGTACGTCCGGCCCGGCCAGCAAGCGGCGCTGACGCTTCCTTTCGCGGGTGAGGTCTCGATGAAAGGAACGGTACAGTTCGTCTACCCGACCGTGGACGAGAAGACGCGCTCGGTGCGGGCGCGGCTCGCGTTTCCCAACGCGCGGCTCTCGTTCAAGCCTGGAATGTTCGCCGACGTCAAGATCGACGTCCCGCTCGGCACCCGCCTGGCCGTGCCGGACGACGCGCTGCTGGCATCGGGCGAGCACCGCTACGCATTCGTGAAGCGTGGCGAAGGAGCGTTGCAGGCAGTGGAAGTCAAGGTCGGAGCGCTGGGCGATTACGACGAAGTGGTCGAAGGCCTGGTCGAAGGCGAAGAGGTCGCCACGCAAGCGACGTTCCTGCTCTCGAGCGAGGCACAGCTCCGCAGCGCGCTCCCGCGTTGGAGCAATCCATGATCGCGGGAATCATCGCCTGGTGCGCGAAGAACCGGCTGGCAACGCTGCTCCTCGTCGGGCTCGCCACGGGATGGGGCGTGCTTTCGGTCCGCGGCACCGCGCTCGACGCGATCCCCGACCTCTCCGACGTGCAGGTGATCATCTTCTCCGAATGGATGGGGCGAGCGCCTGACCTGGTCGAGGACAACATCACCTATCCGGTGGTGTCCTCGCTGCTCGGCTCGCCGCGCGTGACGGCGGTGCGCGGGCAGTCGATGTTCGGAATGTCGTTCGTGAACGTCATCTTCGAGGACGGGACCGATCTCTACTGGGCTCGCAGTCGCGTGCTGGAGAAGCTTTCCAGCATCTCGAACAAGTTGCCGCAGGGCGTGACGCCCATCCTCGGGCCTGACGCGACCGGAGTGGGATGGATCTTCGAGTATGCGTTGGTCGACAAGACCGGCCACAGCACGCTCCAGCAACTGCAGTCGATCCAGGACTGGAACATCCGCTACGCTTTGCAAGCAGTGCCCGGCGTTGCCGAAGTCGCGAGCGTGGGCGGCTTCGTCAAGGAGTACCAGATCAATCTGGACCCTGATCGGCTGGCCGCGCTGAACATTCCTCTGAGCACCGTGGTGAACAGGGTGCGCATGTCCAATGCCGACGTCGGCGGCCGCGTGCTCGAGGTGAGCGGCACCGAGCACTACGTCCGCGGCCGCGGGTACGTGAAATCGCCCAAGGATCTGGAGAAGGTCGTGCTGGGCTCGCACATGGGAACGCCCGTGCTGTTGCGCGACGTGGGCACGGTGCGGATGGGGCCCGCGCAGCGGCGCGGCCTGGCCGACCTGAACGGCGAAGGCGAGACCGTGGGCGGCGTCGTCATCGCGCGCTCGGGGACCAACGCGCTCGACGTGATCGACGCGGTCAAGGCGCGCATCGAGGAGCTCAAACCGACGCTGCCGCAGGGAACGCAAATTGTTCCCACCTACGACCGGTCGAACCTGATCCGCGCCAGCATCGAGACGCTCCGGCGCACGCTGATCGAGGAGCTGATCGTCGTCACGCTGGTCATCCTCCTCTTCCTGCTGCACTTCCGCTCGACACTCATCCCGGTGCTGCTCCTCCCCATCGCCGTGGTCCTGGCCTTCATTCCCATGAAGCAGATGGGACTGACCGCGAACATCATGTCGCTCGGCGGCATCGCCATCGCCATCGGCGCGATGGTCGATGCAGCCATCATCGTCGTCGAGAATGTCCACAAGCACCTGGAGGCGATGCGGCCGGACGAGAGGCGCGAAGATGTGGTGCTGCGCGGTCTTCTGGAAATCGGCCGGCCCATCTTCTTCTCGCTGCTCGTCATCACCGTCGGCTTTCTGCCCGTCTTCACCCTGGAAGGCACCGAGGGCCGACTCTTCTCGCCGCTGGCCTGGACCAAGACGTTTTCGATGGCCTTCGCGGCCGTCCTTTCCGTGACGCTCGTGCCGGCGATCGCGGCGACCTTGATCCGCGGGCGGGTCCGCTCCGAGGAGCACAATCCGATCAGCAGCATCCTGAGGCGCCTGTACGATCCAGTCTGCCGATTCGCGCTGCGCTTCCGCTGGCCGGTGATCGCCGGCGCGCTGGTCCTCATGGCGGTGACGATTCCGGTCGTCAAGCTGCTCGGCAGCGAGTTCATGCCGCCGCTCAACGAAGGGACGCTGCTCTACATGCCCACCAGCGTTCCGGGCATGAGCGATGCGACGGCGCGCGATGTGTTGCAGCGGCAGGACCAGCTGCTCAAGCAGTTCCCAGAGGTCGAGACGGTGTTCGGGAAAGCCGGACGCTTCGACACGCCGACCGACCCTGCGCCGCTGAGCATGTTCGAGACCGTGGTGACGCTCAAGCCCGGCGTGAAGGACTGGGACGGGCTGGTGCGCAAGCTCGACAACGCGATGCAGTTCGCCGGCATGCCGAATGTCTGGTGGATGCCGATCCAAACGCGCACGGAGATGCTCGCCACCGGGGTGCGCAGCCCGCTTGGCGTCCTCGTGCTCGGGCCCGACACAAAGGTCCTCGACCGCATCGGCGCTGAAATCGAGGCAGCGCTGCGCGAAGTGCCGGGAACGCGCAGCGCCTTCTCCGAGCGCATCGGCGGCGGGTACTTCCTCGACTTCGACGTCGATCGCGATCACGCGGCGCGCTTCGGCCTCAACGTCGGCGACGTCGAAGACGCGGTAGAAACGGCCGTGGGCGGACTCACGGTCGCAACCACCGTGGAGGGGCGTGAGCGCTATCCAGTAACCGTGCGCTATGCGCGCGACTTCCGCTCGGATCTCGTGTCGCTGGGACGAGTGCGCGTCGCGACGATGGACGGGGCCCAGATCGCGCTCGGCCAGGTCGCGAGTCTCAAATTGCGAACCGGTCCCGCAATGCTGCGCGACGAGAACGGCCAGCTTGCCGGATACGTCTTCGCCGATACCAGCCGGCCGATCGACGACTACGTTCAGGACGCGAAGAAAGCAGTCATGGAGAAGGTCAAGCTCCCCTCCGGCTATCGCCTCGACTGGGCCGGCCAGTATCGCTACCTGGAGCGCGCCAAGGCGCGACTCGCCATCGTCGTGCCGGTGACGCTCTTCATCATCTTCCTGCTGCTCTTCTTCAACTCGGGCAGCCCGGTCGAAGCGTTGATGGTCATGCTCGCGGTGCCCTTCTCACTCGTCGGCGCGTTCTGGCTGCTCTGGCTGCTCGGCTACAACATGTCGGTCGCGGTCTGGGTTGGACTGATCGCGCTCGCGGGCCTCGATGCCGAAACGGGCATCGTCATGTTGCTCTATCTCGATCTCGCCTGGAAGGAGCGCAAGCCCGGGACGCGCGAGGAAGCGCGCGAGGCCGTCGTCCACGGAGCGGTGAAACGCATCCGTCCGAAGATGATGACGGTCGCGACCATCCTCGTGGGCCTGGTTCCCATTCTCTGGTCGCAGGGCACCGGCGCCGACGTGATGAAGCGCATCGCCGCGCCGATGGTCGGTGGGGTCGTCACGTCCGCAATTCTGGAGCTGGTCGTCTACCCCGCGCTGTACCTCATCTGGAAGGGACGGGGCCTTCCGCAGCAACAAGGAGCCAACACATGAAAGCCATGCTGATCGCCACGCTGCTCGCCGCCGCGCCTGCTACGCGCGACGTCGAAATGAAGGTCACCGAGAGAGGCTTCGAGCCGAATCGCATCGAGGTCAAGAAGGGCGTGCCGCTGCACCTGGTCGTCACCCGCAAGACCGATGCTACTTGCGCGAAAGAGCTGGTCATCAAGGACGTGAACCTGCGCAAGGAACTGCCGCTCGACAAGCCGGTTGCGTTCGACTTCACGCCGAGCAAGAGCGGCGAGATGACCTATCTCTGCGGCATGGGGATGATCAGCGGCGTGCTGGTCGTCCAATGACGTGATCCCGCGCAGTGTGGCGCGCTTTGTTTTGGAGTGTGGAAGCTGACGCGGCGACGAGGTCCACGATGATCGGTTTCTGGAGTCAGGTCGGCGAGGCCCTCTACATGGCCGCCGCGATGGCGTGGGAAATCCTCTGGCCGCTCGTTCTCGGATTCACGCTTTCTGCCATGGTGCAGGCCGTTGTCTCGAAACGCGCGATGAGCAAGTTGCTTCCGGACGCATCGCCGAAGGCGCTGGCAGTCGCCACAGCATTGGGCGCAGCCTCGTCCTCGTGTTCGTATGCGGCGGTCGCGCTGGCGCGGTCCCTCGTGCGCAAGGGGGCCGACTTCATTGCGGCGATGGCCTTCGAACTGGCCTCGACCAATCTCGTCGCGGAGCTGGGCATCGTCCTCGCCGTCCTGATGGGTTGGGAGTTCACGCTGGCCGAGTTCATCGGCGGCCCG
>VBLC01000072.1 GCA_005879315.1 Deltaproteobacteria bacterium | reverse complement strand
GACCTTGCAGGAGCGCGAGGCCAACCGGACCTGGGAAGTGGTCTCGCGCCAGGTGCGCCAAGCGCTGGCCGGCATCTCCGCCGAGCAGGTCGGCCGCTGCACTCTCGCCTACGAGCCCGTCTGGGCCATCGGCACGGGCAAGACCGCGACCACCGCCCAGGCCCAGGAGGTGCACGGGCAGATCCGCGGGCTCGTGCGCGAGCTGGCCGGCGCGCCGGCAGCCGAAGCCGTGCGGATCCAGTACGGCGGCTCGGTCAAGCCCGAGAACGCCGCCGAGCTCCTGGCCCAGCCCGACATCGACGGCGCGCTGGTGGGCGGCGCGTCGCTCAAGGCAGAGGACTTCGCCCGCATCATCGCAGGAGCCCGCTGAAGGGGTAGAATGGCCGCTTCTACTGGAGGAAAACGGCCATGGCTCGACCATCGCTCGCCATCCAGATCAACGGCCGCATCGAGTTCGACAACCCCTTCCTGCTCGCCTCGGGGCCGCCCGGCACCAACGGGAAGGTCATCGCCAAGAGCTACGATCTGGGCTGGGGCGGCGTGGTCATCAAGACCATCTCGCTGGAAGCGGCGAAGGTGATCAACACCGCGCCCCGCTACGGCAAGCTGCGCGGGCGCGAGTCGGGCGAAGTGATCGGCTTCGAGAACATCGAGCTGATCAGCGACCGGCCCTTCGAGACGTGGCTCGACGAATTGCGCCAGCTGAAGAAGCACTACCCGAAGAAGGTGCTGATCGCCTCGGTCATGGAGGAGTATCGGCGCGAGGCGTGGCACGAGATCGTCCGCCGCGTGCAAGAGACCGGTGTCGACGGATTCGAGCTGAATCTGTCGTGTCCGCACGGCCTGCCCGAGCGCAAGATGGGCATGGCGATGGGCGAGAATCCCGACCTGGTGGCGGAGGTGTGCGGCTGGGTCAAGGAGGTCGCGCGGATTCCGGTCTGGGCGAAGATGACCCCGAACGTCAGCCACATCGTCGAGCCGGCAGCTGCGGCCATCAAGGCCGGATGCGATGGAATCAGCGCCATCAACACCATCCTCTCGGTGATCGGGATCGATCTGCGGACGCTGCGGCCGCTGCCCACGGTCGAGGGATACACCGTGCCGGGCGGCTATTCCGGCCAGGCGGTGCGGCCGATCGCGCTGCGGCAGATCATGGAGATCGCCCGCGCGCTCCCCGGCGTGCCCATCTCGGGAATGGGCGGCATCGAGACGGGCGCCGACGCGGCGCAGTTCTTCCTCCTCGGCGCGCACACCGTGCAAGTCTGCACGGGCGCGATGCTGCGCGGCTACGAGATCGTCAGCGAGCTGAAGGCCGATCTGGAGAAGTTCATGGTCGACCACGAGTTCACCGACTTGCGCCAGCTCATCGGCAAGTCGCTCGGGTATTTCTCGACGCACGCCGATCTGGTGCAGCGGCAGAAGCAGGCGAAGGCGGAGAAGGCGGTGGCCTCCAACCGCGACGCGGAGACCTGGAAGGGCGCCATCGCCAAAGAGACGGAAGCGCTCACCACGAACTAGCGAGCGCGCTGTCTGATCCGACGATCACCTGCCCGTCATTGCACGGTCACGTCGTCGTAGAGCGTGTAGGTCGGGTCTGGCGGGCTGGCCCAGTTATCGTCGTGATCGATGAGCGTCAACGTGTAGCTGTGGCCGCCCGTCAAGCTCGCGCTCTTCTGCACCCAGGTGCCGTTGTTGGTGCAGGTCCTGGCAAGCACGGTGGTGGTGGTGTTGGTCGTGTTGTCCTTGAGCGTCGCGGTCGCCCAGTCGTACGTCACGGAATCGGTGCAGACCACGCGGTACCAGAAGGTGAGCGTGTGCCCGGTCCCTGCCGGCGCGGTGAACGTCTGGCGGATGGAGCTGTCGCCGTTGAAGGGATTTGCGCTGCCCACCAGCGCCGAGTACGTCCCCGAATGGGCCGTCGTGCTGATGGACGTCGCGCCGGCGGTCGTCCAGCCGCTGAAGTTGCCGGTCTCGAAGCCGCCGTTGACGATCGGGTTGGCGGGCGGCGCCGTGACGGTGAGCTGCACGGTGGTCGCATGCGTGGTCGACCCCGAGCCGGTGATGGTGAGGGTCGTCGGACCGCCGACCGGCGTGCTGGAGCTGGTGCTGACGGTCAGAGTCGAGCTGTTTCCGGCCGTGACGCTCGCGGGGTTGAAGCTCGCGCTCGCTCCCGCTGGCAATCCGCTTGCCGACAAGCTCACGCTCTGCGCCGCTCCGCTCGTCACCGCGGTGCTCACGGTATAGGTCGTCGACGAGCCCTGGTTCACGCTCTGCGAAGCTGGCGAGGCGGAGATGGAGAAGTCGGACGGCGCCTGCACCACCAGCGTGACGCCGGCGGTATGGGTGATGCTGCCGCTCGTGCCGGTGATGGTGAGCGGATAGCTGCCCGTCGGCGTGGTCGTCGCTGTGGTGACGGAGAGCGTGCTCGTGCCGGAGCCGTTGACGGAAGCCGGAGTGAAGGTCCCGCCCGCGCCCGTTGGCAGACCGGTCACACTGAAGTTCACCGTCCCGGTGAAGCCGTTCTGCGCGGTCACCGTGGCCGTGTAACTCGTTCCGTTTCCTTGCACGACGGTCTGCGAGGAAGGTGTCGCGGCGATGGTGAAGTCCGGCGCCGGCGGCGCATTGGAGGTGTAGACGACGTCGTCGTACCAGGTGTAGGTCGGGTCGCCCGGGTAGTTGTCATCGTGATTCGCCAGCTTGAGCGTAAAGCTGTGGCCGCCCGCCGAAGCGGCGATGCTGGTCGTCGCCTGGTGCCAGGTCCCGTCGTTGCTGCAGGTATTGGCGAGCATGGTCGTGCTGGTGCCCGCGGTGTTGTCGGTCAGCGTGGCGCTCGCCCAGTCGTACGTGATCGTGTCGGGGCAGTGGATCTGGTACCAGAACGAGAGCGTGCCGCCGCCGCTCGTGGCCACGAAGGTCTGGGCGATTGAGCTGTCGGTACCGGGGTTGGTGCTGCCGACCTGGGCGGCCCAGCTGCCCGAGTGGGAGGTGCCGACCACGCTGGTGGATCCGGTCGAGGTCCAGCCGCTCAGGTTCCCGGCCTCGAAGCCGCCATTGACGATGGGGTTGCTCCCCGGAGGAGGCGAGACGGTGAGGGAGACGCTGGTCGCGTGCGTGGCCGAAGTAGCCGTGCCGGTGACGGTGATCGAGGAGCTACCCGTGGCCGCACCCGCGGCGACCGTGACCGTCATCGTCGAGCTGCCGCCCGCCGTCACCGACCCGGGGCTGAACGAGACGGTCACGCCCGCGGGCTGGCCGCTCGCGGAGAAGGTGACCGTCTCCGCTGAGCCGCGAGTGACCGCGGTCGAGATGGTGGAGTTGCCCGACTGGCCCTGCTGGATCGAGAGCGCGCTCGGGTTCGCCGAGATGGAGAAGTCGTTGGTGGGCGGCGGCGTGGCCGGGCAGCCGGGGAGCTTGAAGGAGCCGATGCGCGTCTTCCAGTTGAAGGTGCCGTTGCTGGGGATGTACTCGCTGGTCACCCAGAAGGTGCAGTCGTCGCTCGGGTCGACCGCGAGCATCGAGTAGTCGCCCCAGCGGCTCAAGTTGGTGAGCTGAGATCCCGCGCCGTCGATCAGCGACGCTTCGCCTTGGGTCATCAGACCCGGCGAATCGCCGGCGAGCCGGCCGGTGTAGTGGATGGCGGGCTTGGTCGAGCTGCTCGAGACGCTGAAGCCGATGGCGATGTTGCCGGCCTGGTCCATGGCCGCCGAGCCCATCCAGCGGTAGAGCGCGTCAGGGGCGTAGGTGCCCTGCTGGAAGATGCTCAAGTTGTGGTTCGTGTCGGGTCGCAGCTCGTACCAGCGAACGCCCGTCGAGCTGCCGGCGGTGATGCTGTGGTTGACCACCAGCGCTTCGTGGTCACCGAGGTTGCGATAGGCGAGCCGGAACATGAGGCGGTCGGCGAGCGAGTCGAGCTGCTGGTTGGTGCCGGACTGGGGAATGCACGTGCCGCCATTGCACGCTTCCGCGTAATTCGCGCTGTTGAGCGTGACCGGGCCAGTGAAGGTGCTGTTCGCCGGCGTGGTCCAGTCGACGTGGAAGGTCCAGAAGGCGAGCGTGTTGGCGGTGGCGCCCAGGCCGACGACATAGTTGGGCGAGCCGGCCGGCGGCTGGCTCGCGCCGTCGAGATCGCTGGGCAAGAGGCCGCCGTAGCTGGTGCTGGTGTTGAAGCACTGCTGCGTGGCGGCCGCGCCCGTGAGCATGTGCGTGCGGTCCATCGCGCAGATCTTCGCGCCGGCGAAGGTCGAGCCGCCGGTGAACATGTTGTAGGTGACGTAGTAGCCGTCGGGCCAGACGCCGAACTTGGGATAGTCGGGGAACGCGGTATAGGGAAATGAATACCTGTTATAGGCGCCGGTGGGATCGGGCGTCTGGGAGATGGCGACGCACTGATAGTAGTTCGGGTTGGGACTGGTAACGGCGAATTGCGAGATCAGCCAGCGGTCGGCGATGGGATCGTAGAGGACGATGGGGTCGCCGTCGTTGTCGGTCTGGCAGAGGCCGCCGAACCCGGACCAGAGAGTGTTGACGGGGACCGGCCCATAGACCGCAGTCCCCGATTTGTTGAAGATGGCGAAATCGGTATTGACGATCTGGACGTAATGGTTGGGCCCGACGTCGCCGTTGGTGTCGGGCGGCGCGGCGTTGACGGTGAAGGTTCCCTGCGGGCCGGTGAAGCCATTGCCCACGCCGTCGAAGTTGGTGATCGGCGCCGGGGCGAGCAGTGCGATGGGCGCGCTCTGCCGGACCGGATCGGCGCCGGAGACGTTGCGGTTGTAGTGGCGGGGGATGGGCTTGACCTCGTGCTCGATCAGCCCGCTCTGCTCTGGCGCCGGTTCCATCAGATAGAGCGGCGGCGAGACGTCGTGGTTCTCGGCCGCATCGACGGCCGGCGAGCGCAACTCCTGCACTCCGTCGGCTGCGTTCGTCGAGGGCATCTGACCGCAGGCGAGCAGCAGGATCAGCGTCGTGATCCACGGCGTCTTGGACATGTCGGAGACCCCCGAGAATTGAGGGTCGCAGCATGAGGGGAACGCAGACGTGCGTGCAATAGAGTGGGCAGACGTGTGCAAGTGGCACCAGGGTAGGTGCAGATGCCCGAAGCGCTAGAAATCCGGGGACTTGGGCCGCTCTAAGGCCAAATTGTACAAATTGTACAAAATGCCTCTCCGTCGTTCCTCCGATGGGAAGCACCGCGATGCGCGGCGGGTTCTGTCGACGTGCGAACATTCGCGCTGCTTCTTTTCTGCACGTCGATCGCGTGCGGCTCCGGCCTGGAGCGGCCGCGGAACGTGCGCGCTTCGGTTTCGGCAGACGCGATCGAGGTCTGGTGGGAGCCGGTGCCGGGCGTCTCGGGATATCGGGTGCAGCTGGCCGACCTCGATTCGCGCGCTCCGGTCGGCGAAGCGAAATTCGTTTCCCAGCCGCGCGCGCGGCTTCCTTTGTCGCGAGCGACGGGAGTGTGGGTCGATGCGCTGCGGGGGGCGCTCTCGGAGCGCGCCGTCGGCTTCGTCACCGGCGGAGCGGCCGGCGGGGACGGCAGCGCCTGGCAGATCTTCGGCCCGGCCGATTTCCGCAACGGCTCGGTTCATGTCTCCTTCGCGAGCTTGTCAGCGGGCGAGCACCTCGGGGTTCTCCTCGTGAACTGGGCCGGCAAGGATACCGCTTCCGCTTCGGTCGACCTCACCGGGACCGCGCAGCCCGGCGCTGCGCCCCCGCGCTCGGCTGCGCTTTCGATGTCCACTCGGCCGCCGCCGATCTCCGACCTCGCGCAGGAGCAGGCCGCCGGACCGGCCGCAGCCAGCGAGGCTGCGCCGCAGTCGGCGCAGCGATCGTTCTGCGTGGCGCAGTCGCTGGACTTCTCCCGCCACGTGCGCAAGGCAACCACGCGGGTCGCGTCGAGCGACCACGCCGACTTCTTCGTCGACGACGAAGACGCCGCCCACTATCAGCCCGGCTATTTCCAACCTATCGTGGCGGCCTTCGAGGAGCGCGTCTGGCCGGCGGACGCGCGGGCCTTCGGCCTGCCCACCGACGTCGACCAGAACGGCAAGATCGTGGTCCTCTTCACCCACGAGCTCGGCCAGCATCTCAACGGCGGCTGGCTGATCGGCTACTTCGCCAACGGCGATCTGCTGCGCTCGCGCGATGGCTCGGCGAATTGTTCCGACAGCGGCTCGAACCACGGCGAGATCATCTACCTGAACGACGTGCAGAACGGCGCCGCCAACGGCTTCAGCCCGGCGGAGCTGGCGGCAACCTCTTATCCGGCGACGCTGGCGCACGAGCTGCAGCACCTGATCAACCTCGGCCACCGCTGCGTCGAGAAGCGCTGCGATGGCCCTGAGCAGACCTGGATCAACGAGGCCTTGTCGAAAGTCGCCGAGGACCTGGCGGGCTTCGGCTGGAACGGCGCACAGGGGCGCGGCGAGGGCGCGCAGTACCTGACGCGGTCGTCGGGATCGGTGCGCGGCTACGACGGGCGCAGCTTGACGCACTGGGAAGGCGATCCCATCGGCAATTATCAAGGCGCCCACAGCTTCCTGCGCTTCTTCACCGATCGATTCGGCGATGTGCTTCCCGGCGCGGTCGCGCAGGGGCAGGGCGGCATCGAGGGCCTGGAAGACGCGCTCGGCCGACCCTTGCCGCGCGCCATGGCGGAGTGGGCGACGGCTCTCTTGATCTCCAACGAGCCCTCCGCGCCGTACAACTTCTCCGGCGCGGCCTGGTCGCCGCTGCACGAGCGGCTGCGCCATCTCGATTATCGAAATCTCGGCGAGAGCGCGACGATGCGCGCGGACGGCATCGCCGCTTTCGTCTCCGGCCCTTCTTCGGGCGGATCGGCGGAAGTGATCGTGCGCAGCGGCGAAGAGGTGCCGCCGCACGTCGTTGTGGTCCGGGTAGCCGGCGCGCTGCCCCGTTAAGAACGAATCTTGTAGCCCTTGCGCAGGAGCAAGAGGGCCCAGAGCACCATCGCCGCCGCCAGGACGAGAAGGATGCCGAAGCCGGCCAAGGGCGAGCTGTCGCTGCGGCCGACCAGCGCGAAGCGCATCGACTCGATCATGTAATAGATGGGGTTGAAGTGCAGCAGCGCCTGGAACGCCGGCGGCAGCATCGCCGCCGAGTAGAAGACTCCGCCGAGGAAGGTGAGCGGCGTGATCACGAAAGTGGGGATGAAGTTCACCTGCTCGAACTTCTCGGCCCAGAGCGCGACGAGCACTCCCAGCGCCGCGAAAGCGATCGAGACCAGCACCGCCGCGAGGAGCGCGAGGAAGGGATGCGGCAAAAGCGGCCCGACGAAGAGCGTCGCGGTGGCCCAGGTGAGGGTGCCGACGAGGAGCGCTCGCGTCAGGCCGGCGGCGATGAACGCCGCGAGAATCTCGCCGTAGCTGAGCGGTGTGATGAGCAGGTCCACCATCGTCCCCTGCAGCTTCATGATGAAGAGCGACGAGGAGGTGTTGAGGAAGGCGTTGTTGATCAAGCCCAGCATCACCAGGCCGGGCACGAGGAAGCGGACATAGGGAATCCCGTCGATCTCGCGCAGCCGCCCGCCCAGGGACCAGCCGAAGACGACGAAGTAGAGAGCGGTAGTGACGAGCGGCGAGAGGATGGTCTGCCCCGGCACGCGGAGGAATCGCTTCACTTCCTTGCGGTAGAGCGTGCGCATTCCAAGCGTGCGCTCCTCGGGCTCGAGGACGCGCTCCTTGGCCTGCCGGAAGACTTGCTCGCGTCCGGTGGCGCCGTTGCCGGGCACCGGCTCGGGCAGCGCCGGACTGTGAAGCAGCTCGATGATCACCGTCTCGAGCCGCGGCTCGCGCGTCTGCACGTCCGCGATGCGCAGCCCCGACATCGCCTGCAGCGTTCCGGACAGCGTCTCGCCCACCCGCGGCGTGAAGATCACTGTCTTGCCACCCTCGAGGAGCTGCGCGCCGGGGATGGGCACCTCGCGCACCGGTTGCTCGAGCGCGAGCCGCACCGTCCGCTTGCCGTAGTGCGCGAGGAGCTGATCCTTGTGCTCCACCACCAGCAGGCGCCCGTCGCGGATGACGCCGATGCGCTCGGCCAGCTCCTCGGCTTCCTCGAGGTAATGGGTGGTGAGCACCACCGTCGTTCCCTCGGCCGCGAGGCGCTTCACGTAGCTCCACAGATCGCGCCGCAGCTCGACGTCCACTCCGGCGGTGGGCTCGTCGAGAAAGAGCACCGGCGGCCGATGCACGAGCGCCTTGGCGATGAGCAGCCGGCGCTTCATTCCTCCCGAGAGCGACCGCGTGTTGGCTCGGCGCTTCTCCAAGAGGCCGAGGTTGCCGAGGATGTCGACCAGCCTCTCCTCGGGCAGCCGGACGCCGAAGTATCCCGCCTGGAACTGGAGCGTCTCCTCGACGGTGAAGAAGGGATCGAAGTTGATCTCCTGCGGCACCAGGCCCACCGCGCGGCGGGTGAAGCGATAGTCGCGCACCACGTCATGGCCCAAAACCTCGACGATCCCCTCGGTGGCGAGCGCCGTGCCGGCGACCAGGCTGATGAGCGTGGTCTTGCCCGCACCGTTGGGCCCGAGCAGCGCGAAGACCTCGCCCGGCTCGATGTCGAGCGAGACGCGGTCGAGAGCGGTCAGGTTTCCGTAGCGCTTGGTCGCGCCGCGGAGGCGCACTGCAGGCGTCATGTTTCCGGGAAGATGCCACAGCGCCCCGGTCGGTGCGCGCGCCCGCGAAGTGTCGTAAGGTCCCCGCCGGTTCGGGGAAAGGGTCCTCTCATGGGCAACCGCTTGTTCGTCGGCAACCTTCCATTCGACGCCACCGAGTCGCAGGTCCGCGATTTCATCGAGGGCGGCGCGCGCAAGGCTCGCTCGGTGAAGATCGTCACCGACAAGGAGTCCGGCCGGTCGCGCGGCTTCGCCTTCGTCGATCTCGAGACCGACGAAGAGGCGCAGGCCGCCATCGCGGAATTGAACGGCAAGGAGATGGGCGGCAGGGCGCTGGTGGTCAACGAAGCCCAGGAGCGCGGCGGCGGCGGGAAGTTCGGCGGCGGCGGCGGATTCCGCGGCACGCCGCACGGCAAGGACGTGCAGGGGCCGAAGGGATTCGGCATGCGCGGTCCCACGCAGAACATGCCCCGCGGCAGCCAGCGCGGCGGCGGACGCGGCGGCACCCGCGGCTCTTGACCCGGCTGGAAGCGCTCCATTCCGAGATGATCGAGTGTCGCGCCTGTCCGCGGCTGGTGGCGTGGCGCGAGGAGGTGGCGCGCACGAAAGTGAAGCGCTTCCGCGCCTGGGATTACTGGGCGCGGCCGCTGCCCGGCTTCGGCGATCCCGAGGCGCGCCTCCTCATCATGGGCCTGGCGCCGGCGGCGCACGGCGGCAATCGCACCGGACGGATGTTCACGGGAGACAACAGCGGCAATTTTCTCTATGCCGCCCTGCACCGGGCCGGCTTGGCAAATCAGCCGACCAGCGAGCGCCGTGGCGACGGGCTCGAGCTGCGCGGCGCTTACATCACTGCGCCTTGCCGCTGCGCTCCACCCGCCAACAAGCCGTTGCCCGAAGAGCTTCTGCGCTGCAGCGCCTGGCTCGACCGCGAGGTCGCGCTCCTACCTTCGCTGCGCGTCGTGCTCGCGCTCGGCAGCATCGGCTGGGGCGCGGCGCTGGCCCATCTTTCGCGGCGCGGATTTGAGGTGCCGAGGCCGCGCCCTCTCTTCGGCCACGGCGCCGAGGCGCGCTTTCCCCAAGGGCCCGCGCTGCTCGGCAGCTATCACGTCAGCCAGCAGAACACGAACACCGGCAAGCTCACCCCGCAGATGATCGACCGCGTGCTCGCGCGCGCGAAGGAGCTGATGCGATGAAGAGACGCGAGCTGTTCAAGGCTGCTGCGCTGGTCGCGGCGGTGGACCTCCCCGACGGCGGCGGCGCGCCCTGGCCTTCGCTGCAGAAGCTCACCAAGCAGAAGCGGGAGATCCTCGACCAGCTGGGCAAGATGCGCCTGAGCAACGCGGACGCGCCCGACGGACTGCCCCGGCCGCCCCTGCCGAGGAGGCGCAGGTGAACGCGGCCGCTGCGCTGGAATTGCCGCTCGTGCGGCTCGGCCAACTGTTGCGCACGCGGCAGGTGAGCGCGATCGCGCTCGCGGAGGAGGCGCTGCGCAGGCTGGAAGAGCGCGGCCGGCCGCTCAACGCCGTCGCCTCGCTGATGCCCGAGCGGGCGCGGCGGGAGGCGGCGCGCGCCGATGAGGAGATCGCCGCTGGCAGATGGAGAGGCCCGCTCCACGGAGTGCCGTACGGCGCAAAGGATCTGCTCGCCGCGCGCGGGGCGCCGACGACCTGGGGCGCTCCTTTCTATCGGAGCCGCGTGATCGACGAGGACGCCGGCGCGATCGAGAAGCTCTCCGCGGCGGGCGCGGTGCTGGTGGCGAAGCTCTCGATGGTGCAGCTCGCCGGCGCGTTTGGCTATTACCGCGCCGCGGCTTCGCTGCAGGGTCCGGGCAAGAATCCCTGGGATCCTTCTCGGTGGTCGGGCGGCAGCTCGAGCGGCTCGGGCTCGGCGGTGGCGGCCCGCTGTGTCCCCTTCGCGCTCGGTTCGGAGACCTGGGGGAGCATCCTCACGCCCTCCGCCTTCTGCGGCGTCGTCGGGCTGCGGCCCACCTTCGGCAGCGTCACGCGGCGGGGAGCGATGGCGCTCGCCTGGTCGATGGACAAGATCGGCCCGCTCTGCACCCGCGCCGAGGACGCGCTCATCGTCCTCGCGGCGCTGGCCGGCCACGACCCGCGCGATCCGCACACGGTGGAGGGCCAGCCGCCGCTCAAGGCGGGCCGGCCGCTCAACCGCAAGCCGCGCATCGGCGTCTGCATTCCGCAGCTGCTGGAGAAACAGGACGGCGAAATCTTCGCTGCGCATCAGGCCCTCGTCCGCGAGCTGGGAAGGATCGCGCAGCTGGAGAAGATCGACGTGCCGGCGCCCGAGCTGCCCAGCGACGGTGTGGCGCTGCTCACCGTCAACGTCGAGGAGGCGGGCGCCTTCGAAGATCTGATCGAATCCGGCCAGCTCGCCGAGCTGCAGAGCACCGACGCGGTCGCCGCGGCGCAGGCAGACCGCGCCATCACCGCGGCCGACCATCTCAAGTCGCAGCGCGTGCGCGGCAAGCTGCGCGAAGCGTACGCGCGGCTCTTCGAGAAATTCGATGCCGTCTGCACTCCGGCCCTGGGGTTTCTCGCGGCGGTGGCGACGCCGCTCGAGGCCGATCTCGAGACCCTGCTGGCAGGCGACGATCCCTTCGGCTCGGCGGGAAACCTGCTCGGCCTGCCCTCGATCGCGCTGCCCGGTCCGCTGGCGCATGGCCTGCCCACCGCCATGCAGCTGCTCGGCCCGCCCTGGTCGGAGGAGCTGCTCTGCGCCACCGCGGCGGCGCTGGAGCAGGTCACGCCTTGGGCTAATGCTCGGCCCCCGCGAGCCTCTTGAAGTAGCGGTGCCACCAGCGCGGCTTCACCCGCAGCGGCCGCTGGGGAATGGGATGCTCGCGCACGTACTCGACCGCCTGCTCGACGCTCATCCCGCGCATCAGGACGGTGGCCAGCCGCTTGCGCACGCTCTCGTTGTAGCCGGCCTTGTTGCCCCAGTAGTGATCGATGAAAGGCTTGGCGGCGCGCAGGCGCCCGGTGGATTGATAGACGATGCTCTGCGCCAGCTGCTCGATCAGCCAGCTCTCCACCCCCGCGGCGGTCATCTCGTCGCAGAGCCGCAGCGCCTTGGGCAGGAGCTGCAGATTCTGCGCTCCCAGCGCGACGACGCCCGAGTTCCACAGCTCGGTCTTGTCGTCGACGGAAAAGCGGCCGCGGGTCTGCTCCCAGAGGTTGCGGTGGCTGTCGGCGCGGCGCGCGTGCAGCGGCGACTCGAGCGTGTGGAGGAAGACGTCGCCCGCCTCGAGCGCCGCGACCAGGGAGTCGAGCGGCTTGCGCACCAGCGTGTCGGTATCGAGATAGATGAAGTGGGCTTGAGGCTCCCGCAGCGCCGCCTCGACCAGGGCCTTGAGCACGATGCGCCAGACGAACCGCTGCGGCCCGCTCCACTCGACCAGATCTTCCGGAGTCAGCTTGCGCAGGAGGATCCGCCCGCTCAGCCAGCGGTAGCAGTCGGGCCGATCGGTGGTGACGACGACTTCGTGCGGCGCCGGCAAGTTGGCGAGCGCGGTGAGGATGGCGAGATGCGCCTGCGCGTACCACTCGTCGCGCTCGCCGAAGCTGACCAGCGCGAGGCGGGTCAGCATGCGCGCAGGAACTGGCGCGCGACGGAGATGACGCGCTCCTGCTCGGCGTCGGTGAGATTGAAATAGAGCGGCAGGCGGACCAGGCAAAGGGAGAGCCGCTCCGAGAGCGGGAGCGGCCTGCCTCGGTGGATCTTGCGGCCCATCGTGCTGGTGTGGAGCGCGACGTAGTGGAAGGGCGTGGCGATCCCCTGCGCGCGCATGTGAGCGATGAAGCGCGTCCGCTCTTCGGGCGCGCGGAAGACGGCGGCGAAGAGGTGCCCGTTTCCGCTGCAGCCCGGCCGGCCGCGCACGATGCTCGCGCCGGCGTGCTCGAAGGGCTCCGAGAGCTCGGCGAAGTAGCGCTCCAGGAGCTGGAGGCGGCGCGCCTGGATGCGCGCCGATTCTTCCAGCTGCAGCGAAAGCCAGGCGGCGTTGAGGTCGGAGAGCGCGTAGCTCGAGCCCAGGTCGACCCAGGTGTACTTGTCGACGAGCCCTTCGAGGAACCGGCGGCGATTGGTGCCTTTGTCGCGGAGGATCTCGGCGCGCTCGACCAGCGCAGCGTCGCGCAGCACCAGCGCTCCGCCTTCGCCGCAGGAGATGTTCTTGGTCTCGTGAAAGCTGATCGCGGCGCAGGACCCGAAGGTGCCCAGCGGCTGCCCCTCGAAGGAAGCGCAGATGGCCTGCGCGGCGTCCTCGACGATGGGGACCTTCCCGGCGGCGTCGCGCAGCGCTTTGAGATCGCAACAGTAGCCGGCGTAATGCATCGGCATCACCGCGCGCGTGCGGGGCGTCAGGAGCCGCGCCACCTCGGCAGGGTCGATGTTTCCCGAGAGGTCGCAGTCGGCGAAGAGGATCTTCGCGCCGCGGAGAAGAAAGGCGTTGGCGCAGGAGACGAAGGTGAAGGAGGGAAGGATGACCTCGTCGCCCGGCCCGACCTCGAGCAAGAGCGCGCACATCTCCAGCGCGTGCGTGGCCGAAGTGACGAGCAGCGCCGGACAGCCGAGCAGCTCGCGCAGCTTCTCTTCGCAGCGCTTGCCGAAGGGGCCGCCGCCCGAGGTCTGCCCCTCGAGCGCGATCCGCAGGCGCTCCAGCTCGGTGCCCAGGCGGGCCGGCTTGTTGAAAGGGATCTCCGGCTCCATGAAGGCGCGAAAAATCTCATTGAAGCAGGGGATGGTCAACCGGCCGCGCCAGGGCAGTTGCCGCCGCGCCGCAGAGCGCGACGAAGAGCGCGGTCAGGCCGTAATGACGATGCTCGAGCACGGCGAAGAAGCGATCGCGTCCGAGCAAGTCGTAGCCGAGCGCATTGACGGCGACGGCAGCGGTGAGCGCGGCGCCGAGAGCGGTCGATCGCGTCCGCCAGATGGCCTCGACGAGCAGATACGCCAGGGGGATGAGGCTGAGCAGATTCGTCTGCCAGCAGAGCGGCGAGAGGAAGGCGGAGAGAAAGAACGCCGAAGCGGCGGCGAGCTTCGGACCACCCTTGGCGGAGGCGAAGGCGAAGAGCGCGAGGAGCGCGGCGGCGAGGGGAATGGCGAAGATGGCGCCGCCCAGATAGTGGCAGGCGATTCCCACCAGCCCCTGGTTTTCGGGGTCGCCGCAGAGCATCGGCCGCGTCGTGACCTCGAGCAGCTCGCGCCACCTCGGCAGCTCGCGCCAGTCGATGGCCAGCCCCAGCGCGAGCCCAAAGGCGAGTCCGGCGATGCGCCGCCATTGGCGAAATGCGAGAGCGAGCAAAAGAAAGATCAAGAAGGGAGGCTTGAAGAGACAGGCCAAAGCCCAGAGAAGGCCGGAGATGAATCCTTCCGCGCGCGACTCCGACTCGACCATCAGCCAGAGGAGAAGCGCATCGATCTGTCCCAGCGCAAAGAGGCGGTGGAGGAAGGGCGCGTGCAGGGCCAGGACCACCAGCGACTGCCCGAGCGAGGCGCGCCGGCAGCTCCAGCGCAGCAGCCGCAAGAGCGCCAGTACCGAGAGCGCGTTCCAGACGAAGTGCGCCGCCCGATGCGGCAAGAGTGCGAAGGGCGAGAGGAGAAACGCCGCCGCCGGGCTGTACTTGAAGGGCATCGCCTCGTCGAGCCGGTAGAGCTCCTGTCCCGACAGCGCGCGGCGACCGGCCAGCTCGAACACCGCCAGGTCCGCGCCGTTCTTCGAGAACCACGCCTGCAGCGCGAGCCCGGCGAGCACCAGCGCGACCCATCCGTAAGCGCTCGGTTGCACGCCCTCGCGCTCGTTCGCACTGTTCACCGGCGGAGGTGTAGCATGGGGCACGAAAGCGAACTGTCCCACGAAGGGGAGCGGATGATCTCGGCGCCCTCGCCGGAGAAAGAGAAGTCGAAGCGGCTGGCGGGGAAGGTCGCCGTGGTGACCGGATCGTCGCGCGGGATCGGCAGGGCCATCGCCAAGGCGCTGGCGGCGGAAGGCGCGGTCATGGCCGTGCACTACTGCCGCGGGCGCGACTCGGCCGACGAGGTCGCCAAGGATTTCGAGCGGGCGGGAAACAAGGTCGCCGTCTTCCAGGCCGACTGCTCGAGGCCGGAGGAATGCCACCGGCTGCTCGAGCAGGTGGCGCGGCAGCTGGGGAAGGTCGAGATCCTCGTCAACAACGCCGGCATCAACCGCGACCGCAGCATCCGCAAGATGTCCGCCGCCGAGTGGGACGAGGTCGTCCACACCAACCTCAACTCCGTCTTCCACTGCACCAAGGCCGTGCTGGAGCCGATGATCGCCCGCGGCTGGGGCCGGATCATCAACATCGCCTCCATCATCGGACAGACCGGCGCCTTCGGGCAGGCCAACTACGCTGCGGCCAAGGCCGGGGTCATCGCCTTCACCAAGAGCGTGGCGCAGGAGCTGGCCAGGTACGGCATCACCGTCAACGCCATCTGCCCCGGCTTCGTCGACACCGACATGATCTCGAACATGCCGGCGGCGGCGAAGGAGGCGGTGAAGAGCCGCATCCCGCTCGGCCGCTTCGGCGATGCCGACGAGGTGGCGCGGCTGGTTCGGTTCCTCTGCACCGAGGGTGACTGGATCACCGGCGCGCAGCTGAACATCAACGGCGGGCAGTTCATGTAGTTGCCATGCAAGTCGTCACGGCCGATGGGACGCGGCTGCACGTCGTCGAGCAGGGCAAAGGCGAGGACGTCCTCTGGCTGCAGGGCCTCAATGCGCCTGCCGCCGCCTGGTCGGTGCAGCTGGCGCACTTCGCGCAGTCGCACCGGAGCATCGCGCCCGACGCGCGCGGCGTGGGAGCAAGCGATGCGCCGCGCGGGCCGTACACGACGCGGCAGCTCGCGCTCGATGCGCTCGCCGTGCTCGACGCCTGCTCGGTGCAGCGCGCGCACCTGGTCGGCCTCTCGCTCGGCGGCGCGGCGGGACAGGAGCTGGCGCTGCAGCATCCCGAGCGCATCCGATCGCTGGCGCTGCTCTCCACCTTCGCTTTCCAGGCGCCGCGCACCCGCGCGCTCTTGCTCGCCTGGCGCGCGCTCTATCCCCTGGCGACGCAGGGCCCCGAGCTGCGCGCCGCCTGGGAGCGGCAGGCCTACGCCTGGCTTTTCACAGACCTGTTCTGGCGCAAGGAGGCGAACGTCCGCGCCGCGCTGCGCTTCGCCGCCTCCCAGCCGCTGCAGCCGCCCGAAGGATTCATCGGCCAGGTCGACGCCGCCCTCTCGCACGACACCCGCGATCGGCTCGGACAGCTGCGCGTTCCCGCGCTCGTCATCCACGGCGCGCTCGATCAGCTCTCGCCGCTTTCCAACGGCGAGGAGCTGGCCAGTCTCATCCCCGGCGCGCAGCTGATGGTCATCCCCGACGTCGGCCACGCGGTGAACATCGAAGCGCAGCGCGCAGTCCATTCCGCGCTGCGGGAGTTCTGGCGACGCGCGCCGGTGTGAACGGCAGTACACCCGTTGCGCCGCGCATTCCCCAATCATGGCACAGCGCTTGCTCAGCTGGCCGCCGGGCGCCTCTCTGTGGGCCCGGTTTCGGAAAACTTGACCGGCTACTGTTCACCAGCGGCCGGTCGATTTTGGAAACGGGGAGTGAAATGCAGCAGAGACCGAATCAGGTTCTCGTCATTGATGACGATGAGGCGGCAAGAGAGATCCTCGTCGAGCTTCTCGGGCGGATCGGATTTCACGCCTTCGCTGCTCCGGACGGCAAGGCAGGTCTGGAATGGCTCGCGGGCGCCGCCGCCCAGCCCCAGGCGGTGCTGCTCGACCTGCGCATGCCGGGCCTGGACGGCTTCGAGGTGCTGCGCGCCTATCGCTCGGAAGGCGGCACGGCGCCGGTCATCGCGCTCTCCGCCATGGACGAGAAGGAGGCGGTGGTCAAGGCGATGCGGCTGGGCGCCAGCGACTACCTCGTCAAGCCGATCGAGCCTGGAGAATTGAAAGAGGCGATCGAGCGCTGCAGCGCGAGCTCGCGGCCGCCGCCGTCCGAGGACGGCCCGCCGCCACCCAGCGTGCCCGTCCTGCGCGCGCCGGCCGAAGGAGTATCGCCGGTGCGCGTCGACTCGAGCCGGCGCGGTCCGCCGGTCGACTTCATCGCTTCCAGCCCGGCCATGCTCTCCATCTGGGAGATGGTCGACCGCGTCGCCGAGACGGACGTGCCGGTCCTCATCCGCGGCGAGAGCGGCGTGGGGAAGGAAGGAATCGCACGCACGGTGCACGAGCGCTCGCAGCGGCGGGGCAAGCCCTTCGTCAAGATCAACTGCGCGGCGCTGCCCAGCGAGCTGCTCGAGTCGGAGCTGTTCGGGCACGAGCGTGGCGCGTTCACCGGCGCCACCAGCGAGAAGCCGGGCAAGTTCGAGCTGGCCGACAAAGGGACCATCTTCCTCGACGAGATCGGCGAGATGCACCCGGCCCTGCAGGCCAAGCTCCTGCAGGTCTTGCAGGACGAGGAGTACTACCGCGTGGGCGGCAAGCGGCCGCTGCGCGCCGACGCGCGCGTCGTGGTCGCCACCAACCGCGTGCTGGAGGACGAGATCGCGCGCGGCAATTTCCGCGAGGATCTCTACTATCGGCTCAATGTCGTCAGCGTACTGGTTCCCCCTCTGCGCGATAGGAAGGAAGACATCCCTGGATTGATCGAGCATTTCCGGCGCAAGTACGGCAGCAAGTACCGGCAGGGCGCGCTGCAGTTCTCCGATGAAGTGATCCGCCGGCTGCTCGACTACGATTATCCGGGCAACGTGCGCGAGCTGGAAAATCTAGTGCGGCGCCTGGTGGTGCTGCGCGACGAGAAGTACGTGCTCGACGAGCTCGCCGCGGCCATCGCGCGCCGGCCGGCGATGCAGACGCCGCTGGCCACCGGCTCGGCGGGAGGCACGCTGCCTCCGGCCAACCAGGGCCTGCAGCAGCACCCCGCGCCGCCGCAGCCGGTCGTCGCGCCGGTGGTGCCGATGGCCGAGACGGTGTCGCTCAAAGACATCGCCCGGCAGGCGGCGATGCGGGCCGAGCGGGAAGCGATCAGCGCCATGCTTGCGCGCACCAACTGGAACAAGCGCAAGGCGGCGGGGCGGCTGCAGATCAGCTACAAGGCGCTGCTCTACAAGATCAAGGACTGCGGCCTGACCGACCCGCGCATCACGGCGGGCATGCCGGAAAATCTGCCGGGTCCCATCGGGATCGTCGCTGACGGCTCGAGCACCGCATAAGCGCTGATAGCGTGCTCGTGCTCCTGCTCGTTTTGGTTCTCGGTGTCGTTCCCGTTCGGTGCTCGGGGCTTGTTCGCGCGCGGGGCTCAGAACCAGTACCCGAACCAGAACGTGGACGAGCTCGACTTCGGCCACCAAAAGGAGCACGAGCACGAGCTCGACATCGAGCACGAAAAGGAGCACCAGCACGAGCTCGACATCGAGCTCGGCAGTTCCTTTCAGGCTTCGCGTTCGACCAGCTCTTTGCGGCCGTCGGTCGAGAAGATCTTCCCGACCACCAGGAAGAGCGTCCCCATCAGGAGCAGCAGGATCGGCTCCTCGAGGGGTCCCCCCACCGCCGTGTGGTTCAGAGCAAACGCCGTGAAGGCGAAAACGATGGCTGCCGCTGCGATGGTCCGGAACATCTTCCCCCGACTCTCCACGCCGCGCCCACTCCCGCGGCCCGCTCCGACCGGTAGCGAAAAACAAGCCAAACCCTTTCAGAGGAGTTCGCTGCACGACGGTGGGAAGCGGAGTTCCTCTCCGCGGAAACGGCGTGGTCCGGCACAGCGCCGCGAGCGCAGGTGCGCCTGCCCGCAAGTCTGGTTCACCGCCTGCAAGCGAAGAGGAGGCAACCACAGAGGCGGGTGGATCCGCTGGCACGCCGCGTGCTCAAGGAGCCGGCGGTCCGGTTTGTCCCGATGCGGGAAGGGGAGGGAGCATGGCGAGGAATGTCGGATTGTGGATGGCGGCTGCCGCGCTGGTCGCGGGTTGCCATCACGCTCAGGTGCAGGACGACGTCCAGCAGATCTCCGAGTTCCGGCTGAGCAGGGAAGACGTCATCGAGGTCTCCGTCTGGAAGGAGGCGGAGCTCTCGCGCACCATGCCCATCCGTCCGGACGGCAAGGTGACCATGCCGCTGATCGGCGAGATGCAGGCCGAGGGGCTCAAGCCGCAGGAGCTGGAGCAGAACGTCCAGAAGGCGCTGGCGAGCTTCGTGCGCGACCCGCACGTCACCGTCATCGTCCACGACGTCAACGGCGCGCGCGTCTACGTCACCGGCATGGTGGGCCATCCGGGGTCCTTCCCGCTGCGCAACAGCATGAACGTCCTCCAGGCGCTGGCGCTGGCCGGCGGCCTGGTCGAGTTCGCCGACCGCGGCGGCATCTCCGTGCTGCACGCCGACGGCAGGCGCATCGAGGTCGATTACGACGATCTCGTCAACGGGCGCAGCCGCGTCTCGCTGCAGCCCGGCGACACCGTGGTGGTGCCTTAGGACCGTGCCGATGGCGACCAGGAGCCAGCTCTTCGCGGCGCTCGCCGTGCTCCTCGCCGCCCAGGCGGCGAGTGCCAAGGTCTACGTGACCCTCCGTCCACGGCTCTCCTTGATGGCGGGCTACGACGACAACGTCATGCTCGATGGGCGGGCGATGGACAGCTACGGCCAGGCGATCCCGGGCCTCAAGCTGGATCTCTTCGGCGAGCACGACCTGCGCCTCGATCTCGATTGCCAGGCCGGCATCGCGCGGCTGGCGCATCCGGAGCGGTTCGGACTTTCCAGCACCGCCTTCTCCAGCAACGAGTCCTGCGCGCTGAGCACGCGCGGCCGCTTCTCGCCGCGCGACACGATGCGCTTCATGGCCCGCACCACCTACGCGCAGGATCCCTTCGCCATCGCCGGGCTCGGCCTTCTCTTGCGGCCCGGGCAGAGCCAGATCTTCGTCGCCAAGGTGGGGCTCGAGTGGGAGCACGCGCTCAGCCCCCGGTCGCGGCTCGACCTGGGCAGCGAAGCGCAAGGCCTGGCCTTCCAGTCCGGCGATCCCGGCAACGGCTACCTGCTCGCGCCCTACGCGCGTTACGTCTACGCCTCCTCGCTGCGCTCGACCTGGGAGCTGACCGGACGCGAGCAGCTCTTCTTCGGCGTCGGCGCCAATCCCAACGCGCTCGCGCCCAAAGGCGCGCCGGGCGGCCTGCTCGACGAGACCCACGCCGCGCTGGGCGGCTACGTCTACAAGCTCACGCCTTACGCCGACCTCAGCGTGCGCGGCGGCCCGCTGCTCTTGACCAGCTCGCGCGGCGACCGGGTGATGCCGGTGGGCCGCTTCGAGATCGAGACCGTGACGCCCTCGACCGCGCTGCATCTGACGCTGATCCACGACCTGATGATCGGCCCCACCACGGCCGGGCCGCTGGTGGGCGACATCGCCGAGCTCGGCTGGATGTACGAGGTCGGCCATCTGAGCGGCCATCTGCGCGCCGGCATCTACCGCAACGCCGGCGTCTACACGCAGTCGGTCGGCTCCATCGGCTACACCGGCGAGGTGGCCGTCGACTGGTCGCTGACCAGAGAATTGAAGATCGGCATTGCCGGGCTGCGCGATGCGCGGCTCAACGACGTGACGATCGAGCACCAGGTGGACCGCAACGTGGTGCAGCTCCGCCTGGCGTGGGAGAGGGCGCGTTTCGAGTGAGCCTCGGATGAGTCTCAGGGGAGGGACGATGGATCGGACCTACACGATGGACGAGCTCTTCGCCGCAATCCGGCGGCGTTGGAAGGTGACGGCGGCGATCGCCTTTGGCGTGCTGGCGCTGGCGGCGGTGGTCATCGCCCGCCTGCCCGACGACTACAAGGCGAGAGCGTTGGTGATGGTGGAGCCCTTCACGCCCCATCCCGATCTGGTGGTGCCGATGATCGGCGCCACCAGCCTGGAGGAGAAGGTCAAATCGGTGCGGGCGCAGGTCTACGCGCGCGGCCTGATGGCCACCGCCATCGAAGAGCTCAAGCTCTATCCCAAGGAGCGGGAGAAGTACGGGATGGACGGGGCCATCGAGGCCTTCCGCAACGACACCGAAGTGCACGCCGACGGCGAGAACGTCTTCGCCATCATCGTGCGCAGCAAGAGCGCCGAGGACGCGGCCAAGACCGCCAACCGGCTGGCCGAGCTGATGATCGAGGGCAACCTCCAGGTGCGCGCCGGACAGGTGACGCGGACCCGCGAGATCATCTCGCAGAAGCTGGCCGAGATGCGCGGCGAGCTGTCGCGCGCCCAGGCCAAGGTGGCCGCCTACAAGCAGGAGCACGCCGACACCTTGCCCGAGCTCGTCGAGGCGCGGATGCACGAGCGCGAAGCCATCAGCAAGCAGATCGAGCAGGAGGAGGGCTTCGCCAAGGAGGCGCAGCACCGCATCGACCTGCTCGGCACCCAGCCCTTCGGCAAGGACACCGAGGTGGGGCGCCTCGAGGAGCAGTACGACACGATGCGCGCCAAGCTGGGCGCCGCGATTTCGGGGCTGACCGCCGATCATCCCGACGTGCAGGCGCTCAAGCGCGAGACCGAATTCACTTCCGCCCGGCTGCAGGCTGCCCGCGCCCGCGCGGCGCAGAACGACCTCGAGCAGCGGCGCATGACCGCGGCCATCGAGCGGAGCACGAAGCGGGTCGGAGCGCTGGAGCAGCGCATCGCCCAGATCGACAAGCTGGTCGCCGCCACGCCCCTGACCCGGGCGCAGATCGACGACCTGGAGAAGGACGTCGACCTGGTCAAGGTCAAGGTGGCCTCGCTCATCTCCAAGAAGGCGGAGGCGGAGATCACGGCCGAGCTGGAGACGAAGTCGGGGCCGGCGGAATTCCGCGTGCTGGAGAGCGCGCAGCCGCCCACCATCGCCGCCAGCCCGAACCGGCCGCAGGCGCTCTTGCTCGCGTTCCTGGCGGCGGTCGCGCTCGGCATCGCAGTGGCGCTGGGCCAGGAGCTGTCCGACCGCTCGCTGCGCAGCGAGGGCGAAGTGAGCATGGCGCTGACGCTGCCGGTCCTGGCTTGCGTGCCGCAGCTGGCGGTCGTGCATTCGAGGCCGCGGCTCTTGGCAGTTCACAGCGAAAACGAAGGCTGAGGAGAGGAGACGGATCATGTCGAGCATTCCCAAGGAAGTGGCGGCGAGGGGTCCGTTCCTCGAGCGCATCGAGGGCGGCGCAGGCGAGGCCGGCCAGGCGATCGATGAGCGGCTGGTGGCGATCACCCAGCCGATGGGGGCGGCGGCCGAGCAGTACCGCATCCTCCTCCACCGGCTGCGGCACATGCGGGCGCTCCGCGGAGAGGCGATCCAGGGCGGCGCGGTCATCGCCGCGACCAGCTCGGTGCGCGGCGAGGGCGTGTCCGTCACCGCGGCGAACCTGGCGCTGACCGCAGCGCGGGCGCGCGACGCTCGCGTGGCGCTGGTCGACTGCGACCTGCGGCGCGGCGGGCTGGCGCAGCTCTTCGGGATGGGCGCCCGTCCGGGCCTGGCCGAGGTGCTCACCGGCAAGACCGAGATCGGCGAAGCGCTGGGCCGCTACCCCGAGGGTCACCTGGCGGTGATCCCGGCGGGGCGCGTGCCCGGAGCCGAGTCGGCCTCGCTCCTGGCGGGCCCGCGGTTCGCGCAGACCCTCGGTCTGTTGCGCACCCTCTTCGACGAGATCTACCTCGACGTGCCGCCCGCGCTGGCCACGGCGGATTCGTCGGTGGTGGCGCACAAGGCGGACGGCATCGTGCTGGTCGTTCGCGCGGGCACGACGCCGCGCGAGCAGGTGGCCGGCGCGGTCCGGTCGCTCGCCGGCGCGCCCATCTGGGGCATGGTGCTCAACGGCGTCGATCCCGCCCGGGTTCCGGCGCCCCTGCCGGTGGTGAAGGGACATCTGACAGCCGGCAAGTAAGAGCTGCGGTGGTGGTTCACAACCTGGGATTCGGGGGTCGCGCGCATGCCGCAGTTTGCGGGTCACTGGTACAGCGGAAGGGCCGCCCGGCTGGTGTTCGTCGAGAGCGCGCTGGTCGCGCTGGCTCTCTGGGTCGGCGGGCAGCACGCCCGCGGCTCGCAGCTGGCGGCGCTGGTGGCGTCGGCGGCCTGCATTCCCGCCGCGCTGTACCTGGCCGATCTGTACGATCCGCAGATCATGCGCAACGATCGCACCCGCGGCAGCGGCGTCCTGCGGGCCCTCGGCTTCGCCGCGCTCGCGGCGGCAGTCTGCGGAGTCCTCGCTCGCGGCGGGCTGCCGCGCGGCGCGCTGATCGACACCATCGGCGTGGCCAGCGTCGGCATCCTCCTCGCCCGCGCTGCGCTGGTGGCGCGCATCGACGAGCGCGGCCACAACCGCGTCCTCATCATCGGCGCTGGACAGCGCGCCCTGGAGATCGAGCGGATCATCCGCACCGAGGCGTTCGGCGAGTACGAGGCGGCAGGGAAGCTCGACCCTTCGATCGACCTGACGCTGCCCGGAACGGAATCGCACAAGGTGGCGGTGGGCGCCGGCGCCGAGCCGATGATCGCCGCACCGCCCGGACTGGTGACCAGCGAGTCTGCCCCGGACGCGGAGGTGGCGATGGCGCCGGTGGCGGACGTAGTGGCCGCCTCCCAGCTGGTGGTGGGGCCTTCGGGTGCGCCGGCGCAGATCTCCGGCCCGGTGGCAGAGGCGACGGTGGCTGCCCTGCCGAGCGCGCCGCGGCTCGCCTCGGCCGAGACCGAGGGCCCGCTCGCGCCGGTGGTGCAGCTCCCCACCGCGCCGCATGCCATGGTGGTCAGCGCGCGTTCCCTCGCCGAAGCTGCGCGGGAACTGCGCGTCGACACGGTGGTGGTCGCCTCGGACGAGCGGCGCGCCCGCCTTCCCGTCGACGAGCTCATCCGCCTGCGCCACTCCGGCGTGACGGTGCTGCCGGCTCAGCGATTCGCCGAGCGCGTGCTGCGGCGGGTGCCGCTCTCGCTCTTGCGGCCGAGCGATCTGGCCATCGGCGACGGTCTCACCTCGCCCGTGCGCGCGGCGGTAAAGCGCGTCTTCGATCTGCTGATGAGCTCGCTCTTGCTCATCTGCGCGGCGCCGATGCTCCTCTTCCTCGCCATCCTCATCAAGCTCGACTCCGCAGGCCCCGTCTTCTACTGGCAGGAGCGCCTCGGCTGCGGCGGAAAGATCTACCGGCTCTACAAGCTCCGCACCATGCGCAACGACGCGGAGAAGATCTCCGGCCCGGTCTGGGCGGGAGTCCGCGATCCGCGCACCACCCGGGTGGGCACATTCTTGCGCAAGTCGCGCCTCGACGAGATTCCCCAGGCGTTCGCCGTCTTCCGCGGCGACATGTCCTTCGTCGGGCCGCGGCCGGAGCGGCCTTTCTTCGTCCAGCAGCTGAAGACGCAGATCCCCTTCTTCTCCCTGCGCGAGGCGGTCAAGCCGGGCATCACCGGGTGGGCGCAGATCCGCTATCCCTACGGCGCCACCGTCGAGGACGCCAAAAACAAGCTCGAGTACGACCTCTACTACGTGCAGCACCAGTCGCTCTTCCTCGACCTGGCCATCTGCTTCCACACCGTCAAGATCGTCCTCTTCGGGAGGGGCGCGCGATGAGCGTCGCGGTCAAGCTGCGCGAGGAGGAGCTGCGCGTCGAAGTGCTTCCCGGTCGCGACGCTTTCTGCTCGCTCGAGCGCGAGTGGAACGCCGCGCTCGCCAAGGGGCCGCGCGACGAGCCGATGCTGCGGCACGAGTGGACGCGCGCCTTCATCGAGAACTTCGCTCCGGGCGCGACGCTGCGCACCTTCGTGGCGCGGGCCGGGCGCGAGCTGCACGCCGCGTTGCCGCTGATCGAATCGCGCGACCGCGCCGCCGATACCTGCTTCCTTCCGATGACGACCTGGGCGATGCCTTCCAACGATCACTCGCAGCGCGGCGGAATGCTCCTCGGCCGGCGCAGCGAAGAAGGCCTGCGCGCCATCTGGGAGCAATTGATGGACACGCCCGGCTGGGACCGGCTCCGCCTGCGCGATCTGCCCGACGGCGCCCAAGAGTGGCAGCTGCGCGGCCTGGCCGAGCGGGCGGGATATCCCTGCGGGCTCTTCGTCTCGATGCGCTCGCCGTACCTGCCGCTTCCGAAGAAGTACGAGGAGGTCGAAGCGGCAGTCGACGGCAAGTTCCGCCAGAACCTGCGCCGCCGCAAGCGCCGCCTCGCCGAGCAGGGCGAGGTGAAGTACGTCATCGTCGACGGCAGGGACGCCAAGGAGCTCGACGAGGCCCTCGCGGACTTCTTCACCATCGAGGCGGGCGGCTGGAAGGGGCAGAGCGGCACCGCCATCGCGCAGCGCCCCGATCTGGTCGGCTTCTACACGCAGGTGGCGCGCGACGCGGCCAAGCGCAAGGAGCTGATGCTCGGCTTCCTCGAGCTGGCAAACAAGCGCATCGCCGGGCACATGAGCCTCATCCGCGGCGCCCGCAGCTATCTCTTCAAGCTCGGCTACGACGAGAAGTTCCACGAGTTCTCACCCGGCCAGCAGCTGGTCAGCGAGGCCATCCGCGACGCCTGCAGCCGCGGCCTGGCCGAGTTCGACTTCCTCGGCCCCTGCATGGACTGGAAGCTCGACTGGGAGAGCAAGCTGCGCACGCACAGCTGGCTGACCATCTTCCGGCCGACGCAGAAGGGCCTTTGGGTGCACGAGGCGCGCTACACGATCTGGCCGATCGTCCGGCGCTTCTTCCGCAGGGGGAACTGAGATGGCGAACACGGCGCAGCGGCTGCGGGTGGCGGAAGGCCAAGGGGAGCGCGCTCCTCTGCCCAAGCGCACCGTGCCGAGCATGCAGACGGTCTGGCCGCACATGCTCTTCCCCCGTCCGGCGGCCACCGCGCCGCTGGTCTTTCCCTTCGACCAGCCGCATCTGCGCTACCGCTACTTCGCCCGCAACGCCGTCTGGGATGCGGTCGAGTTGCTCGGGCTTGCCGGCAAGAAAGTGCTCCTGCCCGCCTATCACCATGGGGTGGAGCTCGAGGCCCTTCTCGCGGCGGGAGCGCGGCCGGTCTTCTTCCGCGTCGATTCGCAGATGCGCTGCGATTTCGAGGACGCGCGCAGCAAGGCGGCCGATGCCGCCGCGCTCTACGTCATCCACTACGCCGGCTTCCCGCAAGACATGGAGGCGGCGCGCTCACTCGCCCGGGAGCTGGGCGTGCCGCTTGTCGAGGACTGCGCGCTGGCCTTGCTCTCCCGCGACGGCGACAAGCCGCTCGGCTCGACCGGCGACGTCTCGGTCTACTGCCTCTACAAGACGCTGCCGGTGCCCAACGGCGGGCTCTTGCTCGCGCGCGGCGAGGTCGCCGGCAAGCTCTCGTCGCTGCCGGATGTGTCGCCGGCGCCCTTGACTTCGACCACTTCGCACCTCATCGGCAGCCTGCTCTCCAACCTCGAGCTGCGGACGGGCGATCTGGGCCGGCGCGTGCGGCAGGCGCTGCGCGAGTCGAGCCGCCGATTCGTGCGCAGGGCGAAGATCGAGCGCGTCTCGACCGGCACGCAGCACTTCGACCTCGGCGCCGTGCAGCTGGGGATGAGCGCCGCGAGCCACCTGGTCTTGCGCAACCAGAACTACGCCGAGATCGTCGAGCGGCGAAGGCGCAACTACTTCCTCCTCTACGCCATGCTCCGCGACGTGGCTCCGCCGGTCACCGGCGAATTGAAGCCCGGCGTCTGCCCGCTCTTCTATCCGATGGCCGTCGAAGACAAGGCCGGCGCGATGGCCCGCCTGCTCGCCCGCGGCGTGGAGACGGTCGACTTCTGGCGCCTGCGCCATCCGGCCCTGCCGCTCGGCGCCTTTCCCGAGGTCGACCAGCTGCGCGAGACGGTGCTGGAGCTGCCGGTGCACCAGGACCTGTCGCCGGCCGACGCCGAGCACGTCGCGGTCTGCACCCGCGAGCTGCTCGCATGACGGAGGCGGCAGTCCAGATGACCGGGCCCGCGACGCTCGCCGTTTCCGTCCTCCGCGATCCGGCGGAGCTCTCGCGGCTGCGCCCGCAGTGGCAGGAGCTGAACGAGAGCGCTCGCGCCGGCTGTCTCTTCCTTGCGCCGGACTGGCTCGACCCCTGGTGGCGCCTCTTCGGCCAGGAGCGCGAGCTGCGGGTCATCTGCGTGCGCGAGAGGGAGAAGCTCATCGGCCTCTGGCCGCTCTTTTCCCAGCGCGAGCGGCTGGGCGGCGTCGAGGTGGAGCGCATCGCCTTCGTCGGCGACGGCGCGACCGGCTGCGATTATCTCGACCTGCTCGCCGCTCCGGGCCGCGAGCGCGAGGTCCTCGAGGCCTGCCTGAGAGAGCTTGGGGAATTGCCCTGGGACGTGTGCGATCTCGACGGCCTCTGGCGCGAGAGCCCGACCGCGCTGCAGCTGGCGCAGCGGTTTCCCTCCTCGCGATCGATCCTCTCCGGCCAGGCCGGCCTGGGCGGAGACGCGCGCAACGTCATCCGCGACGGCCGCGTGCGCTACGTCTGCCCGCACATTCCCTTGACCGGCAACTATCAGGAGTACCTCGGCGGCCTGAGCCGCAGGGAGAACCTGCGCCGGCGCGAGAAGTGGCTCTTCCGACAGCCCGGCGTGTCCATCGAATGCGCCCGCACCGAGGAGGAGGCAAAGGCTTCGACCGAGCGCTTCCTTGCCCTGCATCGCGCGCGCTGGGCCGCCGAGGGCGGCTCCGACGGTCTCGCCGACGACCGGCACGAAGCCTTCCACCGCTCCGTGACGCGCCTTCTCGCCGGCCGCGGCTGGCTGCGGATGTACACGCTCTTCGCCGCCCGCCGGCCGGTCGCCTCCGTCTACGGCGTCGTCCATCGGGGAAAGTTCATCTATTACCAGTCCGGCTACGATCCTGGCTGGGCCTCGAAGTCGGTGGGCCTGGTGCTCCTCGCGCGCACGGTCTCGGACGCCTTCGCCGAGGGCCTGCAGGAATTCGATTTCCTCCGCGGCGACGAGGGCTACAAGGGCGAATGGGCGCGCGGCGAGCGCTGGACCATCCAGATCCGTCTCTGGCGCGGCCGGCGCGGCCAGGCGGCGAGGGCGGCGCAGCGGGCGGCCGTCTTCGCCCGTGAGACCCTCAAGGCGGCGCTGCCGCAGCGCGCGATCAATGCGATGCGCAAGGCGCGGCGCGTGATCAAGGCGCCGCTGCCCGAGGGGGAATCCCGGCTGTCGGCAGCGTTGAGAATCTTGCAGGAGTGATCCGTTGCCCAGGAATGCACAGATTGGGCGCGGGAGGGTGAGATGGACGGGCTGAAAAGCGCGGCGGTGCAACTGGCGCGGCGCACCTTGAAAGGCGCGGCGGCGCTGGCGCTGCACTATTCGGGCGCGCGCGAATTGCTCTCGGCCATCCAGCGACGGGCGGTGGGCGGACGGCGCGTGCTCATCCTCAGCTACCACCGCGTGGTGGGCGATTTCGCCGAGGAAGCGAAGCACGGCCTGCCGACGCTGAACATCGAGCAGAAGACCTTCCGCCGCCATCTCGAAGTCCTCCAGGAAAGCCACGACGTCGTCTCGATCGACGATGCCCTCTGCGTGCTCGACGGCACCCGGCGGGCGGCGCGCGACGTGGCGGTGATCACCTTCGACGACGGCTACCGCGACGTGTACACCAAGGCCTTTCCCGTCCTGCGGGAGATGCGGCTGCCGGGGATCGTCTACGTGCCCTCGTCGCTGATCGGCACCGACCGGCGGCTGGGCCACGACCGGCTCTATCTCGCGCTCTCCAAGATGGTCCAGCGGGGGATTCCGCCCATGGGGGTTGGCGTGGGCGGCGAGGGCGAGCGCTGGCTGGTCGACGCTTTCGACGGCGGCTCCAGCGCGTACCTCGCGCTCGAACGGCTCATCTCGCGACGCCCGACGCCCGCGCTCCTGCGCCTCGCCGAGCAGCTCGAGGATCGGCTCGGCCTCACCGACGTCCGCGTGCCGGATGGCCAGCTCCCGATGAGCTGGGACATGCTCCGCGAGATGGACGCGCACGGCGTCGCCACCGGCGGCCACACGGCCGACCACACCGTGCTCACGCTGCAGCCCATCGCCGAGGCGCGGCGCGAGGTGGCGCAGTGCCGGGCCGCCATCGAGAAGAATGTGAAGAAGCCCGTCCGCCACTTCGCCTACTGCAACGGCTACTACAGCGCCGGGGTGGTGGAGGCGCTCAAGTCCGAGGGCTTCATCAGCGCCGTCACCACCGAGGACATGCCGAACGTGCCCGGGGCCGATCCCTTCGCGCTCAAGCGAAAGGTGCTCTGGGAGCGGTCCTCGACGGGAGTCCTGGGCGCTTACTCCAAGGCGCTGACCGCGTGCCAGTTCGAGGACACGCTGATGATGCTCTCGATGCAGGAGCCGGTCATCGGCGCGCGGCCCACCCGCTTCGACGAGCCGGAGGGCGGGGCGGAGGAGCGCCTCTCCGCGCACGGATAGCGATGGCGCAGTTGGGAATCCTCAAGCAGGCCGGCCCGCTCTTGCTGGGCCGAGCGGGAGCGACGGTGCTGGGCTTCGCCCTGCCGCTCGTCCTCACGCGCCTTCTGCCGCAGACCGAGTTCGGCACCTACAAACAGGTCTGGCTGGTGGTCACCACCGGCTATTTCATGCTCCAGCTGGGAATGTCGGGAAGCCTCTACTACTTCGTGCCGCGCAGGGACGGGCGGGCGCAGGCGTGGCTCACACAGTCGGTCGCCTCGGTGTCGATGCTGGGCGCGCTCTGCGGCGCCGGGCTCTGGATGGCGCGATTCGCCATCGCGCGGCAGTTCGGCAATCCCGACCTGGCGACGTTCGCGCTGCCGATGGCGCTGATCGCTTTCACCATGATCGCCACTTCGCCGATCGAGGTGCAGCTCACCGCCGAGGGGAAGGTGGGCGCGGCCGCGTGGGTGATCTTCCTCTCCGATGCCGTGCGGGTGGCGGCGAGCGTGGTTCCGCTGCTCCTCGGCTGGGGGCTGCACGGATTTTTCTGGGCCTACGTGCTGCACGGCGCGCTGCGCATGGTGCTCCAGGCGGTGATGGTCCTGCGCAACGGCGGGCCGAGCTTCGATTTCGCCCTCCTGCGCGAGCAGATCGCCTACGCGTTGCCCTTCGGGGGGGCGGTGCTGCTCGACATTCCCCAGCGGACTTTCCACCAGTGGGCCGTCGGCTCCGCGGTGGACGCGGCGGCATTCGCCATCTACGCGCAGGGCTGCTTCCAGGTGCCGATCGTGAACTTGCTCTACCTGCCCATCAGCGACGTGCTGCAAGTGAAGCTGGCCGAGCCGGGCGGGCGCGCCCAGGGCGTGCAGCTCTTTCACGATGCCAATCTGCGGCTGGCCGCGCTCTTCTTTCCCTTCACCGCGGGGATGGTCGCGGCCGCCGCGCTCTTCGTGCCCGCGCTCTTCACGCATACGTACGACGCGAGCGTGCCCATCTTCCGCGTCGCCATCCTGCTCACGCCGCTGTCGGCGCTGCCGCTCGACGGCACGCTGCGCGCGCTGGGGCGGACCAAGTATCTCTTCCACATCTTCCTGGTGCGGCTCGTGGTCACCGTGCCCTCCGTGCTGATCGGGCTGCGGCTCTTCGGGATGACCGGCGCGATCGGCGGCCATACGCTGGCCGAGGCCGCCGTCCGGATCGTCATGCTCGAGCGGGTGCGCCGCGAGCTGGGGACGAGCTGGCGCGGGATCCTGCCTTGGGGCCAGCTCTCGCTGCTCGCCACGGCGTCGCTGGTGGCGTCGGTTCCGGCGCTGGTCGTCTCGCGCTGGGCTGCAGAATCGCCCCGACCCTTTGCGGCGCTCTGTCTCGCCGGCGCGGCGTACGCTGTCGTCTATCTGACCGCGCTGGCGCTCGCGCCCGGCGAAGGCGGCGGCCTGCAGAGGGTGCGCCGCGCGCTGCTGGGCGCTCCGGCGCCAATGGCGGGCTGAACCCGGTTGGGACCTCTTAGCCCCAATGCTCATCAGTTAGCGCGTTGGCCTGGGCGTTGACGTTCACGTTGACGTGAGGGTTGACGGCGACGGCGACGTGAACGTGGCCGTGGGCGACGATGAATCGCACACACTGGGCGGGCCCGCTCACGGCCACGTCGCCGTCGCCGTCGCCGTCCACCTCAACGATCACGTCCACGTCAACCTCAACGCCCCGACCGGTCCGTTCGATGCTGAACCTCCTGGTCCCTCTCACCGAGACGGGGACCTTGCCGCTGTCCTCTCGACGACTCACCTTCCTCTCTCTCGTGTATCCGCGGGGGGAGGGGACGGGCATGCGAAATCCAGTGCGGCGCGTCGCGTATGTCGGCGAACCGGACCGCAACGTTTCGGAAGCGCTTCGCGAGTACGGCTATCGCCTCGAGGGCGTGAAGGGCGACTCGGTCTTCGGCCTTGCCCGCGCGCTGCACGCGATGAAGCCCGCGGTGGTGCACGCCCGCACCGGCCACCTCAAGGCCGGAATCGTCGCGCGACTCCTCGGCGTGCCGCTCCTCGTCCAGGCCTCGCGCAACGACGTGGGCGCGCTGACCGCGCACGCTTCCCGCATGGCCGCGCGCACCCTCTGCGGCGGCTCCTCGGTCCGCGAGGCGCTGGTCGCTCTCGGCGCGCCGCCTTCCAGCACCTGCGTCTTGCGCAGCCTGCTCGACGTGAAGAAGGACCTGCAGGCAGCGGCCGTCTTTCCGCCCATGCTCGACCCCGCCATCCGCTGGGTCGTCTGCGCCTCGCCTTGCGACGGGCCCGACCGCGGTCACCAGGATCTCCTGCTCGCCTTCCTCTCCCTGGCGCGCACGCGGCCGCGGCTGAAGCTGCTCGTCGCCGGCGACGGCTGCGAGGCGCGCAAGCTGCGTGCCCAGGCCGATCAGGCCAGCATGCTCTCGCGCGCGGTCGTGCACGGCGTGCTCATCGAACAGCTCCCGTCCGTCTTCGCGCGCGCCGCCGCGGTGGTTGCGCCCAGCCGCTCGGGAAATCTGCCCGACCCGGTGCCAGAGGCGCTGGCGGTGGGCGCGCCGGTGATCGCCACCGCCATCGGTTCGCACCCAGGCTGGATTCGCGAGGGCCGCACCGGCTGGCTGGTGCCGCCGCGCGCCCCGGCTGCGCTCGCGGCCCGGCTGGCGCAGGTGGTCGACGATCCCGAAGCGGCGAGGGCGGTCGGCTTGAATGCCCGCCAGGCAGCGTTGGAGCTGGCCTCGCCCCGCGCCATGGCCCAGGAGCTGGCTCGCTGCTACGCGGCCATCGGACCGGTGACGCTGCACCGGCCGACGGGCATCTACCTGCCGGAGACAGGGCGAGGTTTGCAGCGCGCCTAGCATCATGTCTCCCTCCGGCCGCGCACCGATGAAGGTGGTCCTGGTAGGGGACTTCCCGCCGCCCAACGGCGGCGTGGCCACGCACGTCGAGGAGGTCTTCCGCGCCGTGCGCGCGCACGGCGGCGAGTGCGTCGTGCTCGACATCGGCAAGGGACAGCTGCCCGCCGACGGAGTCTTGCCGGCCGGAAGCGGGCTGCGATTCGCCGCGCTGCTCGCCGCGTACGCGGCGCGAGGATTTCGCGTCCACCTGCACACCAGCGGCGCGAACCCCAAGTCGTGGGCGCTGGCCTTCTTCTGCGCCGCTGCCGCGCAGATCGGCTCTCTGCCGCCGCTCGTCACCATCCACTCGGGGATGTGCTCGCCCTGGCTGTCGAAGTCTCCGCTGCGGCGAGCCGCCGCGCGCGCCTCTGTCGAGCGTTACGGCACGGTCATCGCCGTCAGCGGGCAGATCCGCGATTCGCTGCTCGCTTGCGGCGTCGATCGGGCGCGCATCGAGGTGCTGCCCGCCTTCTCGCACAAGTTCCTGCAGCCGGGACCGCCTCCGGCGCGGCTGGTGGACATTCGCGCGCGGGCGAAGCCCCTCTTCTGCGCCATGCTCGCCCCGCCGCAGCTCTACGGCAAGGAGGTGCTGCTCAGCGCCTTTGCGCTGGTGCGCGCGCAGCTTCCCGAGGCGCGTCTGGTCGTCTACGGAGTCGGAACCGAATCGGTGCAGGCCGACGGCGTCGAAGGATTCGGCGAGCTGCACCGCCCGACTGCGCTGGCGCTGATCGCCTCCTGCGACGTCTTCGTCCGCCCCACGCTGGTCGACGGCGACTCGGTCAGCGTGCGCGAGGCGCTCGCGCTCGGCCGGCAGGTGGTGGCGACCAGCGTCGGCCATCGTCCTCCCGAGGCGCGGCTGGTCGCGCCGGGCGATGCAAAGGCGCTGGCCCGCGGCCTGCTCGAGGCAGCCGAGCAGCCGGCTCGGACGCAGATCGCGGCGAGCGCCGATCCGCTCCACCGCCTGCTCGCGCTTTACGGCCTTTCCGCAGAGGAGATGGCGCCATGTGCGGCATCAGCGGCTTTCTGAACCGCGACCTCGCGCGGCCCGCCGACCAGGCGCTGCTCAAGCGGATGACCGACGTCATGGCCCACCGCGGCCCTGACGGCAGCGGCCTCTTCGTCGAAGGCCCGGCCGCGCTCGGCCACCGCCGCCTCTCGATCATCGACCTCTCCGCCAACGGCGCGCAGCCGATGGCGAACGAGGACGGCACCGTCCACGTCACCTTCAACGGCGAGATCTACAACCACCTGGTCCTGCGCGAGGAGCTGATCGCCAAGGGCCACCTCTTCCGCTCCCGCTGCGACACCGAAGTCCTGGTGCACGGCTACGAGGAGTGGGGCGACGCTCTCCCCGAGCGGCTCTCGGGGATGTTCGCCTTCGCCATCTGGGATTCGAAGCGCAGGCGGCTCCTGTTCGCCCGCGACCGGCTGGGCAAGAAGCCGGTCTACTACCATCTCGGCAAGGAGAAGCTGGTCTTCGCCTCCGAGATCAAGTCGCTCCTCTGCGACCCCGCGGTGCCGCGCGAGCTCGACGAGGAGGCGCTCGATCTCTACCTCAGCCTCCGCTACGTCCCGGCTGGCCTCACCGCTTTTGCGCAAATCCTGAAATTGCCGCCCGCGTCCCTCGCCGTCTACGAGAACGGCCGGCTGAGCATCCGCCGCTACTGGCGCACCGTCTTTCCGCCGGAGCCTTCGCGGCGCAGCGACGAGGAGCTCGCGGCGGAATTCTGGGAGCGGCTGAAGGAAGCGACGCGGGCGCGGCTGATGGCCGACGTGCCGGTCGGCGTCTTCCTCTCCGGCGGCCTCGACTCGAGCGCGATCGCGGCGCACATGCTCGACTTGCGGCGCGAGGCGGGCGAGGGCGGGGTGAAGAGCTTCTCCGTCGGCTACCTCGCCGAGGACGGCTCCTCCGAGCTGGACCAGGCGCGGAGGGTGGCGCGCGCCCTCGGCACGGAGCATCGCGAAGTGCTGGTCACCGCCGACGACTTCCACGCCTTCTTGCCCCAGCTGGTCTGGTACATGGACGAGCCAGTCGCCGACGCGGCCTGCGTGCCGCTCTATTACCTCTCGAAGCGCGCTCGCGAGGAAGTGGTCGTCGTCCTCTCCGGCGAAGGCGCCGACGAGGCGCTGGCCGGATATCCCATCTACCGCACCATGCTGATGCTCGAGCAGCTCCGCTCGGCGGCGGGCGGGGCGATGGAGAGGACGGCGCCGCTGATGTCGCGGCTGACGAGCAGCCCCAAGGCGCGCAAGTATCTCTACTGGTCGACGCTGCCGCTCGAGGAGCGCTATCGCGGCGTCTCCTGCGCTTTCGTCGACGAGGAGAAGAGCATCCTGCGCGGCGATTCCCTCGTCGCTCCGCGCAAGGTGAGCGCGCGCCTTCTCGAGCGGCTGGCAGTGCACTGGGCCGAGACCGAGGGTCTTCCGCCGCTGGAGCGGATGCTGGAACTGGATCGGCGCGTCTGGCTGCCCGACGACCTGCTCGTCAAGGCCGACAAGATGACCATGGCCACCTCGGTGGAGCTGCGCGTGCCCTTCCTCGATCACCGGCTGATCGAGTGGTGCGCGCGGCTGCCCACGCGACTCAAGCTGCGCGGCAGGAGCGGCAAGTGGATCCTGCGCAAGGCCGCCTTCGAGCGCCTTCCGCCCGAGTGCACCGCGCCGGGCAAGCGCGGGTTCACCGTGCCGGTCTCCGGCTGGTTCCGCGGCCAGCTCCATGAGCCGTTGCGCGAGACGCTGCTCGACCGCGATGCTTTCGCGCGCGCCCGCTTCGGACAAAAGCCGCTCGAGCGGCTGCTCGACGATCACAAGCACGGCGTTTCAGATCGCAAGGAAGAGCTGTTCGCGCTCTGGGTGCTGGAGCTGTGGCTGCGTCAGCACAAGGTGGGGTTCAGCGAGGAGGCGCCGCAGATGCAAGGCAAGCGCAGGCCGAGGGCGATGTCGGGCGGGCTCAAGGGGCGGGACATCGTCTGCTTCAGCAACGACTGGGACGGCGATCCGCTCTCGAAGATGCACATCATGAAGATCCTCGCGCGCGACAACCGCGTGCTCTGGGTCAACAGCATCGGGAACCGGCGGCCGCGGGTGAACGTGCGCGACTTCCGGCGCATGGCGAGCAAGGTGACCCTCGCCCTGCGAGGCATTCGCGAGCGGCATCCCAACATCTGGGTGCTCACTCCGCTCGCCATCCCCTACTACGGCAGCGAGTTGGTGCGCACGGCGAACGGGGCCTTGCTCAAGGCGCAGATCGAGCGGGCGATGGATCAGCTCGACTTCAAGGACGTCGTCTCCTGGAGCTTCCTCCCCAGCTCGGCGCCGGTCGCCGGCACGCTCGGCGAGTCGCTCGTCGTCTACCACTGCGTCGACGAGTTCAGCGCCTTCTCCGACGCGCCCGGGCAGGACATCCGCGAGCTGGAGCGGCGGCTGCTCCTCAGGAGCGACGTCGTCCTCTGCTCGAGCGAGAAGCTGCGCGACGACAAGGCGCGGTTGAATGCGAACGCGTACCTGGTGCAGCACGGCGTCGATCTCGATCACTTCGCCCAGGCCTTCGATCCGCAGACCGAGGTGCCCGACGACCTCAAGGGCGCGCCCGGGCCGATCATCGGCTTCTGGGGATTGATCGCCGACTGGGTCGATCTGCAGCTGGTGCGCCACGTGGCCGACGCCTTCTCGGGAGGCACGGTGGCCCTGGTCGGCAACGCCACGACGGACCTGAAGCCGCTGCAGGGCGCGAACAACATCCGCCTCCTGGGGCGCAAGCCGTACGCCGATCTGCCCCGCTACGCGAAGGCCTTCGACGTGGCGCTGATGCCCTTCAAGATGAACGAGCTGACGCTCGCCTCCAATCCGCTCAAGGTGCGCGAATACCTGGCGGCGGGATTGCCGGTGGTCTCGACCGCCATCCCTGAGGTTGAACGGCTCGGCGTCTGCCGCATCGGCAAGGATGCCGGCGAGATCGTCCGCGAGATCGCGGCTGCCATCACCGCCGGCGCCGGGCCCAGCGAGGTGCGCGCCGCGCAGGTGCGCGGCGAAGGCTGGGAGGCGCGCGTCGAGGAGATGGAGGAGATCGTCGTCTCCGCCCTCTCCGCGCAAGAGAAGGCCGCCTGATGGATTTCGAGTACTACGCGTACCTCGCGCAGACGATTCCGCCGCGCGAGCTGGCGCGCGCCGTCGCGGCTCGCGCGCGCAAGGCGCTCCGCTCCGGCCTCAAGCTGGCGCTGGAGAAGAGCGGAGCCACGCCTTTCTTCTTCGAGGTGCCCTTCCGCAGCCGCGCGATCTTCGCTCTCTCGGCTGCGCGACCGGCGATCGTCGATCCCGCAGCGCGCGAAGAGACCGCGCAGCTCTTGCGCGAGAGGTGGCCCGAGGCCTGCTCCTTCGTGCTGCGCGAGGCGGAGGCCTGCCGGCGCGGCGAGCTGCCCGTCTTCGGCAAGTGGAAGGATTGCCGCAAAGGCGCGGGCGCCGACATCGCCACCATCGACTACCACCGCGACCCGATGGATCCGCAGATCCGCTACGACCCGGCGCAGCCGGGGATGGAAGTCGATCTCCTCCAGAAAGGCGCCGACGCCAAGGCCGCCTGGGAGATCGGACGGCTGCAGCATCTCTGGCGCTTCGCGCAGGCGCGCTGGCTGGCGGAGAGCGCCGAGGAGCGCTCCTCCTGGACGCGCGCCTTCATCGAGACGGTGCGCCAGTTCCGCGCCGACAACCGCAAGGGATTCGGCGTGCAGTGGTCGTGCGCGATGGAGGTGAGCGCGCGGGCGATGCACGCGGCGATGAGCTTCGCCTACCTGCGGGACGACCCCGCCCTCGACGCGCGCGCCATCGGCGAATTGCTCGAGTTCCTCGAGGAGCACTGCCTCTTCATCGAGGAGCACCTCGAGGAGACGGGCGCCATCCGCACCAACCACTACGCCGCGGACCTGGTCGGGCTGGTGGTGGTGGGCGCGCTCTTTCCCGAGCTGGGCCGCTCGCGCGTCTGGCTGAAGGAGTACGGCCGCAGGCTGTGGGAGGAGATCCCGCGCCAGTGCCGCCGCGACGGCACGCACTTCGAGTCGTCGATGGGCTACCAGCGGCTCTGCGCCGAGCTGTTCCTGGCGGCGGTGCTCGCGGCGCGCGCCGCAGGAGCGCCGGCGCCTCGCGAGGTGGAGCGGGCCGTCGCGGGATTGTTCCGCAGCATCGCCGATGTGCTCAACCCGAGCGGCAACATTCCCCAGGTCGGCGACCTCGACTCCTGCCGCGGGCTGCCGCTCATGCCGCGCACGCCGCTGGACTGCGAGTACCTGGCGGCGCTGGGAGCGGCGGCGCTGCGCGACGCGAAGCTGAAGTTGCCCGGCGTGAGCTGCCCGGTGGAAGTGGCCTGGCTGCTCGGCGCCGATGGCGTGCACCGCTTCGAGGGGCTCGCGACCGAAGGCCGCAGGTGCAGCGTGGAGCTGGCCGACGCCGGCGTCGCGGTCTTGCGCAACGGCGAGGGCTGGCTCTGCCTCAGCGCCGGACCGAACGGGCAGGGCGGCACCGGCGGCCACGCCCACAACGACAAGAACAGCGTCGAGCTGTCGTGGGGAAAGATCGATCTCGCCGTCGACCGCGGCACCTTCGTCTACGCGCGCGATCCGCGCGAGCGCAACGCGCGGCGGGGGACGGCCGGCCACAGCACCGTGCAGGTCGATGGGCTGGAGCAGAACCGCATCGTCCCCGGCCGGCTCTTCGCGCTGCCCGACACCTCGCGGGCGCGCATCCTCCGCCTCGAGCGCAAGGACGGCTTCGAGCTGGCGACCGGCGAGCACTACGGCTACCAGCGCGCGGGCGTCTTGCACCGGCGACTGGCGGCGCTGCACGGCGAAGTCCGCGCCGCGGCCATCGTCGACGAGCTGCACGGCCACGGCGCCCACCAGATCGCGCTGCGCTGGCATGTGCCGCAGACCGAGGTCGCGCAGCGGCCGGCCAGCGAGGCGGAGGCGGCGCGGCTGGAGCGGCTGCACGACGCCGGCCTTTCCTTCGGCTACGACCTGCAGCGCTGCGTCGCGGTCTCGCAGGAAGGGCGCGAGGTGGCGCTCTTCGCGTTCGGCGCCACCCTGCCCTGGCGCCTTTCCATTATCGAGACGGACGTCTCGCCTGGATATGCCGAGCTGCGGCCGGCGCGGACCATCCTCCTCGAATTGTCCGGCGAGGTCCCCGCCCGACTGTTCACTGCCGTGCTCTTTCTGGCGGACCCGCAGTCCGATGCCTAGGTTGCCTGCGGCGAAGGTGGGAGGGGGGACATGCTCCAGGTCAAGGAGCCCACGCTCTTGGACAAGATCATCGCGCGTGAGGCGGTGGTCGGAATCTGCGGCCTCGGTTACGTCGGTCTGCCGCTCGCGCTGACCTTCGGGGAGAAGGGCTTTCCCGTCGTCGGCTTCGACATCGACCAGCGCAAGATCGACGCCATCGAGAAGGGCGAGACGTACATCAAGCACATCGCCGGCGAGCGCATCCGCAAGGCGACCGGGGCGGAGAAGCCGTTCACCGCCACCATGGATTTCCGCAAGGCCTCGCAGGCCGACGCGCTCATCCTCTGCGTGCCCACGCCGCTGAACGGCAACCGCGAGCCGGACATGACGTACATCGAGAACACCGCGCGCGCCATCGGGCCTTACGTCCGGCCCGGGCAGCTGGTGGTGCTCGAGAGCTCGACGTATCCCGGCACGACCGACGAGGTGGTCAAGCCCATCCTCGAGAAGCTCTCCGGCTTGCGCGCCGGCATCGACTTCTTCCTCGCCTTCTCACCGGAGCGCGAGGATCCCGGCAATCCCAAGTTCAACACCGCGACCATTCCCAAGGTCGTCGGCGGATACACCAAGCAGTGCACCGATCTCGCCTGCGCTCTCTACGCCTCGGCCATCAGCAAGGTCGTCCCCGTCAAGGGAACGCGCGAGGCGGAGCTGACCAAGCTCCTGGAGAACATCTTCCGCTGCGTCAACATCGCGCTCGTCAACGAGATGAAGCTCCTCTGCGAGCGGATGAAGATCGACATCTGGGAAGTGATCGACGCGGCCGCGACCAAGCCCTTCGGCTTCATGCCATTCTATCCGGGGCCGGGGCTGGGCGGGCACTGCATTCCCATCGATCCCTTCTATCTCACCTGGAAGGCGCGCGAGTTCGAGTTCCAGACGCGCTTCATCGAGCTGGCCGGCGAGATCAACTGGCAGATGCCCTATCACGTGGTCGAGCGGACCATGGATGCGTTGAACGAGCAGGGCAAGGCGCTCAAGGGCGCGCGCGTCCTCATCCTCGGCCTCGCCTACAAGAAGAACATCGACGATCTGCGCGAGAGCCCCAGCATCCGCTTGATCGAGCTCTTCAAGCAGAAGGGCGCCGAGGTGCAGTACCACGACCCGTACTGCCCGAAGATGAAGGAGATGCGCCACCAGCCGCGGTACATGCTGGAGATGGAGAGCGTGCCGCTCGATCCCAATGTCGCCGAGGCCGACGTGGTCGTGATCGCGACGGACCACGACTGCATCGACTACCAGCAGCTCGTGCACGACGCGAAGCTCGTGGTCGATGCGCGAAACGCGACCCGGAACGTCACGTTTGGGCGCGACAAGATCCGCAGCGCTTAGCACCAGCGCCGGTCAGTCCAGCATCCCTGCCCGCCGTTCTCGAGCACGTGCTCCTTTTCGAGCTCGGGACTGGTTCGCGTTCAGTGCTCGGGGCTGGTTCGCGTGTGATGGCATCCGTTCTGCACAGCGGACTCTACGTGCCTTCCGCCGCCGCGGGCCGGTGACTACTTTCGCGCTCGTGGCGCGCCTGCTTGCAATGGCGATTCTTGCCTGCGGATGTCTTCCACCTGACAAACCGCAGCAACACGGGACGCCTGCTCCGCCATGGCCCGCAGCCTGCCCAACCGATCCGGGCGCTGCCGGCACGCTGCTGGAAGCGTGCGCGAACGGAATCGACGCCGTTTCGCCCGATGGCAGCCGCGTCCTCGTCGCGCGCACGCCAACCTACGACCAGGGCCTGGTCCTGATCAGTCGCGGAGGGGACAAGACGATCCTGGCGCCTCAATACGCCGAGGCATGGGGGTCGTTCTCGCCCGACAGCCGCTCCCTCGTCTTCGCCAAAGGAAACCCGGGAGGGTACGATTCGACGCTCACGCTTGCGCGAGCGGACGGCAGCCGACAGCGGCAGCTCTCCTCGCGCACGCAGTATTACGCTTTCGGCGGACGGTGGCTCTATTACATCGACGAGAGCGATGCCGGCTTCTCCTTCTATCGCCTCGAGCCTCCCGACGGGGCTGCCGAGCTGATCGCCGCGTTCCCGGGACCCTTCGACAAGTATGGACCGCTGAGAGGCTATTTCTCGCCGGACGGCGCGTCGATCGCGTATTGCATCGAGGCCAGTCCTCCCGACTGCTACCTCCTGTCTGCCGGAAGCAAGACGCCGCTGAAGCTGCCCAACAATGTCTCGAGCTTTCCGCAATGGGCGCCTGATGGGAGCTGGCTCCTGATGGGTCCCTGCCAGGTCGTCGACCTGACGGGGACGGTGCGAAAGATCTGCGACACGCCGAGGTGGCCGTTCGCACTTTCTCCCGACGGCAGAATCGTTGCGGCCTTCGATGAGAACAGCACGCGCAAGGACGTCCATCTGATCACGACGTCGAGTGGAACGGACACCATCCTGCCCCAGCCGGGGCCGGTCGATGAGAACGTCTTCCGGCCGCGCTACCAGATCGGCTTCACGCCCGACAGCTCGCGAGTGATCGCGATCATCGCCCACGCCTCGTTCAGCAGCCCCACCGGGGGCGGCTCCTGGACCACGCTCTCGGGCGACCACGGCGCGGCTTCACCCAGCGAGTCCGTCTGGCCGGCGATCAGCCCGGACTCGCGCATCATCGTGGACTACTCGGAGACCTTGGGAGAGATGGTCGAATCGATCGACGGCGCCTCCCCGCGGCCCGTTCTTTCTCCCCAGGGCAAGCCGGTTGTTGGTCCGATCTTCGAACCTGCGGGCGGCCTCGACAAGGCAATCTACAGCGACCGCGAGGGCGCCTGGCTCGCGAACGCCGACGGCACGGGAGATTGGGTCCGCTTGGCGAACGAGGGGTGTGGCTGGACGGGTCGAATCGCGATCTGTGCCACCGGCCATCCCGATCTGCTCACGCGGTACTCGCTGGATCTCGTCGCTGTCACCGACGATGGCAAGCAAATTGTCCCTCTCGCGCGCAATGTCATCACATACCAGGTGGTCGGCCGCAGCCTCTTCTACGTGGCCAGCAGCGGCGGGCTCTACGTGGTCGACGGGCTGCCGGCGCCGTAGCTGCTGTCAAGTCGTCCGAATGAGAACGAGCACGAGGTCGACGTCGCACGAAAAGGAGCACGAGCTCGAGCTCGCCACCGAGGACGAAAACGAGCACGAGCTCGAGCTCGGCTCTTGATCAGCATTGCGCCTATCGCGTCGCGACGGGCGGGGCGGAGAGCCCCATCTGCTCGAGCGCAAAGGCATACTCGTCCGCCGTCTTCTCCACCGTCGCCTTGATCAAGTCGGCGCCGCCGTGCCCCGAGTGGCGCTCGATGCGCAGCAGCACAGGTCCGCCGCTGCTCGCTGCCTGCAGCGCCGCGGCGAACTTGCGCGCATGCATGGGATCGACGCGGTCGTCGGCGTCGGCCGAGAGCACGAGGGTGGCCGGATAGCGCGCGCCTTCGCGCAGGTGATGGTAGGGCGAGTAGGCGTAGAGCCACTTGAACTGCTCGGCGTCGTCGGCCGATCCGTACTCGGAGATCCAGGTCTTGCCCGAGCCGAAGAGGTGGTAGCGGACCATGTCGAGCAAAGGCACGTGGCAGAGCACCACCGCGAAGAGGTCGGGCCGCTGGATTTCCGCCGCGCCGACCAGAAGGCCGCCGTTCGAGCCGCCGCGGATGGCGAGCCGCGCCGGGCTGGTGTAGCCGCTCTTGATCAAGTGCTCGGCCGCCCCGATGAAGTCGTCGAAGACATGCTGCTTGTTCCCCAGCATTCCCGCGCGATGCCATTCCTCGCCGTACTCGCTGCCGCCGCGCAGGTTGGCGAGCGCCCAGATGCCGCCGCGCTCCAGCCAGGGATAGATCCCCGCGGAGAAGACGGGCCGGTTCGCGACCAGGAATCCGCCGTAGCCGGTGAGGATGGTGGGCGTCCTGCCGTCGAGCTTCTGATCTTTCTTGCGGACGATGAACATGGGAATGCGCGCGCCGTCCTTCGACTGGAAGAAGACCTGCTCCACCGTGAAGGGCTTCGGATCGACCGGCACGCCGAGGCGGAAGTAGAGGTCCGCGCCGCCGCTTTTCACAGACGTGCGCCAGATCTCCCGCGGATGGGTGAATGACTCGAAGGAGTAGTAGGTTTCGTCATCGTCCTCGTCGCCGGCCAGCTGGGCCGAGCCGAGGCCGGGCAGCGCGATTTCGCGCGAGAGCTTCCCCTCCAGCGAGCGCAGCTCGATGTGCGTGACCACGTCCTCGAGGTAGGTAAGCGCGAGTGCGCCGCCGACGATGGCCTTGTCCTCCAGCGTCGCGTCCTTGCGCTCGGGCACGATCTCCTTCCAGGCGCCGCGCTCGGGATGGGCCGGGTCGACGGCGAAGACGCGGCCGTTGGGCGCGCCTTCGTTGGTGCGCACATAGAACCGATCGCCGTGCACGTCGACGTCGTAGATCGCGTCCTGCCCCGCGACGAGCGTGACCCAGCTCGAGCCCGGCTTGCGCTGGTCGCGGAAGTAGAGGTCGGTCGAGCGCCAGCCGTGGTCGACCTCGCGCACGAGCCAGTGGCCGTCCTTGGAGAGGAACGCATGCTGGAAGAGCTGCGGATCGCCGATCTTCTCGACGACCACGGCGTCCTTGGAGGGATCGCCGCCGAGCTTGTGGAAGCGGATCGTCTGCCAGGCGGGCCGGTCGGCCGTGGGAATCTTCGGGTCGCTGGGAATCCAGGTGTAATAGAAACCGTCGCCCGAGGGCGTCCAGGAGGCGCGGCCGTACTTCGTGCCCTCGATGGCGTCGGGCAGGCGCTGGCCGGAGTCGACGTCGAGCACGTACATGACGGCCTCGTCGGAATTGTTGTGCTTGACGTTGAAGGCGACGCGCTTGCCGTCCCACGCCGGCCATTCCCCGCCCAGCGAGTCGCTGCCGTCCTTGGTCCAGACGTTCGGGTCAAGGAGCGCGCGCTCGCTGCCTCCTTCGCGCAGGTAATAGATCGCCTTCTCCTTGCTGGCGAAGCGCCGCGAGTAGAAGTAGCGGTTGCCGCGATGCTCGGGCAGGCCGACCGAGTCGACGTAGAGCACCTGCGCGAGCCGCGCCGCGAAGGCGTCGCGGCCCGGAATGCGGCGCAGGTGATCGCGCGCGAG
>VBLC01000001.1 GCA_005879315.1 Deltaproteobacteria bacterium | reverse complement strand
CGAGCTCGATCTGGGCGGCGTGCAGCAGAGTGTCGCGGGCCCCAAGCGGCCGCAGGATCGCATCGAGCTGCCCAAGTTGAAGCAGGTCTTCGGCAGGCTGCTGCAGGAATCGCCGCCCACCGGGTACGGCAAGCCCAAGGACGAGATGGGCAAGCGCTATCGCGAGATCGTCGAGCCGCCCCTGGTGGAGCACGTCGCCGGCGGCGGAGAGCAGGAGAGCGAGACCGCGCCGCAGATCGCCGGCAACCACGTCACGGCGAGGAACACGAATCCGCTGACCGAAACGGAGATGATGCAGAACCGGCCGACGCCCGACCGGGTGCCGACGCAGGAAGTGCATCAGATGAAGATGCCCGTCGACGTCGGCCACGGCGACGTGCTCATCGCCGCCATCACCTCCTGCACCAACACTTCCAACCCGAGCGTGATGCTGGCGGCGGGCCTGCTCGCCAAGAAAGCGGTGGAGAGAGGGCTCACGGTGCGGCCCGAGGTGAAGACCTCGCTGGCGCCCGGCTCGCGCGTGGTCTCGCGCTACCTGGAGAGAACCGGCCTGCAGCCCTATCTCGACAAGCTCGGCTTCACCACCGTCGGCTACGGCTGCACCACCTGCATCGGCAACTCCGGCCCGCTCGACCCGCACGTCGAGGCGCTGGTCACCAAGAACGACATCGTCGCCGCCAGCGTGCTCTCGGGAAACCGGAACTTCGAGGCGCGCGTCCACCAGAGCATCAAGGCCAACTTCCTCATGAGCCCGCCCCTGGTGATCGCCTTCGCCATCGCCGGGCGGGTCGATCTCGATCTCGACAAGGATCCCATCGGGCTGGGCCGCGACGGAAAGCCCGTCTACCTGCGCGACGTCTGGCCCAGCGCGCAGGAGCTGAACGCGGCGATGGGCGCGGCCACCGACCCGGATTTGTACCGGCACAACTACGGCGGCGCGCTCGCCGGCGACAAGGAGTGGAAGGAGATCCCGGCGCCCTCCGGCCTCACTTATCGCTGGGACAAGAAGTCGACGTACATCCAGGAGCCGCCCTACTTCGACAGCTTCTCGGCGCGGCCCGCGCCCCTCGGGGAATTGCACGGGGCGAGGCCGCTGGCGATCTTCGGCGACTCGGTGACGACCGACCACATCTCGCCGGCGGGGTCGATCAAACCCACCAGCCCTGCGGGCAAGTACCTCATCGGCCAAGGAGTGAAGCCCGAGGACTTCAATTCCTACGGCGCCCGCCGCGGCAACCATGAAGTGATGGTGCGCGGCACTTTCGCCAACGTGCGCATCAAGAACCTCATGGTGCCTGGCGTCGAGGGCGGCGTGACCGTGGTCGACGGCAAGCAGATGTCCATCTACGACGCGGCGATGGAGTACCAGAAGCGCGGCACGCCGCTGATCGTCTTCGCCGGCCACGAGTACGGCACCGGCAGCTCGCGCGACTGGGCCGCCAAGGGCACGCGCTTGCTTGGCGTGCGTGCGGTGGTGGCCAAGAGCCTGGAGCGCATCCACCGCTCCAATCTGGTGATGATGGGAGTCTTGCCCTGCCAGTTCAAGGAAGGCACCGACGCGGGCACGCTGCGGCTGGACGGGAGCGAGAGCTTCGATCTGCTCGGCATCGAAGACCCCGCGCCGCGGCAGGACGCGCGGCTGGTCGTGCGTCGCGCCTCGGGCACTTCACAGGAAGTGCCGGTCACTGTGCGCATCGATACGCCGATCGAAGTCGAGTACTACAAGCACGGCGGCATCCTCCCGTACGTGCTGCGTCAAATCTTGGGAATGGCTTGAGTCGGGCCGCGTCCGAACCTGCGACGAACGCGACCCGAGTGCAACGTCCACCGTCGGGAGCCAGCATGAAACGAGTGCTTGGACTGGGAGCCGCCGTCCTTTCCGTTACCCTTCTCTCCTCCTGTCGGGACGCGGCCGGAAAGGGCTCGCCTGACAAGGTCGCGCAGCACCTCGCCACGTTCGACGATCTCGACTTCAACGTCTACACGCACCAGAAATGGGACGAGTTGGGGAAGAGCCACGCGAAGGACATCGTCGTTCACTATCCCGACGGGCACACCACCAAGGGCCTCCCCGATCACATCGCGGAGCTCAAGGGGATGTGGGTCTTCGCTCCCGACAACCGGATCGTGGAGCACCCGATCAAGTTTGGCCACGGTGACTACACGGCCGTCACCGGTTTCCTGCTCGGCACCTTCACGCAACCGATGCCCATCGGAAACGGCAAAACCATCTCGCCCACGGGCAAGGCCTACAAGCTGCCGATGGCCACCATCGGCCACTGGAACAACGAGGGCACGATGGACGAGGAGTATCTCTACTGGGACAACGCGGCCTTCATGAAGATGATCGGGGTCGGGAACTGATCCGGCTGCGAGGCGTTCTCGGAAATGACGCTCGCCGCTCGTACCGGATGGGCAGGAGCAGAGGGACTCGGAAGTCTGACCGCATGACGCAATCTGTCCTGTGCAGCGTTTTGCGCCAGATTTTGGGCATGGCGTAGCACCCGACCCGTTGACCTGCGGCGTGTCGAAGTGTATTCGCCTATGCGAATATGCTAGCGGCCCACCATCGGGTCGAAGCTTTGTTCCGGGCGCTTGCGGATCCGACGCGCCTGCGCATCCTCCATCTGCTCCTCGACTGCGAGCTTTGCGTTGGCGATCTCGTCAGGCTTCTTGGCCAGCCACAGCCCACGGCATCGCGGCACTTGGCGTACCTTCGCAAAGTTGGGCTCGTGCGCGTCCGCAAGAACGGCTTGTGGGCCTTCTACGCGCTGAACGAACCCGACCGCGAACTTCACGCCAAGCTGCTGGATTGCGTTCGGGCCTCCGCTGACGACTTCCCGCTACTCGGCAAAGATGCTCGTGCGCGGCGGGCTCTCCTCGCCAAGGGCGGCTGCTGCCCGAAACCGAGGCTTTCGTGAGCGCCACTCTGCCAAAGAGGCTCACCGCCGAATTCACCGGAACGGCGCTCCTGCTCGCCGCTGTCGTCGGGTCCGGCATCATGGGCGACCGCCTCTCGGCCGGAAACGTCGGTCTTGCGCTGCTTGCGAACACCATCGCTACTGGCGCTGCGCTCGTCGCACTGATTCTGGCCTTCGGTTCCACATCGGGTGCGCACTTCAACCCTGCCGTTACCGTCGCGGACGCCTCCCAAGGCGGGCTCGGTTGGCGCGACGTTCCGCTCTACGTGCTCGCGCAGATCGCGGGCGCAATCCTCGGGGTCATTCTCGCGCACGGAATGTTTGGCGAGAATTTGGTGAGCTTCTCGCGCCACGTCCGTAGCGGTCCCGCTCAGATGCTCAGCGAATTCGTCGCAACCTTCGGCCTGCTGGCGGTGATTTGGGGATGCGCTCGCAGGCGGTCCGAGGCGGTTCCGTTTGCCGTCGCCGCGTACATCGTCGCGGCATACTGGTTCACGGCTTCCACCTCGTTCGCCAACCCGGCAGTAACCATCGCGCGGTCCCTCACCGAAACGTTCGCAGGCATTCGACCGTCCGACGTGCCCGGCTTCATCGCCGCTCAATGCGCAGGTGCCGGTGTAGCGACGTTGTTGTTCCGCTGGCTCGTGCCCGCGCTGCCCGACGTGTCGAAGGATGTGGTGGTGCCTCACGGGGAGCCGCGCCGATGAAAAGGATCATCTTTGCCTGCGTCCACAACGCTGGCCGATCGCAGATGGCCGCTGCCTTCTTCAATTTGCTCGCGGACCCAATGAAAGCTCGTGCGATTTCGGCAGGGACGCAGCCGGGCGAGCGGGTCCACCCCGAAGTCGTAACGGCGATGAAAGAAGTCGGGATCGACTTGACGGACGCGCGACCACAGCGGCTCACGGCAGCGTTGGCGAAGGATGCCAGCATGCTCGTTACGATGGGCTGCGGCGACGAGTGCCCGGTCGTGCCGGGTGCCGAGCGCGACGATTGGCCACTGCCGGACCCGAAGGGCAGGACCACTGAGGAGGTCAGAAAGATTCGGGATGACGTGCGCCTCAGGGTCGAGGCGCTCGTCCAGAGCAAGCAGTGGACACGCTGATCACCGTCGTCGGCGGCGCGGGTAGCTCGCACGCCGGTCGGAGATCAGTCCTCCGGCGGAGCTTCCAACTTGCTCTTCACCGCCAGGGTGTCACGGAGAATGGGCAGCACGGCCCGGTCCTTCGGGCGGTTCGCGGCTTCCTTCGAGCGGATCACGTCGGCCAGCGCCGCGACGGCGAGCTTCTCGCGGCCGACCGTGACCAGCTGGGCGCGCGAGCGCAGGAAGGAGAAGGTCAGGCCGCCGGCGATGCGGTCGTAATGAATCTCGATGGGTACCGCCAGTGCGCTTTCAATCGACTCGATGTTGCTGAGCTCGGAGATACGCACCGGCGTGGAACCGCCGATCTCCTTCGCAAATCGGGCGAGCTTCCGCCGATTCGGCCCTGTGTCCCGGATGAGAAGGTCGATGGTCTGGGTAGTCACCGGAGCGCCGTTCAGCATGCTCGCTGAATTACCGATGACGATCGCCTCCAGCCTGACGGCACGAAGCGCCTTCGCCAGCGCCACCAGCGTCCGCTCGGAGATCTCAGAAGACGTAGCGTCCATCCTTTCGCCGCATGAGGAAAACGGCTCGGCGCGCTGGCGGCAAAAGGAGGCAGCGCACGATCAGACGGAGGTCACCTGGATCGATCTGCGGGAGCTGCGGTGCCAACCGGGCACAGACGTCGCGGATCTTGCCCGCCAACCGGTCCACCTCGCGCGGCCGTCCTCCTCGCGCGCCGTTCCGGCGCGACGCAGCCCGCTTTGCGCTGCTTTTGCTCAGCCCGCCTCGCCGGCCCATCTGCCGCGCGTTCATGCCGGCGATCATAACCCAAGCGCTTGGGTTTATCTGACTAGACACAACTTGCTTGCCGAGAAACGTCGCGCTGGGCTGGTGGCGAGCGGTAAGGTGTAGAATCCTCGAGCGTGTCAGAAGACGACAAGACCGAGACCCGCGGCGTCACTCTCGAGCAGGCCAAGGCCGGCGTCGAGCTGATCGCCGGACACCGCGTCGTGCTCGTCATCTCCGGCGTGAAGGGAACGGCGCGCGCGACGGATTCCGAGGGCGAGGAGCCGGCATCGCCAGAGGAGACCGACGCTGCCGAGGTCTGGCTGGAGTTCGACGAGCAGGTCGTCTCCGCGCTTCCGGGCGCCACCCTCGCCTTCTCCGGCGAGGGCGTGCCCAAACAGGAGCTCGCGCTCGCGGCCAGCGTTCGTCTGAACTGGAGCGGACCCTCGCGCAAGATCACTGTCGAGGCGCACGCGGGCGAGCGCAGCGTGGTGCTTCTCGACCGCCAGCCGGCAGGCGATCCGGGCGCAGCGCTCCACTGGTCGGGCCACCTCGAAGATCTGCTCGAGCATGGCCCGCTCGAGGAAGGGCATTCCACCAGCGGGAGCATGGGCGACAGCCACCTGCACCTGATGGTGGAGTTCTAGCGCGTGGACTTCGAGTGGCTGGTCAAGGTCAAGGACAAGGACGGCAAGCCGGTCGCCGACGCCGAGGTGGCCCTGGTGCAGAAGAGCGCGCTGGGAGCGGCCGAGTATCCCTTCGAGGCCGCGGCGGCGACGCATGCGCACGACGACAAGGGCCTCTACAAACCCACCGCGGCCATCGCCCCGGCGGCGGGCGAATGGGTGCTGATCGTCCGTCGCGAGGACAACTCGCCGGTGGTGCAACCGCTGGCGATGAAAAAGAGCGGCGAAGACTTCGCCGTGTCGAGCGCCGGCGGCACGGTCGCCACGCTGGCGATGGCCAGCGCCGTCTCCGGCAGGGGACCGGTGCGCGCGCGCAAGACCACCCTCACCGCCACTCTCTTTCCCTCGGCCGAGGTGGTGTTCCTGAGCGGAACGGACTACCTCAACGGCGGCGTCGACTTCCGCCTTTTCGCCGACGCGCACGCCCGCGCTCTCTTGCGCGAGAAGAAGATCGACGCCGGCACGCGGGTCACGCTCTTCTCCTGCGACGAGCGGGCCCGCTTCTCGCTCGCCTTCAGTGCCGCCGGCGGGCTGCTGACGCTGGGCAAGCACGCATTTGGCGACGCCGCCGGGCTGAGAGCCGGCCGGGCCCACGCAGCCGAGATCGGCAAGGACATCTCCGCCCCCGACCTCTACCGCTACCTGCACGAGGTGGGCGACCAGGAGCCGGGCCGCGTGCGCGAGGTGGGTTTCTTCACCCATTCCTGGCCGGGCGGCCCCATCCTCTTCGACACCGGCGAGGACGCCGCCCACCGGAGCGCCCCCGAGCGCGACCCCAACGACTTCGATGGGCGCCTCAAGGACTTCAGCCCGCCCAACTCCGACGATTGGAAGAAGATGAGGGATGCCATGGCCGCAGACGCCAACTGGCACATCTGGGGCTGCAGCGCGACCACCTTCTTCAAGGACCTCATGCGCGAGGCGCGCAAGACCAAGAAGGCGGACCAGCTCTTCGACGACGTCACCGAGACCAAGCATCACGACGGCGCGATCTCCACGCGCACGCAGGCGCGCCTCACGCGCATCCACGTGCGCTTCATGATGGACCAGACCATGCGCGTCGGCTCGTATCTCGCCACGGCGGCGGCGGCGCTCATGATCCCCGTCTTCGGCGCGCCGCCGGGCGTCGGGGCCGACTACGAGAAGATCGAGGGCCTGTGGGTCATGGGGATCAAGGGCGACACACCGCCGTATGCCTTCTTCAAGGAGGACTTCTCGCCCGAGTTCGCTCCGACCAAGGGCAAGTTCGACCACGGCTACATCGAATACGGAAGGATGCAAGCGCGCGCCGCCATGCCCAAGGCGGCGTTCACCACCGAGGCGTATCAGTTCGATGTCAGGTTCGATCCGGCGACCGGTTTCCCCGACGGCAAGGCGGTCCTCGCCTTCAGCAGCGGCGCCCACCGGCCGCCCGAGCACGAGGGATCGAAGGTGAAGCTGCGGACGTCCGCGAAGAAGGACTTCGTCGCGGCCGGGAAGTCGGGGCACCTCTACCTGATCGAGGACGACGACCCGGCAAAGAGCGAGGCCTTCTTCCTCCAGGAGGACAAGAAGGTCTTCCGGGTCGACAAGGACCCCGGCACGGGGAAGTTCACCGCCCCGGGAGCGGAGATCTGATTCTCAGCGGAAGTCGAGGCGGAACGTGCCGAGGAGGATGTTGCCGCGATCGCATCCTCCTTCCTCCTTGCCGGTGAGGACGAGCCGGCGCCGGCGAAGTCGCGCAGACACTGTCGCAGAGCTGTCGCCGGAGCTGCATCCCAGGACCAGCGCCTCGCTGCAGGAGGGGACGCCGCTCGGGCCTGCGCTGCAGAGAATCAGCCAGCGGTTCTTGTCGGGTCGCGGGGAGACTGCCGCCTTGCCGCCCTCGGGGCGTTCGCTCCACTCGCCTTCCATCGTCTCGACATCGAACGTCGCCCAGAGCACGCCGTCGTTCCAGTTGGGCCTGTCGAAGCGGGCCTGGACGGAGGAGAGAGCGCCGAGGCGGCCGCCGCAGCGCAGCCGGTGATCGCCATCGACGTACCAGCCCTTGGCGGAGCGAACCGCGAGAGCGCACTCCGTGCCCCGCGCGCCGGCGACGCTGACCTCGCAGCGCAGCCAGGCCGCTTCGATCGCGCCGCTCGCTGCCTGCCGGGCCCCGGCCGGGCCTGACTTGCATCGCGAGGCATCCCAGTCCCGTTTCACGCGCCGGGCGACGGCAGGCAACGAAGGATAGGGCCCTGCCAGCCTGTGGATCTCGAGCGGCTGCGCCCGGGGTCCTGCAGGCGATGATGCGGAAAGCGCCGGCAAGAGATGGACCGCCAGCCAGTACGCTTTCAGCATCCTTGGCTGCCTATCCCGGCAACATCATTCGGTGATGACTCGATCCGCCCATTCCACCAGCGAAACGAAAATCGCCGGGCTGCCGAATTTCGCGCCCCAAGTATTCAGGTCTGCTTCCGTGACCCCACGGGCCCGGGAGCAGGCCCCTCAGGAAAAGACCGGTATGCGCCTTGCGACAACTTTCTCGCGCATTTCGCTCAGCGGGGGCCAGCCCACCGGCATGATCGCATCCGCCGTCGCCTTTCGCATCAGATAGGTGGCTTCACTCGTGAGAAAAATCTGCACTTCGTGCCCGGCTTCCGCCAGGGCGAGTCCATGCGCAAAGGGAAATGCCGCGCGCGTCGGGTCATCCGATCCCCAGGCGCTCTTCATCATGATCTTCAGTTTCTTCTTCGGTGCTTGCGCGGGGCCCTGTGGCTGAGTCTCTGCCTCGCTGGAAGATGCTGCCACGGTGCTCGTTGCGATTACGCCGACACACAACTGGCTGGATTTCTCGAGAAAGGTTCGACGACTTGGCATTGGGCCTCCCAGTGAAGTCGAAGGACGGTCTTTCGCCTCGACACTCCTCACCCCGTCCTCACTCCTATCAAGACGCGGCGGAGGTGTGCCACCCAGCCGCGAAGGTGTGGGCGTCGGGCGAGGACCCCACGCTGACATTGCGCGTTTGACCCAGCCCAGCCGATTGGGGCACCGTGAAGGCGGTTGGCGATTGAAGCTAGAGTTCTTCAGGAACAGGAAGAGCAGGTCGCCATCGCATCCGCAATGCTCAGGCTGGGTTCACAAGGAAGGTAGACTGATGAATCGTCCTGCGGCGTTTCTTCTGATCGGTGCCGCTGTGCTCGCGTCCGGTTGTGCATCGGTCCCGATGGCATCGCATGAGGCGGACGCCGCCGCCAAGAAATTCGAAGTGCCATCCGGGCGCGCCAATCTGTATGTTTATCGTAACGAGAGCTTTGGCGGTGCCGTCCGAATGAGCGTGCAGTTTGACGGAGCTGTACTGGGCGACACCGCTGCGAACGTATACCTCTACACCCCCATCGCTCCCGGCCCGCACACGATCGTCTCGAAGAGTGAGGACGATTCCCAGTTGACCATCGAAGCGAAGGCCGGAGCGAACTACTTCCTCTGGCAAGAGGTCAAGATGGGCCTTTGGGCTGCGCGGAGCGCGCTTCAGCAAGTGGACGATGCGAAGGGACGAGCAGGGGTAGCTGAGTGCAACCTCGCAAAAACGAACGCTCCGCTTGTTTCGTCTGGATGCACCAAGGATATCGAGTGCAAGGGCAGCCGAATCTGCAAAGCCGGTGCCTGTATCGATTCAGTGCAATCCCTGCCCACCAACTAAGGCTCGTTGCAGCTCGGGTGCGAGCGCAAGAGGAAAGAGTGTCGTAGAGTGGCGGCATGGATCGGCCGGCGCGGAAACGCTGGTAGATGCTCTGGCCGCGCTGGATCTGGTTGCGGGCGCTGGGGCTGATCTTCCTCTCCGTCTTCTATTCGCTCGCCTTTCAGATCACGGGGCTGATCGGGCCGCGCGGCGTGCTGCCCGCCGGCGAATACTTCCAAGAGATGCGCGTAGCAGTCGGCCGCGCCAAGGCGCTCTGGTATGCGCCCTCGCTCTTCTGGCTCGGCTCCTCCGACGGCGCGCTCATGGCCGTCGTAGTGATAGGCGCCGCGGCTTCCGTGCTCCTCGTGCTCAATCTCGCGCCGCGCGCCTGCATCGCGGTGGCGGCGATCTGCTTTCTCTCCTTCATCGCCGCTGCCCAGGACTTCTCCAGCTACCAGTCGGACGGGATGCTGCTCGAGGCGGCCTTCCTCTCGCTCTTCCTCGCCCCGCGCGGCAACCGCCCCGGCCTGGGCGCGGCCGATCCGCCGCGCAAGCTCGCCGTCTTCATGCTGCTCTGGGAGTGGTTCCGCATCTACTTCGAGTCGGGCGTCGTCAAGCTGCTCTCGGGCGACGTGCAGTGGCGCACGCTGACCGCGATGGACCACTATTACGAGAACGGCCCGCTGCCGAGCTTCATCGGCTGGTACGTGCAGCAAGAGCTCCCGCACGCCTTCCACGCGGCCGCGGTTCTACTGACCTTCGCCGTCGAGCTGGGGCTCGTCTGGCTCGCCTTTCTTCCCCGCAGGTTCCGCATCGCCTGCTTCTGCATCGTCTCGCCGTTCCAGGCGGTCATCATCCTCACCGCCAACTACGCCTTCCTCAATTACATCGTGCTCTGCCTTGGCGTGCTGCTCCTCGACGACGCTTTCCTGGCGCGCTCCGGCCTGCGCGCCCCAGCCGTCGAGAGCCCGCGCAGCGGCTGGCCTTCGCGCGTTGCGCTCGGCTGGATCTTCCTCGCATCGCTGCTGGTCGCGCCGGGAGTGGGCCGAGCCTTGCCGCGGCCGCTGCTCTGGCCCGCGATCGTGCTCGAGCCCTTTCGCATCGCCAACCGCTACGGGCTCTTCGCCGTCATGACCGAGTCTCGCTACGAGGTCGAGTTTCAGGGCTCGCGCGACAACGCGACCTGGACGCCCTACCCCTTCCGCTACAAGCCGCAGGACCCGATGGCGGCTCCCGGCATCTACGCGCCCTACCAGCCGCGCTTCGAATGGAACCTCTGGTTCGCCTCGCTCGGCGACTGGCGCGGATATCCCTGGGTGGCGCGCGCGGAGCTGCGCCTTCTCGAGGGCTCGCCGGAGGTGCTGCAGCTCTTCGCCAAAGACCCTTTCGCCGGCCGGCCTCCCGAGTACATCCGTGCTGTCCGCTGGCAGTATTGGTTCACGACTCCCGAGGAGAAGAAGCGCACCGGCGCCTGGTGGAGGCGGCAGCTCATCGGGCTGTACGCGCCGCTCATCCGGCGCACCGAGTCGGGATTCGAAGCGCTCCAGGTGCCATGACCG
>VBLC01000123.1 GCA_005879315.1 Deltaproteobacteria bacterium | reverse complement strand
AAGCATTGGCCCGCGACCGTCGACGAGAAGTCGATCCGTCTCCCCGAAGAGCTCCTGCCCGCCACGCTCGCCCGTCAGGCGAAGCGCGTCCCCGATCGTCCCGCCATCCACTTCTACGGGCGCGCGATCACCTTCGCCGAGCTGGATTCGGCGGTGGGCCGCCTCGCCGCCTTTCTGCAGGGCCGCGGAATCCAGGCTGGCGATCGGGTCGCGATCTTTCTGGAGAATTCGCCGCAGTTCGCAATCGCCTACTACGGAGCGCTTCGCGCGGGCGCCATCGCGGTCTGTCTCAACCCGATGCACAAGGCCGTCGAGCTGTTGCACGAGTTCGAGGACTCGGGCGCGCGCGCTCTGGTCAGCTCCGATCAGGCCTACGAGGTGGTGGAGGCCATCCGCGCGCAGACGAAGCTGACGACGGTGGTGCTGACGGCCTATCGCGACTTCCTGCCCGAGAATCCGGCGCTGCCGCCCCCGCCCTCGTTCCTGGAGACAAAGGGCGGCGAGCGGCCGGCGGCTACCTTTGCGCTGCTCGACGTGCTGCGCACCGCTCCCGAGCTGAAGACGCAGGTCCCGCGCGCGCTGAGCGACACCGCTTTGTTGCAGTACACCTCCGGCACGACCGGCACCGCCAAGGCGGCCGAGATCACCCACGGAAATCTGATCGCGAACTGCGAGCTGCAGCGTGTCTACATCGGCGCGGGCGACGACGACGTGGCGCTCGGCCTCCTGCCCTGGTTCCACATCACCGGCATGGAGTGCCAGATGAACATGATGGCCTACCTGGGCGCGACGCTCGTGGCCATCGGCCGCTTCGACCTCGTCACCGTGCTGCGCGCCGTCGAGCTGTACCGGTGCACGCTGACCACCTTCATCACCACCGTCAATGTAGCCGTCGTCAACTTTCCCAGGACGAAGGAATTCGATCTGTCTTCGCTGCGGCGCTGCTTTTCCGGCGGCGCTCCGGTGCCGCCTGCCATCGCGCGCCGCTGGGAGGAGATCACCGGCCACAAGCTGATCGAGGGCTACGGGCTGAGCGAAACCACCGCGCCCACGCACATCAACCCGCCGCACCGGCCCAAGTACGGGACCGTCGGCGTGCCGCTGCCGCTGACCGACGCGCGGGTCGTCGATCCGAACGACGGCGCTACCGAGCTGGGCATCGGCAAGTCGGGCGAGATCGCCGTTCGCGGCCCGCAGGTGATGAAGGGATACTGGCGCAATCCCGGCGCCACCCGGCTCGCTTTCCGCGACGGCTGGTTCCTGACCGGAGACATCGGCCGGGTCGACGAGGACGGCTACTTCTCCATCGAGGAGCGGAAGAAGGACATGCTCAAGGTGTCCGGCTTCGCCGTCTTCCCCGCCGAGGTGGAGGCGATCATGTACCGCCACCCGGCGATCGCGGAGGTGGGTGTGGTCGGCGTGGCCGATCCTTACCGGGGCGAGGATCCGTTCGCGTTCGTGGTGCTCAAGGCTGACGCCAAGGGCAGCGTCACCGAGGAGCAGCTTGCCGAGTGGTGCCGGAGCAACATGGCGGTCTTCAAGGCGCCGCGGCAGGTCCGCTTCGTGGAGACTTTGCCCAGGACCGCCAGCGGGAAAGTGCTCAAGCGCGTCCTGCGCGATCAGGCGGCGGCTCTGAAAGGAAAGTGACCCGTGCAAGCGCTGCTCTGCCGCGAGTACGGCCCCATCGAGCGACTGCGCGTGGAGGAGGTCCCTTCGCCGCGGCCCGGCCCGAACGAAGTCGTCGTCGAGGTGAGAGCCAGCTCGCTGAACTTTCCCGACGCTCTGCTCGTGCAGGGTCTCTACCAGGTGAAGCCGCCGCTCCCGTTCTCGCCGGGGATGGAGCTCGCCGGAATCGTCAAGGAAGTGGGAGCGGGCGTGCGCGGCATCGAGGCGGGCGATCGCGTCATCGCCTCTCCCGGCCGCGGCGGATTCGCGCAGGAATGCCTCGTCGCCGCCGACCGCGTCATGCCGCTGCCCGCCGGAATGGACTTCGAGACCGGCTCGGCGTTCGTGCTCACCTACTGCACTTCGCTGCACGCGCTGAAAGATTGCGGCCATCTCCAGCCGGGCGAGACGCTGGTGGTGCTGGGTGCCGCCGGTGGCGTCGGCACCTCGGCCATCGAGGTGGGCAAGGCGATGGGAGCGAAGGTGATCGCGGCGGCCTCGAGCGAGGAGAAGCTCGCCCTCTGCAAAAAACTCGGCGCCGACGACACCATCGACTACGAGAAAGCCGATCTCCGCCAGCGCATCCTCGACCTGACCTCTGGGAAGGGAGCGGACGTCGTCTACGATCCGGTGGGAGGCGCGCAGACCGAGGCGGCGTTGCGCGCGACGGCCTGGCGGGGACGGCTGCTGGTGATCGGATTCGCCTCGGGCGTCATTCCACAACTGAAGCTCAATCTGGCGCTGCTCAAGGAGCGTTCGCTGGTGGGCGTCTACTGGGGGGATTGGACGCAGCACGATCCGCAGGGCCAGCGGCGGAACATCGAGCAACTCGCCGCCTGGTTCGCGGAGGGCAGGATCAAGCCCGTCGTGAGCGAGCGACTCTCGCTCGCCGAGGCGCCCGCGGCGATGATGCGGATGCTCCAGCGCAAGGTGATGGGGAAAGTCGTCGTCCTGCCGGCCGCCACCTAGTCCATCCGTTCGGAGGATTGTTCCCGGCTCGCCGCGTTTGGTTGCGCTTTCGCCGCTTCCGGAGCCCCTCGATGAGGCGCCGGATTGAGGTGACCTTCTATGCTTTCCACACGAGTACCAGACCCGCGCCGCGCTTCGGGACGCGCGCCTTGCCCCTCAACCCTTCGATGCCGATGCGTCCTTTGGTCTCCCAAGCTTCGATCCAGAGCTTCAAATCACTCTCCCAAACCATAGGAAGCCGCATTGCAACGGCCCACGCTCTGTCATAGGGAACTTTCTTGTCTTTCTCCAACATCCCTTTCACGTATTTCTTCGCGAGCGAGGTGTAGCGATCACGAAGGAAGCCGTAATGTCCCATCGTCTTCTTCATCTCCTTCGCCCCAAACAACTCTAGATTGCCAGAGCCTTTGATGCGGGCATCCTGTTGCGCTTTTGCGCGGATTTCCTCCATCGCTTCCATCGCTTTTTTGTCGGCCCCCTTGAACACGTCCACACCCTTCGGGTCACGTGTGCAGTAGACCAGATGGAAGTGTGTATGCTCCCGAACCGGATGGAGCACCGTCGAGGCGCACGCAAACTGGAAACCGCCAGCCGTACGCACGGCTTCCATGTACCGGCTTAGCAGCAGATCCTCGCGATCTCGCAGATCAGAGACGGCCGAAATCTCCTCACGAAACGAAGCTGAGCCGAATAGTTGCTCAAACTCCTCTTGCCGTTGCTTCTCGGGTGCCTCAACGAATCGCTTGATGTGCGCGGTCATGAAGTTGATCAATACCTCTGACGGCTGCTGCTGAAGGAGCGGCTTGATGCGGTCCAAGGCGAAGCCCGTCCAACCTGTCGGGTCGATGAAGAAGAATGGGAAAGCGGTGCCGCCTGCCTTCACGAAGTCGAGGATAGCCGGGATGTTCGCTTCGAAGGTGCCATTGACTGCCGTTATCTCGGCATCAGCAATGCCATCAGCGAAGGCCCGAAGCTTCTTGTATGCGGCTGCATTTTCCTCCACGAAGAAGCAACGGATCTTGAGCTTCTTATGGAATGTCTTCTCGACCGCTTCGTTCGCCTTCCGGAGTGCGCTGATTGCAATTCCAAACGACGTGTCTTGAAAGGCTTCCTCGTCGCGACTCCGCCAGGGACCGGAGAAGCAATCAACGTAGGTGATGCCTGGCGAGAACTTGCCAACGATGATCGCGAATCGCTCGAGATAGCGCTTCAGCACCTCATGCTTGACGTAGCTCTGCTCGCGCCCCTCATAAAACCAGCCGTCTGGACTCAAGCTGCCCCTTTCAGCAGGGCTTGTACATCGCGCATTGCTCTGGCTCGCTCTTGTTGCGAGGGGACAGACCCGATCTGCTGGCGAAGAGGGAACGAGTCGTGGGTCTTGCCCTCAAGCTCTCGTCCGGTGCGAAGTTTTTGAACGCCTCCCCATTGCTTGAAGAAGAAGGGAACACTCGCCTTGAGGCATTGATCGCGAAGAGAAGTGACCCACTCCGGCTTGATTGGGCGAGCACCGGGACCACTCTCACCACCGACAATGACCCAATGGATGCCATTCAGATCGAGCTTGCCAACATCCTCCAGGAGGGGCTCGATCGACAGGAAACGCACTCTCGCTGGCGCTGTGCGTAGCTTTCCAATCCGCGGCACGCCGTGTTTCCGATTTTCGACGCTAACCCCCCACCAAATGTTCTCGCACTCGCTGCCGAACGCCAGTTTCCCATGAAGAAGTTCGTGCATACGGTCAGCACGCTTGGTGAGCACTTGAAACGTGTGCCATTTAGCGGCTTGCATGACGCGTGTAACCTGCTCGATAAACGAGTCTGGAATGTCTTCGTGAAAAAGATCACTCATTGAGTTGACGAAGACCATCTTGCGATTCGGCCATCGCAGAGGCTCCGTCAGCTTTTCTGGCACGAGGCGCAAGTCGAAACCCTGCTCGTACGGATGGCCCGGCACGCCTCGAAACCTCTCAGCGAAAGTCTCGGCGTAGCAGTGTTTGCAGCCCGGCGAAATTTTCGTACAGCCGCGCACCGGATTCCATGTTGCGTCGGTCCACTCGATTTTCGAGCCTTGTGCCATCGTTTTTCCTCCTGCTATACTTCCGTTCGGTATCACAGGGGTCTGACACGAGCTTAGCCAACCGCTCGACAGAAGAAAAAATTTGGCGCGCGCAGCAGACGTCGGTTTCGGGGCCGCCGCCATACGAACTCAGCGTGCCAACTTGCACGACGGATCACGCGTTTTGGCGGCTCGGCATGGAGACTTGCGTGTGATGTCCTCAAATCACCTCTTGTCTGATCCCAGGGCCAAACAGCAGCACAGGAACGGGCACGACATCGAGCGCCAAAAGGAGCACGAGCACCAGGCCGGCTGCGCCCATTCCGCCGCCGACGCACATGGTGACGACCACGTACTTCACGCGGCGCCGCCGCCCTTCGATGAGGGCGTGTCCCGCGAGTCGCGCACCCGACATGCCATAGGGATGGCCGATGGCGATGGCGCCTCCGTCAACGTTGAGCCGGTCGTCGGGAATGCCGAGCCGGTCGCGGCAATAGAGGACCTGCACTGCGAAGGCTTCGTTCAGCTCCCAGAGGCCGATGTCGTGAATTTGGAGGCCGGCCCGTTCCAACAGGCGCGGGACGGCGAAGACTGGGCCGATGCCCATCTCGTCCGGCTCGCAACCCGCCACCGCGAAGCCGCGGAAGATCCCCAGCGGCCGGAGCCCGCGGCTGGTAGCCAGCTTCGCGTCCATCACCACGCAGGCGGACGCGCCGTCCGAGAACTGGCTGGCGTTGCCCGCCGCGACCACGCCGCCGGGGATCGCCGGCTTGATCTTCGAGATCGCCTCGACAGTGGTGTCGGGACGGATCCCTTCGTCGGCGGAGAGCGTCACCTCGCGCGTGGAGAGCCGCCCCGAGTCCTTGTCGGCCGCGCCCATGTGAGTGGTGAAGGCGACGATCTCCTCGGCGAACCTGCCCGCCTCCTGCGCCGCCGCGGCGCGCTTCTGGCTGCGTGCGCCATACTCGTCCTGCTTCTCGCGCGGGATCCGGTACCGCTTCGCCACGTTCTCGGCGGTCTCCAGCATGCTCATGTAGATGGCCGGCTTGTGCTCGACGAGCCAGGGGTCCTCGAACATGTGCCGGTTCAGCTCCTGCTGGACGCAGGAGATCGACTCGATGCCGCCCGCCACCATCACCGGCACGCGATCGACGATCACCCGCTGCGCGGCCAAGGCGATGGCCTGCAGCCCGGAAGAGCAGAAGCGATTCACGGTGGTGCCCGCCGTCGTCACCGGAAGGCCGGCGCGCAGCGCGATCTGCCGGGCCAGGTTGCCGCCCGTGGTCCCCTCGGGCAGCGCGCAGCCCATGATCACGTCTTCGACCTCGGCGGGATCGAGCTTGGCCCGCTCCACCGCCGCCCGGACGACGTGCGCGCCGAGAGTGGCGCCATGGGTCATGTTGAGAGCCCCGCGCCAGGACCTGGCGAGGCCGGTGCGGGCGGTCGAGACGATGGCTGCATCGGTCATGGGGCGCTCCCGTTGAACGATTTGCCTTCGCCGGCGAGCTTCGACAGCAGCGACGCCGGCTCCCACGCCGAGGGATCGCCGTGCGCGTTCCGGGAGAGGCGGCGCATGGAGCGCACCACGTTGTAGAGGCCGAGCGAGTCGGCGTAGTGCATGGGGCCGCCGCGGAAGCGGGGAAAGCCGTAGCCGGTGAGGTACACCACGTCGATGTCGGAGGCGCGCAGGGCGATGCCCTCCTCGAGGATCTTCGCTCCCTCATTGATCAGCGCCAGGATGCACCGCTCGACCATCTCCTCTCCGGAGATCTTGCGCCGCGCGATGCCCATCTCGCGCGAGGCGGAGACGATCAGCTCGTCGACCACCGGGTCGGGGATGGCGTCGCGCCGTCCCGGCTCGTAGCGGTACCAGCCCGCGGAGGTCTTCTGCCCGAAGCGGCCTGTCTCGCAGAGCCGGTCGGCGATCACCTGCCGCCGCGAGTCGGGTCGCTCGGCGTAGCGGCGCTTGCGGATGGACCAGCTCACGTCGCCTCCCGCGAGGTCCGCCATGCGGAAGGGGCCCATGGCCATGCCGAACTTCTCCAGGGCGGCGTCGACTTGCGGCGGCAGCGCTCCCTCCTCGATCAAGAGCAGCGCCTGCTCCATGTAGCGCGCCAGCATGCGGTTGCCGATGAAGCCGTCGCACACGCCCGAGACCACGCCGGTCTTGCCCAGCTTCTTCGCCAGGCCGAGGACGGTGGCGAGGACCTCCTTGCCGGTGGCCCGGCCGCGGACGATCTCCAGCAGCTTCATCACGTTCGCCGGGCTGAAGAAGTGCGTGCCGATCACGTCGGCGGGGCGGCGGGTGAAGGAGGCGATCTTGTCCAGGTCGAGCGTGGAGGTGTTGCTGGCGAGGATGGCGCCTTTCTTCATCACCTCGTCGAGCTGCTGGAAGACGCCTTCCTTCACCGCCAGGTCCTCGAAGACCGCCTCGATGACGATGTCGGCTTCCGCCACGTCCGCGAAGACGAGAGTGGGTTTGATCAGCCCGGTCCGCTCTTCGACCTGCGCCGCGGTCAGCTTTCCTTTCTTCGCGCTCGCCTCATAGTTCTTGCGGATGGTGGCGAGCCCCTTGTCGAGCGCCTCCTGCTTCACCTCCAGCACCCGCACCGGAATGCCGGCGTTGGCGAAGCACATGGCGATTCCGCCGCCCATGGTGCCGGCGCCGATCACCGCCGCGGAGCGGATCGGACGGGTGGGCGTGTCCTCGGGCACGTCGGGAATCTTCGAGGCCGCGCGCTCGGCGAGGAACAGGTGCCTGAGCGCCTTCGACTCCGGCGAGCTCACCAGCTCGATGAAGAGCTGCCGCTCGATGGGCGCCCCTTCCTCGAAGGGCTTCACCGAGGCGGCCACGGCTTCCACGCACTTGAGCGGCGCCGGATAGCCCTTCGCGACGGCGGCGACGCTGTTGCGCGCGAACATCAGGAAAGCTTCCGGATCGGGGTGCGAGACGCGGCGCTCGCGGAGGAGGGGGAGCGGCCGCTGTGCCGCTACGCGAAAGGCGAAGGCAACGGCGCCGGCGAGGAGATCGCCCTCGATCACCTCGTCGAGGAGGCCCGACTTCGCCATCTTCTCCGCCGGCATCGAGGAGCCGGAGACGATCAGATCGAGCGCCGTCTCCAGGCCGACCGCGCGGGGAAGGCGCTGCGTGCCGCCGGCGCCGGGAAGAAGGCCGAGCTTCACCTCGGGCAGCGAGATCTGCGTGCCTGGCGCGGCCACCCGGTAGTGGCAGCCGAGCGCCAGCTCTAGGCCGCCGCCCATCGCCACGCCGTGCAAGGCGGCGACCACCGGCTTCTCGCTCCGCTCGATTTCCCGGATGACAGTAGGAAGGATGGGCTCGAGCAGCGATCTGGGCGTGCCCAGCTCGTTGATGTCCGCGCCGGCAGAGAACGACTTGCCCGCTCCCAGAAGCACCACCGCGGAGATGTCCGCGTCTGCGCTCGCCTTGTCGAGCCCCGAAAGGAGCGCGGCCCGCACCGCGTGCGCGAGGCCATTGACCGGCGGGTTGTCGAGCCGGATCACCGCCACTGCGCCTCGGGTCGAGTAGTCCGCGCCGCTCATGCTCCCTCCTGCGCGCTCGCCGCGATGAACTGCTCGAGGTGATGGCCGGTGTCGCCGAGCTGCATCTCCAGCGCGGTCAGCCGCCGGAAGAGATGGCTCACCGCGGTCTCATCGGTCACGCCCA
>VBLC01000037.1 GCA_005879315.1 Deltaproteobacteria bacterium | reverse complement strand
AATCTTCATTGTCCGGCGTAGTTCCTGGCTCCATGAAGAGCATGGGTGGGAGCGGTCAGCCCGTGCTCGGCGGCGCGATCCGCGCGGACGAGGCGCTCCGCTACGCGATGAGCCTGCCCGTGGCGGTCACGGTCAGCGGCATGGAGACGCTCGAGGTCTTGCGGCAGAATCTCGGCGTCGCGCGCGGCCTTTCGCCGATGAGCGAGGACGAGCGCGCCCGACTCCGCGAGCGCGTCGTGGAGTACGCGAAGAACGGCCGCCTCGAGCTGTACAAGGTGAGCAAGCGTTATGACGCGGAGGAGGGCCGCGCGCAGCACGGCTATCCTCCGCCGGACGAGCTTCCGCTCTAGCTCGATGCCCCCGCGCCTCCCGCGACGGCTTGATCATGGAGTATCCGGGCGCTCGGCGGTCGAAGCTCGCTGCCCTTGTTCCACAGCTTGCCGAGCGGCGGTGGGTTCATGAGTGAGGTTGGTTGGCTCGCTGCGGGCGGCGAAGACGCCACGGCGCAATTCCACGAGCTCCTCCCCGTCGTGGAATTGGAACATCTGAAGGCTTTCGAGATCCTCACAGTGCCCGGGATCTTCACCGCTTGGTATCCCCGTTACTTCGCCGCCATCGAGAGAGGGCTGACGCCGCTGCGCGTGCGGCGGTCTCGCGTCGATACCGAGGGCACCGTCGAGGACAACGCGGGCATTCTCGCCAGCGAGATTCGCGCGCCGACGATTGTCGTCGCGCAGAGCAAAGGTCCGCTCGACGTTCATGCTGCTCTCTGGATGTACCCTTCCGCAGCGCGGAACGTCAGGGCGTTCGTGTCGCTCCAAGGTTGTTTCGGCGGAACGCCGCTTGCTTCCGATGCGCGGCGTACGCGTCTGTGGCGAGCGGCCGTTGGCGGAGTCACGCGTCTTCTCGGCGGTACGCCACGCGCGTACTGGGACATGACTTACCAGCGTCGGCGGGCGCTGCTCGCGCGCATCCCGCAACACAGCCCGGTGCCGACGGTCTCGCTGGTGACTGTTTGCGCTCAGGCTGGACCTCTGCTGGAGCGCACGAGGCGATACTTGCTCGACGTGCATGGTGTCGAGTCGGATGGATTCGTCCCCGCACCGGATGCCATTATCCCGGGTTCGCGGATCGTCCGTCTCTCAGGGCTCGATCACGCGGCTCTCGCGCTGCCCTGGTGGAGCGGCACGCCGGTCAATCCCGCCCTCATTGTCCGGGCGCTTGTCGTCCTGGCTGCCGGATGAATGCGCCGTGACGACGTGAGTCAGGCGCTCTTTTTTCCCGCCCGGCGCTTGCGTGGAATCCGTGCGCCCTTCCTGCGCGCCTTGTTGAGGCCGATGGCGATCGCCTGCTTGCGCGATTTGACCCGGTGCTTGCCGGAGCGCATGTGGTGCATCTCGGTGCGCACCGAGCGACTACCTTTCGCGGAACTCTTTGACCGTCGTGGCATTGGAAACCTCGTCTCGGTCGAGAATCGTCACGGTTCGCTTGGGTGGCAATTTGAAGAGACCGAGCGCTCGGTGGGCTCAGGCTCCGCATTTCTCCATGGCCGCGCTTGCGCTTCGAACCCCTCGTTGCGTGGCCAGCTTCTGCGGTTGCTTGGCCCAAAGGAGGCCATCATTTTGTCCAGAGGAGGCATCATGAAGTCATTCCGGTATGAGAAGAAGGTGGAGTGCTGATGCTGATCATCCTCATCCTGTTGCTCGTGCTGGCTCTGGGCGGCGGGGCCTGGGGACACTCTCGCTGGGGTTACGCAGGATGGTCGCCAGCGGGCCTCCTGGTGCTCGTACTCCTCTTGCTTTGGCTGACGGGCAGCCTCCGCTAACGCACGACCTTCGACACGACCGGTCGACGGTATCTAACGCGAAACCGGGACCGCAGCATCGCGAGTCACCGGCGTTACGGGATCGTCCAGTTGGAGCTTGGTCGCGTGGACGAGGCCATCGCGGAACTGCGGAAGACCACTGAGATCAATCCGCTCGATCCCTTTGCTTGGAACTGGCTCGCAAACGCCTACTCTGCCGCCGGGCAGTTCAAGCTTGCCCGCCGGTCTGCGACACGGTCGCTCGAGATATCGCCGGAGTTGGATGAACTCGCCAATCATCTGGCAGCGCTCGCGATCGTCGAGGGACGGCCTGCTGACACGCTCGTTATCGTGGAACGTCTGAAGTCAACAGACGAGGCGACTCGCCTGTCGCTATTACAAGATGAATCTGCCGCAGAACTCAAACTCAATCCCGACGACCGCCGCAGCTTCGTGACCAGGCGAGCTTCACCAAACACGCGAATCGCGTCGCAAAGGTTGGGCAAGGAGCGTCTCACGCCTCGAGAAGCGCGAGCGCGGCGTCACTCAACAAGCTGCGTGCCATCGTGCACTCGATCTTTGAGCAAGCGATCACGGCAGGAAATGGCGCGGTGCGAATCCGATCAGCAGCATCCCGACACGCAAGGTCGCGCAGCGCGTCTACGAGACGATGTCCCTCGATGAAGTGCGGGAGGTGATCGATGCGGCGCGAGCGATCGAGGGCGCTTTTTCGCACGTTTCGGCCGGAATGCAGGTTGCAGCCCCGCCGCGCCCGCTGGATTTTCGCACTCCCGATGAGAGGAAAATCACCGCTGCGCTGGTTGCGCATCTTCGGCCCCGGCGTGGTCACGGGCGCGTCCGACGACGACCCGAGCGGCATCGCCACCTATTCCCAGGCAGGAGCGCAGTTCGGCATGGGACTGTTGTGGACGATGGCGTTGAGCTACCCGCTGATGGCGGCGATCCAGGAAGTCTCCGCGCGTGTCGGTCGCGTGACTGGCCACGGGCTCGCGGGGAATCTGAAGAGCTCTTATCCACGCTGGGTCCTGTATCTCTTCGTGGGCCTGCTGGTGATCGCCAACACCATCAACATCGGAGCTGACATCGGCGCGATGGGCGCTGCCGCGCAGTTGCTGGGCGACGGCTCTGTGCTGGCCTGGGCCGCGCTTTTTTCCGGCGTCTCGCTCGCGCTGCAGATTCGGATGCGCTACGGAAGTTACGCCCGCGTGCTCCTGGTTCTGACCGCCTCGCTGCTCGCCTACGTGGCCACCGCCGCAGTCGTGAACGTGCGCTGGGGCGAGGCCTTGTGGTCGACAGTGGCGCCGTCTTTGCACTTCGATACCGCGTCGCTGTCGATGATCGTCGCCGTTTTCGGCACGACCATCAGCCCGTACCTGTTCTTCTGGCAGGCTTCTCAGGAGGTCGAGGACGAAGAGGCCGATCCCGAAGCGCGACCGCTGCTTCGCGCGCCGTGGCAGGCGCGCTGGCAACTCTTCCGGCTCCGCGTCGATACGCTCGTCGGCATGGCCGCATCGAACTTGATCGCCTGGTTCATCATGTTGACGACCGCCACTACGCTGCATGCGAGCGGCATTCATGACATCGATTCGGCTGCGCAGGCCGCGGCCGCGCTCACGCCGATCGCAGGAAAATTCGCCGGGCTCGTGTTTGCAGCAGGGATCATCGGAACCGGCCTTCTTGCGGTCCCGGTACTTGCGGGCTCCGCCGCCTACGCAGCCGCGGAAGCTTTTGATTGTCCAGTCGGCCTCGATTGCAAGCCTCGCGAGGCGAAGCTCTTCTACGGAGTGATCTCGGGATCGACAATCGTCGGATTCGCGCTGAACCTGACTCGCATCAATCCGATGAAGGCACTCATCTACAGCGCCGTCATCAACGGCGTAGTGGCGGTCCCGATCATGTTCATGATCATGGTGCTCGGCACGAACAAGGCGCTGCTGCGAGGGTTCGTTCTCCCGTCAGTCCTGCGCTCCCTCGGATGGGCGGCGACGCTGGTGATGCTTTCTGCGACGATCGCAATGATCGCCACCTTGCGCAGGGGATGAGACATGCTGGAGTTACGCGCGGAAGCGTTCGTGGTGGTCGATTCCGACGGCAATGAGAAGGCGCGCCTTGCGTGCGATGAGCGCGTCTACGCGGAGGCGAACAACAAGTACTCCACCGTGGTGAGCAAGCGGCAGATCCTCAAGAACCACCTGCTGCCGGCCTTCGGCCGCTGGAAGCTCGAGCAGATCTGCTTGCGCGACATCGAGACCTATAAAGCGGCGAAGCTCGCCGAGGGCCTCGCCCCAAGTCGCTCAACAACCACCTGACCGTCCTGCGCAAGGTCCTCTCCGTCGCGGTCGACTGGGAGCTGCTCTCGCACGTGCCCAGGGTGAAGTGGATGAGGGGACCGCAGCCGGAGTTCGACTTCTTCGACTTCGAGGAGGCGCAGCGCTTCCTCGCGGCGGCCGACGACGAGTGGCGACCGATGTTCACGCTCGCGCGGTCCAATTGCTGGACCATGGCAACCTAATGGCAATTCGACCTGGGCAGTTGGTCAACTAAGCGTACAGAGAGGAGAAAAGAAGTGGAGGCGGCGGGAATCGAACGAGCGGCTAGGTGTACGCCTGCGTGGCCCTCGATGGCCCTAGATGGCCCTCTCCTCTCGGAAGAACACCGCCGCCACCGACGCTGCGTGACCCTCAGTGGCCCTGCATGGCCCCAGACGGGACTGGCACCTGTCCAAACCTGTCCAACGGCCACGTTGACAGTCACTTCCGCCCCCCCTCCTCGTCCCGCGCCGCGCCGGCCCGAACTGCGGCTTCATGGCAACCTGACGGCAACGCGCTGATCAGCGCCCCAACTGCCTTAGCCTTTCCAGCCAGTAGCCTGGACGACGACGCGCATGGAATACGGCAACCAAGAGAAGCGTCTCGTCGCGCACGGTGTAGACCAACTTGATCGGAAAGGTCCGGAGCATCACCCAGCGAAGCCCGAAGTCTATGGGCGCCTCCGGTACCATGGCGAACGCTTCCGGGTACGCGAGCGCGACGGCGAAAGCCTCGTCGAATTCCTGGAGCAGCCTCGCACCGAGCCCTGCCTCGCGCTTTTCGTAGTAGACGACCGCATCCTCGTATTCCGCCAGCGCCTCGGCGAAGAATCTCGGACCAGTCACTGGCCGCGGACGGATCGCAGTCGCGCCATGACCCTGGCGCGGGCCTCGGCGTCGTCGATCAGCTTGACCTGGCCCGCCTGCAACGCCTGCATCCTGCGGATCAGTTCCGTAACCTGCGCATGCTCGACGCCGGCGTCTTCGCCATCCTCATCGAGGCTATCCAGCAGCGCGCGGGCTGCTTTGGCGCGCTCGTCGACCGGCAGCCTGAGTAGCTCCGCAAGGTGTTCCTCAACCCGCGCCATATGGAGAGTCTAGATGCCGCCCATGCCCGAGGCAAGCAACTCCGGCGAGCACCTCGCCACCGTCACCCTGCGTCCAGCCCCTGCACGCACCACCACCACCAACGCCCTCCTCGCGTCCGAGCCGAGAAGGCCGCCGAGATCCGCGACGGTGAATCGGCGTCTCTCCTCGGCCCGCCACGTGATGTGCGCTCGCTTCTCGCCTCTCTTCCAGAGCTCGCCGTTTTCGATCGACTGCCACGATCAGTCGCATAACGCGGCTTCCGTCCCCTTGGTGTAACCTCCCGCCCCTGGTCTGGCATGAATCCCGTCGACAACTGTCGCTGACTCTCGGGCGCTCAAGATTATCTCTGGTTCACAAGACGAAGAGACGAAGGCCCCGCCGTTCAAGGGCGCCGGGCCGTCGAATCTTGGAGCGGAACACCGGGTTCGAACCGGCGACCTTCGCCTTGGCAAGCCGCCATTCAACCAGGAATTCCGCCGATGATAGCATCGGGATCGACGACAAGAAGCCGTTGCGTCTCGCCGTCCGCCAGGCGGGCCTTGGCCACGATCGCCTCTGCGACCGATTCTACGCCGCCCGAGGGAGCCGTCGTTTCCTGGACGGCGCAATCGAGGCCGTCTTCGTAGAAGAGCAGCAGATCGCCGGGTTCTTGCCGAAACGAAGAGAACACCCCGCTCCTGGATTCACCTCCGGTCGGCAAGCCGAACTGCTCGATAGGCCAATTGCTGTCTCTGATTGCCAACATTCGATCGGTCGATCGCGATCGAGCAGTTTCGCCGGCCCGTATCGTCGCCACGCGAGTCGTGCCGCTGACATAGACGACGCAATCGCCTGCCGACGCGTGCGGCTGCAGCGATCGAGAACCAGACTGGATAGTTGCCCTCCGGTCCCGGTCAATGACGGTTCGAGCAGGGGCGCCACATCGGGTTTCGGCGACTTGAAGAACTCGACCGCGAGCTGCCGGCAGTGCTGGCCGAGACGGGCGAGGACGGCTCCCTCTCGCCGCAGTCGACGCTCAAGCCCCGGTTCGGCTGATCTCGATGAGCCGCTGGAGGACGGTCGTGTCGATGTCGGCCAGCCGCTTGACGTAGAGGCACCCCTTCCCGCGGGTGTGCTTCCCGAGGCGTTCGAGCAACGCGTCCGATTCTTCCGCGCTCAAGAGGCCGTAGAGCGTCAGGTCCTGCTTGCGCGAGGCGAAACCGATCGGGAACCAGTCGAGCTTGCGGCCGCTGGCGTACTTGAGATGGCAGGAGCCGAAGCCGACGATGCTCGCTCCCCACATCTTCGGCTCGGCGCCGGTGGCGCGCTTCATCAGCTTCACCAGGGCCTGGCAGTCCTTGCGGCGGCTTTCGTCCGCGATCTTCTCGAGAAAGCCGGCCACGCTCGCGCGGGTCTCCCGGGTCTTGAGCTCGGCCATCGTTCCTCCGCTGTTCCAGTCGGACCATGGGATAGCATACCTAGCCCGTCATGCCTTCGGCTTGCGCTTCTTCGGGCGCGGCTGCCGCTTCCGCTTGAGCAGGGCCGCGAACTTCTCCTCGATCACCGGGCGCAGCGCAGCGAGGTCTGGCTCTCCTGGCGCTTGCCACGGGCGCGACGTGACCTCCTTGGAAATTTCCAACGTCCGCGCCATGAACCACTCCTCGAACTTGTCCCATGCCTGCTTCTTGACTTCGGGGTGATACACGCCGAGGGCTGGCCCATCCGACTCGGTATTTTTGGTCACGTTGCGGCTCGGCTGCTGCGGGTCTAGCGCGTGCCCGATCGAGAACGCCGGCCCGTTCCAGCGTGTCGAGAGCGAGCCGGTGATGTGCAGCCCGCCGAAGAACGTCACGCGGTAGTGCAGGTTCTGGCGGTGGGTCCAGACCTCGACCGCGTGCGCGAGCTGCGGCACCTCATCCGCACGGAACAGGCCCGCGCCATCCGACGCGTCAAAACGCGCAGGCAGCTTCCCGTCGTCTACCCCGTCGCGGACGTACAGGCGAGCCGGCCGCAGCACATCCCAGCGGCGGGCGTCATCGGGGCGAACGTATGCGAGCAGTTCCAGCGCCATCTTCACCACGACGCGCATGTGCGCGTCCGTACCCACCTTCAGCTCGGAGAACAGCATTTTCCGCTCAGGGGGGTGCGGCTTGATGTGAAAGGTCCGGTCGGGCTCGATCCGAATCGTGTCGGTGTCCAGCGCGGCAGGCTTCTTGTGGTGGGACCAAAGCTGGTACGCGATCACCTCGGCCAGCTTGTCGGCGTCGCCCGGGAGCGGAAAGACCAACTCGCCGTCCTCGTATTTCGGCGCCGGGAGGCGTTGATTCCCGAGGCCATCAGCGTAGTCGTAGGTCTTGCCGTCGGCCTCCATCTCCGCGCGGATCGGCTGATTCTCGGCGTCGCGCGCTCGAAGCGCCGCGCTGGGCGCACGGAGCGCCTTGCACAAGTCGTTTTCGAGCGGGCTGATCGCGTTGTTGCAATCGTTGCAGCAGATGGTGCGCGAGTGGAGCCTCCCGCCGAGACACTGCGGGATGATGTGAGCGCGGACTGTCTCGGGGCCAAGCGGTTCGCGGCGGTAGATGCAGAACTGCGGCGGCATCACGGTCCCCTACCCCGAGCACGTCCAGAACGACGGCGCTTGCCACCCATCGTCGTCCCCGTTGCATGAACTGTTTGGTGCCGGATCGGCAGGTGCGCGGCGAGCGTGGCGAGGTCGCCACTGATCTCACGCATCATCGACAGCAGCGCGCGCCGCCACTCGGGGTCAAACCAGTCCCGCTTCGTCTTACGCTCCTTCTTCTGCTGCCGTTCCAGGTAGCCCCGCAAGTTCTCCAGCGCGCCCTGAAGCGAGTTCATCGGCAGCGGCAGGAACAGCTCGGCCGCGTTCTTCACCGGCTTGTTCCACATCTCGATCTGGCCGGCTCGGAACTGCGGCGACCGCGACAGGAGTGCGGCAGCACCCACCAGCGCCAGTTCCAGCGCCTGCACCGCGTCGCTCCCGTGCGCCGCTGTTTCGATCGCCTTGGGCAGGCCCGAGACCCGGAACGGGCAGATCCATTCAGCCTCGCTGATGCGAGCGGGGGTGCCGATTTCAAGCGCAACAGGACGAGGCCGGCCAACGGGCGGAATCCAAATGTAGGAGCGGGACGCGATCACGTTCCCGAATACGGCCGGCGTCCTTTGGCGTCGCTGACCGGCCGAAGCCAAACGTTCTTTACTCACGTCCACAGTGTACCTCGGCATCCAACATTGCTCATGCGCGACAGCGCTGTGCGGCGTCGATGGACTGTCGGCGCAATTGCGGTTCAAATCGGCTGCTGCGAGGGCTTTGGTGCGAACTGCAGCGCGAACCATACTGATCGCCGCCGGCGTCGTCCTCGTATTTGCGATCGCGCGCGTCAGCGGGCATCCAAGCGCTGCTCCCGGCATGGGAGAGAACCCGGGCTCGCTTCGCGCCACTTCGCGAGGCCGAGAGTCCAGCGCCGTGTCCGGGTCCATTGGGCCGCGCGGCCACCAGCAAGCTGTTAGTCCGAATGTGGCCGAAGATGACGGACCCGATGCCGGCTACATCGCCGGCCGCGTTCTGTTCGCAGATGGCCGAGCGGTCGCCGGGGCCGACGTGAAGGCGATCGGAACCGATGCGGTCACCTCAACGAGTGGCGACGGCGCCTTCCTGCTTGACGTGAAGCCCGGCGTACACCGACTCGTCGCCCAACTCGGCGGCGCTGCCGGTGCGATGGCGACCGGCGTCACGGTCGCGCGTGGTCAAACGGCCGATGGCGTGGTCATTCGCCTCTCGCTCGCAGCCTCGTTCGTCGGCGTCGTGTCCGCCGACGACGGCTCGCGGGTAGCCGGCGCGCAGGTTGCCGCGCGTCTCTCGGCCGGCGGTTTGCGAATGCGCGAGGACTTGTGGGGGCGCATCGTAGCCATGGCAGTAGCGGACGCGGAGGGAGCGTTCGCTATCGCCCCGCTCGCCCCAGGCATCTACAGCGTCGAGGCGTCGGCGCCGGGGTTCATGGACGGTGCTGAATTCCGGCTCGCGCTCGAAGCCGGCCAGCGTCTGGAAGTGCCGCTCAAGCTGAAGCGGCTGGGAGCGATCGAGGGCGTCGTGAAGGACGAGCAAGGCGTAGCGATCGACGGCGCCGTCGTCTCGACCTGGGACTGGCGGGGCCAGCGCCTTGAGGCGCGCAGCAGCGCAGACGGGCACTATCGCATAGATGGCGTGCGGCCCGATCGGATTACGGTTGCTGGCGGCCACGCGGATGCGCTGGGCCACATCGACCGTCGCGTGGACGTGACGCCCGGCTCGACCGCACACGCCGACTTCACGCTGCCCGTGACGGGCCAGCTCGCGGGTATCGTGACGCTGCCTTCAGGAGCGCCCGCCTCCTCTGTGCGCGTGGAGTTCTATTCGAGAGCCAGGGCGGACAGGGCTGGCGAGGTGACGACGGATGCGGACGGGCACTACCGCGCCAAGCTGCTCCCCGGCGTCTACGAGGTGACCGCCTCACGCGACGCCATGAGAAGACCCAGCGGAGCACTGTTCGCGCGCGGACCACCTCGGGGTTGAACATCGAGCTGGCAGCCGAGCCTCCAACGTCCGAGCAGCGTAGTATCACCGGCGTCGTCCTCGACGCCGCCGGCCGGCCTGAGCGTGGAGCGTGGGTTGGTATTCGCCGGGGCGGCTCGTTCGGCGTGCTGGTCTTCTTCGCGGACAGGGAGCCCGGGTCTGCGATCACCGGGGAGGACGGCCGGTTCGAGGTCCAGGTGTTCGGTCGCGGCGATGATCAGGACCCCGTAATGGTCGTGGCGCGTGCCGGCGGCAGCTTCGGAGCGGTCCAAGGCGTGAAGGTCGGCGCCGAAGTGACCGTGCAGCTCCAGCCTGCGGCGACGGTGGTGAGCCACGCGATCGGCTTTGCCGGCGGGAGTTACGAGGCGCTGGTCGAGCCTCACGAGCTGGCCGGACCGACCGAAAGCTCATCGTGGGTTCAGTTCCAAGGCGACCAGTTCACGCTAACCGATCTGGCGCCGGTACCCTCGGTTCTGCGCGTCCGGCAAGGGGGTACGCAGCCACCGTCGAGCTGGCGTTGGCGCCCGGCCAGACGACGGAGGTGGAGGTGCGCCTCGCGGCCGAGGTCCCCGTCACCGGCCGGCTGGTGGATCGCGCAACGGGTCAGCCGGTGGCCGAGGCATGGGTAATGGTCACGGGCGAGACTTTGTCCAGTCGGGTTGTGACCGGCGCGCTGGCCATCAAGTTGCCGCCGGGCTCGCATACGCTCGACTTGTGGGGCGCGAGCTACAAGTCACGGATGTCGCCGTACTCGTCAGAACCGATCCGGTCAACCTTGGCGACATCGCGCTGGAGCGCGTCGCGTCGATCGGCGGGATTGGCGTGTCGTGGGCGCAGAACGGCACGGCGGAGGCGGCGATCGATCACGTCCTGCCGGGCAGCCCGGCAGCCGTCGCTGGTCTGCGCGGTGGCGACATCATCGTCGCCGTGAACGGCGAACCCGTCGAGGCGGCCGGCGACGCTTCAGAACTCATTCGTGGCCCCATCGGTGCGCCGGTCGCGATCACCGTGAAGCGCGTGGGCGCGGAACCGACGTTCCAGGTCGTGCGCGGCGACCTCGATGTGATGACGGCGCGCACGCCTTAAAGCGGTCCGGTTGCCTGCCGTATGCAAGTCATTTGGACGCGGGGTTACCGTGGCGGACGCTTACGCAGCAAGCCCTTGTAGTTATTGAGAAAAGTGGAGGCGGCGGGAATCGAACCCGCGTCCGAAAGCACTCCCCTTTCTGGCCCTACATGCTTGTCCCGTGATTTGTCGTCATCCGGCGGGACGAACACGGGCACTCTTCCCGCCGGACCATCCCCGAAAGATCTCGCCGGGGGCTCTCGGGGCCGAGTCCCTGGCCAGCCCACTTTTTTGGCGGGACTATCCGGCGCCATGGGCTGGGCTCCGGAGGTCCCGCGCGCTTAAGCCGCTTTAGGCGGCGAGCGCGAGCTCAACGTTGTCGTTGGCGTTTGTTACGTTGCCCGCTTTTTAAAGAGGAGCGTGCGTCCCCTGCATGCGCCGAAAGGCTCGTTGCCCTCGTCGAAACCGGTTCGCCCCCATTGACGGACCGTGGCAAGAAGATAACCGCCCGGCCGGCGTGGTCAAGCAAGTGCCATCCTGCCCGCCCACACCCACATGGGCGACCGCCCCGTTGCCTGATAGGCTTGCGCCGAGGAGGGGCAATGTTTCTCGGCTGGATCCGCGAGGCGTATCAATTCTGGCTGCTCCATCGCACTCCCTTCGAGCTGCTCGGCCTGCTGATGGCGGTTTTGGGTTCCATCTCCGCCGTCTTCTCCATCCGGGGCGGCCGGAAGCTGACACGAGACCTGCGAGCCATCTTCGATCATCTGACCACCAAGGAGATCGGCGCTTTCCCCGCGTACATGACCGAGGTCGAGCGGCTCATCTCGGAGGCGCGCGAGACGATCTTCATCGCCACCGACTTTCCCGGCCACGGCGCCTGGTCCGACCGCGGCCGCTTCGCCTCCTACGTGAAGGCGCTGGAGAACCGCAAGGCCGACCGGGTGCGCCGCGGACATCCGCTCGGCATCCAGGTTCTCTGCCTCGACGCCGCCGCGCGAGAGCGGGCGATGCTCGATCGCTTCCCCGAGTCGCGCTGGAAGGACTACGTGCGCCGCGGCGGATTCGTCAAGAGCCGGCGGCTCTACGAGGAACTGGAGAACTGCCACGTCTCCGATCTGCGGCCCCAGTTCCTCGAAGAGATGGCCTCGCGCCAGACGCGGGCGCTCGGCTCGGACCTGCGCTTCGCCGATCGCTGGGAGTACCACGGGCTGATGCCCGTCTATCTCTGGATCATCGACAGCGAGAAGGCGATCTTCGCCATCCCCAGCTTCGGCGGCGATCAGCTCACCGAGTACGCCTTCTATACCGAAGAGGCCGGGCTGGTGCAGGCGCTGATGTCGGTCTGGTCGCGCTATCTCGAGGTGGCCGGGCGAGTCACGGATGCGCCCGCGTCTGCGACGCTGGTGAAGGCTGGTTGACCAGCTTCTCGCTCGCGTTCCACAGAGCCTTCTGCAGCTCGCGGTCGTAGGCTTGCGGGACCGCGCGGATCTCGCGCTTCTTGTAGAAATACTTTCCCGTCACGCCCTCCAGTTCCGGCGCTGAGCAGGCCCAGATCAGGGTCTGCGCTCCCTGCTCCGGCGTGAGCAGGAAGGGCCCGATCAGCCTCCAGACCGCGCCGAGCCATCCCGCCTGCATGGCGAAGCCTGTCTTCACCGGACCGGGATGGACGGCATTGACCGTCACGCCCGTCCCTTCCAGACGGCGCGCCAGCTCGAAGGAGAAGAGCAGGTTCTCCCGCTTCGAGCGAGCGTAGGCGCGCAGGCCATCGCGGCCGCCGCGCCAGCGAGTGTTCTGCAGGTCGGCGAGATCGACCATGCCCGGCCGCGGCCGCGACGCCTCCGAGGCGACGTTGACGATGCGCGAGGGCGCGCTCGTCCTGAGCAGATCGAGCAGCTCCTGGGCGAGGAGGAAATAAGCGAGGTGATTGACGGCGAAGGTCATCTCGTAGCCGTCCTTGCTGAGGAGCCGCTTGTGGAAGATGGAGCCGGCGTTGTTGAGCAGGACGTGCAGCGCCTTGTAGCGCAGCTTGAACTCGAAGGCGGCGCGGCGGATGTCGGCCAGGCTTGCCAGATCGCACTGCAGCGTCTCCATGCCTTCGAGCGCGGCCAGCTTCGCCGGATCGCGGCCGAGGGCGACGACGCGCGCGCCCATGCGCCGCAGCTCGCCCGCCGCCACCTTGCCGATGCCCGAAGTCGCGCCGGTGACGAGGACGATCTTGCCCTTCATCTGCGCCTCGCCCGATCCATCTCGCGCTTCGCCTCGCGCTCGGCGATGCTGTCGCGCTTGTCGTAGGCCGTTTTCCCCTTGCAGACGCCCAGCTCGATCTTCACCCGGCCGTCCTTGAAGTACATGCTCAAGGGGATGAGCGCGTAGCCGGCCTTCTGCTGCGCCTCGGAGAGCTTGTCGATCTCGCGCCGGTGCAGGAGGAGCTTGCGGCTCCGCTTCGGATCATGGTTGGCGAGCGGCCCGGCTGGCTTGTAGGGCGAAATCTGCGCATTGAAGAGCCAGAGCTCCCCATTCTTTCCGATCGCATAGGAGTCTGACAGCTGCGCGCTTCCCTCGCGCAGGCTCTTCACCTCCGTGCCGGTGAGGACGATCCCTGCCTCGACCTTGTCCTCGACGTGGTAGTCGAAGCGCGCGCGCCGGTTGATGGTGATGACCTTGAGGTGCCCGGTCACCTGGGCGCGCCGAGCTCGCCGTTGTCGATCAGGCGCGTCTTGCCGACGAAAGCGGCCAGGAAGAGGCGCGAGGTCGCGTCCGCGCGCGAGGGCCGCTCCAGATCGACCGGATCCCGCACTTCGGCATAGTCGATGCGCACTCCTTCGGCCTCGAGCGATTGGCGCGCGACTTCCTCGAGACTCGCCGGATCCCTCTCGCCTTCGGCGAACTTCCGCCGCGCCGCCTGCAGCGCCTTCCACAGCGCCGTCGCGCGCTGGCGTTCCTCGCGGTTGAGATAGGAGTTGCGCGAGGAGATCGCCAGCCCGTCGGCCTCGCGCACGGTGGGGCGGCCGATCACTTCGATCCCGAAATTGAGATCCAGCGCCATCCGCTGGATGACGAGAAGCTGCTGGTAATCCTTCTCCCCGAAGAAGGCCGCGTCGGCGCGGCTGAGAGCGAAGAGCTTGGCGACGATGGTGCAGACGCCGCGAAAGTGTCCCGGCCGCCTCTCTCCGCACAGGGGTCGCGCCAGCGGGCCCGGCTCGACCCAGGTCTGGAATCCGGGCGGATACATCTCGGCGGGCGTCTCGGGCGCGAAGACGAAGGTGGCGCCCGACTCCTCGCACTTGCGCAGGTCGCCGGCCCTCTCGCGCGGGTAGCTGGCGAGGTCCTCGCCGGGGCCGAACTGCGAGGGGTTGACGAAGATGGTCACGGCGACGGTGGGGGCCCACTGCGCGGCGGCCTTGATCAACGACTCATGTCCGGCGTGCAGGGAGCCCATCGTCGGCACCAGCGCCAGCTCTCCGTCGACCCGCGCTTCCTGACAGGCGCGGCGGAAATCGTGGGCGCTGGTGACGACGGCGACGTTCATTTGCCGGGGACTGAATAAAGCTGCACGGGCTTGGGCGCTTCGGCGGTGAAGGAGTGCTCCGCCGCCGGGAACTCGCCGTGCTTGACCTCGTCCTTGAAGCGCAGTGCGGCGTCGCGGATGGCCACGCCCAGCTCGAGATACTTCTTCACGAAGCGCGGCGAGAAGTCCGGGTTCATGCCGAGCAGGTCGTAGCACACCAGCACCTGTCCGTCGCAGCCCGCGCCCGCGCCGATGCCGATGACGGGCATGGAGACGCTCCGGGAGATCTCGGCGCTCAGCTCCGCCGGCATCATCTCGAGGACGAGCGAGTAGCAGCCGGCCTCCTCCACCGCCTTGGCGTCGGAGAGCAGCTTCTGGGCTTTCTGCTCGGTTCGGCCCTGCAGGACGTAACCGCCCAGCTTGTGCACCGACTGCGGGGTGAGGCCGATGTGGCCCATCACCGGAACGCCGGCGCGGACGATGCGCGAGATGACCTCCGCGTATTCGGCGCCGCCCTCGAGCTTGACGGCTTCCATGTGGCCTTCGGCGACGAGGCGCACGGCATTCTTCACCGCCTCCTCGGGGCTGGCCTGGTAACTGCCGAAGGGCATGTCGCCGACCAGGTGCGCCGTCTCGGCGGTCCGCGCCACGTTGGCGCAGTGATAGACCATCTGGTCCATCGTCACCGGCAGGGTCGTGCCGTGGCCCTGGATGACCATTCCCAAGGAATCGCCGACGAGCAGCACCTCGATTCCGGCGCTGTCGAAAAGGCGGGCGAAGGTCGCGTCGTAGGCGGTGAGCATGGTGATGCGCTCGCCGGCCTGCTTCATCTTCCGCAGCGTATTGATGGTGACCTTTTTCAAGGTTCACCTCCTGGTTTTGGTCCCTCGCCGGTGCCTTTCTGCCTGGTCGCCCACCCGCAAAAGGTTGAGCGCCGGACAGCCCGCCTCGAGACAGAACCCTACCCGGGGAACAATAACATCGCCTGGAGCAGGCGACCACTCGTCAGAGGCGGGTGCCGAGAGGTTGGTAGTAATGCGTGCCGTGCGTGATGCGCGAGAGCACCCGGACCAGGTCTTCGAAATCGGCCTCGCTCTCGACGAAGTCGATGTCGCTGGTGTTGATGACCAGGAGAGGAGTCTCCTGATAGCGATGGAAGAAATCGCCGTAAGTGCGGGCAAGCTCGGCGAGGTAATCCGCGTCGAACTTCCGCTCGAACTCGCGGCCGCGCTTCCGGATGCGCGCGAGCAGCACTTCGACGCGCGATTGTAGATAAATGACCAGGTCGGGCTTCATCACCCGCGGGCCGAGGTGCTGGTAGACCCGCTCGTACAAGGCCAGCTCGTTTGGATCGAGGGTGATGCTGGCGAAGATGCGGTCCTTGGCGAAGAGGTAGTCGGCGACCGTGATCTGGTTGAAGAGATCCTGCTGGAACAGCTCCTGCTGCTGCCGGTAGCGCGAGAGCAGGAAGAAGAGCTGGGTCTGGAAGGCGTACTTGGCGCGGTCCTGGTAGAAGCTGGCGAGGAAGGGATTCTCCTCGACGATCTCGAAGACGGAGCGGCCCCCGAACCGCTTGCTCAGCGCGCGCGTGAGCGCGGTCTTCCCGACGCCGATGGGGCCTTCCACGGCGATGTAGCGGTGCTCCACGGGGCGCGGAGATCACCACAGAACGCCGCGGGTTGCAGCATTGACTTTTTTCGCAAATCGGGTTTGCGCCGCGGCGCGGAGTTTCGCATTCTCGGGGACGCCATGGAAAAGCATCGCATCGACAATCCTTACAGCGGCGAGATCGTCGCCGAGCGGCCGCTCCTGCAAGAGTCGGAGATCGAGGGGCTGGTGACGCGCGCCTTCCGGGCCCACAAGTCGTGGGCGCGGACCTCGATCGCCGAGCGGACCGCGCTCTGCGCGCGGTTCTGCCAGCAGTTCGAGAAAGACGGCGAGCGCATCGCCCGCGAGGTCACGGCGCAGATGGGCAAGCCGCTCGCGCAGGCGCAGGGCGAGGTGCGCACCACGGTGCAGCGCGCCCGCGCGATGATGCAGCTCGCTGCGGAGGCGCTGAGCGACGAGCCGCTGCCGCCGGTGCCGGGCTTCACGCGCTTCATCCGCCACGAGCCGGTCGGAGTCGTGCTCGACATCAGCGCCTGGAACTATCCGTTGCTCATCGCCGTCAACGTCGTCGTTCCGGCGGTGCTGGCGGGCAATGCGGTGATCCTCAAGCACGCCAATCGCACCGCTCTCTGCGGCGACGCCTTCGCGCGCGCCTTCGCCGCTGCCGGGGCGCCGGAAAATCTCGTCACCGCCATCGACGCCTCGCACGAGATCTGCGCGCGCATCATCGCGCGGCCGGAGATCGGCTACGTCAGCTTCACCGGGTCGGTCCGCGGCGGGCACGAGGTCCATCGGGAAGCGGCCAGCCGTTTCATCGACGTCGGGCTGGAGCTGGGCGGCAAGGACCCCGCCTACGTCGCGCCCGACGCCGACCTTTCGCATGCGGTGGCGAACATCGTGGACGGCGCCTACTACAACGCCGGGCAGAGCTGCTGCGGCATCGAGCGCATCTACGTGCACTCTTCGATCTACGTAGACTTCGTCGAGAGGGCGCTGGCCGAGGTTCGCAAATATCGAATCGGCAATCCTCTCGAGGAAAGCACCACCATGGGCCCTCTGGCCCAGGCGGGCGCGCCTGCGATGCTCGCCGCGCAAGCCGAGGAGGCGCGCGCCAAGGGCGGCCGCGTCCTCTGCGGCGGCAAGCCGGTCCACGACGCGAAGGGGCTGGGGCGCTTCTTCGATCCTTGCCTGGTGGTCGACGCCAACCACTCGATGCACGGGCTGATGGTCGAGGAGAGCTTCGGCCCCATCGTCGGCGTGCAGCGCGTCGCGGACGACGACGAGGCGGTGCGGCTGATGAACGACAGCCCCTACGGGCTCACCGCCTCCATCTGGACCCGCGATCAGGAGCGCGCCTTCCGCGTCGGCTCGCAGATCGAGACCGGGACGTTCTTCATGAACCGCTGCGACTATCTCGATCCGCTCCTCCCCTGGACGGGCGTGAAAGACAGCGGCAAGGGGATGTCGCTCTCGAAGTATGGCTTCGTCCCGTTGACGCGGCGCAAGTCCTTCCATCTGCGCACGCAGACCTAGTACACGTAATCATAAATTCGCTCCGTATTGGTGGCGATGGATCTCAGGAGTGGGTTGTAGATTGTCGCCTTCAGGAGCCCCAGGCTGAAGCCTGGGGCTAAAAGAGCACCAAGGCTCTCTAGCCCCAGGCTTCAGCCTGGGGCTCCTGAAGCTGACCGTCCTGCCTTCGATCCGAATCACCGGACAATCTACAACCCACCCCTGACATTCATCGCTCAACAACACGGAACGAATTTCCGGGCAGATATACTAGGGCAGCGCCCTCTCCAGCGCGGCGAATTCCTCCACCGAGAGGGTTTCCGCGCGGCGCTGCGGATCGATGTCCGCCCTCTCCAGGGCCGTCCGCGCCTCTGGGAAGTTTCTCAGCGAATTCCACAGCGTCTTGCGGCGATGGGAGAAAGCCGCCTTGACCAGCGCGCGAAAGCGCTGCTCGTCGTCGACGCGCGCGCGCGGCGGATCGAGGAACTCCAGCGAGAGCGCGGCGCTCTCCACCTCGGGCGGCGGCGTGAAGGCATGTCGCGGCACGGCCAGCGCGATGTTCACTTCGGCCACCCGCTGCGCCAGCACCGAGAGCAACCCGTAGTCGCGGCCTCCGGGTGGCGCCGCGATGCGCTCGGCCACCTCGCGCTGCAGGAGCAGCACCGCGCGCCGCAGCGCCGCGCGCTGATCGAGCAGGTGAAAGAGGATCGGCGAGCTCAGGTGGTAGGGCAGATTTCCGCAGACCACCAGCGGCCGGCCGACCGCCTCGAGATCGAACGATTTCGCATCGGCCTCGACGATCTCCACGCCGGCAAGCTGCTCGCGGAGGATCGGCACCAGCTCGCGATCGCGCTCGACCGCGATCACCCGCGCCCCGGTTGCCGCGAGCGCGCGGGTGAGATGGCCGAGGCCGGCGCCCAGCTCGACCACCGTGTCGCCCGGCCCGACGCGCGCCAGCGCCGCCAGCTGGCCGAGCAGATGGTCGTCGCCGAGGAAGTTCTGTCCCCACTCTTTCTTGGCCCGCAGCCCATGGCGGCGCAGCAGCTCGGCAGGTTTCACAGCCGCCATCCCGGATCGGCGGACAAGGCAGCGTCGGCGCGCTCGCCGCGCGCCAGCCGCAGCGCGCCCGCGAGCGCGATCATCGCGCCGTTGTCGGTGCACAAGCGCGGCGGGGGAACGACCGCGGAAATCCCCTCGGCCGCGCAGCGCTCGAAGAGAAGTGCGCGCAGCCGCGAGTTGGCCGCGACGCCTCCGCAGAGCACGAGCGTCGGCAGCCGCGAGGCGCGCGCCGCTCGCACGGCGCGCAGCGTGAGCGCATCGCAGACGGCCTCCTGGAAGCTGGCGCAGACGTCGGCGAGCTGCTCTCCGCGCGGAAGGCCGTGCTCGCGGACCCAGGTGAGCACTGCGGTCTTGAGGCCGCTGAAGGAAAAATCGTACGCCGCCCGGCTGCGCCGCGAGAGACCGCGGGGAAAATCCACCGCGCGCGGGTCGCCCGAGGCCGCGAGCCTGTCGATGTGCGCCCCGCCCGGGTAGGGCAGACCGAGCAGCTTCGCCACCTTGTCGAAAGCCTCGCCCGCGGCATCGTCGAGCGTATGCCCGAGCGCGCGGTATTGCCCCAGCTCGCGCATTTCATAGAGCGAGGTGTGACCGCCCGAAACCACCAAGGCCAGCCAGGGCGGCGGCGGCGCGTCGTCGGCCAGCAAAGCCGCGAGGAGATGTCCCTCGATGTGATTCACGCCCGCGAGCGGCAGGCCCGAGGCGAGCGAGAGCGACTTTCCCACCTGCACGCCGACCAGGAGCGCGCCCACCAGACCGGGGCCGCGAGTGACGGCGAGCCCGTCGAGATCGCGCAGCTCGCAGCGCGCCTGGCGGAGAGCCTCGTCGATCACCGGCAGAGCGCGCTGGAGATGATCGCGCGACGCCAGCTCGGGGACGACGCCGCCGAAGCGCTCGTGCACGGCCGCCTGCGTATGGATCACGTCGCTCAGCGCGCGGCCGCGCGGGCGCTCGCTTTGCGGCTCTTGAACCTCGACCACCGCCGCCGCGGTCTCGTCGCAGCTCGTCTCCAGGCCCAGGACGCGCACGTCCCTTCTCTAGCGTCAACGGCGCAGGTTGGCGAGGATGGTGCGCACGTCGCGAGCGAAATCCCCGCCCGGCTCCAGCTCGAGATAGTGCTGGTACGACCGCGCCGCGTCGGCCTTGCGGCCCAGGCTCTGATACGCGGTGGCGAGCAAGAGATGCGCCCGCCCGTTGCGCGGATCGAGCTTCGTCGCCTGCTCGAGAGGTTTGACCGCGCTGCGCGGGTCGTCGATCTGCAGAAAGCCGTCGCCCAGCGCGAGCAGCGCGGGCACGGATTCGGGGGCGAGCTGAGCGGCGCGCTTGAACTCGGGGAGCGCGTCGCGGGGCCTGCCGCGCTTCATCAGATCGCCGCCCTCGGCCAGCGCCTTGGCATACTCGGCATTCGGCGGTGGCGCTGGAGCCGCGCTGGTCGCTCCGACCTCCGTCGCCTTCATGGCCGTTCTGGGCTGGAGCCAAGGCGCGTCCTTCTTCTCCGTCGCCAGCCGCGGCCAGGCGATGAGGGTCACCGCACCGAGGGCGGCCAGCGCGCCCCCGGCGTACCAGGGCCAGCGCGCGTGCCGCAAAGCGTTTTTCACCAGCAGCGGAGTGACGGCCGCAGCGATCGGAGGCTCGATCTCCTCGACGATGCGCGAGACCGGCGCCTCCGGCGCGAACTTCAGCGCCGCCTCGCCCACCGCGGGCGACATGCGCCGCGCCGCTGCAGCCGGCGCACCAGAGCGGCCATGCCAGGCGGGCAACTCGACCACGTGGGAGAGCCGCACCGCCTCGCCTCGGACGATGCGGCCGCGCGCCTCCTCCACCTCGCGCCGGAGCCGCTCGCGGCGCGCCCCGCGCAGAGCAGGAAAATGAACCAGATCGGGCGGCGGAGGGGGCGGCCTGAAGGCGCCTCCCAGCCACTGCTCCAGCGAAGGCTTCTTCGCCGCGGGCATTCCCTCAGTGCGGCGCAGGATTCCGTCGCCCAGGAGCCGCTGCACGATCGCGAGCGTGCTCAGGTCATCGAGCGGCGACAACTCGAGCGCCTCCTGCAGCGATCGCTTGCCGTCGAACGCGCGCAGGACGCCGTTCACCTCGTCGGGCAGCTCCGCGAGCCGCGCCGCCAGCGCGGCGAAGTCGACTGCCAGGATCGACTCGGGCGGCAGCTTCTCGGCGGCGCGGGTCAGCTCGTCGACACGCCGCATCGCCTCCAGCAAGAGCGCCTCGGTGCCGCCCTCGATGCGCGCCTCGCGGTCGACCGCGCCGAACTCGACGCGAAACTGGCCGCTCTCCCAGGTCATCAGCCGGAAGAACGCCGGCTCCCCGCCGAGCGGCTCCAGCTCCGCGTCGACGACCTGCCCCTCGCGCACCCAGACGCGCGCGCTGTTGCCGCCGTCCTGGCAGAAGACGGTGCCGCTCTTCTTCCACTTCTCCAGCGACTGGAAGACGTCGAGCAACCCCAGGTCCGCCACCAACCCGGTGAGCGCCGGCGGGGCATCGGCCGATGCCGCCCGCTGCCGCTGGCGCCGCTCGAGCAAGTGCCGCGCGCGCTGCACCAGATCCTGCAGCAGGATGGGCTTGGCGAGATAGTCGTCGGCGCCTGCCTCGATGGCGCGCGCCTTCGCCACGGCGCTCTTGTCCGCGCCCATCAAGAGGATGGCCAATTCCTGCTGCTGGGAGCGCAGGGAGCGGCAGAGGGAGAGTCCGTCCAGCGCGACTTCGCAGAGGACCAGATCCATTCCCGCCGCTCGCCCCGAGAGGTCGGCGCCCTCGGCGGAGGTGGCCACCGCGAAGCCGGCCTTGCGCAGGGCCATCTCGAGAATGCGCAGGCTGCGCAGGTCGGCGTCGGCGACGAGCAGGTTGGGCTTGGACAACGTCAGACCTCGCAAGAGCGATGGTGGTGCCCTCCGGCGAGCCCTGTCAACTCGGCTTTCGCTTGCCGGAGAAAAGCCCGGAGAGGACTCCGCCGCCCGACTTTTGCGGCTTGCCGCGGCGCTGTTCGATCAGCCGCAGCTCCAGCGCGGCGTCGGAGTGGTTGGGGTCCATCTCCAGCGCCTTGCGAAAAGCCTCCACCGCCGAGTCGGGATCCTTGGTGCGCCAGAGAACTCCCGCCACGTAATAGGTGCGGGCGGTGACGCCCGGCGCGCGCAGGGCGCGGTTGATGAGCGAGGCGGCCTCCTCTTTCGTCTGCGGCGTGGCCTTCGGGTCGCTCACCAGCGCCCAGCTGAGCGCCGCCAGCGCATCTCCGGTGGCCTCGAGATCGATCGAGCGCCGCAGCTTGTTGATGGCGCCTTCGAAGTCGCGCTTCTTGAGCAGCGCCTCGCCCATCTTCAGCGAGAGCGTGGCCTCCTCCCGGCGCGAAGCAGCCCGGGGCAGACCGGACGACGACTTGAGCTGCTCATCGTAGTCGGCGCGCTGCTCCGACGACGCGAGCGATTCCCAGGCCTCCTTGAGCGCGGTGAAGACCGCCTGCAGATCGGCCTGCAGGCCAGCGAGCGCGCCCGTGGCGCGGTCAGGGTGGTAGCGCTTGGCCGCCTCGAGATAGGCGCTGCGGATGGCCTCCGGCGATGCCGAAGGAGAGATGCCGAGGCGCCCGTAGGCGTTCTGCCCCGAGAGGAGGCGGAGCTTGCTGCGCACGTCGTCGACGAGGCGCAGCTCCTCCTCGCTCAGTTTCGATTCGTCGACCGCCGACCGCGACGGGGCCCTCGCGACGGGGTGCGCTTGCTCGCGTTGCTGTGGGGCCGTCCCGAGATTGCGGATGCCGCGCTGGACCATCTTCTTGCGCAATTCGCGGGAGCGCTCGGCCGAATTGCCGAAGGTGGTCTCGGGACTCTCTGGCGGCGCGCTCGCTTGTGCGCGACTGCGGAGATCGAGCTCGAGCGGCTCCTCGGCCGCTGCCGGCGGGGGAACCACCGGATGCGGTTCGTCCAGGTCGAGCGAGTCGAGGCGGGCGATGGCTTCCTTCTCGTCCACCGAGGCCCGGCGCGGACGGCGCGAGATCTGCTCGGGGTCCTCGAGAATTTCGGCGGCCGGCGGCTCTTCGTCGAGCGGCTCGGCCTGCGACTGCGCGCCGGCCACCGCCGGCTCCGCCCCGCCGCAAAGGAGCAGCGAGGCCAGGAGCGCCTCCGCCCGCTTCGAGGGAAGCCGCGAGACTTGGACGAAATCGCGCAGCGTGCGCGGCTGCGAGAGGAGCGCGGCGGCGCGCCGATCGGCCGGGCTGAGCGAGACCTTGTCTTGCATCTCGGGCCAGTCGAGCGTGAGCCGCGCCGCGTGCGCGCCGAGCCAGTCGACCACCCGCTGCCGGCGGGAGGCGTGTTTCTGGTGCTCGAGCGCGTCGATCAGCAAGGCGACCGGATCGACCATGATCTCGCGCGCCCAGGTGGGCGGCGGTTCCGAGCCGCGCCAGTCGTATTTGCCGGCGGTCAAGGCGAGGAGCGTGGCCAGGTTCGCCTGGTGCTGCGCGCCGAGCGCAGTGTTCAGCTGCTCGTGCGTGAGCAGCCCTTTCGCCACCAGCACTTCGCCATGGCGCTTCTTGCTCTTCTCCGCCTCCTCGCGGCTGGAGTCGATCTCGATGGCGTCGACCCATTCGTTCTCCAAAAGTACGTGCGCCAGGGTCCTGAAGCCGGTGAAGAACCCCGAGCCGCACATCTCGCCGGAACGGAAGAACATGCGGATCTCCGAGGCCTTCGCCTCTACCCAGAGCGTGCCGCTGGCGCGCGAGCGGTAGACGGCCGCCACCAGCTCCGGCGCGCTGGTGTCGGCCAGATCACCTTGCGCCAGGGAGGGCAACAGCTCGAAAGTCTCCACCGCCTCATCCTACCTTGCTTCTTCGGGCGGGGCCTGTTCTGCGATCGCGGTTTGGCGCAGCGCTTCATAGAGCGCGATTCCCGCGCAAGTGGAGAGATTCAGGCTGCGCGCAGAGGGCACGGGGATCATGGGCACCCGCACCCACCTCTCGGGAAAACGATCGAGCGCCTGCTCTGGCAAGCCCCTCGCTTCCTCGCCGAGGACGAGGTAGTCGCCCCGGCGGAAGCGCGCTTGCCAGAGGCTGGTCTTGCCGCGGCTGGTGAAGAGGTGGACCCGCTCGGCCTGCAGGTTCTCGGCGGCGATCAGCTCCTCGAACGAGGACCAGGTGGCCGCGTGCACCTTGTCCCAGTAGTCGAGGCCGGCGCGGCGCAGCTCCTTGTCGGCGAGGGAAAAGCCGAGCGGCGCGACGAGGTGAAGCCGCGACGCCGTCACCGCGCAGAGGCGCGCGACGTTGCCGGTGTTGGGCGGGATCTGCGGATGCACCAGGACGATGTTGAGCGGCTGCGCGCTCGCGTCGAGGACGAGCCCTTGTGCGGCGCGGCCTTCACCGCTATTCGGAGCCGGCATGGCGGGGATCGCGATCATCGCCAATCCCAATGCGCGCCGCAACCGGGAGTGGCCGCTCTGGGCCCAGCAGCTGCGCAAGGCGGCGCCCGGCGCGGCGCTGCTGGAGACGCGCGGGCCGCAGGAGCTGGCGGAAGCGGCGCGCACCATCGCGGCGCAGAAGCCGCGGGTGGTGGCGATCGCGGGCGGCGACGGGACGGTGACCCATACCGTCACTGCGCTGGCGGCGGCGATGGACGGGCAGCTTCCCCCGCTGGCGCTGCTCGGTGGAGGCGCGTACGACTCGCTCGCTCCTCTGGGCGGGCCGGGCGACGCCGAGGATCGGCTGCGGCGTCTCTCCGAGGCGATCGCCTCCGGCGGCGAGCTTCGCGTCGAGGAGCGCGACACGCTGTCCGTCGAGGGCCGCTGCGGCTTTCGCTTCGGAGTCGGCTTGCCAGTGCGCTTCGTCGAGGCCATCTACAAGGGCGGCGGGGCGGGCCCCTGGACCAGCTGGCGGCTCCTTCTGCGTGCATTCTTCTCGTCGCTCGGCGCAGGGCCGTTCGCCCGGAAGCTCTATGCGCCGATGGATCTGCGCGTGCGCCTCGACGATGAGGAGTGGCCGCGGGTGCCGATCTACGGGCTGGTCTGCTCCTCGGTGGCGGAGGCGGGCCTGGGACTGAAGCCGTTCCGGCGCGCCACGGAGCAGCCCGGCGCATTCCAGGTGCTCGGCCTCACGGCGGGACCGCGAAAATTCGCGCTGGAGCTGCCGCGGCTGTTGCTCGGCCGGCCGGCGCGCCGTGATCGGCTTCTCGAAGGCGTGGGGGAAAAGCTCGAGCTCAGCGGCCGCGCGCCCCTCGGCTGGTTTCTCGACGGCGAGATCTATTCGAGCAGCTCGGGGCGCCTGACCGTCGGGCTCGGCCCGCGCGTCTCGCTGGTGCGCGCCTGATGCGCCTCGTCAATGAAAGGAATGGAGCGGTCCTCGCCGAGAGGGTCGAGCGGGCGCAGACGATGACCGCGCGGCTGCGCGGGTTGCTCGGCCGGGCTTCGCTGCCGGAAGGGGAGGCGCTGGTGATCGAGCCCTGCTCGTCCATCCACACATTCTTCATGCGCTTCGCCATCGACGCCGCCTTCGTGGCGCGCGACGGCCGCGTGGTGCGCGCCATCTCCGCGATGAGGCCGTGGCGTGCGACGCGCCTCTATCCTGCGGCGGCGATGGCTGTCGAGCTGCCCGCAGGAACCCTGATGCGCAGCGGGACGGGCGAAGGGGACGTGCTCCTCTTCCAACCTTGAGAGCAATACTGATCAAACAGCCGTGGTCGTTCTCGCGCTCGTCTTCGTGCTCGATGTCGAGCTCGAGCTGGTGCTCCTTTTCGTGGTCCGATGTCGAGCTCATGCTCGTGCTCCTTTTCGCGCCCGATGTCGAGCTCGTGGTCGATCTGATTCGGGTCACGGTGCAGAACCGATGGTTCCGCCATCACTCGCGAACGAGCCCCGAGCATCGAACGCGAACGAGTACCGAGCGCGAAAAGGAGCACGAGCAGGAGAACGGTGGGAACTTGTCGCGCGTCAGGGCCATCTCGATCCTCGGCGGAGGCTGGCAAGGCAGACGAGGAGCGCGAGCGCGCTGACCAGCGCTCCGGCCCGCAGGCCTGGCGCTCTGTATTCGAAGACCACTTCGTGGTCGCCCTCGCGCAGGTCCACCGCGCGGAACTCCGCCTCGACCGTGCGCAGGGCCACGGCGGCTCCATCGACGCGAGCGGACCAGCCCGGCGCGGCGGTGTCGGCGAGCACCAGCAGTCCGGGTCCGGTGGCGCCGATGCGCACGCGCTCGGGATGGTCCTCGAGAATCGCCGCGCGCAACTGACCGCTGTCCGTCACCACTCGCACCCTGGGCAGCGGCGAGGCGAGGGGCGTCACGTGCAGCTCTCCGCCGCGGCAGCCGAGGATTGCCGCTGCCCCGATGGCCCGCGCGGTCGCCTCCAGTCCGGACGGGTGCAGGCCGCGCACCAGCGCGAGCTGCCGCGCGCTCTCGGCGGCGCCGTAGCCGAGCGCCTCGCGCAGCCCGAACAAGAGGGGCAAGTTCTGCTTGCCCGTATCCCATTCGAAGGCGCGCACGCGCTCGAGGAGCGAGCCGGTCCCGCCTCCCCGGTACCGGCAGCTCCCATCGTTGAGGACGCGTCCGCTGCTGCCGGAAACGAGCGCGGCGCGCCAAGGGGCGAGAAAGGCCGGCTCCCGCCTGAGGAACGAGCCGTCGCCGAAGGAAAGGATGCGCAGGCCGTGTGCTCCCTGTGCGAGGAAGGTCGCGCCGAGCAGGATGGGCGGGAGGATCGCGGCATTGCGGCGCGCCGCTGCTGCGGCCGCGGCGAGGGCCGCGCAGAAGATCGCAGCCTGGAGGAGCGAGCCGAGGAGCTGCGCGCGGGCCGCCTCGAGCGGCAAGTTGGCTTCCGCCTGCGAGAGACCGCGAGCGATGATCTCGTCGAGCCAGCGCGGTCCGCCCCAGGTGACGGCCGCCGCCGTTGCCAGCGCCGCTGCGAGAGCGGCGAAGCCGAGCAGAGCTCGACGCGGCGTGCCGGCCAGCTCTTCCACCTTCCAGGCGGCGAGCAGCACCAGGGCCAGGGTCACGGGGAGCGCATACTTCTCGGCATAGCGAAAGCGGTCGGCGAGCGGCGCGATCTTCAGCCAGACCTGGAAGAGCGGCGAAAGATTTCCCGCGGCCAGGAGCAGCGAGGCTAAGGCCATCGCGACCAGCGCCCGCCTGCGACCTTCGCGCGGCCAGCCGGTCAAGAGCGCCGGGACGAGCAGCGCCGGGCCGAGATAGAGCGAGATCGCCCACGGCAGGTGGCGCTCCTGCGAGACGAACGAGCTCCCCCAGTACCCGTTCTCCGGAAAAGGCACTCCGAAGGGGACCGCCGCGAGGATCTCCAGCCAGCGGAGAGGATGCAGCGACCAGGTCCCCGCTTCCTCCAGCGAGAATCCCGCGGCGCGCACGGTCCCGCGCGCGAACATCGCGGTGGGCACGAGCTGCACGGCGCCGAGCGCCGCGCCGAGCAGGAGCGACGCGCCGACCCAGGCCGTGCCGCGCGCCCGCTGCGATTGCGCACAGAGCGCGAGCACGCCGGCGAAGATCGCGGCAAAGAAGAGCGCCTGCATCTCGCCGTTGAAGATGGCCAGCGCGACCATCGCCGCGGCCCCCGCCGCGGCGCGCGGCGACCGCCGATCGGCCGCGCCCAGCAGGGCGGCGCAGAGGCCGGGAAGAAGCGCGGCGGAGGCGAAGTAATACGGATTGCCGTGCATCGAGAGCAGATATCCGCTGCCGGCATAGCCGCATCCGGCCAGCGAGGCGGCCGGCGGGGAGAGCGACAGACGCCGCGCCAGGAGATACGCGCCCGCCCCTGCGAGGGGAAGGTGGAGCAGCACGAACCAGGTCGCCGCCTGCGCCGGCGAAAGGAGATGGAAGAGGAGATTCGGCGGATAGAGCACGCCGGTCCCCGGCTCGGCGAAGAAGGGCGCGCCGCCGTAACGGCCCGGATCCCAGAGCGGCAGGTGGCCCGCGGCGCGCGCCGCCGCGGCGAACGCCTGCTGCGGCAGGGTGAAGTGCAGGATGTCGCGGAAGAGCAGCACCTGCCCGAAGAGCGCAGGCAAGAGAAGCAGCGCGGGGAGCGCGAGGCAGGGGGCGATCCACCACGCTCTCTTCACCGCTCGTCTATACTACAAGGCCGGCGATGACCTTCGAGCTCGAGGAGGCGCGAATGCGCGACGCGCGCGTCGCCGAGCTGGATCGCCTCGTCCCGCTGCGCGAGAAGTTCGCCCGCCGCAACGCCGCCTATCACGAGGAGATCGCGCGCATCGGCCGCTTCTACATCCCGCGCGGCGCGAGCGTCCTGGAGATCGGCTGCTCGGGCGGCGATCTCCTCGCCGCGCTCGAGCCCTCGCGCGGCCTGGGCGTGGACATCTCGCCGGCTGCGGTCGAGCTCGCCCGCCGCAAGCATCCTTCGCTCGAGTTCCGGACCGGCGACGGCGAGGACCTGCAAGTCGACGAGACTTTCGACTGGGTCGTGCTCTCCGACACGGTGGGCTTCTTCCAGGACGTCTGGGCTGCCTTCCGCTCGCTGCGGCGGGTGACGGGCCCGCAGTCGCGTGTGCTGCTCACTTGCTACAGCTTTTTCTGGAAGCCGCTGCTCGATCTGCTCGAGCGGCTCGGGCTCAAGACGCCGGAGCCCGAGCAGAGCTGGCTCTCGGTGCAGGACCTGGAGAACCTCCTCGAGCTGAGCGGATTCGAGCTGGTCACCTCGGGAACCGCGACTCTCTTGCCTGCGCCGGTGCCGCTGCTCGCGCCCCTCTGCAACCGCATCCTGGCGCGGGCGCCGCTGCTCCGGCGTCTCTCGCTGGTCCGCTATCTGGTGGCGCGGCCCGTCTGGCACTCCGCAGTACCGCCCAGGGAGCTGCGCTGCTCGGTCGTCGTCCCTTGCCGCAACGAGCGCGGCAACATCGAGGCGATCTTCGCGCGCACACCTGAGCTCGGCAAAGGCACCGAGCTGATCTTCGTCGACGGAAATTCCACCGACGGCACTCCCGAGGAGGTCGAGCGGCTCCTGCCTTTGCATCCGAACGCCCGCCTTCTCCACCAGGGCAGCGGCGTCGGCAAGGGCGACGCCGTGCGCAAGGGATTCGAGGCCGCCACCGGCGATGTGCTCTTCATTCTCGACGCCGACCTGACCGTGCCGCCCGAGGACCTGCCCAAGTTCTATCTGGCGGCCGCCGAGGGCCGGGGCGAGTTCATCAACGGCTCGCGCCTCGTCTACCCGATGGAGGACGAGGCGATGCGGCTGCTCAACCTGGCCGGGAACAAGTTCTTCAGCCTCGCCTTCAGCTGGATCCTCGGCCGCCCCATCAAGGACACGCTCTGCGGCACCAAGGTGATGGAGCGCGAAGCGTACCGGCGGCTGGCGGCGGGGCGCGCCTATTTCGGCGATTTCGATCCCTTCGGCGACTTCGATCTGCTCTTCGGGGCAGCGCGGCTGGGGCTCAAGATCGTCGAGGTGCCCGTCCGCTACCGCGCGCGCCGCTATGGCGAGACCAAGATCGACCGCTTCCGCCACGGCTGGCTGCTCTTGCGCATGACCTGGCTGGCCTTCCGCAAGTTCAAGCTCAACGTCTAGGCGCGACGCTCATGCCGTGGTCGTTCTTGTTCTCGTTTTGGTGGTCGATTTCGAGCTGGTGCTGGTGCTCCTTTTCGTGGCCGATGTCGAGCGCGTGCTCGTTCTTGATTCGGATGATTCGTTGGCTGAACTCTACGCGTCCATGCGTACGCCCGGAGCGGCGATGGCGTCGGCCACGCGCTCCCCCGCGGCCACGTGCGTTCCGTCCCAGCAGACGGCGCGCTCCACCTGCGCTCCGGCGTCGACGCGCACCTTGCTGCCCAGCACCGCGTCCGGACCGACGCGCGCGCCCTGCGCCACCTGGGCGCCGGCGTGGATCAAGACCCGCCCCCGCAGCTCTCCTTCTACCCGCGCCGAGGGATGGACGTGCGCGCCCGGAGCGCGCTCCTCGGTGAGGGCGAAAGGATCGGCGCCCGGCCGGAAGCGCGAGAGCGGCAGCGCGCCCTGCAGCACGTCGAGGTTAGCGCGCAGAAGGCTGCGCGGATTCCCCAGGTCTCCCCAATAGCCCTTTTGCAAGAAGCCGTGGACTCTGGCGCCGTCGTGGATGAGCCGCACGTAGGCGGTGCGGTTGATGTCGCTTTCCCCCTCGGGCGGCAGCTTGTCGAGGAGCTCGGGCTCGACCACGTGGACGCCGGTGAAGTGCATCTTGCTCAGCCCAGGTTCGGGGGCCGCACCGCGCCCCGCGATGCGGCGCACGTTGAAGGCCGCGTCCACCTCCACCGCGCCGTAGGTCGCGCCCTTGGGATAAGGCAGGAGCACCATGGTGGCCGCCGCCCCCGCCGCGCGGTGCGCCGCCAGAGCGGCCTGCAGGTCGACGTCGAAGATCATGTCGCCGTTGAGGAGAAAGAAGGTCCCGCCCCCCAACATCGGCTGCGCCCGCCGCACGCCGCCGCCGGTGCCGAGGATCTGCTTGCCCTCGCGCGAGACGTGCAGGTCGAGGCGCAGCTCGGCCGCGAGCTTTTGGGCGCCCTTCTCCATCTCCGCCCCGAGATGGTGCGTATTGATGACGATCTCGCTCACGCCGGCGTTCTGCAGGAGCGCAAAGTTGTAGCGGAGCAGCGGCAGGCCGCAGAGCGGCACCAGCGGCTTGGGGACCTGGTCGGTGAGAGGCCGGAGACGGGTGCCGAAACCCGCGCAGAGCACCATCGCCTTCATCGGAAGCGACCGTAACCCGCGCCGCCGTTCGCCGCTACTCCGCGGCGGGAGCCCGGCGCAACAAGCGCAAGAGAGCGTCGGCGCGGCGCTGCAAGAGGCTCATCAGGCCGACGTAGAAGAATCCCCACTGGAAGAGCAGCAAGAACGGCAGCGAGAAGTAGATGCCCTTGTCGAGCGCGAACCAGATCGCCGAAGTCAGGTATGCGCCCAGCGCCAGCTCGAGCAGCGGCTGGGCACTGAGCAGCGTGCGGTAGCGCTTGAAGAACCAGCTCCGGTCCTTGCCCTCCACGCCCAGCTTCGGGGTGCGGGTGAAGCCGGTCTCGTACCCGACCATCGCCTCGATCACCGCTTTGGATTGGTTGACGCACATCCCGATGCCGAGCGCCATGATGAAGGGCAGGTACTTGACCCGCTGCCAGAGCGGCATGCCGATCTCGCGCTGGCTCGCCACGTAGAACATCACCACGCTCATGGTCGCCGTCCAGAAGAAGGGCAGGTCGAGCATGAGCACTTCGTACCAGCCGTGCTTGAAGCGGATGACCATGCTCACCGGCATCAGCACCGTGAGGAGGATCATCAGCGGATAGGTGAAGTTCGCGGTCAGGTGGAAGAAGGCCTCGATCTTCACCTCGCGCGGCAGGTCGCTGCGGAGGATGAGCGGGAGGATCTTGCGCGCGGTCTGGACGCTGCCTTTCGCCCAGCGGTGCTGCTGCGTCTTGAAGGCGTTCATCTCCACCGGCACCTCGGCGGGCGAGACCACCTCGGGCAGGTAGACGAAGCGCCAGCCCTTGAGCTGGGCGCGGTAGGAGAGGTCGAGGTCCTCGGTGAGCGTGTCGTGCTGCCAGCCGCCCGCGTCCTCGATGGTAGCGCGCCGCCAGACTCCGGCAGTGCCGTTGAAGTTGAAGAAACGGCCGCTGCGGTTGCGGGCCGTGTGCTCGATGACGAAGTGGCCGTCGAGGAAGATGGCCTGCGCCTGGGTCAGGTGCGAGCAGTCGCGGTTCAAATGCTCCCAGCGGACCTGCACCATCCCGATCTGCGGGTCGGTGAAGAAATGAACGGAGCGGAGGAGGAAATCAGGGGTGGGGACGAAGTCGGCGTCGAAGACGGCCACCAGCTCGCCGCTGGCCACCCGCAGGCCCTCCTGGAGCGCGCCCGCCTTGAAGCCGCGCCGGCTGTCGCGGTGGAGATAGTAGACGTCGAGCCCGCGGCCGCGCAGGCGGTCGACCAGCGCGCGGGCGATGCCCTGGGTCTCGTCGCTCGAGTCGTCGAGCACCTGGATCTCGAGCCGGTCGCGCGGGTACTCGATGCGCGCCACGGCTTCGATCAGCCGCTCGACGACGTACATCTCGTTGAAGATGGGGAGCTGGATGGTGACCCGCGGCATTACCTCGAAGCGGCCTTTGGGCGTGGGCAGATTGCCTTTGTATTTGTAGTAAAGGTAGGCCATCACATAGCGGTGGGAGCCGTAGAGCGAGAGCACGAGCAGCACCGCGAAGTAGGTCGCGAGGAAGAGCACTTCCACGAACGTCATCTTCGCTCGCTCCAGTCCACCGGATTCATTGACTTTTTCTAGCCGGGTTCAAGTAGGCGCGCGAATGTAGGCGATTGTCCCCTCGCTTGTCAAACGAGCAACCGGGCGCTAGCGCACTGCGGCAGCATGTAACTTTACAAAGCTCGCGACGGGGTTATCGCGATCCCATAGCCATTACGGGTGTGCGCTGGCGGCCTTGGCGGGCGGCGGCTGGCCTGGAAGCGAATTCTTGAAGATCTGCCAGGTGCGCAGCGTGTCGAGCGCGGTCTTGAGCTGCACGTCGTCGGAGGGATCGTCGGGCGCGGCTGGCAGCATCGGCGGCGGTTTGGCGGTCGCAGCCACCGGCTGGACAGCGGCGATCTCCTCGCCCTTGAAGTGGCCGGGCAGGTTCTGCTCGCGCGGACCATCTTCGTCGGAGGCGCTCGCCTTCACCCAGACGTCGGGAGTGATGCCGCGCTCCTGGATGCTCCGCCCCGAGGGCGTGTAGTAGCGCGCGATGGTCAACTTCAACCCCGAGCCGTCCTCCAGCTCGATCACGGTCTGGACGCTTCCCTTGCCGAACGTCTGCGTTCCCATCACCACCGCACGGCCCGAATCCTGGAGCGCGCCGGCGACGATCTCGCTCGCGCTCGCCGTGCCGCCGTCGACCAGCAGCACCATCGGATAGCGCGGCTCCCCCTCCTTGGCGTGCGCCCGCTCCACCTCGATGTGCTTGCCGCCCCGCCCCTTGGTGGTGACGATGACCCCGTCGGTCATGAAGCGATCGGCCACCTTCACCGCCTGGTCGAGCAGACCTCCCGGATTGTGGCGCAGGTCGAGCACCAGACCGGCCATCTGCCCTCCCGAGCGCGCCCGCAAGGAGTCGAGCGCCTTCTTCAGATAGGCGTCAGTGCGATCCTGGAAGTTCTTGATCTTCACGTAAGCGTATTTCTTCTCGAAGAGCCTCTCCTCGACGGAGACGACGCGGATGACGTCGCGGATGAGCGGGAAGCTGCGCGGCTCGGCCCAGGAGGGACGGAGCGCCTTCACCGTCACCTTGGTCCCCGGGGGGCCCATCAGCGCGCGGACCGCGTCCGACTCGCGCCAGCCGTGCAGCGGCTGGCCGTCGATCTCCAGCAGCTTGTCGCCCGGAGCGAAGCCGGCGCGCGAGGCCGGCGTGTCGTCGAGCGGCGTCACCACCACCACTTCCTCGCCGCGCATGCCCAGCTCCAGCCCGACTCCGCCGTACTCGCCGTCGGTCTCCTGCTTGAGCGCGGCGTAGGAGCGGGGATCCATGAAGCTCGAATGCGGATCGAGGGTGCGCACCATCCCCTCGATGGCGCCGTAGAGCAATTTGGTCTCGTCCGCCGGCTCGACGTAGTTGTTCTCGATGAGCGAGAGGACGTGGCTGAAGACGTCGAGCTTCTTGTAGGGTCCGGCCGGATCGCGCGCGGCCTGCGCCACCCGCACGGCGCAGAAGCCGCCGAGAGCGGCGCAGAGAGAGAGGAGCACGAGTCTGGAGCGCTTCATCGGACTGCTCCTCCCTTCGTCCCCGCCAGAAGCGGTGGACCGCGCCGCGCGCGATGGAGCCACCGCTCGGGGTCGAGCGGCCTCTGCCGGTCGCGCAGCTCGAAATAGAGATAGGGGCCTTTCAACGATCCGGTATCGCCCACCGTGCCGACCTCTTCTCCAGCGCGGACGCCGTCGCCGACCGCGCGCTCCAGCTGATCGAGATGCGCCATCAAGGAAAAGATTCCCCGGCCGTGGTCGACGATGAGCAGGTTGCCATAGCCCTTGAACCAGCCGGCGTGCACCACTTTGCCGCCCCAGACGGCGCGCACCGGAGCGCCGAGCGGAGCGCGCACGTCGATGCCATGCTGCAGGGTCACCGTGCCGAAGCGGGGATCGGTGGTGCGGCCGAAGTGGACCTCGACGCGGCCGCCGACGACCGGGAAGGAGAGCCTGCCGCGCGCCCTGCGGATGGACGCCTCCAGCCGGATCTCGGGCGCTATCAGGAGAGGCTTCCCCGGTGTGAGCCGAGCCCGCTCGATCTCGCGCAGCCGGGTGGTCAGGTTGCGCTCCGCTTCCTCCAGCTCGCGCGCCGCCTGTTCGTGCACCCCTTTCTCTTCCTGCACCGCGGCGAGCACCTGCTTCTGCTGATCGATCCTCTGCTGCAGCGAGGCGCGCCGATCGCTCTCCATCTGCACGCTCTGCCCCAGCTCCGCGTTCGCCGCCGCCAGCTCGTTGCGCGCCGCCCGGGCGCCCTCGACTTCGATCTTGAGCACGGCGAGCGCATCGAGATCGGCTTCCAGCAGCGCATTGAAGATCCGCCGGCGGCGCAGGACCTCGCCGATCGATCGCGAGCCGAGGAGGAAGCGGAGATATCCCTCCCGGCCCATCTTGTAGCGGGCGAAGAGCCGCGGCTCGAGCGCCTCGGTCGCCTTGGCCACCTTGGTCTCTGCCTCCCGCGCGTGCGTCTCGCTCTCGGCAAGCCGCACGGTGGCGGCCCGCAGCCGCACCTGGGCTGCCCGCAGCGCCCTGCTCTCCAGCTCGATGAGCCGCTCCAGCTCCGCCAGGCGTCCGAGCAGCGTCGACTCGCGCCCGGCCAGCTTCTGCGCGGCCGCGCGCTCCTCGGCGAGCCGCTGCTGCAAGTCGGGCAAGCTCGGCGTCGCAGCGAGAAGAAGGGCAAGGAGCAGCGTCATCTAGGCCCTCAAGAAGCGCGCCACCGCGAGCCAGCTGCCGAAGAGCCCTACCAGCGTGCCGATCCCGAGAAGCGCCGCGGCGTGGACGGGCAAGAGATGCGGCGCCACGGCGCCCGAGGCGAAAGCGAAGGCGTGCGACGCCGGCGGCAAGAGCCAGCGCCGGACCGCCTCGACCGCGCCGAGCGCCAATGCCGCGCCGAGCAGACCCTGCAGCGCGCCCTCGAGGAGAAAGGGCGCGCGCACGTAGCCGTCGGTCGCGCCCACCAGCTTCATGATCTCGATCTCGTCGCGCCGCGCGTAGACGGCCAGCCGGATGGTGTTGGCGACCACCAGGAGCGCCGCTCCCAGCACGATGGCGAGAGCGCCGGTGCCGAAGACGCGCAGGCCGTTGCCCAGCGCTTCGAGCTTGTCGAGCCATTCGCGGCCGTAGTCCACCTCCTGCACCGAGGGAAGCTGCTCCAGCCGTGCCGCCAGCATCCGCACGCCCGAGGGCTGCAGCGCCGTCCGCGGGCTCAGCTCCAGCGAGGGCGGCAGCGGATTCTGCGAAAGTCCCTCGAGCGCGCCGGCAAGGTCGCCCAGATCGCCGCGCAGCCGCTGCAGCGCCATGGTCCGATCGACATAGGTGACCTGCAGGGATGGATTCTCCACCCGCACCGTCTGCGCCAGCGTGCGGGCCTGCTCATCGGTCGTCGATCGGTCCAGATAGAGGGTGACGCTCGCCTGCGCGCCCCAGCTGGTCAGTAGCGCGCGCGCCGCGAAGACGCCGAGGATGAAGGAGGCCCCGAGGAAGAGCGAGAGGCCGATGGTCAGCACCGCCAACAGGCTCGGCAGCGGCGCTCGCCAGAGGTTCATCGCGGCCCGCCGCGACAGCCGCCATGCGACGTGGGCGATCACGCGTCCGAAACCAGCTTCCCTTTGTCGAGCGCGACCGTCCGCTTGCGATAGCGGGAGAGCAGCGTGCGGTCGTGCGTCGCGACGACCACCGTGGTGCCGCGAGCGTTGGCGTCGAAGAGCAGCTTGAGGATGCTGTCGGTCAAGCCCGGGTCGAGATTTCCCGTCGGCTCGTCGGCGAGGAGGATGGTGGGCTCGTTGACCAGCGCCCGGGCGATCGCCACCCGCTGCTGCTCGCCGCCGGAGAGGCGCCGCGGCAGGGACGTCGCCCGGTGGTCGAGGCCCACCTGCGCGAGCCGCTTGAGCGAGCGCTCGCGGATCTCCCCGTCGGAGGCGCCCAGCACCTCGAGCGCGTAGCCGACGTTTTCCAGGATCGTCCGGTTGTCGAGCAGCTTGAAGTCCTGGAAGACGACGCCGATGTTGCGCCGCAGATAGGGGATGGAGCCCTGGCCGATGCGGCCGATATTGCGGCCGCCGATCAGGATCTGCCCGCTGGTCGGGCTCTCGGCGCAGAAGAGCAGCTTGAGCAGCGTGCTCTTGCCCGCGCCGGAAGGGCCGGTGAGCCAGACGAACTCGCCCTTCTCCACCCGCAAGGTGATGTCGTCGAGAACCGGTGCGTCGCCTGGATAGGCTTTTTTGACGTGGAAGAGCTGGATCACGGACAGGGGCCTCCATCGCAGAGGACGATGGAGCACGAGCCGCAGTGGATGGTGCCGGGAAGCGAGGTGGAGGAGCAGGCCGGGAAGCCGGTGCAGCCGCCGTCGAAAGCGTCAAGAGGCCCTAGAGCGACGCCGTTGCAGCTGGTGCCCGAGGAGAGCGTGATCAAGGCCGTGCAACCCGGCGGCGTCACCGAGATGCTCGCCGTCGCCGCGACTCCGCTGGCGATGCATCCATCGACGTACGAGACGCCATTGGCCGAGAGCGCCGTGCAGCCCCCATCGGAGCCCGCATCGAAGCCCGCATCGGAGCCGGCGTCGCCGCCGTCGGAGCCGCCACCGCCTCCGCCGACGGGGGTGATCGACCCATCCGGGGCGTCGTAGGGCTGGCCCGGCGTGTACTTGCCCGCGCAAGCGCCACACGCGAGCACGAGAGCGAAAGCTGCGGCGGCGATGCGCATGTCGCTACTTGGTCGGCTCTTCTGCCGAGAGGAAGGCGAGGATGACCTCGTCGAGGCTCTTCTCGCTGATGAGCTCTTCGGCGAACAGGGTCGGCAGGTCCTCATGCGGCATCTCCACCGCGCTCTCGCTGAACAGGGTCGGCGCGGGCTGCTTGCTACCGGGGGGCCGGGAGATGGGGGCCATCCGCGGCGGCGAGGTGGGCCGCAGCGGCTGCGCCGGTCCGCGGGTGGTGGGCGGAAGCGGCTGGCCTGGCGTGCGCGGCGAATGCGAAGGCGGCGACGGCTGCCAGATCGGCTGCTGCGGCTTCGGAGCGGGCCTGGCGGGCGCGACTGGCTTCACGGTCGGCCGGGAGGGCGCCGGCTTCGGGGCAGGCTTGAACCCCCCGGCTGGCGGCGCGGGCGTATTCACATACGAAGCGGTGTTGGTGCCGTCGGCCAGCACGCCCGGCTCGTAATGGGCCGATGCGAGCCGATCGGCCATCTCGTTGAACTCGCCCCCTACCAGCCGGCGAAGCATCTCCTTGTGCTGTGACTCCATCAGCGCGCGAACGACCCTCTGCAGGTCGCGCTCGCCGGCCTTCTCGGCGTAGCTCGTCTTCATGCTGGCGACGATGTTCCCGCCGAGGAAGAGATGGGTGATGTAGTGCGCGTGCGGCAGGCCGGAATCCTCCGTCTGCACGTGGTAGATGTGCGCCCCGTATTTGACGTTGTGGTTGAACCCCCCGACGGGGGCGCCGGCCTTCGCAGTCGTCATTTTGGCTGTTTCAGAGTTAGCAGAACGAGCGGCCCGCCGCCAGAGTTCCTCCGAGGGGAAAAACCCCCTAGGAATGCGAGAAAGTCCCGAGATCGACGAGCTCTACGGAAGGCAGCGGCCGCCCCAGGAATCGCTCCGCCACGGCGCGGAAACGGTCGGGCAAATCCGTACAGAGAGTGCCATGGCGCGCCGCGCTAGAACCTGTTCGCAGAAGACTTCGCGCCTCGAGGAGCGCTGCCACCGCCTGGACCGTGGCCTCGGCGCTGTCGACCAGCGCCACCTGCGGGCCCATCACTTCCGCGATGACGCGCGCGAGCAGCGGATAGTGTGTGCAGCCGAGCAGGACGGTGTCGGCGGCGCGGCGCAAGTCGGAGAGGTATCGCTCCGCGACCAGCCGCGGAATCTCACCGTCGATCCATCCCTCTTCCGCGAGCGGAACGAAGAGCGGACAGGCACGCGCCACCACGCTCGACAGAGGAGCGAGCCGGCGCAGCGCCGCCTGGTAGGCGCCGGACGCGACCGTCGCAGGAGTTCCCAGGACCGCGATGGCGCCGCCGCGGGTCCGCGCGGCCGCTGCCTGCGCTCCCGGCTCGATCACGCCGACGACGGGAATCGGCAGCGCATCGGCCAGCGCCGTCAGGCTGTGCGCCGAAACCGTGTTGCAGGCAACCACCAGAAGCTTGATGCCGTGCGCCGCGAGGTGTCGGGCGCAGAGGAGCGCGTAGCGCGTCACCGTCTCGCCCGAGCGCGTCCCGTAGGGCACGCGCGCGGTGTCGCCGAGATAGATGGTGTGCTCGCGGGGCAGCTTCTCGATCAGCGTCCGCAGGACAGTGAGGCCGCCTACGCCACTGTCGAACACCCCGATGGGCGCGTCGGCCTGCACCTCGAGGGAGGTATCACGGCGATTCAGCTGGCACGAACAAATCCGAGATCAGGCCGATGCGGAACATGGTGCTGGGCGGATGGTGGGTGAAATAGACGATGTGCTGCACGCCAGCGACCGTGCGGATTCCGGTGATTGCGAAGGAATGGATTCCTTCGGGCACGCCGTCCACCGCGGCGCCGTCGACGCCGTTGCTGCTGCACGGGACGGTGCCCGAATCGGTACCGCCCGAGCCATCCGACTTCGGGTCGAAGAAGATCTGCACGTGGTCGACGTTGGCCGCAGCGCAGCTCTGGCCAGTGGTCTGGCCGTTGTTGAAGAAGGCCCAGGTCAAGTTCGCGCTGGCCGTGGTGGGCGCGGCCGGCTGCAGATTGGGAGTGGCGGGCGTGTCCTGGCCGGCGGCGACCGTGAGCAAAAGGCCGTTCAGCGCGAACTTGACCGTGCCAGAGACCTTCCCGACCAGGTCGAAGCTGTGCTGGCCCGGCGAGAGCGGCGACACCTGGACGCCGTCGACGCCGTTCTGCGAGCAAGGCAGATCGGCATTGTTGTTGGCGTCGGTCAGCACCTGGTTGTCGACGCTGGCGTTGACCACCGTGACGCCCGAGGCGGCGCAGTTCTGGCCGTTGAAGCTCCAGCGCAAGGTGACGCTCCCGGGCGCCGCAGGGTTGGGAGCGGCGTCGACGGCGACTGTAGTGCCGCCGCGCCCCACCTGGACCTGGACGGTGTTCTGGTAGAGGACGTTGCTGTTCGCGTCGAGGCCGTAGACGGTCAGGTTGTAGTTGCCGAGCAGGTACCGGCCGAGATACGCGCCGGTGTTGATCTGTCCGGCCGACTGCAGGCAGTTGAAGGTATCGGGGTTGAGCACTTCCCCTTCGATGGCCACCTGGATCTTGGACACGCCGGCGGCGTCGCAAGACTTGCCGGCGAAAGTCCAATCCACCGTCAGGTCCGCGCGGCCCGGGGCGCAGGCGGCGGCGAGGGCGAGGGCGAGGCTGGCGAGAATCACGAGGCGGCGCATCTGGATCCTCCTGTTTCTGAGACGGCTGGGCGCCTCGCCGCATTCAGACCTACATCGCCGTTGTAAGGCCACCGGCCTGCGGGAACCTTGCGGTGATCTCGCGCGTTGACAGGCGCAAGGGCGCATGCGAGCAACACTCCCGAAATGAACAGCAGCTTGAACTATGTCGAGATGGTCACGCACGGCGGGCCGGTGGTCACCGCCGTCCTGATCATCCTCGTTCTCTCGTCGCTCGGCAGCTGGACGATCATCTTCCGCAAGGTGCTGCACCTGCGCCGCGCGCAGCGCGAGAGCGTCGCCTTTCTCGATCATTTCTGGCGCAGCAAGCGTCTCGACTCCATCTACGTGGCCAGCGAGGAGATGCCGCTCTCGCCGGTCGCGCAGGTCTTTCGCGCCGGGTACGTCGAGCTTTCCAAGGTGACGCAGGCCCAGCCCGCCGACGCCGACGTGCCGATGCACGATCAGCTGGGGGGCTTCGAGAATGTCGAGCGCGCGCTGGCCCGCGCCGCGAATGCCGAGCTGACCGCGCTCGAGCAACAGACTCCCTTTCTCGGGACGACCGCCGCCGCCGCTCCTTTCGTCGGGCTCTTCGGCACCGTCTGGGGAATCATGGGCGCCTTCCGCGACATCTACGCCGCCGGCAACGCCAACCTCGCGACGGTGGCGCGACCGATCAGCGAGGCGCTCATCGCCACCGCGATGGGCCTCTTCGCGGCCATCCCCGCGCTGGTGGCCTACAATGCCTTCAACTCCCGCATCCGCGTGCTGGACAACGAGATGCGCAACTTCAGCGCGGACTTTCTCAACATCATCAAGCGCCACATTTTCAAAAAGGCTGCGTAGTGGCGTTCGCCGGCGACACCAGTGGCGGGCGCCGCGCCATGACCGACATCAACGTCACGCCGCTGGTCGACGTCATGCTCGTCCTGCTCATCATCTTCATGGTGACCGCGCCCCTCATCCAGAGCGGCGTCAAGGTCGACCTGCCGCACGCCACGGCGCAGCAGATGGAGCACGCCGAGGAGAAACTGGTGCTCACCATCACCCGCGACCGCCGCATCCTCCTCGCGGGCGTGGAGATCCCCTTTGCCGACCTCGAGGCCAAGCTCACCAGCAACGCGCGCATCCAGAAGGACAAGGAGCTGTACCTCCACGCCGACCGGTCGCTCGCCTACGGAACGGTGGTGGAGATCATGGCCACCGCCCGCCGCGCCGGCGTCGAGTCTCTGGGGATGATCACCGAGCCCGACAAGGAGCTGCGGCGGAAATGAGCGAGGCGGCTCCCAAGAGCGTGCTCGCGCTGCGCGAGCGGACGCCGCTCCCGCCTGCGCTGGTCCTGGCGATCTTCTTTCACCTGGTGATCTTCGCTGCGGCCTTCTACCTGCCGCGGCTGCTCGATCGCCCGCCGCCGATGCGCAAGCCGATCATCGCCAAGCTGGTCGCGCTGGGAAAGCCGCGCGACAAGTCGCTCTTGCCGCGCAAGGAGTCGCCGCCGCCCGCCGCGGCGGCTGCGCCGGTCGCGGCTCCCGGCGGCAAGGCCGCTCCCTCCACCGCGCACGTACCGACGCGCCGCGAGCTGATGGAGCGCGCTCTCGCTCACGCCGCCGGCCGCGCCGCCTCGGAAGAGAAACCAGACGAGGAGCGCGCCGGCCAGAAGACCGGCTCACCCCAAGGCACGGCCGAGTCGTCCGAAGCGGGCGACGTCTACTTCACCGCCGTGCACGACGCGATCCTGGAGAACTACGTGGTGCCCTCGGTGATCTCCGAGCGGGAACGGCTCTACCTCTCGGCGACCGTGCTCGCGTACATCGGCGGCGACGGCCGGATCCTCCGGCACGACCTGCAAAAGAAGTCCGGCAATCCCTTCTTCGACCAGGCGCTGGAGACCGCCATCCGCCGCGCCAAGCTGCCGCCGCCTCCTCCGGAGCTGGCCCGCTCCCTGCGCGACAACGGCGTGGTCCTGAATTTCAAACCGTGATCCGATGATGATCCTTCTCGCCATCCTCCTCGCCGCGGACCGGCCGGTGATCGACCTGAGCGGCGGCCGCATCCAGGCCTATCCGCTCGCGCTGGCGCGGCCGCTCGGTGCGCAGGAGACGGCGGCGGTCCAGTCGGTGCTCCAGGCCGATTTCGATCGCAGCGGGATCTTCAAGCTGCTCGACCCCGCCTCCTTCCTCGCTCCTGCGAGCGAAGGCCTGACGCAGATCGATTACTCCAAATGGATGGCGATCGGCGCGCAGGGTCTGGTGAAGATGAGCTGCGAGGCCGCCGCCGAAGTGAAGTGCGACCTGCGGCTCTATGACGTCCCGCGCGCCCAGGAGCTCCTGCACGGCAGTTACTCCGCGCCGCGGGCCGGGGTGCGGCAGATCGCCCATCGCTTCGGCGACGACGTCGTCAAGTTCTTCACGCAGGAGCCGGGCGTGTTCCAGACGCGCATGGCGTATGTGCGCGAGTCCGAAAGCGGCAAGCAGATCGTCGTCGCCGACTCGGACGGCTTCGGCCCGCAGGCGCTCACCGGCGCCTCGATCAATCTCCTCCCGTCCTGGGCTCCCGACGGCAAGACCATCGCCTTCACCAGCTTCCGCGACGGCGCCGGCGCGCACCTCTACACCGTCGACGTGACGAGCAAGCAAGTCCGCCCGCTGGTCACGACCGGCGACTTCGCCACCGGCGCGAGCTACGCACCCGACGGACTCCGCTTTCTCTTCTCCTCCTCGCTCGAGGACAATACCGACGTCTACCTCTCGCAGAACGACGGCTCGGGCCGCCGCCGCCTCACCGACTCGCGCGGCATCGACATCTCCGGCGCCTGGAGCCCGGACGCGAAGCGCATCGCCTTCATCTCCGATCGCGCCGGCACTCCGCAGATCTACACGATGGCCGCCGACGGCTCCGACGTCCGCCGGCTCACCTTCCAGGGCAACTACAACCAGGAGCCGACCTGGTCGCCCAAGGGAGATCTGATCGCCTTCTCCGGGCGCGACGAGCACCGCATCTTCGACCTCTACACCGTCAACGTCGAGAGCGGAAAAGTGACGCGGCTGACGCAGAACCAGGGCACCAACGAGAAGCCCTCCTGGTCGCCCAACGGCCGGTACATCGTCTTCTCCTCGACGCGTGGGGGAAAGCGGCAGCTGTGGATGACGGCGTTCGACGGCTCGAACCAGCGGCAGATCACCAGCGAGCACGTGGGCGCGAGCGATCCGGCCTGGGGCCCACTGCCGGCGAAGTGAGCTCAGCTCGAGAGCAGAGCTGCGGCGCGCTCGGCGATGGTGAGAGGATCGCCGTTCGCCTCGACGCCGATCGAGACGTGCCCCGCGCGCCAGGGAAGGATGAGCTGGAACTGCAGGCCATAGCGCACGACGAGAAAATGCACGCCGCCGAGGTCGAGGTTGCCGCGGCGGACGAAGAGCTCGAGCGCGACCGGGTTGACGATCAGCTCTTCCATCCGGTCCGTGTCGAGCGGGTTGAAGCTGGGATGGCCCTCGCCCTGCACCATCTCCTCGAGGGCGCCCCGCTGGTTGACGGCGACATAGCGGACCTTGGGATCGAGAGCCAGCACGGCCTTGGCGATGCTCATCCCGATCTCACGATGGCGGAAACGCCCGCGAGGATGAGCGCGAGCCCGCCCAGCGTCGCCGGCCGCACGCGTTCGCCGGCCACCAGCGCGCCGAGCGCGACGGCGATGAGCGGATTGACGTAGGCGTAGCTGGTCGCCAGCGCCGGCCGCACGGAGCGCACGAGGAAAGAAAAGGCGCTGTAGCCGACGATCGATCCGGCCGCGGTCAGGTAGACCAGAGCAGAGATGGCGCGGGGCGAGGGCATCTGCGCCGGCCGCTCGCCGCCGAGGAGCGCGAGGGTGAGCAGCACTGCGCCGCCGCAGAGCATCTGCGCGGCAGAGGACATCAGCCCCTGTGGCAGCGAGAGGCGGCGGCTCCAGATCGAGCCGAGCGCCCAGATGGCGGCGCTCGCCAGGAGCGCGAGACCTCCGAGCGGGCTGGTGCGCAAGTCGGCGCCCGCGTTGAGCAGCATCACGCCGGCGAAACCGACGGCGAGCCCCGCCCACTCGCGCCGGATCGGCCACCGGCCGAAGAGGCCGGCGAAGAGCGCAGCCCAGAGAGGAACCGAGGCGATCACCACCGCTGCGAGGCCGCTCGAAACCCACTGCTCGCCGATCACCAGGAGGCTGTTGGCGCCGCAGAAGAGCGCGCCGATGAAGAGCGAGTTCAACCATTCGCGCCGCTGGGGGAGAGGATAGCCGCGCGCCCGCAGCGCAAGGAAGAGCGCGCCGCCCGCCAGCGTGAAGCGCAAAGGAGAGACGAGGAGCGGCGGAAATCCCTCCAGCGCGACGCGGATGGCGAGGAAGGTCGAGCCCCAGATGAGGTAGACGGCGAGGAGCGCGCCCCAGACGCGAGCGCTCCGCTCGCTCTCGGCGGCGGGCGCGTACATTCAGGGGCCCTCGACGAGCGGAAAGCCCTCGTCGATCCAGCCGGTGACCCCGCCGATCATCTTCTTCACCGGCCGATCCAGCGACGCCAGGCGGATGGCCGCGCGATCGGCGCCGTTGCAGTGCGGCCCGTCGCAGTAGACGACGAAGAGCGTCCCGGGCGGATGCTGCTCGAGCGCGCGGGCAGAGATGCGCGCGTGCGGCAGGTTGACGGCGCCGCGGACGTGCCCGCGGCGGAAGTGCTCGGGGCTGCGGACGTCGAGCAGGACGAAGCCGCCCGATTCCAGCGAAGCATGCACGTCCCAGCAGTCGGTCTCGACCTCGAGCAGCCGGCTGAAGTGCTGCAGGGCATCGGCGGAGCGGAGCGCGGGGACCTCGGTCACCGGAGAGCGCGAAGGCAGCGTCGGCATCGGAACCTCCTCTGCCGCGCAGTCTGTCGGCGCGCCGCCCCTCGCGCCGCTGGCAGTTCTGCCACGCTTCGTCAATACTCTGCCAATGCCCAGCCCCCAGCGATCGGTCGCGGTCCTCGCCTACGACGGCCTCAGCACCTTCGAGTTCGCCCTGGCGGTGGAGATCTTCGGCCTGCGCCGGCCGGAGCTGGGGGTGCGCTGGTACGACTTCAAGGTCTGCGCCATCCAGCCGGGCCCGCTGCGCGCCGAGGGTGGAGTGACGATGCAGGCGCGGCACGGCTTGCGCGCCATCGAGAGCGCCGGCACGGTGATCGTGCCCGGCTGGCGCCATGAGCTGGACGATCCGCCGCCGGCGCTCCTGGCTTCGTTGCGGCGGGCCCACGCGCGCGGGGCGCGCCTGGTCTCCATCTGCTCCGGCGCTTTCGTGCTCGCCGCCACCGGCCTGCTCGACGGCAAGCGCGCCACAACTCACTGGCGCTACACGCGGCTCTTCGCCGCGCGCTTCCCGCGCGTCAAGCTGATGCCCGACGTGCTCTACGTCGACGAAGGCCAGCTGCTCACCTCCGCCGGCAGCGCCGCCGGCCTCGATCTCTGCATGCACATCGTCCGCAAGGATTACGGCGCGGCCATCGCCAATGAAGTCGCGCGGCGATTGGTGATCGCGCCGCACCGCGAGGGCGGACAGGCACAGTTCGTGACCGAGGCGGTCGCGCCCTCCGACGCCGGCTCGCCGCTCTCGCCGGTGCTGGACTGGGCGCTGCAGAACCTGCGCGAGCCGATCTCCGTGCGCCGGCTGGCGCGCCGCGCCGCGATGAGTGAGCGCACCTTCTGCCGGCGCTTCTTCGCGCAGCTCGGCACCTCTCCGGCGCGCTGGCTGATCGGCCAGCGAGTGATCGCCGCCCAGCGGCTCCTCGAGACGAGCGCGCTTTTGGTGGAGACCATCGCCGAGCGCATCGGGATGGGGAGCGCCGCCAACCTGCGGCATCACTTCCGGGCGCAGATATGCACGACGCCGACGCGCTACCGGCAGTCGTTCAGCACTTCCAAGGGCTAGCCTCAATGCTTGTGAATCAAGGCCGCGCTTGTGCTCGTCCTCGTTTTGGTGGCCGGATTCGAGCTGGTGCTGGTTCTCGTGTTGCTCGCTGCTCACGACACGCCGGCAGGATCTACGCTCTGCTGACGGGCTGATTCGGCGGTGCGATCTCGATGCTGTCGGCCCGAAAACGAACCATCTTCACGAGCACCCGCACGAGCCCGACGCCGCGCACCAAAACGAGGACGAGCACGAGCTCGAAGCCGACGAAGTGGAGCGCGAGCCCGAGCGGCACTGACTGACTAGCACTGCGACTACAGGGGATCGATGCTGAAATAGGGTCCGAAGCGCGGTTCGCCCAGCAGCTGGTCCGGCGTGATGTTCATCCCGAGATCGATGGCCATGCGGCCGATGGGCGTGAGCCAGCGCAAGCCGAGCCCCACCGCATCGCGCAGCACCAGATGATGGAGCAGGTCGTAGGTGCTCTGCGGCGTCGCCCAGAGGTTGCCGGCGTCGTAGAAGAAAGCCATCTCCACCGACTGCGCCACGGGCACGCGCAGCTCCGCGCTCAGCGCGATGAACTGGTTGCCTCCCGCGCTGGTCGCGCCCGCCTCGAGCAGCAGCGCCTCGTTGGAGCAGGCCACGTCGCTCAGGGTCTGCGTGCAGCCCGTCACCAGCCGGTGCAGCCGCTCGATCTGGTCCTGCGGCTGCACCGCCTCTTCGTGGAAGCCGCGCAAGCTCGTCGCTCCTCCCAGATAGAAGCTCCGGTCGCCGGGAGTGAGCGAGCGATCGTCGAGCTGATAGATGCGGCCGCCGCGCGCCGAGAAGACGATGCTGGAGAGAGCCGGCAGCGGCAGATACGCGGCGATCAGGCCCTGCACCTTGACCAGATTGACGTGGACCTTGGTGATTCCCTCCGCGGTCTGCGTCTCGTTGCCCGTATAGGAGCGGAGGAAGTCGCCGGAGATCTGGATGAGGATCCCCGAGCGCGGCCTGGCCAGGTCGTCGCGGAGATCGAATCCCACGATGGGCCGCAGCGAGCCGAAGAGCATCTCGCCCTGCGGCAGGCGGAAGATGCTGCGATCGATGAACGCCAGCCTGTCGGCCAGCGACTGCTGCGCCGCTGACAACAATTGGTAGCCGAACTCGTACGCCAGCCCGGCGTAGAACGGCCGGCGCTGGTTGAGATCCAACGTCACCTGCGCCGAGTACTTGGTCAGGTCATACGAGGGCTGGATGGCGCGCTGGTGGATGAGGTCGATGGCGCCGCGCAGCTTGTCGGTCAGCGGCCAGAGCCGCGGCGCGGAGAGGCCCAGCTCGAGGATGCGCTCGATCGGGATGCCGCTCGGATAGAGGATCCGGCTGGTGCATTGCGAGACGTCGGTGGCGTTGGGCGGACATTCGCGCTGGGTGGGAAAGCGGCCAAAGGGAAAGTCAGCCTTGGCCAGCGCGGTGAAGGTGAGATTGCGGCCGAGCAGGTTGCCCTGCGTCCACTGCACGGTCGTGCGCGGACCGTCGGCCAGCGAGAATCCGAGCGAGGCCTGGAAATCCTTGGTGGGACGCTCGCGCAATTGCACCTGCAGCGTCTTCTCCTGCTCGACGACCTCGGGATTGCGCGGCGTCAGCGTGGCGCTGTAGAAGAGGCCGGTGCGGAGCAGCGCTTGCTGGCCGCGGTCGAGCAGTTCGGGAGTGAGCACGTCGCCGGGCTTGAGCCCGACCAGGTCGAGCACCAGACCCTCGACGGTGCGGCGCTGTCCGATCACCTCGACGTAGCCGACCTTGACCACCGGGCCGGGCTGGATGCGGTAGCGCACTTCCACGCGCGAGACCGCCCCGCCTTCGGGCACGTCTGCGAAAATCTCCTCGTCTTCGACGCGCGCGTAGAGATGCCCGCGGCGGGTGAAGATCTGCGTGAGCGCGGCGCGGCCTTCCTCGGCCTGCAGATAGCTGAAGGGCTTGCCGCTGCGCAGGACGATGGCCGCGTCCAGCTCCTTGGCGGAAACGTCGCCGCCGCCTTCGACCCCGACGCGCGAGACCATGGTCCGCTCGCCTTCGTGGATGGGGATGGTCACGGCGACGCGTTCGGCCCCTCCGGCGATGGGCTCGAGCCGCGGCGGGCCCGCGCGGACGGAGAGGTACCCCTCGCTCTTGTAGAGATCCTCGATCTGCTTGAGCGCGCGGGCGTAGAGGACCGGATCGAAGACGGTGTGCGGATCGACCTTGAGGCGGCCGCGGTGCGGGTCGGCGACCGAGCCCATCAGGCCCATCCGCTCCACCTCGAAGGGATCGGCGCCCGGGGCGGGATCGCGCGGCACGTTGTCATCGAGCACGAGAAGCAGCCGCTCGCGCAGCTGCGGAGTGGGAATCCCCTTGTTGCCACCGAAGGTGATCGACTCGACCCGCACCGGCGCGCCTTCGTCGATGGCGAAGACGATCTCGACCGCGCCGTCGCGCGCCTCCATCTCGCGCTGCGCCACGCGCGCCCGCAAGAAACCGGCGGCGACGTAGAAGCGGCGGATCCTGCCCGCCATCTCCTGCGCGGCCTGCGCATCGAGCGGCTCGTCGGAATCCGCGCCGAGCCGCGAGGCGAGAAGAGCGTCGCTGAAAGAGCGGTTGCCGCGGATGTGGAAGCGGACTTCCGGCCCCGCCTTCACCGGCACGGTGACGCTCGCCCTCTTCTCGTTCAGCTCCTCGACCCGGGGCGGCTCGATGCGCGCCCGCAGCCGGCCGGCCTTTCGGTAATGGTCGCGCACTCCCCGCACGCCTTCGTCGAGCGCGGCGAGATTGAGGACGTCGCCCTCCCCCAACTTGAAAGCGGCGGCGAGCTCGTCCTTGTCGAGGCCGAGATCTCCCTCGAAGCGGAGCGCTGCGATGCGGGTGGCGCTGCCCTCTTCGATCTGGAATTCGAGCGCCACTCCGCCGCGGGCCGACTTGCGGATCGGCGTGATGCGCGCGTATCGGTAACCGATTCGATAATAGGCGGCTCGCAGCGCCTCCACCGCGGGCGGCACCTGCTCGGGCTGGTATTCGGCATTGACCTGGAGGTTGGTGGTCTGGTGCAGGATGCTCTCCGCCAGCGACTGATGGCCGGGGAAAGAGACCGCCACGAGCTTCTGCACCGCGCTGAGCACGAAGACGAGCCGCACGCGGCCCCTGCCCGCCGGCTCGCTCTCCATCGCCTCGAGATAGGCCGCCACTCGAGAGAAGCGCGCGCTCGCATGGAGAGCGCGGACGGCATCGCGCACGTCGCGCGGGTCGAGCGGCGCGCCCACCTGCACCTGGACCAGCGCGCGCACCGACTCCGCCTGGGCGCCTTCGAAGGCGATCTCGCCCACCAACGGCGCGGCTTGCGCCGCCGGCGCGGCCCAGAGAGGGACGGGCTCGCTCGTGACGGATCCGATCAGCGCCGCGCAGACGAGCGCCAGCAACTATTCGCCCTCCCAGCGCAGGTGCAGGTCGGCGCCGAAGTCGGTGCCCTGCGTCAGGTGCTCGTTGTCGAGCTGCACGCGCGTCGAGAGAGCGTCGGTGAGCTGGTAGCTGATCACCCCACGGTAGCGGCCGCTGGTGAGGCCCTCCAGGACGCGCAGATCGAGGCGGTCGTTGATCAGGTGCGAGCGGAAGCGCGCCATCGGCTCCAGCCGGTTGGTGGCCACCGAGAAGTCGCTGGCGAAGTCGATGTTCGGGTCGCGGAGGATGGGATTCTTGGGGATGAAGCGGCGCACCTCTTCGGAAAAGCCCGTCACCTTGTTGAGGGCTTCCACGCCGATGGCGAGGCCCGAGCTGCCCGCGCTGAAGCTGGCCTGCTGCAGGTTCTGCGAGACGAATCCGAAGGTCAGCAAGAAGCCGAGATCGGCCTCGGCCAGGGCCGGGTCGCTGGAGAGCGCCACATGCGGCTCGCCGGGCGTTCCGAAGGCGTGCAGCCGGACCTTGTATTCCTTCACCTGGGCGAGCGCCGAGAAGTCGAAGCTGGCGCGGATGCGCTGCCGATCGCTGAAGGTCAAGACGCCCTGCTCGATCTGGAATTCGTTGCCGCGGAAGGTGGCGGTGCCGTGGACGGTGTTGATCGACCCGAGAAGACCCACCGCTCGCGAAGTCCCGGTGACCTTGAGGTCGCCCTTGAGATCGGTGCGCGCCAGGTTGTTCTCCACCCGCACGCCGCGGCTCAGGTGCACGTCGAGATCGAAGTGCACCAGGACCGCGCTCTTGGTCAATACTTTTGGCGTTGGCGGCCGGCGGGAGAAGTCGAGCAGCGATCTCTCGATCTCGATGTCCTCCGCGTATTTCATCCGCGAGACGATCACCGAGCCCCCCAGCACCGGCTCGAGCGGCGGCCCGAAGAGCGTCAGGTCGCCGTCGAGCGTCGCACCCAGGTTCTCCTGGAGCTTGACGTTCACGTCGCTGATGTGGGCGGACATGTCGATGCGCTCGGGGTGCAGCTGCTTCATCTCCATGCCGCCGGAGAGCTGCGCCTCGCCGTTGTTGAGCTTGCCGGCGAGCGAGTCGATCACCAGGGCGTCCTGGGAGAAAGAGATGCTGCCGTTCAAGGAGCGCGCCGCCAGCGGGAGGCCGCGCAGGCTGACCGACCCGTCCTCGACGCGGAAGTTGCCCAGCACCGTCGGCGCCTGCACGGTGCCGCCCAGCGAGGCTTGCAGCTGCCAGGTGCCGCCGGCGTGCTCGATGTCCGGGACCAGACCCTGCAAGAGCCGGCCATCGATGCTGGCGACGACACGCAGCTCGAGCTTGCCGTCGCGGCCGCGGCTGCCGGACAGCTGCGCCGAGGTGTAGGGAGCGCGCAGCGCCAACCGCTCGATGCGGACGCCGGCCGGGCCGAACGAAAGCTGCGCCGGACCGTCGTTCTCGAAAGGCAGGTCGTCGCGCACCACCTTGAGCTGGCTGAGCGAGATGGTCCCGGAGCTGTTCCGCCAGGCCAGCAGCGAGCCCTTGATCTCGGCGTCGGCGGCGAACGAGCCGCTCTGCACTCCCCACTCGGGGGCGAAGGCCTCGCCGTACTGAAGCAGGTCGGGCACGCGCACCTTCGCCGTGCAGCTGTAGGGGAAGTCCCCTTCCAGCGTCGCCTCGCCGCGCATCGAGTGCTTGCCGACGGTGCCCTGCCAGCTCATCGCCTTGCCGTCGATCTTCAGCGAGAGGTCGCCGTCGCCGAGCTGCGCCTTGGCCGCGCTGCCCTCGCTGAACTTGAGTGCCGCATCGATCAGGGGATGGCTGGAGACCCCGCGGACGCGCGCGCTGACCGCGAGCGGTCCGCTCATCTTCGCTCGGGCGAGAGGATCGACATCGGCCAGCGTGAAATGCTCGCTGCGCGCGTCGAGCTCCAGCTGCCAGTCGGGCCCGAAGCGGCCGCCCGCGGTGAAGCGTGCAGCAGCTCCGCGGCGCAACTCCAGCTGCTCGATCTGCAGCCGCGGCTGTCCGCCGTGCAGCGCGAAGCGCGCGTCTCCGGAGTCGAACTTCTCGCCCCACAGCGACAGTTCGCCGAACTCCAGCGTCGCGCTCCCCTCCGGACCGGCGAGCGGGCCTTTCACGTCGATGACGCCTGCGACTTCGCCGTCGACGTCCTTGGCATCGTTCAGGCTGGCGAGCGAGGGCACCACTCCGACCGCGAGATCGATCAGGTCGTGCACGTACGCGTCCGTCATCTCCAGGTGTGCATCGATAGGAGTGTCCTGCTCGCCCAGGCCGAGGACGATGCGGCCCTGGTAATCGCTGCGATCCTTGTGGCCTTCGATCTGCTCCAGCGAGAGCTGCATCGACGCCAGCGAGAATCCCAGCTGGGTGGAGATGTCGCCCAGCGAGAGGTCGAGGAAGTGGAAGTCTTTCACCGAAGCCGAGCTGTCGACGCGCAGATCGCGATACGGCCCGCCTACGCGGCCGGCCACGGTGGCGCGGCCATGCGTCGGCAGCGGCCCGAGATGTCCGCCGAAGTCGTCGAGGTCGAGGTTCTCGCCGTGCGCGGCCAGCTGCATTCCCTTGCGCTGATCGCCGAAGAAGGTCGCCTCCGCCACATCCACGTGCGAGGCGCCCACCTCGACCGAGGCCCCGCGGAAGACGACCTTGTCGCCATCGATCGAGAGCGCGGAAGTCACCTTGCCGCGGGCGAACTCGAACATCCGCTTTGCCGACGCGCGCTTCTCGTACGCCCGATCGAGCACCGCGAAGTCGGCCACCTCCAGCACGGTCTCGGCGGAGAGCGCCAGCGGCGACAGCGGACCCTTCACCTGCGCGCGCCCGCTTGCCTTGAGCACCACCGGGCTGTGCGGCGCGCCCAGCTTGCGCAGCACCTCGGCCAATTCCACGTCGCGCAGATTGAGGTCGGCGCTGAGGGGCAGCGAGGCATCGTCGATGCGCAGCTCGGCCGTCCCGGTCACGACACCGGGAGCGATGGGCACTTCCAGGCGCTCGGCCTTGACGCGCGCGCGATCTGCATCGAAGCGCACGCGCGCGTCGCCGGGATTGAAGCCTTCGATCGACACGCCCTGCAGGCGCACCTCGCCTTTGGCGCGCGGCTTCTTGCCGGTGAGGGTCAACGCCACGTCCGCCGAGAGCGCGCCCTTCACGCCATGGAGCACGCCGGGGAGGAGCCGCGCGGCGGCCGTTTCCAGGTCATCGACGCGCACGTTGGCGAGCGCCTCGATCGACGGAGCGCAGAGATCGCCCAGCTTGCCCTTGACGAAGAGCGAGGCCTCGCTGCCGATCAGGTCGGCGCGCTCCAGCGAGATCTGCCCCACCCCGCGCAGGTCGACGCCGGCGGAAGTGCGGGTGGAGATGAGCCCGATGGTCCGCCCCGGCAGCTCCACGCTCCCGCCGCGCGTGGCGACCTCGACGTGCAGCTGCCCGCCGCGGCCTTTGATGGAGATGGCAGCATGCGGAACGTCGACGTGCAGCGCGGCGCTCTTCACCTCCACGCTCGCCTTGCGCACCTTCACCCGGCCGAGCTCGAAGCGCTCGAGAACTTCGGGCAGGCACTGGCCGCCCTTGGGGGTCGGGCCTCCCTGCTGGTCGAGCGAGAGATGCAACTCCGGCCGATCGACCTCGAGCCGCTCGAGCCGCACCCGCTGCAAGAGCGGCCGCACCACCACCTGCACGAAGACGCGCGCGACCTTGAGGTCGATGCGCCCGCCGGGCACGCCGACCTGCAGCCCGTCGATGGTGAGCTTGCCCACCGCCGGTTCCACCGAGCAGCGCGCGACCTTCACCTGCGCCTGGGTGGCTTCCTCGATGGTGGCCACGGCATAGGAGCAGAGGTTGTTGGCGACGAAGTCGGTGCGCAGGAAAGCCAGCGCGCCGCCCGAGATGACGGCCGCGGCGAGTGCGAGAGCGATGATGAGGCGGCTCAACATCGGGCATCCTGCCTCGGACCTCGGACTTCAGGCTTCGGCCTCAAGAAGGTTTCGCCAGGCCCGCCAGATAGCGGTCGATCTCTCCGAGATCGATTCGCAGCGTTTCGCCTGCAGGAGCCCTCTTCGCGGGCGCTCCGTCGCGCACGCCGCCCAGACCCAGGTCGAGAGCAACGCGCTCGATCATCGGCTCGTCGATCATCGGCGCGCGCGCCACGTAGCCCTCGAACAAGGCGTTGTCGCAGAGGGTGTTGATCACCCGCGGCGTCCCACTGGAGAAGCGGTGGACGGCCTTGACCGACTCGGGCGTGAAGGGCATGCGCGAGGCGCCCGCCAGACGGAGACGATGCTTGATGTACGCCTCGGTGCTGTCCTGCGCGAGGTGGTCGAGCCGGTACTTCATCGCCACCCGCTGCTGGAGCGGCGGGTCGAGCTTGAGGTTCTCCTCGATCTCCGGCAGCCCGAAGAAGATGATCGAGATCAGCTTCCGGTCGGGTACCTCGAGATTGAGCAGCCCGCGAAACTCCTCCATCAGCTCGCGGCTGGCGAGCATCTGGGCTTCATCGATGAGCACCACCGCTTTCTTGCCCTGCTCGTAGACCTTCATCAGCCTCTGGTAGAGCTGGCCGAGCAAGGTGAGCTTGTCCTCGCTGGGCGCCTCCACGCCGAGCTGCAGCGCGACGCGCTTGAGCAGCCACGAGGCCGTCACGCCGCTGTGGATGATGACCAGGAGCGCCGCCTCGTACTCGGTCTCGGGGAGCGAGTCGAGCAACCGCCGCGCCAGCGTCGTCTTGCCCGCGCCGATGTCCCCGACGAGGATCCCCAGGCCCTTCATCTGCGAGCAGAGATGGGTCAGCCGAACCAACGCCTGCGAGTGCTGGGGCGAATTGAAGTAGAAACGCGACACCGGCGCATTGGAGAAAGGCTCCTGGGCGAGCTCGTAATAGTCGAGGTAATTCATCAGACGAAGCCGATCTTGCGGTTCTTGCGCGGCGGCTCCGTATTGTCGGGCGGCTCATTTGCAGCACCCGAAGTCGTGGCCGGCTTCGAGGAGGCCACCTTGCTGCCGGCCGAGGCCGCGGGACGCATCGCGGTCTTGCCCGAGGCGGCGGCCGCCGGAGAGGTCCTCGCCGCGACCCTCGACTGGGAGGGCCTCGCCTGGACGAGGGTGCCGCCCAGCCGCTCCACCCGGGCGGCGACGTCGCGGAAGCTGGCGTCCTCGCGCCCGACGGCTTCGTACAGCTCGAGCGCCTCGGCTTCCTGATGCAGCGCTTCGTGCGCCGAGGCGAGGTCGAAGGAAAGGGCTCGTTTGGCTTCGGCGTTCAGTCCCGGCACCGCCATCCCGCGGCGGAAATGCTCGATGGCCTGCGCCGCGTCACCTCGCTCCAGCTCGCAGAGGCCGAGCATGGTGTAGCCGTCGGCGGCGCGCCCGCCCTTGCCGTGGCGCACTGCCAGCTCGAATTCGGCGATGGCCTCGTCGACGAGGCCCATCTCCTTGTAGGCGATGCCCAGATCGTAATGGGTCTGCACGTCCTCGGCGCTGACCGTCTCCTGCACCTTGGCGCGGAACTCCCCGAGGACTTCATGCGCCGGCACCTGGAAAGGGTCGAGCACGTCGGCGTCGAGGGGCTTGTCGTCCTCGGTGATGCCGCTGCCCACTTCGGCGGCCAGCTCTGCCGCCAGCTCCGCGGCGAGGTCCTCGTGATCGCGCGAGGCGACCGGCTGCGCTCGCGGGGCCGGGCGCTTCGGCTCGACGCGCGAGCGCCCCTTGTTGATCTGGCGCAGCCTCTGGTTTGCGCCCTCGTGGTCGGGCTCGGCCAGCGTGATCCCCTCGAGGAGCGCGCGGGCGTCGTCGAACAAGCCGGCCTGGATGTAGAAGTCGGCCTCGGCGATATCGCTTGCGAAGGCGTCGCTCTCTTCCGCCTCCAGCGCGGCGGGCTCGACCTCCTCCACCTCCACCGCCTCGAGCGGCTCGTCGATCAGCTCCTCGCTCTCGAGCTCGCCTTCGACAGTCGCGGCGATCGGCTCGATCTCGAACTCCTCCTCGATGACGTCGAGCGCGGCTGGGGACGGCCCGCCAAGGTCCAGCGCCTCATTGCCGGGATCGAGGCCGCGCAGCTCTTCCTTGGCCGCCTCGGCGCGCGCATCGCCGTTCTCGGAATAGAGCCGCACCAAGGTCGCCAGCGAGACGATGGCGTCCTCCGGCCGGTTGCTGGCCAGCGCCACGGTCTTGGCCTTGTCGTGCGCCTCGAGGTTGTCGGGGTCGACGGAGAAGATCTTGTGCAGGTGCTCGAGCGCTTTCTCGTGCAGGCCGTACTTGATGTAGACCTCGGTCTCCTTGAGCAGCTTGGGGACCGCCGCGGGAGTGGGCGGTGAGGAGCTCGACGCACTCGGGATCGGCGCCGTCGGCGGCCGCGACCTCGGCGCCGCCCGCGCCGGAGCCGGCGTGACGACCGGCTGGGTCGGCGGCTTCTGCGCAGCCGGCCGATGCGCCGCCGCCGCTCGCGGCGGAGGAGCGGCAGGCACCGAGCGCTCGTCGCCTTCGAGCGCCTTGAGGCCCGACTTCACTTCGGCATCGTCGGGAGCGAGATCGAGCGCCTGCTGGTAGACCCTGCGGGCGTCGGGGCCTCGCCCGGCGTCGACGTGCACGCGGGCGAGCTCCTTCAAGACCGAGACCGTCTTCGAGACCTGCCCCAGCTCCTGGAAGGCCCGCGCCAGCATCTGCAGCGTGCCCAGATCGCGCGGGTTCGCCTTGAAGCAGATCTGCAACTTCGCCAGGGCGCGCTTGGAGTCGCCGCGGCTCAGGTAGCTTTCGGCCAGCTCCTTGGCCAGGCCCACGTCGTTCTGGTCGAGGTGGCTGATGCGCTCGGCGACCTTGAGATAGTCCTCGTGGCGCCCGTTGCGCTGCAGGTACTGCGCGGCACGACGCAGCTCGGCCACGGCCTCGACCAGCTGGTCCTGCCGTGCGAACTGCTCGCCCAGCCGGATGCGGGCCGCGACGTTGTCGGGGTCGAGCTCGACCAGCTTGCGCAGGGTTTCGAGCGATTGCTTGGTGTCGCCGATCTTGTCGTAGTAGGCCGAGACCGTCTGCCATTCCTTGGTGGCGTCGCCCACCAGGCCGAGCTGCTGGTAGAGCTCGGCCAGCCGCACGTTGACCTCGACGCGGTCGATGACCTTGAGCACCTGTTTGTAGAGCGCGACGGCCTTGAGATAGAACCCCTGCGCGGAATAGGTCTTCGCCACTTTTTCGAAGCAGTCGGCGGCCTCCGCCTTGCGGTTCATCTTCTGGTAGAGCTCGGCCAGCTTCTGCAGGACCCTGACGTCGTCGGGATCGACTTCCAGGACCCGCTGGTACTCCTTGATCGCTTTGTCGAAGGAGCCCTTGGAGATGAGCTTCGTTGCCGATTCGATGACCTTGTTTTTGTCCATCGATCGGCAAGCTCCAGGGGCGGGAAGGCGCACGACGCCAGCGGTCCACCGTACCGGGCAAATCACAATCCCGTCAAGGCGATGCGCCCTCTGTAAAGACGCGCGAGAAGGCCCCGCGATTCCCGATTTTAAGAGTTCTCCGCCACGCTTTCCGCTAGCAATTTTTCCACCAGGCGCGTGTCGTACCTACCCTGTACGAAGGGTTCGTACATCAGCAGCTTCTTGTGGAAGGGAATGTTGGTCTTGATGCCTTCCACGATGTACTCCTCGAGCGCCCGCCGCATGCGCATGATGGCCGCCGGGCGGCTGTCGGCCATGACGATGAGCTTGGCCACCATCGAGTCGTAGAAAGGGAGCACCCGGTACTGTTCGTAAGCGGCGGAGTCGATGCGCACCCCAAGGCCGCCGGGCGCGTGGTAGGCCGTGATGAGGCCCGGTGAGGGCGCGAACGACATCGGGTCCTCGGCGTTGATGCGGCACTCGATAGCGTGGCCTTTGATGACGATGCTCTTCTGCGTGCGGCCCAGCTCCTCGCCCGCGGCCAGGCGGATCTGCTCCTTGAGCAGATCGATGCCGGTCACCGACTCGGTGACGGGATGCTCCACCTGGATGCGGGTATTCATCTCCATGAAGTAGAAGTCGCCGCGCTCGTCGAGCAGGAACTCGATGGTGCCGACGTTGTTGTACCGGACCTTGCGCATCGCCTCGACGGCGACGCGGCCCATCCGCTCGCGCAACTTGTCGTTCAGCGCGGGGCTGGGGCTCTCCTCGAGCATCTTCTGGTGGCGCCGCTGCACCGAGCACTCGCGCTCGCCGAAGTGGACGACGTTGCCGTGCTCGTCGGCGACGATCTGGATCTCGATGTGCCGCGGCCGCTCGACGTAGCGCTCGACGTACATGTCGCCATTGCCGAAGGCGGCGAGCGATTCCGCCGAGGCGGTGCGGTACATCTGCCCCAGCTGCTCCTTCTCGCGGACGATCTTCATTCCCCGCCCGCCGCCCCCCGCGGCGGCCTTGAGGATGACCGGAAACCCGACGCTCGCAGCCAGCCGGCCCAGCTCTCGCTCGTCCTGGACCACTCCTTCGCTCCCCGGCAGCTGCGGCAGGCCTGCCTCCTTCATCGCCTCCTTGGCGCGGATCTTGTTGCCCATCATGCGGATCATCTCGGGTCGCGGGCCGATCCAGCCGAGGCCCGAGTGCATGACCATCTCGGCGAACTCGGCGTTCTCGGAGAGAAAGCCGTAGCCGGGGTGGATGGCGTCGGCGCCGCTCACCTCGGCCGCCGAGAGCAGCGCCGGGATGTTCAGATAGCTCTCTTTCGAGGGCGGTGGACCGATGCAGAAGGACTGGTCGGCGAAGCGGACGTGCAGCGAGTTCGCGTCGGCCGTCGAGTGGACCGCCACCGTCTCGATCCCCAGCTCGCGCGCGGCGCGGATGATGCGCAGCGCGATCTCTCCGCGGTTGGCGATGAGGATGCGGTGGAACACCAAATGCCTCCGCCTGCGGCTCCGGCTCGGCCGCCGGCGAAGCCGCCGGCTCCGTCAGACCAGCTCGAACCGGAAGAGCACTTCTCCGTACTCGACGGGACTGCCGTTCTGGATGAGCACTTCCACGAGGCGCCCGGGCTGTTCGGCCTCGATCTCGTTCATCAGCTTCATGGCTTCGACGATGCAGAGCACCTGGCCCTTCTTCACCACCTGGCCCACGTCGACGAAGGAGGGGCTGTCGGGCGAGGCCGATCGATAGAAAGTGCCGACGAAGGGCGAATTGACGGTGAAGGTCTTGTTACCCGCGGCCGGCCCGGCGGGCGGCGGCGCAGCGGCCGGCACGGGAGCGACCGAGGGCGGCGTCGCGCTGGTCATCGGCGCCGCCATCGTCACGGGCGCCGTCGCGACCGGCACGGCCTGCATCGCAGGGGACGGCGGATGGCCGAGACGCAGGTCGATCGTCTCTGTCCCCTCCGACCAGGTGATCCGGGTGACGTCGGTACCTTCCAGTGCGGCGAGAATCGCTTTGAGTTTATCGACGTCCATTCGGTCCGCTCGATGCTCAACCGACGCGAGTCAGATATTGGCCGGTCCTGGTATCGATCTTCAAGATATCGCCCTCGTTGATGAAGAGAGGCACGTTCAAGGTAAAGCCCGTCTCCAGCGTGGCCGGCTTCATCGCTCCCGAGACGGTGTCGCCGCGCACCCCGGGGTCGCATTTTTTCACCCGCAACTCGACTGCGTTGGGCAATTCCACGGCGATGGCGCGCCCGTTCCAGAAGAGGATGCGGGCCGTCATGTTCTCCTTGAGGAAGTTCTTCGCCTCCTTCAAGGAGGTCTCGTTGATGTGCGTCTGCTCGTAAGTCTTCACGTCCATGAAGACGTAGTGCTCGCCCTCTTTGTAGAGGTACTGCATCTCCTTCTCCTCCATGTCGGGACGACCCACTTTGTCGCCGGACTTGAAGGTCGGCTCCAGCACCCGGCCGGTGATGAGATTGCGGATGCGCGTGCGGACGAAAGCCGAGCCTTTGCCGGGCTTGACGTGCTGGAACTCGACGATCTCGAAGGGCTCGCCGTCGACCAGGATCTTCAGCCCGTTGCGAAATTCGCTGGTGTCGTAGACTTCGGCCATCCGACGCGCTCCTACAAGAGAGGGCGCGCGGGTTTACCGCAAACGATGCCGACGGTAAAGACGCGCGGCAGAAAGCGCTTCACCGGGGGCGCGCTAGAGCTGCGCCACCAGCTTCGGCCCCGCCACCCTCAATTCATATCGCGCCCGGCCCACATTGCCCTCGGGCGACATGGTCAGGACCACGAAATAGTCGGGCGTCAGCGGCCGGGCCACCGCCACCAGCTTCTCGGTGCGGATCGAGACCTCGCTCGCCTTCCCCATCTGCAGCGACTCGGCCGCTTGCCGCACCTGGGAGATGATGCCGGAATACTCGACCAGGAGCGTCTGCAGCTCGATCCCGTCGGAGGGCCGGGCCTCGTGCGTCTCGATGGCGATACCGTCGAAGCCCATCAAGCTGGCTGCGAAGGAGCCCTCCACCTTGCCGCAGATCTGCTCGAGGTCTTCCTTGAAGCCCATTTCAGCCCCTTCGGCTGCCCACTCTCGCCAAGAGCTCCTCCAGGAGCTTGATGCTCGCCTCGGCTGACGGCAGCTCGAGCAACCTCTTGCGAGCCGCCTCGTCGCCGCTGGCGGCCAGCCGCCGGTAGATCTCGCGCGCCTTTCCGATCAACCCCTGCTTCACGTACAGCTCGGCGAGCGTCGCCGTCACCCGGCGAAGCCTATCACAGCCCTCGCTACAGGCAGGTGTTGCCGGCGCAGCCCGGCGTGCCGCAGTACTCGATGAGGAATTCCCGCTGCGACGTCTTCACCGTCATACCGTCGAGAAGCGTGCCTTCGAGATGGATGGTTGCGCGGATGAAGGCGCCGGCGCTCACTCCCGTCAGGTGGCTGGGAAAGAGGATCACGCCGACGGTGCCGCTGCTGCCGTTGAGAACTCCACCGCTGGCGGGCGGCGTGCTGCCGGCCGGCGCAGAGCCCGTGCCGGCCGCCATCTCGTAGGTGACCACTGCCTGGTGGACGTAGAAGTCGGCGCTGTTGGTGCGCAGGATGTTGTTGGTGTCGGAGGGGTTCTTCAACCGGTTGTCCACCGCCACGCCGATCGAGCCGAAGTTGTCCGGCCCGATGAGCAGGAAGGACGTTTCGGTGTCCCCGGGGCTGGAGGTGCACTGCTGGACCGAGCCCGGTCCGGCATCGGCAGTGCCGGAGCCTTTGGGCGCCAGCACCTTGGTCAGCACCAGGGCCGAGTTCTCGCCCTTGGTGGAGCAGCCCGCCGCGAGCAGGGCCAAGAGAAGAATGGTTCGGGTCGCCTTCATGATCCTGGCCTCCTACTGCTTCCCCTCGTCGCCTGCGCTGGGAGCGGAGGCGACGACGGACTGGGAGCGGTTGACGATGCGCGGCGTGATGAAGATGAGCAGCTCGGTGCGATCATCGCTGACCGACTTCTTCTTGAAGAGCCACCCGAGGACCGGAATCTTGGAGAGCACCGGCACCTCGTTCCACGACTCGGAGTTGCGGCGCGTGTAGATGCCGCCGATGACGGTGGTCTCGCCGTCCTTCACCAGCACCTCGGTCTTGGCCTCGCGGCGGCTGATGGAGGGCTGGCCGTTGGCGCCGGTGAGCTGCGGGTTCGGTTGGTTGTTGGTGGCGTTGATCTTCATCTGGATCGAGCCCTCCTGCGTCACGTGCGGGGTGACGCGGAGCTCGAGACGCGCTTCGATGAACACCGTCGACACACCGGCCGCGCTGGTCTGCGAGAAGGGCACGCTCACGCCCTGGCTGATGCTGGCGTCGACGTTGTCGACGGTCACGACCCGCGGCGAGGAGATGGTCTTGATCGTGCCGCTGTTCTCCGCCGCAGTCAGGCGCAAGTTGAGGTTGGCCGAGCCGCCCGCCGTGCCGAAGACGAAGCCGAGGCCACCGCCGGTGTTGGCGCCGACCGCGGTCGGCATGTTGACGGCGAAGTTCGGGGTGCTCACGCCCGTCAGGCCCGCGGTGGAGGCGAGCGTGTCGTCGGCGGCGCCGGCAACCGAGAGGATGTTGGGGAAGATGAGCCCGGTCGGATTGCCGAAGGTCGGCGCGAAGCTGACGTTGCCGCCCCACTGGATGCCGGCGCTGCGCGCGAAGCTGGTCGCGGCCTCGACGATGCGGCTCTCGATCAACACCTCGGGAGTCTGCGTGTCGAGGTTGCGGACGATGCCCTCGGCGCGCATCAGCGCCTCCTGCACGTCCTTGACGATCAGCGTGTTGGTACGCGCGTCGACCGCGACCGTGCCGCGCTCGGTGAGCGAGTCCTTGATCTGCGACGTCAGATCGCTCGCCTTGGCATAGTTGACCGGGATGAGCCGCACCTTGAGCGGCTCGGTGGCGAGGCGGTTCTTGCTGGCGTCGGCCGCCTCGCGCGCTTCCTGGCGCAGGGTCTGGATGGGCGCGACGCGGATGATGTTGCCGATGTCCTCGCGGCCCAGGCCCTTGGACTTGAGGACGATGTCGAGCGCCTGGTCCCAGGGCACGTTGCGCAGCTTGATGGTGACGGTGCCCTTCACGTCGTCGGCGACGATGATGTTCTTCTTGCTGATCTCGGCGATGGCGCCGAGCAGGTTTTTGATGTCGATGTCCTTGACGTTGAAGTCGACCTTGCGGCCGGTGTACTGGCTTGCGTCGTAGACGTTCTGCGGGCCGGCTGCGGAGCGCGTCTCGGAAGCCATCGCCGCCGCTGCCTTGGGCGCAGGCGTGATCGACTGGGCGATCGCCTTCGGCCCGGAGAACTTCCAGATCAAGGTGCCCTTCTGCGCGGTCATCTCGTCGACCGTGCCCTTGGCGACGGTCGCCATGACCTTCACTTCGCCGGGCCGGTCGGGCACGCGATAGGCAGAGAGCGTCAGGACGGGGCCGCCCAGCGAGCTGGCGTCGAGCTTGCGCTCCAGCCGATCGGGGAGCGCCGCGCCGTGCAGGAGCAGCGCGGAGGTGGTCGCGTCGGGCCGGGCAATCTCGAACTGCACGGCCTGCTCGAGCGCCACCAGGACTTCGGTCCGCCCCTCCACGGCGCGCATGTCGATGGCGTGGATCGGGATCAGCTTGGCGATGCCGGTCTCCGGAGCGACCCGCGGAGCGGCGGGCGCCTTCGGCGCAGGCTGCGCTGCCGCCAACTTCATTTCGCCGACCTTCACTTCCAGGCCGTCGGGCCGGCGCGCGATCTGGTACTTCGGCATCGAGTCGCCGCCGGCGTCGACGACGATCCGCATGCCGTCCTCGTGCTTGGCGAAGCGCACGTCCTTGACCAGGCCCGAGCCCTCCACCTTGCCGGCCTTGCCCGAGATGCCGTGCAGGTCGAGCGCCAGCCGCGCCGGATTCTTCAGCTCGACCAGCCTGAACTTCGCCACTTCGCCGTCGGTGCCGATGTGCACGCTGGAGACGTCGGTGCCGTCGACGGAAACCTCGGCGAGCTTGTGCGCCGGGTGGTCGGTCTTGATGGCGTCTTCGCGGGCGGTGACGACGTTGGGATCGCCTGAAGCCGGAGATCCGAGTCCCGAGGCCTCGCCCACCGTCAGCACCAGGTCATTGCCGGCAGGCGCGACGTCGTACTTCTGATCGCCCTCGAGCGCCACCACGATGCGGCCGACGCGGGTCGCGCCCTGATCGAACTGCGCGGCCGACACGCCGGCGATGCCGCCCTGATGGACCTCGAGCGGCCGGGCAGCAGCCGAGACGTCGCCGCCGTTCAAGTCGATGACCACCCGCGGCGGCGCCGAGAGCTTGAAGACCGTGAACTCGGGCCGCGCGTCGGTGTGGATGATCACCTTTCCGGCGCTGGCCTCCAGCCCGGTCACCTTGCTGGACGTTGCAGCGCGCGCCCCCGGCGCAAGGGCGACGAGGGCTGCGGCCGGGATCAGGCACCATCTCGACATCGGCTTCTCCTTCGAACTTTCGGTTGCGGGGCGCATGCGTCTATTCCCCTTTGGCGACGCCGAGCTGCTCGCCTTCCCTGAGCGCGTTGATGTCCCGCTCCTCTTCCTTGGTGATCGGAACGGTCAGCTTGACGTTCTGCGGATAGACGCGGCCGGTGGCGTGGTCGGTGATGGTCTCCGTCACCACGACCTCGTCGCGGTGGATGCCGGTCACCTTGCCGCCGTTCTGCCCGATGAAATCGCCCAGGTGCACCGGCCAGCCGCGGTGGTCGGGATCTTCGACCATCGCCAGCGGGTTGGCGGTGCCGGTGACGGTGAGCGCCAGGTGCAAGGAATCGAGCGGCCACTTCTCCAGCGGCGTCTTGGCGCGGCCCGACTGCTTGGGCGCGGCGATACCCTGGCCTTGGTAGACGTTCTGGAAAGGATCGCGCTTGCCGATGGGCGAGTAGACGTAGATGTTGGTCGGCGCCTGCGGAGTGATCTCCTCCTCCGCCACCGGCTTGGGCGGCGCAGGGGGAGGCGCGATCCGGCGCGGCGGCGGCGCGGGGCTGCCGCAGGTAGCCAGCGCCGAGGCGAGCGCGAGGAGAAGCGGGCGGTTCATTTGGCCGCTCCCGGCGGTGCTGCCGGCTTGGGCGCCTCGGGGAGGAAGCGGAAGGTGGTCGCCACGTAGCTGGCGCTGACGATCAGCTTGTCGTTCTGCACCTTGGCGCTGTTCATCTTGATGTTGGTGACGTTGACGATGCGGGCCAGCTTGGAGAGGGCGTCGAGGAAGACGCCGATCTCGTGGTAGTTGCCGGTCACCGACATGACGATGGGGATCGAGGCGTAGAACGACTGCCGCTGCTCGCCCTGCGGCTCGATGCTGTTGATGGTCAGGCCGCTCTTGATGCCGATGTCGGAGAGCGACTTGATCAGGTCGTCGATGTTGGCTTCGTTGGGAAGCTCGGTGAGGGCCTGCGCCAAGCGCCGCTCGAGCACTTCCTTCTCGTGCTTGAACTGGGCCAGGTTGTTGGCGATCGACTGCTTCTGGATCAGCTCGTCCTCGAGAGTGCGCAGCGTCGACTGCTTCTGGGTGATCTCGGTGAGCTTGGGGTCGACGAGGAAGTACCAGTTGCCGGCGGTGATCAGCACCGCCGCCACCGCGATGACCGCGATCTTCTGCGGCAGCGGCAGCTTGTTGACGGTATTGAGGACGTCCTGTCCGGTGAGCGCCATGGATGTCCTCTAGGCCGAGTAGTCCGCCGAACAGGTGATGGTCCAGTCGACGAGCCCATCGGCCCTCTGCGAGGCGCGACGGATGACGATGTCCCGGAAATGCTGGGACGCCTTCAGCTTCTTGGAGAAGACGGAGAGGTCCTCGTACGCAGCCGAGCGGCCCTGCATGGTCACTCCGCCGCCGGTCTCGGCGTAATCGATGATCCAGACCCGCTGGGGAATGACCGTCGCCAGCTCGTCCATCACCTTCACCGGCCCGGTGCGACCCTTCTTGAGGGTGTCGAGGATCTTGAGCTTGTCCTCCAGCGCCTTCTTGTCGTCCTTGATCGACTTGACCTCCCCGATGGTCTTCTCCAGCTGGGCGATTTCGGTGCGGGTGGCGGTGATGCGCTTGTTGAGGTCGTCCAGGTCGGAGTCGACCTTGTTGAGCCAGAGGTAGTTGCCCACCGCCGCGCCGACCAGCAGCACCACGAAGAGGATCAGCTGCTGCCGGCCGAACTCGCGCTTCTTGGCGGCGCGGACGGGGAGAAGGTTGATCTTGATCATCGCGAGTCTCCTCCCTCCTCAGCGCTCGTTGGACTTGCGCAGGGCAAGCCCGATGGCCACGGCCGCCGAAGGGGCCACGTCCATCACGTAGTTGGAGTCGAACTTGCGGTTGTCGATCTCGACGCCCTTGAAGGGGTTGAGGATCTCCACCGGCACGCCGACCCGCTGCTCGATGACCTTGAAGAGCGCGGGGATCTTGGCGGTGCCGCCCGAGAGATAGAGCCGCGCGATGTGGCTGTCGGCAGCGGTGGCCGTATAGAAGTCGAGGGAGCGCTGGATCTCGCCCGCCATCTGGTCGGCCACGCCCTGGATGACCCGCTCCACTTCCTGCGGCACCACCGAGTCGGAGTCGGCCTGCGTGTCGCCGCCCACCTTGAGCTTCTCGGCCTCGTCGTAGCTGACGTTGAGCTGCTTCTGGATCTCCTCGGTGAACTGGTTCCCACCCATGGTCACGTCGCGGGTGAAGGTGGTGAGCCCGTTGGCGAGGACGTTGATGTTCACCACCGAAGCGCCGGCGTTGACCAGCACGATGGTCTCGCTCTTGGGCAGGTCGTAGTTGACCTCGAAGGAGTTCTGCACGGCGAAGGCGTCGACGTCGACCACCACCGGCTGCAGGCCCGCCTCGGAGACCACCGAGGTGTAGTCGTTGATCATGTCCTTCTTGGCGGCGACGAGCAGGACGTCCATCTGCCCCGTGCCGGTGTCGACGTCGGGGGGCGTGAGGATCTGCACGTCGATGTTCACGTCCTTGACGTCGAAAGGGATGTACTGCTCCGCCTCCCACTGGATGCTCTCCTCCAGCTCCTCCTGCGACATCTTGGGCATGGAGATCTTCTTGATGATGACCGAGTGGCCGCTCACGCCGATGGCGGCCTCGCGGTTCTTCAGCTTGTACTGCTGCACCAGCCCGCGGATGGCCTCGACGATGGCGGTGGAGTTCATCAGGGCGCCGTCGACGATCGCCTCCGGCGGCAGCGGCGCCACGCCGAAGGCCTCGAGGATGAAACCGCGCTTCGCTTCCTTGAGCTGGACGAGCTTGACGGAGCTGGAGCCGATGTCGAGCCCGAGGGCGAGCTTGCTCTTTGCCATGTCCGTTCAGCCTTCCTCGCCGCTCTGAGCGCGGCACTTTCCCCAGCTCATCGCCGGGACGCTATCACTGGAAATTCCTGCTCCCAAAAAAACCGCCATCACGCTCGCCTCGCGCGCCCGTCGAGGCGGGGGAAGAGCTTGGTCGAGTCGGAAAGGCTGAGCCCGAGCGCGAAAAGGATCTTGCGTTTCGTCTCCATCCTGCAGTCATGCCCCGCCTCCACGCGGTCGATCGTCGACTCCGAAACGCCGGCCTTGCGGGCCAACTCGGCTTTGGCCAGGAGCGCTGCTTCGCGGAATTTCTGGACACGATTCACGAACCGCCCTCCCGAGGACGCGATCGATGCATCATCGAGATGTAGGGAATCAAGGAGCCGTGACCCGTCATTGACCCCGCATTGAGGGGTCACTTCGGGTGCATTTGGAGGGGGGCTTTGTCCCACCCACCAGCACTAGTCGTGGCCGCCGCAGGCGGCTTAGCGACTGCGCTTCTGGAGTTGCAGCTTTAGCTTGTGAGATGCGCTCTGGTTACTCGAGACCGTATTCGCGGATCTTGTAGAGCAGGGCGCGCGGGGACAGTTCGAGCAGCTCGGCCGCCTTCGTGCGGTTGCCGCCGGTCCGCTCCAGCGCGCGCTTGATCAGGCCTGCTTCCAGACCGCGCGCGGCGCGTTTGATGGAGAGGTCGTCGGGATCGAGCGCCTCGGGGAGCGGGTCGGCGCTCTTCGCGGCGGCGCTTTGCACCGCTTCCGGCAAGGCATCGGGCTGGATCTCCTCGTCTTCGGAGAGGACCAGGGCGCGCTCCAGGGCATTCTCCAGCTCGCGCACGTTGCCCGGCCAGCGATAGCGCTGCAGCAGCTCCTCCGCCGCCGCGGAAAGCTGCCGCGGGGGGAGGCCGAGCCGCGCCGCATGCCGCTCGAGGAAGCGCGTCGCGAGCGCCGGGATCTCCTCGACCCGCTCTCGCAGGGGCGGCAGCCTCAGCTGCACGACGTTGAGCCGGTAATAGAGGTCCTCGCGAAAACGCCCCGCCCCGACCAACGACGAAAGATCCTTGTTGGTCGCGGCCAGCACCCGGACGTCGACGCGGGCGGTGCGCGAGTCGCCGACCCGGCGCACTTCCCCTTCCTGGAGCACGCGCAAGAGCGACGGCTGCACCGGCAAAGGCAGCTCGCCGATCTCGTCGAGGAGCAGCGTGCCGCCGTCGGCCTCCTCGAAGAGCCCGCGCTTGGCGGTGCGCGCGTCGGTGAAAGCTCCCTTGGCGTGGCCGAACAGCTCGCTCTCGATCAGCGTCTCGGGGATGGCGCCGCAGTTCACCGCCACGAAGGGCCGCTCGGCGCGCGGGCTCAGCTCGTGGAGGGCGCGCGCGACCACTTCCTTGCCGCTGCCGCTCTCTCCTTCGATCAGCACCGTCGTCGGCGTCGGAGCGACCTTCTGCACCACCCGCATCACTTCCTTCATCGCCGGCCCCTCAGCGATGAGCTGTGCCGAGCCACGCGCGGCGGCGATCTCGCGGCGCAGGCGGAGGTTCTCCTGTCGCAGCCGCTCGCGCTCCTCCGCCTTGCGGAGGACCAGCAGCACCTCGTCGGGGTGGAAGGGCTTGCCCAGGTAGTCGTACGCGCCGGCCTTCATCGCCTCGATGGCCAGCTCGTGCGAGCCGTAAGCGCTCATGACGATGATGGTCGTGTCGGGGCTGGTCTGCTGCGCGCTCCGCACCAGCTCGAGGCCGTCGATCTTGGGCATGCGCACGTCGGTGACGAGCGCGTCGTAGTCGCGGGCGGAGAGCTCGCGCAGCGCCTCCTCGCCGTCGGAGACGGCGCGCACCTCGTAGCCGCGGTCCTGCAGAAGCACGGTGAGGACGTGGCGGATCGACTCCTCGTCGTCGGCGATGAGGATGGAGCGGAGGGTCACGAGCGCGAGTGTAGCCGCGCCGGGAGGGCGATGGCGACGAAAGCGATGAGCAGCATGCGGGCCAGGTCGACAGCGGCCCAGAGTGGATTGACCACATCCGACGGCGTGAAGTGGACGGGAAATTCCCAGGCCAGGAGCACGCAAGAGGCGAGCACGAAGCGCCATGCCCAGGGCACGGCGGCCGCCAGCGGCACGAGAGCGAGCATGAATTGCGGCGAGCCTACCTTGCCGAAGGCGACGAATCCGGCGAAGGCCGCCAGGGCGCCCTCCTTCGCATCGCGCGCGCGCCATGCCGCCAGGGCCGCGACAGCGATCTGCAGCGCCAGCGAGATCGGCCCGAGAAAGGCCGGCGCTCCGACCACCTCTTCGGCGCCGAATCGGTGCTCGACCTGCCGCAAGCCGGCGAGGCGCAGCGCCGCGCCCCAGAGGCTCTGGATCTGCACGCCGCGGTTCCAGTGGTAGGCGAGAAAGTCGAGCCCGAAGGCGGGCCAGGAGAGCAAGAGCGCCGCCGCCAGGGCTGCGAGCACGGCTCCGCGCAGCCGGCGAGCCCGCCAGGCCTCGACCGCGAGCGCAGGAGCGATGAAGATCGGATAGAGCTTGATGGCCGCCGCCGCGCCCAGCGCCGCGCCCGCCCAGGTGAATTGCCCGAGACAGGCGAGCGCGACACAGAGGGCCATCAACGCTCCGGGCGCGAGATCGAAACGCGTGTAGAGGACGGAGTTGCACAGCGCCAGGCCGGCCCAGCAGATCGCCATCGCACCGTAGCGGCGTGCGGTCAGCCAGACCGCGAACAGCGCCAGCGCATCGAAGAGCGCCATCCACAGCGCGAATGCAGTCTCGTAGCGCATCTGCCCCAGCACCGCTGCGTGGAGCGGCGCGCGCAGGACGAAGAGCGCAGCGGGCGGGTACTCGAAGGGAAAGTCGCGATAGGGCGCCTCGCCCGTAGCCCAGCGGAGGCTGGAGTCGAGATAGACGTGCAGGTCGGAGCGCTCTTGATAGTCGCGGGGCAAGAGCAAGAAGTGCAGTGCCGCTCCGAGCACGGCCAGGAGCGCCGCGCGCCTCATCTGCGCACCGCCCTGCGAAACCAGAAGAGGAGGCCGGCGTAGAGCGGCAAGAGCGGCAAGAGCGCCAGGCGGCCGTCGAGGCCGACGAACATCGGCAGGACGAATCCGCTTCGATACTGGAGCGGTTCCTTGGCGTTGAACCAGAAGATCGAGGCGCCGATCGCGTCCTTGCGCCAGAAGTGCAGCCAGGATTGCTGCAACGGGTTCCAGTCGGAGGGCGCCGCCTCGGGCCGCGTCGCCCAGGCCAGGCCGCAGGCGAGCAAGGAGGGGACGAGCAAGAGCAGCGAGGCGCGCGGCCAGCGCTGCGCCGCCGCGGCGATGGGAATGCAGAGCAAGACCAGCCCCGGCACGGCGTGGCGGGGACCGAAGGAGGCGTGGCCGTCCCAGTACGCGTAGCTGGCGTTGAGCAGGAAAAAGGCGAGGAAGAGCCCGATGGCGAGCGCGATGTCGCGGCCGCGGCGCAGTCCCGCAAAGGCCAGGAGCAGCACGGGCGAGTAGCGAAAGAGTCCGCGGTGCTCTCCGAAGCTCAACTGCCAGAGCGACTGGGGTGTCGGACCGCGCAGGCCGAAGAAGCCGCTGCTCATGCCCGTATATCTGCCGCCCGGCAGGTTCGAGTAGCCGATCGCGAAAGGAGAGCCGAAGGCCGCGCGGTCGTAGAGCGCGAGCAAGAGGAGCGGCCCCAGCGCGGCGAGCGCGCCGGTCCACACCTTGCCGCGCAGCTCGCGGTCGGAGATCGCATAGAAGAGCAGCGCAAGCGCCCCGAGGGCAGCGGTGTATTCCACCAGGATGGCGCATCCCGAAGCGAAACCTGCCAGGGTGACTCGCCTGCGGGAAAGCGCGATGAATCCCAGCGCGAGAAGACATGCCGCGAGCGCGTGTCCGTAGAGCAGGCCCGCGTAGGCGAGCAACGGCGAGCCGAGAAAGACGGCTGCGATCGCGAAAAGGGCCGGCCCAGGAGCGAAGCGCACGGCCAGCTCGCCGAAGAGCGCCGCTGCCGTCAGCGCAACCGGCAGCGAGATCGAGAGCAGCGTCACCAGATAGGGGACCAACCGCCACCAGCGCGGCTGATCCGAATCGATTCCCGCCGCCGCAGCGAGCGGACCCACCAACGCCAGCGCGGCCGCCGCGAGGAAGGAAACCCCCGGCGCCTTGTCGCAATAGACGTGACCGCCGCGCACCGCGACGTCGCCGGTCGTGTCCGCGTCGGGATCGATCTGTACGCTCCCGCGCACGACCAGCGCGCGGGCCAGCGCGAAGCGGCTGTTCTGGTTCCAGCCGCCGCCCTGGAAGATCCACAGTTGGGGCAAGAGCACCATCAGCGCCACAGCGGCTCTGGCAGAGCGGCTCATCCCACGAACCGCCGGAAGCGGAGCTCGAAGACTGCGCCGCGCTCGCCGTTGCGCGCGGAGATCGATCCGCCGATCCGCTCCATGCTGGCGTGGCAGAGCGCGAGCCCCAGCCCCGTGCCCTCGCCGGGCGCCGCGGTAGTGAAGAACGGCTCGAAGAGCCGCGGCAGGACTTCGGGGGCAATCCCCTTGCCGTCGTCCTCCACCTCGACGAAGACCGCGTCGGGCCCGCTGCGGCCGGCGACGCGCACCTTCTTCGCTCCCGCCCGGGCAGCGTTGGCGAGCAGGTTGACGAAGACCTGCACGGCGTAGTGCTCCTCGGCGAAAACGGCCGGCAGGTCGGCGGCAAGCTTCGCATCCAGCGCGACGCCATTCCACACCTGCTGCGGCTCCAGCGCCGAGCGGGCCAGCTCCACGGCGCGCCGCAGGTCGACGCGCTCCAGCCGCACCTCGCGGGGCCGCGCCAGGTCGAGCAGGTCGCGGAGGATCCGGTCGATCCGGGCCGCCTCGCGCTCCACCCGGTCGGCGTACTCGCCCACGTCCTTGCCCTGCCGTACGCGCTCGCGCATCAGTGCGGCGTAGGCGATGAGCGCCGAGACTGGATTGCCCACCTCGTGAGCCACGCCCGCCGCCAAGCGGCCGATGCTGGCCAGCCGCTCGCTGCGCTGGAGGTCCTCGCGCGCCGCGCCGAGGGCGCGGTTGGCGGCCGAGAGCTGGTCGATCTGCGTGCGGGTCCGCTGCCGCTCCTCGCGCAACCGCTCCGACAAGCGGTTCACCGCGGCACCGACGCGGCCGACCGCATCGCCGCCCTCGGGGAGCAGCGCCGTTCCGCCATGCTCGGCTCCGACCACCTCGAGCGCCAGATCCACCTGCGCCAGCCGCCGGACGACACCGCGCTCGAGCAGCCAGACAGCGACCGCGACGAGAAGCGCGAGGAAAAGAGCCAGCGTGAAGAGCAGGCGGGCGTCGAGCGCCGCCAGCTGCTCGCGCACCGGGCCGAGGTCCTCGTGCAGCTCGATGGCCGCGCCCGGAATGGGCTCCTCGCAGAGCACCAGCTCCTCGCCCAGCCGCGCCATGTGCACGGCGCAGGGGGCAGCGACGTACCGGCCGCCCGCGGCGCGGGCGATGCGCTCGATGCAGCCGCGCAGCTCCCCGCACGACTCGCGCGCGGCAAGAGTGGCAGCCGCGATGCGCGCCCGGGCGTCGGCGACGCGGCGGGCATAGAGAGCGTCGCGCACTTGCAGCAAGAGGACGATGGCGAGCGGTGCGATCGGAACCAGCCCCGCGCCGAGGACGATGGCGAGCAAGCGCAGCCGCAGGCCCGTCGTCATGCGAAGAGCCGGCGGAGCAGGAAGTCCCAGGCGGCGGCGAGACGGTTGCCGGCGAGGAGATGCTCGAGAGCGGCGAGGGAGAGGAAGGGTCCGTAGGGGACCGCATGCTTGGGCGGAACCCAGTCGTCGTCGGCAGGGCTGGCGTTCTGTTGATCGGGCTCCTTCGCCTTGGCGGGATCGCGGCCGAGCGCGATCAAGGCGATGCCGACGATCGATCCTTGCAGCGCCGAGAGGAGCACGACCGGCAGCAGCGCTTGAAAGCCGAGCCACGCGCCGATACCGGAGAGGAGCCAGACGTCGCCCCAGCCCATCGTCTCCTTCTTGAGCAGCTTCTCGCCGATCAAGGCGATGGCGGCGAAGAGGCAGAACCCAGCGGCGGCGCCGATCAGGCTGGAGTGCCAGGGCAGCTCGCGGTTCCAGAGCGGCGAGGCAAGACCGACGGCGAGCAGCGGCCAGGTGATCTGGTGCGGCAAGAGCCAGGTGTCGAGATCGATGTACGCCAGCGCGAGCAGCGCCGCGGCGAAGGCGAAGTATCCGAGCGCGGCCACGGTCGGGCCGAGCTGGCGCACGATGGCCACCGCCAGCACCGCCGCGATCAGCTCCACCAGGGGATACCGCGCGCTGATGGGCTGGCCGCAGCGGCGGCACTTCGCGCGCAAGAGCATCCAGGAGACGAGCGGGATGTTGTCGAACCAGGCGATGGGCGCGCCGCACTTCGGACAGTGGCTGCCGGGCCGCACCAGGCTCTCGCCTTTGGGCACGCGGGCGATGACGACGTTGAGGAAGCTGCCCACCACCGCGCCGGCGCAGAAGACCCAGAGATGGAAGGCGAGCGGCGCGCCCTCGGCGAGAGCGGCCATCAGGAGGTGGCCGCCCTGCCGCGAGCCCGGGCGACGAAAAGCTCCTCCAGCGAACGGCGATGGGGCAAGAACGAGATCACCGTCGCGCCGGCCGCGACGGAGGCTTCGAGCGCCGCGCGCGCTGCGCCTTCCTCGGCGAAGGTGAAGACGGCACTCCGGTCGCCCTGCAGGACCCGTGCGCCCTGGGCTTGTAGCCGCGCCACCAGCTCGGAAGTGGCCGACTCCAGAGTCAGCTCTACCGCCCTCGCGCCCGGCGCCACCAGGTCGGTGAGCGCGCCGCAGTCGGTCAGGCGCGCGTCGACCATGATGCCGACCCGGTCGCAGATGGCCTCGACGTCGCTGAGGATGTGCGTCGAGAAGAGCACGGTGCGGCGCTCGTCGCGCAGCGAGAGGATGATGTCGCGCACGTCCTTGCGGCCGATGGGATCAAGGCCGCTCATCGGCTCGTCGAGGATGACGGTATGCGGATCGCCGATGAGCGCTTGCGCAAGCCCGAGGCGCTGCACCATCCCTTTGGAGAAGCGGCGGATGGGGCGGTCGGCGCGTCCGGCGAGGCCGACTCTTTCCAGCAAGGAGGCGGACTGTTTCTGCGCGTCGGCCCGCGAGAGCCCCGCCAGGCGGCCGGCGAAGATCAGGTATTCGTCGCCGCGGAGGAATTCGTAGAGGGCCGGATTCTCCGGCAGGTAGCCGAGGTCGCGGCGCGCCTGCAGCGAGCCCGCCGGCGCCGCGCCGATGAAGGCGCGCCCGCGCGTCGGCCGGACGAACCCGAGCAGCATCTTGATGGTGGTGGTCTTGCCTGCGCCGTTGGGCCCGAGCAGGCCGAAGATCTCCCCGCGCCGCACCTCGAAGGAGAGATCCTCCACGGCGCGCACCCGCCGGGCGAAGAACCCGACCCGGAAGATCTTGCTCAACCCTTCGGCGCGAACGGCGGCGTCCACCAGGCTCCGATTTTGCTTTTTCCCGATTGCTGCCGATAACCGTAGCGTGCGTCCGCTTTCCCCCGCAACAAAGTCGATGGCGATCGGCGTCTTCGGCTGGCTGGTGCTGGTCGCGCCGCTCCTGCCGCCTTCGCTGCAGCTGGGCGATCGCGACACGGCGCGCCTCTACTTTCCCGTCAAGCATTTCATCGCCGAGACGCTCTTGCGCGGCCAGCTTCCCTTCTGGGATCCCTGGACCGAGGGCGGCGTCTCGCTGCTCGGGCAGATGACGCCGGGCGTGCTGCATCCGCTCACGCTCCTCTACGCCGCACTGCCGTTTCATCTCGCCTTCAAGCTCAACCACCTCCTCGCGCTGCTCATCGGCGGACTGGGCGCGGCCGCGCTGGCCGGTCGGCTGGGCGGGTCGCGCGCGGTCGCGGGAGTCGCCTACGGCGGCTGCGGGGCGCTGCTCTCCGCCAGCTCCAGCAATCTTCCCTTCGCGCTCGGACACGCGACCGTCCCCTGCGCGCTGGCTGCGCTGATCGCGCACCTGCGAGCGCCTTCGCCGCTGCAGCTGCTCTTCGCCTCGGCGCTGCTCGCCTCCTGCGCCTTCGCCGGAGATCCGCAGGCGATGCTCATCGGTGCGATCTTCGGGGCGGCGCTCGCGGCGCGCGAGGAACGGCCCTGGCCCAAGGTCGCGGCCTGGGCGGCGGTCGCGCTCGTCCTCTCGCTGCCCGCTGCGCTTCCGGCTGCGGCGCAGCTGGCGCGCAGCTCGCGCAGCTCGATTGCGGCGAGCGAACGCGGCGCCTTCGCCACTTCAGCGCCGCGGCTGCTCGGCTTGCTCGTGCCGCGCGTCTTCGACGGCACCGAGGCGGAGACGGCCGCGGCTCCCGCGGGAGGCGGGCCCGTGTCATTCTTCGACGTCATCACCTTCGGAGCGCCGGCGCTCCTGCTCGCTGCCGGAGCGGTGCGGGCGCGGCGCGGGCCGCTCTTGCTCGGCCTGGCCGCCCTCTTCTGCGCAGCGGCGGCCGGCGATGCGCTGCTCGCAGCGGTGGTGCCTTTCTGGCGGCTCTTCCGCTATCCCGAGAAGCTGATGCTGCCCGCAAGCCTGGCGCTCTCGCTCGCGGCAGCCATCGGCGCCTGCGAACGCCCGCGCTGGCTCTTTCGCGCCGCCTTGGTTCTCGCAGCGGCCGCCGCCGCTCTTGCGCTCTTGCGCAGGGAGTTGCTCGAAGTCGCCGGCCTCGCAGCCCTGACCGCCGCGGCGCTGCGCTTCACTCGCGCGCCACTCCTGGCAGCGGCCTGCTTCGTCGCGGCGCTCTTGGCCGCATCGCGCGCGCTGCAGCCGGTGCCGGTGCAGGCCTATGACCGGCCGTCGCTGACCGGCCAGGCCCTCCTGCGTCTGGGCGGCCCGAGCGAGGAACGCTGGCGCGTCCTGACCGAGCCCGGCGGGCGCTTGCGTGTGCCCGGCCCGATGGAGCCGCACGAGGGTCGCCTGGCCGCGGCCCGCGAGGCGATGTGGCCACAGCTCGCGCAGCTCGACGGAATCGAGGGCCTTGCGCCTTACTTCTCCGCGCCGGATCGCGATTTTGATCTCGCTTTTCACCGCGCGCCGCGCGCCATGGCCGATCTCTTCGGCGCGCGATTCGAAGTGATCGATGGCCCCGCCCCGCTCACGAGCGAGAGCGGTTACGGCATCCGCGAGCTGTCCGCGCCTGCCCCGCGCGCTTTCCTGGTGAAAAGCTCGCGCAGCGCCGCGAGCGCGGAGGAGGCCGCCGCTGCGCTCGCGGGGATCGATCCGCGCGCCGAGGCGATCTTTCTCGGCGCCGCCCCTCCGGCGGGCGGCACGGGCACGGCAAAGTACGCGCGCAAGGGACCCGACCGGATCGAGCTCGATCTCGACATCTCCGCTCCGGCCCTCGCGGTGGTCGGCGAGCGCTTCGATCCCGGCTGGTCGCTGCGCATCGACGGCGAGCTCGCGCCGCTGCGGGCGGCGGATCTCTCGGCGCTCTCGTTCACTGCGCCGCCGGGCCGGCACCGAGCGGTGCTCAACTTCATGCCTTGGGGTCTCTTGCCGGGGCTGGCCGCGGTGGCCGCTGCCTGCCTCGCTCTCGTCATCCTGCACCTGAGGCGCGCAGCGTGAAATTCAGCCGGCTCCTGCCGCTGCTCGTCGGCCTCCTTTCCTGGCTGGCCTTCGTGGCCCCTGCGCTCGACCCCTCAGTCGCGCTCTACTATCGCGACACCTCCCGCCTCTACTATCCCGTCAAGCGCTACCTGGCAGAGCGCCTCTCGCGCGGTGAGCTTCCCCTCTGGGATCCCTGGACCGAAGCCGGAACTTCCCTGCTCGGACAGACGACGCCCGCGCTCTTCCATCCCTTCACGCTGCTCTATCTCGCGCTGCCTTTCGACATCGCCTTCAAGTTGAACCACCTGCTGCCGCTCCTCGCGGCGGGAATCTCTGCCTGGCTTCTCGCGCGGCAACTGGGCGCCTCGCGCTGGGCCGCTGTCGCGGGAGGCGCGGTCTACGCGGGAAGCGGATATCTCGTCGCGCAGTCCGCAGCGAATCTGCCCTATGCGGTGGGCGGCGCGACCGTGCCCCTCGCCATCGCGCTCTTCCTCCGCTATCTCGACAGGCCGTCGGCCGCGCGGCTCTTCTGGGCGGCGCTCGCGCTCGGCTCGTGCGAGCTGGCAGGAGAGCCGCAGTCGATGCTCTTCGCCGGCCTCCTCGGCGCCGCCTATGCGCTCGCTCGCGATCTCTTCGGAGCGCGGGCGGAGGCGCGCTGGCCGCGCACGGGCAGGACGGCGCTGAGGACCGCCGCCTGGGGCGCCTCGGCGCTGCTCCTGGCCGCGCCGGCGGCAGCGCCCTCCATCGCTGCACTGGTGCGATCGCCGCGGCTTTCCGGCCCGACCGCGCAGGAGCGCGACATGTTCTACGTCATGCCCGCGCGCCTGGCCGGCCTGCTCGTGCCCAAAGCGTTCGACGACGAGCCGGAGGACTTCGGACCCGCTGGCGGCCGCGCCTACAAGCTCATCCCCTACGAGGAGTATTTAGCCTGCGAGACGACCGCCTTCGCCGATTCGATGTTCCTCGGCCCCGCCGCGCTCCTGCTTGCGGCTTGGGCGACGCGCGCCGGCCGCAAGGGGCGTTTTCTCCTCTTGGGAGCAGCCGTGCTGCTCGTCGCCACGACTGGACCCGCTTTCGGCGTCTACGATCTCCTCACGCGCCTGGTTCCGGGCCTGCGCTTCTTCCGCTATGCCGAGAAGCTGCTCGCTCCGGCCACCCTCCTGCTCGCTCTCTGCGCCGCGCTCGGAGCCGATGCCGCTTTCTCCTCGAAGAGGCGCGCGCTGATCCTCGCCGCGCAAGCGGGCGCGCTTGCTGCAGCGCTGCTGGGAGGATCGGTCTATTTCGCGGCGCGGCACGAGCACCTCCTGCGCTGGCTGACCGAGCGCGGGCAGCAGCACATCCAGGCGCTCGCGCCCGTCTTCGTGCAGCTGTTGCGCGAAGGGCTGCGCTCGGCTGCGCTGCTCGTCGCGCCGCTCGCGCTCTGCGCGGCGCTCTGCGCCCTGCGGCCGCTTCTCTTTGCGGCGGGCCCCGCGCTCGCCGCGCTCTGCTGCCTGGCAGCACCCTTCACCGCCACGATGGAGCTCGTCCACATCACGCCGATGGAGATGCTCCACCAGCCGCCCGTTCTCGCCGATGAGCTCGTCGCCCTCGCGGGGCCGAGCCCAGGCCGCTGGCGGCTGTACGTCGATCCGCGGCGGATCCCGCTCCTGGCCGCCTTCGACGATCGAACCGGGCAAATGCTCGGCGCGCGAGCGATGCTGCAGCCGCAGTTCGACTCGCTCTTCGGCATCGAGGGCGCGGCCGAGTACTTCTCGGCGGTCGACCAGCTCTACGAGCTGGCGCTCTACCGCGCCATCGAGCCCATCTTCCTGGTCCTGAGGGTGCGCTTTGCTCTCTACGGAATCTGGGAGATGTCTGCGCAGGAGGCGCATCGGCGATCGATGCGACGGCTGGCCTCACACTTCTGGGCGGCGGAGTTCCCCCTGCAGCCCGAGGCGTCGCTCATCGCCCGGACTTTCGTGGCGAGCGACGCCGACGCCGCCATCGCCCGGATGAAGGAGAGCTCTTTCAAGGCGCGGCGCGAGGCGGTGCTGCTGCAGGGTCCTTTCGCCAGAGCTCTTGTCGCCGGCCCCTTCCCCAGCGGCCAGGGGTCTCTTTCGCTCCATCGCTTCTCACCGGAGCACGCGCGGATCGAGGTCGACGCTCCGCACGAGGGCTTCCTCATCACCGCTACCCACTTCGACCCCGGCTGGCGCGCCACCATCGATGGCGCGCCCGCCCCGTTGCTGCGCGCCGACCTGATCGTGAACGGACTCTTCGTCCCCTCGGGAAAGCACCTCGTCGAGCTGATCTACTGGCCGCCCGGTTTCACTGCCGGCCTGGTCGGGTTCTTGGCGGCGTTGGTGGGATTCTGTGCGCTGTTCATCCTCGATAGAGGCCGACAAAATGCGTCGTCCCAATGACACTTCCTGTCACTCCGAAGGTGCTGCCGCGCCGCATCCCCGCGCAGCCGCGGGGGAAAAATAGTTGGCGCTCGCCTTGCTTCATGGCACAGCGGAACTCGTGTGCTGCGACTAAACGCAAGCCAAAGGAGTCAGTGCAAATGAAGAAGCTCATGAAAGGATTTACCCTCATCGAGCTGATGATCGTCGTTGCGATCATCGGCATTCTCGCGGCGATCGCGATTCCGAACTTCATCAAGTTCCAGGCGCGGTCGAAGCAGTCGGAGGCGAAGGCGAACATGAAGGCGATGTTCACTGCCGAGAAGGCCTTCTACCAGGAGAAGGACCGCTTCTCGAGCTACGTCGCTGAAGTCGGTTTCGCCCCTGAGCGCAACAACCGCTACAACTACGCGCTCACCGCCGGCACCACGTTCGACAACCGCTCCGCTGCGACCGCCACCACGGCGACCACCGCGGTGGGCATCCAGGCCGACGTCTTCAAGGGTTACCAGGCCGACACCAGCGCCACCAGCGGTGGCGCTCCGGACGGCACGGCCTCGGTGGCGACGACCAAGTTCGTCGGCACCGCCGTGGGCAACATCGACGCGGACACCACGCTGGACGGCTGGTCGATCTCGACCGACTCGCGCAGCATGACCGGCGGCGACAACGGTGGCAACAACGTCGCCTCGGGCGAGCCCTCGAACGACACCAACGACGTGAACAAGTAAGCTGCTCGAAGCTCTGGGAGGGGCAGGCCTTTGATGGCCTGCCCCTCTCGCTTTTCGTGGATACTGCATCGGCGATGACGCTGGCCCCGCTCCGCGCAGGCCTCTTGATTGCGCTCTTTGCGCTCACGCTGTTCGTCCGCGAGAGCGCCGATCGGCTGCGGCCCTCGCCGCCCGCCACCACCTTCGACGTTCCTCCCATCCCCACCGACGTCGCCCGGCCGCTTTCGTTTGGTTTCGCTTCGGTCGGAGCGGACCTGGCCTTTCTCGAGGCGGTGCAAGTGCACGGCGGCCGCAAGACCAACCGCAGCGAGAGGTCCGAGGCCGCCGCCGATCGCGCGCTGGCGCGGTTGGTGCGCTATGCGGTGGAGATGGATCCCAAGTACCGCGGCGCCTATCGATTCGCCGGCATGGCGCTCATCCGCCACACGACGGACGGAAAGGCCGTCAATGTTCTCGTCGCCGAGCAGATCCTCCAGCAGGGCACGCGCGAGCGACCCGACGACTGGCAGATCTTCTTCAACCTCGGTTTCATCCAGTCGTACTATCTGGGGCACATGGCCGACGCCGCGGAGAGCCTCTGGCGCGCGTCGCGGCTCAAGGGCGCGCCGAAATATCTCGGCCTCCTCGCCACGCGGCTCGCCGCCGATGCCGGCGACATGCGCGTGGCCCGGGCGCTGGCCGAGGAGATGGTGACCCGCGCCAGCGAGGAGTCGACCCGCGCGGAGTGGGACGCCCGCCTGCGCGACATCGAGATGGAGGAGCGGGCGCGCTTTCTCGACCAGGCGGTGTCGCGTTTCCGTGAGTTGCGCGGCCACGACCCGGACTCTTTGCAGGACCTGGTGCGCGCCGGCATCCTCCGCGAGATCCCGACCGAGCCGCACGGCGGCCGATTCCTGATCGAGGATGGCGTGGTCGTCTCCAGCGAAGGGGGGCGCCTGCGCGTGCGCGGACGCAAGGGAACCCAGGCCGAGCTGGAGGTCCGCTGATGGGCGGGCTCTTTCCCATCGTCGGCAATACGCTGCGCGAGCTGGCGCGCAGCAAGCTCTTCTACAACCTGGTGCTCTTCTCCGCGCTGCTGATCGGGGCTTCGATCTTCGTTGCTCAGCTCACGGTGGGCGAATGGAGCCGGGTCATCCTCGACATGGGTCTCTCTTCCATCGAGGGAGTGGGGGTGCTGCTCGCCTGCCTCATCGGGGTGGGGCTGGTGGCGGGCGAGATCGACCGGCGCACCATCTATCCGACGCTCGCCAAGCCGGTGACGCGCGCCACCTTCCTCACCGCGCGCTACGCGGGGCTCGCGCTGATCCTCGCCGCGAACGTCGCGCTCATGCTCGGCGTGCTCGCCCTCACCTTGCGGATGGCGGGGAGCCACTACTCGCCCGCGTCGCTTCCCGCGGCGCTCCTGCTCCTCATCGAGCTCTGGCTGATCGCGGCCCTGGCGATGTTCTACGCCAGCTTCACCACGCCGACCTTGGCGGTGGCCTTCTGCCTCTCGACCTTCCTGGTCGGTCATCTCGTCTCGGACCTGCGCGCGTACGGCGAGCGGAGCAAGAGCGGCCTGGCCAAGACGGTGACCATGGCGCTCTATCGCGCGCTGCCAAATCTCGAATTGCTCAACTTGAAGGCCCAGGCGGCGAACGACCTGCCGGTGCCCGAGGGCTTCGTCAGCCGCGCCGCCCTCTACGGCCTGCTCTACGCGGCCGTCATTCTGCTACTCGCCATCGCCATCTTCCGGCGGCGCGATCTCAAGTGAGCGCTCCTCCGGCTCGTCCGCGCCGGAGCTCACTTCGATGCCGAGAGGTAGACCCAGGTAGCCTGCGGAACATACTGCGCTGCGCAGCACTCGTACGGCTTGATCTCTCGCGCGGGGACTTCGATTCGGACGTGCTTCAGATCGAATCCCGGGGCCGTGGCGTCCGCCTCATATACACCGGCGACCTCCCCAAAGATGAAGCAATATCTCATCACGGGTGCGGTAGGGGTCGGCGAGTTGGTGACGCAATTGAAAGCGGGGGACACGCCAGCCGAGGTTGGCCGCTGAACATTCGTCAGCGTCGCATCGTAGAACGAGCCGCTCCCTTTAGCTCCTGAACCAGGCGCCACGGTCAAGGTGACGGCCGGTCCGAACGCAGGGCAAGGCAAGCCCTGGCAAGAGAGTTGCTCGATCTGCAGGACGTCCACGATCTGACCCGCCATGTGGGTCGAGCCGAGGTCGGGCCGCAGGCGCAGGACCGCGCGCACGGGAAAATCGGCCTTCTGCCACATTGCGTCGAGAGGGGCCGAGGGATCGTAGACGTTGCCGTCGCCTCCCTGGATGGCCCAGAAGCCACCCTCGATCGTGTACCACTGAACGGACCCCGTGATCTCGATCCGATCGTTCGTCTGATCGGACCGCAAGCGGCTGGCGCTATTCTCACCGCCTCCGCAAGCGGAAACCAGCGCCGCAGCGAGCCAAACAATGAACCTGGCCATCATCGACCCCTCAAACGTTAGCGGCACGATGGGGATGGCGGTGCCTCCGGGCAACGCCTCGTCAATCTCCGTCCTCGCTATTCAGAGTCGGATGGCGAACGGTTGGGTGACCACCGCCCGCTACACGCCGGCGTCGCTTCCCGCGGCGCTCCTGCTTCTCATCGAGCCACCTCGTCTCCGACCTGCGCGCGTACGGCGAGCGGAGCAAGAGCGCCGTACTGCTACTCGCCATCGCCATCTTCCGGCGGCGCGATCTCAAGTGAGCGCTCCTCCGGCTCGTCCGCGCCGGAGAGCTTCTTCCACCGGTGGCGGAACTGGCGGAAGGTGAGCCCGAGCAGCGCGGCCGCGTTCTTCTTCACGCCGCCCGACTGCTGCAGCGCCCGGTCGATGAGCTGCTGCTCGATGCCGGCCAGGTGCGCCTCGAGCGAGAATCCCTCCGGCAGCGCGCCTTCGCGAGGGAGCGAGTCGGGCATCGGAGGGCGCAGCGGGCCGGGCAGCGCATCCAGCGTCACCTCCGGGCCGTCGGAGAGCGTCACCGCCCGCTCGATCAGGTTCTCCAGCTCACGGACGTTGCCGGGAAAGTCGTAGGCGTCGAGGCTCTTCTTCGCCTCGCGCGAAAGGTCGAGGCGCTCGCGGCCGTGCTCGGCCTCGAAGCGGCGCAGGAAGTGATCGGCCAGGAGCATGACGTCCTCGCGCCGCTCGCGCACCGGCGGCACCCGCAGCTGGATGACGTTGAGCCGGTAATAGAGATCTTCGCGGAAGCGGCCGGCGGCAACTTCGGCCGCGAGGTCGCGGTTGGTGGCGGCGATGAGGCGCACGTCGATCTCCTCGTCCTCGTCGGCGCCCACGGCGCGCACGCGGCGTTCCTGGATGGCGCGCAGGAGCTTGACTTGCAGCGCGAGGGGCAGCTCGCCGATTTCATCGAGAAACAACGTGCCGCCTTTCGCCGCCTGGAAGAGTCCGGGCCGTGGCCCTTGCGCGCCGGTGAAGGCGCCTTTGACGTGGCCGAACAGCTCGCTCTCGATCAACCCCTCGGGAATGGCGCCGCAGTTGACCGGCACGAAGGGCGCCGAGGCGCGCGGGCTCTTGGAGTGCAGCGCCCGCGCCACCAGCTCCTTGCCGGTGCCGCTCTCGCCGGTGATGAGCACCGTCGTGCGCGCCGGCGCGACCTTCTCCACCATCTGGTAGAGAGCGCGCATCGCCGGGCTGCGGCCGACGATCCCTTCGTAGCGGCCCCCCAGCCGCTCGCGGAGGATGGCGTTCTCGCGCGCGAGGCGCATCTTCTCCAGCGCGCCGTTGACGCGGACTTCCAATTCCTGCGGTTTGAAGTGGGCGGTCTTGGTGACGAAGTCGTAGGCGCCCAGCCGGGTCGCTTCGAGGCCCGCTTCCTGGGTAGCGAAGGCAGTGATGACGATGACCTCGGTGGAGGAGCGCTTCGCCTTCACTTCGCGCAGCACATCCATGCCGCTGCCTCGGCCGAGACGCAGGTCGGTGATCACCAGGTCGTGCTCATGCTCGGAGAAGCGCGAGATCGCGGAGGCTGCGTCGGCGGCAACTTCGACCTGGTGGCCCTTGTCGGTGAAGTAGAGATCGAGCAGCTCCCGCATCGAGCTCGCATCGTCGACGACCAGCAGGAGTGCCATCGTTCAATCCTATCGCAGCTGCCGCAGCGCGCGGCGCTCGCTCAAGCAGCGGACCGGTCCACCGCGGCCAGCGGCAGCGCCACCGAGAAGAGCGTCCGCCCCGGCACGCTCTGCACCGCGAGCTGCCCGCCGTGCGCCTCGACGATGCTGTGGACGATGGCGAGTCCCAGCCCCGTGCCGCTCTCCTTGGTGGTGAAGAACGGGTCGAAGATGCGCTCCAGGTCGTCGGCGGGGATGCCGGGGCCGGTATCCTCGATCTCCATCGCCCCCATGCCGCTCAGCCGGCGCAGGCGGACGCGGACCTGCCCGCCGGGACCGACCGCGTCGGCGGCGTTGCTGAGCAGGTTCCAGAGCACCTGGCGCAGCTGCCCGGCATCGGCGAGAAGCCGCACCGCGGGTTCGGCCTCGAGTGAGAGCCGCACCTCGCGCGCCGCGGCCTGCTGCCGGAAAACGGCGAGCGTCTCCTCGATCAGCTGCGTGGCGTCGATCTGTTGCATCTGCGGCTGCGACGGCCGGGCGAAGGCGAGGAAGTCGCGCACCAGCGCCTCGAGCCGCTCGCCCTCGCGCGAGACGATCGTCAGCAGCTTGCGCTCCTTGTCGCCCATCCCCGCCTGCTTGCCGAGCAGGGCGATCGAGCCGCAGATGGAGGCGAGCGGGTTGCGGATCTCGTGGGCCAGGCCGGCGGAGAGCTTGCCCAGGGCGGCGAGGCGATCGGCGCGGCGCACCTCTTCTTCCATGCGCCGCAGCTCGGTCAGGTCTTGCACGACCACCACCTGGCCACCCTCGTCGGCGTCGAAGGGCGAGACGGCGTACGTGACCACGCGGCCGGCGATCCGCGCCTCGCCGGAGCCCTCGCGGGTCAGCGCGGGAAATCGCTCGGCGAGCGGCCTGCCCACCAGGTTCTCGAAAGGCGTGGCGGAGAGCTCGGCGAAGGCGGGATTGAGATAAGTGATGCGGCCTTGGGCATCGGTCGTGACGATGCCGCTCGCCACGGACTCGACGATGTTTCGGTGCAGCGCCTCGAGGCCGGCCAGCTCCTTGCGCGCGCCGCGCAGCGCCTCGGCCAGGTGGGCCGAGAGCATGGCGGTCAAGAGGAAGGCGGAGATGTTTGCGGCCAGGGTGAGCGCGAGTTTCGGCGTCGGGAGCGGTGGGCGGTCGAGATACGAGAGCGCCGGCGCGAGCCATCCGCGCTCGAGGCCGACCGCCAGGGTACAGAATGCGGCGGCGGAGAGTGCGGCGCCGAGCAGCGCCCCGCGGCGCGAGAGGGTGAGCGCGGCGTTCACGATCGCGAGCGGATAGAGAATGGTGAAGACGCTCTCCGCACCGCCCGTCAGGTAGACGAGCCCGCTCGCCGCCAGGACGTCGGCGACGATCTGCGCGTGCGCGATCGCCGAGAGATAGCGGCCCTTCCGCAAGAACCACCCGGCGATGAGCGAGACCAGGTAGATGCTGGCGATGATGGCGTAGAGGAACGCCTCGACCCGGCGCGGGAAGCTCTCCGTCGCGGGATTGAGGGTGAGGAACGCGGTCGCGACCAGGAGAGCCGTGCCGACCAGGAGGCGCAGGCCGGTCAGGAGCAGCAGCTTGCGATAGAGGTCGGGCGGCGACGCCCCCGGCGGCGCAGGAACGAATCGCTGCCGCCCCGCTTCCATCAGCTACTTGATCGATCCTGCGATGCTGAAGATCGGGAGGTACATCGCCACCAGGAATCCGCCGACGACGCCGCCGAGGAAGACCATCATCACCGGCTCGATCAAGCTGGTCAGCGCGGCCACCGCGGCGTCGACTTCGTCGTCGTAGAAGTCGGCGATCTTGGTGAGCATCTGGTCCATCGCGCCGGTGGCCTCGCCCACGCCGATCATCTGCACCACCATCGGCGGGAACACCTTGGTCTCGGAGAGCGGCTGGACGATGGTCTTGCCCTCGGAGATCTTCTCCCGCGTGTAGCGGATGGCCTTCTCGACCACCGAGTTGCCGGCGGTCTTGGCCACCACTTCGAGGGCGTCGAGGATCGGCACGCCGGAGGAGATCATCGTGCCCAGCGTGCGGGTGAACCGCGCCACGGCCACCTTGCGGATGAGCGGCCCGAATACCGGCGTGCGGATGACGAAGGCGTCCCACTGCTGGCGGCCCTTCGGCCAGTTGAGGTAGGCGCGGAAGGCGATCACCAGCGCGATGCCGATGACGATCGCGTAGATGATGTTGTGCTGCAGCCATTTGGAGAGGTCGATGACGATCTGCGTCGGCGCGGGCATGGCGCCGCCGAAATCCTTGAACATCTTCTCGAAGGTGGGAGTGACGAAGAGGAGCAGCACCACCGTGACGCCGACGGCGACCACCAGCACCACGCTGGGGTACACCATCGCGCCCTTGACCTTGCTCTTCAGCTTCTCCGCTTTCTCGATGTATTGCGCCAGGCGGTTCAAGATGGTGTCGAGGATGCCGCCGATTTCGCCGGCCGCGACGAGCTGCACGTAGAGGGTGTCGAAGACCTTGGGGTGCTCGCCGAGCGCGTCGGCGAGCGTGGAGCCCGACTCGACCTTCTGCTTCACCTTGGTGAGCACTTCGCGGAAGGCGAGGTTGTCGAGCTGCGAGGCGAGGATGTCGAGGCACTGCACGAGCGGCAGGCCGGCGTCGATCATGGTCGCGAACTGCCGGGTGAAGATGACCAGGTCCTTCTGGCCGATCCCGCCGATGCCGGGCAGCTTGAAGCCGCCGGCGAAGAGGGTCCTCTTCTTCTTGATCTTGACGCTGGAGAGCGCCATCGCCCGCAGGCGCTGCTGCGCCGCCGCTTCGTCGGTCGCCTCCAGCTCGCCGCGCTTCACCTCGCCGGTCTTGGTCTTCCCCTCCCAGACCCAGATCGGCATTTTCGGCGGGGCGGACGCCTTGGGGGCCGATTTGGCTGCGGCGATTGGAGCGGTGGCCATTGCGTTCTCCTTACCGGGCCTGGACCGGGCGGTTCACGCCCGGCTTGACGCCGGAGGCGAGGATGTTGCGCAGCTCGTCCGCATCCGAGCTTCTGCCCAGGCCTTCCTCGAGCGTGATGACACCGCGCTGGATGAGCGAGGCCAGGCTCTGGTTGAAGGTCTGCATGCCGAACTTCGCCTGGCCGACCTGCATCTGCGAGTAGATCTGATGGACCTTGTCCTCCCGGATGAGGTTGCGGATGGCGGCGTTGGGGATCATCACCTCGATGGCGAGCACGCGCCCGGGGCCGCCCGCCTTGGCGAGGAGGTTCTGCGTCACCACGCCCTCGAGCACGAAGCTGAGCTGGGCGCGGATCTGCGGCTGCTGGTAGGGCGGAAAGACGTCGAGGATCCGGTTGATGGTCTGCACGCAGCTGTTGGTGTGCAGGGTGCCGAAGGCGAGGTGGCCCGTCTCGCTGATCACCAGCGCGGACTCGATGGTCTCGAGGTCGCGCATCTCGCCGACCAGCACCACGTCCGGGTCCTGGCGAAGGATGTATTTCAGGGCCTTCTTGAAGGAATGGGTATCCGCGCCCACTTCGCGCTGGTTGACCACGCAGTTCTTGTGCGGATGCAGGTACTCGATCGGATCTTCGATGGTGACGATGTGCTCGTGGCGCTCGGTGTTGATCTTGTCGATGATCGACGCGAGGGTGGTCGACTTGCCCGATCCGGTCGGGCCCGTCACCAGCACCAGGCCGCGCGGCTTCTTCGCCAGCTCCGCGATGATGGGCGGCAGGCCCAGCTCCTGGAAGGTGAGGATCTTGAAGGGAATGGTGCGGAAGGCCGCCGCCACCGCGCCGCGCTGCATGAAGAGATTGGCGCGGAAGCGGGAGAGGCCCTTCACGCCGAAGGAGAGGTCGAGCTCGTTCTCCTCCTCGAACTTGTGCTTCTGCGCATCGGCGAGGATCGAATAGCAGAGCTGCTTCGTCTCCACCGGCGTGAGCGGCGGAGTCTTGAGCGGCACGAGCGAGCCGTCGATCCTCAATTGCGGCGGCGAGCCGGTGGTGATGTGGAGGTCGGAAGAGCCCTTCTCCACCATCGCCTTCAGGAGCTGGTGCAGGTTCGGCATTCTTATCTCATCGTATCAGGCGCGGTGTTTCCGACCACTTCTTCGATGCTGGTCATCCCCACCTTGAGCTTCGCGATGGCGGCCATGCGCAACGTCTGCATGCCGAGGCGGATGGCCTCGGCCTTCAGCTCCGCCGTCGAGGCGCCGTTGATGACCAGCTCCTTGATGCTGTCCCAGAGCGGCATCACTTCGTAGAGCGCGACGCGGCCTTTGTAGCCGCGGTCGTTGCAGGTGCGGCAGCCGCCCGGCTCGAAGACCTGGAAGGTGCCGATCTCCTCCGGCTTCACGCCGATGTCGGTGAGCGCCTGCGCCGGGACGTCGACCGGCTTCTTGCATTCCTGGCAGAGTTTGCGGGCGAGGCGCTGCGCGAGAATGAGGTTCACCGCGCTCGTCACCAGGAAGGGCTCGATGCCCATGTTGAGCAGACGCGAGACCGTACCGGGGGCGTCGTTGGTGTGCAGCGTCGAGAGCACCAGGTGTCCGGTGAGCGCGGCCTTGATGCCGATCTCCGCCGTTTCGAAGTCGCGGATCTCGCCGACCATGATGATGTCGGGGTCCTGGCGGAGGAAGCTGCGCAGCGCGGCCGCGAAGTTGAGGCCGATGTCCTCGTGCATCTGCACCTGGTTGATGCCGGCAAAGTTGAATTCCACCGGATCTTCGGCGGTGCTGATGTTGTCGGAGGTCTTGTTCAGCTCGGACAGGGCCGAATACAGCGTGGTCGTCTTTCCCGAGCCGGTGGGGCCGGTGACGAGCACCATGCCGTAGGGCCGGTCGATGGCGTCCTTGAAGAGCTTGAGCGGGTCGACGTCGAAGCCGAGCTTGGTCATGTCGAGCTGCAGGTTCGACTTGTCCAACAGACGCAGCACGACCTTCTCGCCGAACAAGGTCGGGCAGACGGAGACGCGGAAGTCCATCTCGCGGCCCTTGCCCAGCTTGAGCTTGATGCGGCCGTCCTGCGGCAGGCGGCGCTCGGCGATGTCCAGCTCGGCCATGATCTTGAGGCGCGAGATGATCGCCATCTTCAGCTTCATCGGCGGCTTCATCACCTCGTAGAGAACGCCGTCGACGCGGTAGCGGACGCGGAAGTCCTTCTCGTACGGCTCGACGTGGATGTCGCTCGCGCCCTTCTTGATGGCGTCGAGGAGGATGAGGTTGACGAGCTTCACCACCGGCGCGTCGGCCGCCGACTTCTCCAGGTCGACGACGTTGTCGTCGCCCTCGTTGTGGTCGACCTCGATCTCGCTCTCGTCGAAGCCCTCCATCACCTCGTCGTAGGAGGGGCCCTTCTCTGCGTAGTACTTCTCCAGCGCTTCCTTGATCGCCTGCTCGCTGGCGACGACGACCTCGATGTTGTACCCGGTGAGGAACTTGATGTCGTCAATCGCGTAGATATTGGAGGGGTCGCTCATCGCCAAAATGAGCGACGCGCCGGCCCGGTTGACCGGGATACACTGGTGTTTTTCGGCGACTTCCTTCGGCACCAGCCGGACGACCTCCGGGTCGATGTCGAATTCCTTGAGGTTGATCGAAGGGACGCCGTACTGCTTGGAGAGGAAGTTGGTGAGTTCGCTCTCCTCGATGAAGCCGAGCTTGGTCAGGTGATAGCCGATGCGACCGCCGGCCTTCTTCTGCTCGTCCTGCGCCTTCTGAAGCTGTTGGAGCGAGATGAGATTTTCGCGGACCAGAAGCTCGCCGAGACGTCCAGCCATGCCGTTGACCCCTGAGATGGTAAGGCGGCGAGTATAGGCGATCGCCCGCCCGCAAAGCGAGAACCCAGACGCCAGAGGCTCGTAATTTCCGGGCAGTTTTCCCTACACGCCGAGCAAACGCCGGGCCTGCGCCACATCCTGCGCGATCTGTGTACGCAGCGCGTCGACGCCGGGAAACCGGCGCTCTTCGCGGAGGCGATGGACGAACTCGACGCGCACCGGCCGGCCGTAGATCTCCTGATCGAAGTCGAAGAGATAGACCTCGAGGCTGAGGGGCGGACGTCCGCCGCCGCCGGCCTGCGCGACCTCGGGATGGAAGGTGGGATTGAGGCCGAGGTTGGCCGCGCCGCCGAACGGCTTCATCTCCGGGAGCAGGCGAGCTCGGACCGCGTAGACCCCCACCGCGGGCAGAAGCTCATTGGTGGTCCGGATGTTCGCGGTCGGCCAGCCCAGCTTCTTGCCGCGGCCCTCGCCCTTGACCACCACGCCGTCGAGGTCGAAGGCCCGGCCGAGCAGCATGTTCGCCGCCTCGACGCGGCCCTCGAGGACGAACTCGCGGATCTTGGTCGAGGAGCAGACCAGACCATTGACCGTCACCGGCGCGACGACGTGCAGCCGCACCCCGCGCTCCTCGAGCCCGACGCGCAGGGACTCGACCGTGCCGGCGCGTCCCCTGCCGTAGGTGAAGTCCTGGCCCACCACCACCTCGGCGATGCCGGTCGCAAGGAGCATCTCGATGAAGCGCGATGGCTCCAGTGAAGCGAATCGCGCGTCGAACGTCTGCTCGACCAGGTCGGTCACGCCACAGGCGGCGAGGAGCTCGCGCTTGCGCGGTTTCTCGCAGATGAGGGGAGGAGCGAATTGCGGCGCGAGAAGGCGGGCCGGATGCGGCTCGAAGGTGAGCGCGCAAATCGGAGTGCGCTTGCGGGCGGCTTCGAAGAGCGCCTGGTGGCCGAGGTGGACGCCGTCGAAGTTGCCGATGGCCATCGCCCCGCCGGTCAGCTTCTTGACCGACTCGGAAAGGCCGCTGTGGATGCGCATCCGGCCGACTGATAGAGGAGAGCGCTGGTGCCGTCAAACGACCGCCCGATGAAGCTGCTCGCGGGTCTCCTCGCGGTCGCGCTGCCCGCGGCGGCGGCCGACGTGCGCTTCGACGGGTCCTACCGGCTGCGATTCAACACCGACACGAATCTTCTGCTCGACGATTCTCAGTTCGCGCTCGGCCAGTCGAAGTGGATCGAGCACCGGCTGCGGCTGACTCCCAAGATCGTCGAGGTCGGCCCCCAGGGCGGCGTGGAGATCCAGGCCAGCTTCGACATCCTCTCCGGCCTCATCGGCGGCGACACCGCCGCCAACTTCCGCGGGTATGGGTTGACCGGCCGATCGGAGAGGAACGGCTTCTCCGCCAGCGGCTTCGACTTCCGCCATTTCTTCGCCACGGTGCGGATGCCGGTCGGCCAGCTCGAGGTCGGCCAGATGCCCAGCCACTGGGGCATGGGGATGGTGGCCAACTCCGGCGAGGGCGAGGAAGAGACCGATTTCGGCGACCCGCGCTTCGGCGACATCGTCGATCGCCTGCTCTTCTCCATGCATCCTTTCCAGGGATTCTTCGGACCGAAGAGCGAGCTGGGCAAGCAGATCGGCTTCGCCATCGGCGGCGACCTGGTCTACCGCGACCGTTGGGCAAACCTGGTGGTGCGCAACGGCGGCGGCTTGCAGTGGGGCGACACCGCCTGGGAGCTGGTCAGCTCGCTCTTCTGGGACCCGGGCGAGAGCAGCCGCCTGGGCCTCTACGTCGTCCGCCGCATCCAGAACTTCGCCGCCAACGGCGGCGACCTGCACGTCTGGGTCTTCGACGGGTACTTGCGCCATTCGATGCCCATCCAGTCGCTCGCCGCCGTCCTTTCGCTGGAGGCCGAGGCGGCGGAGATCTACGGCGGCACGAGCCATGCGCCCAACCTCTCGGCGCTGGGCACGACGCGCGTCTCTCAACAGGGAGCGGCGCTGCGCGCCGGGCTGGCGAGAGGTCAGTTCGAGGCTGAGATCGAGGGCGGCTACGCCTCGGGCGACTCGAATCCTTTCGACGACCAGGCCACCGCCTTCCAGATGAACCGCGACTTCAAGGTGGGGCTGGTGCTCTTCGATGAAGTGCTGCTCTTTCAGTCGCAGAACGCCGCGCGGCGGCTGTCCGACCCGAGGCTCGGAGGCGCGCCGCTGCCCGGGCTCGACCTGATCCCCACTGAAGGCGCCGTCACCAACGCGCTCTATCTCAAGCCGACGCTGCGCTACAAGCCGCCTTTTCTGCAGGGGCGGCTGCGCTTCGTCGGGAGCGTCCTCTTCGCGCGCGCGCCGCAGGCGGCGATCGATCCGTACCAGGCGTTCGTCTCGTCTGCGCCGAGGAACTCCTTCGGTGCGCCAGCGGGAAAGAACTACGGCGTCGAGCTGGATGGCGCCGTCGGCTACCGGATGAAGCTCTCCGGCCCTCTCGCGTTCGAGGCCGGTCTGCAGCTCGGCTATCTCATCCCCGGCGATGCCTTTACCCGGCTCGACGGCAGCCGCATGCCGGGCGCGTACGCGATGAAGGTGCGCGGCACGTTCCTCTTCTAGGTGGAGATCACTTGAAGCGCGTCTTGCTCCTCATCACCCTGATCGCCTGTGCCAAAGGCGCCGCCTTTGAAGGCCTCGCGCCCGCCGTCGACACCGGTGGGCCCAAGGTCGTCTTCGATCTCTCGCGCCGTCCGTTGCCGGAGATCCCCTATCCCAACGACCTGGCGACGCGGCCCGATCCGAAGAGCCCGACCGGTCTGCGGGTCAATGCGACCCTGGTGGCGCCCACGCAGCTCGAGCGGACGGTGCGGGCACGGCTCGACCAGCTCGACGGGTTCGGCACCTTTGCCCCGCTCTCGGTGGCCTTCGAAAAATCCGGTAACGAGCTTCCGCCCGATGCCCAGCTGGACGTGCTCGACCTCTACATGCGGCAGAACAATTCGGACCCGACCGACGACGGCGTCTACCTGATCGATCTCACCACCGGCGAGACGGTGCCGCTCGACTTCAACGGAGGCCGCTTTCCGTACACGCTGAACAATCCGGCTCAGTACTTCGTCAACGACCTCTTGACGAACACCTACAACCTGCTCTTTCCGATGGGCGCGCCTTGCGCGAATTGCTTCAATCCCGCAGCGATGCACGCCACCGTCCGCCAGCAGGCGGACGATCTGATCACTTTCTACGAGGCCGCCACCAACACGCTGGTGATGCGGCCGATCGTGCCGATGAAGCAAGAGCGCAGGTACGCCGTCGTTCTCACCAACAAGATTCACGGCAAGGACGGCAGGCCCATCTCCTCGCCTCACGCCGGCATCAATCACGCCGCGCAGACGGCCGAGCTGCGGCCGCTGCCCGCGCTCCTGCCCGCGCTCGGCATCGGGCTTTCGGATGTCGCCTACACCTGGGCCTTCACCACGCAGTCCACGACCCGCGAACTGGAGCAGATCCGCAGGGGGCTGAACGGGTCCGGCCCTCTGCAGCTCTTGAGTCTGCAGTACCCGGTGCAGCAGGGAAGCTCCGGGACCAACTACGGCACCCTGATGACCGTGCTGCAGGAACGCGGCGCGTACGACCCGGCCAACCCCAGCACCAGTCCGTCCGATTACTTCCTCCCGGTTGACGACGGCTCGAACAGCTCGTTGACCGCGCTGCTCAACGACCCTGCCGTGCGCACGCTCTTGCTCAAAGGCATCGACAGCGCGCAGATGGCAGCGCTGCTCGCCACCTACAAGTACCTCGACTACGTCGTCTCGGGCACCTTCATCTCGCCGAGCTTCCTCGACACCCAGAATCCGGGTGAGCCTGCCGACCAGGCTTTCGAGATCGACTTCAATTCAGGGGCGGCGCGGACGCAGAATTCGGTCGTCCCCTTCATCCTCGCCGTGCCGAAGGAGCAGAAGCAAGTGGGGCATCTCGCCCCCTTCCCGGTGGTGATCGCCGGGCACGGATACACCTCGACGCGGTTCGAGGAAGTCCTCGGCTTCGCCGGCACCTTCGCCAAGTTCGGCCTCGCCACCATCGCCATTGACGCCTACGGCCACGGCCTCGGGCTCGACCCTGCGGTCGAAGTGGCCGCGCGGGCCATCGCCCACAACCACGGGCTCGATGCCTTCGCCGCGGCCGTCTTCAGGGGCCGCGCGCGCGACCTCGATTACGACGGCGTCAAGGACCCTGGCGGCGACTTCTGGACTGCCGACACCTTCCACACCCGCGACGCGGTCCGGCAGTCGATCGTCGACTGGATGCAGCTGGTGCGAGTGCTGCGCTCGTTCGACGGCACCGGCAAGATGGTCCAGGGCGGACAGGTGCTCGCGGCGGGCGACTTCAACGGAGACGGCATCCCCGACATTGGCGGGCCGGCCTCCTTTCCTTTCGACGTGCCCCCCTCTGCCAATCCGATCACCTGCAGTCCGTCGAGCATCCCACCCGTCTTGTGCCCCGGCGGGCTCCAGTGCAGCATCCCGCAGGGCAGCAGCAGCGGCAACTGCGTGATCTTCAAGTCGAATGACGTCAACCCGGGCGGCGACACTTTCGTCTTCGGCATCTCGCTGGGCGGAATCCTGACCGGCATCCTGCCGGCGGTCGAGCCGGCTATCGTCGCGGCGGCGCCGGTCAGCTCCGCGGGCGGACTGGCCGACGTGGGGCTCCGCTCGACCCTCGACACGGTCGTGCAGGCGATCTTCCTCGAGCTGTTCGGGCCGCTCGTCGCCACCTGCCCCTTCAGCCCTTCGGGAGGTCCGATCGATCCGCAGACGAAGCTGCCCCTCGGCGCCTGCGATCCCAACGCGACCGACGCCAAGCCGATGTTGGTCCTGGTGCTGCAGGACTTGAACCACGAGCGCGACGTGCCCATCGCGCCCCTGACGCTCGCGCCTTTCGACCGCGTGATGGTCCGCAACCTCTCCCAGACCACGGCGACCGCGGACTGCAGCGGCGGCGCGAAGATCGACGGCTGCTCCTTCGGCATGGCTGATGCGCAAGGACGGCTGCGGCTGCCGATCGCGGCCGACTGGCCCTCGCTGCGGGCGGCGCGCACGCCGAGCACCGACCCGTCTCTGCCGGAGACGGTCAAGGTAGAGGTGCTGCAGCCGGGAGATCGACTCCAGATTTTGCTGCTCACCTCGGGACAGACCCTCGACACCTTCCAGGCGCACTCGCGCTTCTACGGCGTCGACTACAACCCCGGCGACGCGCTCGTCTCGCCCTCGCGCGGCTACGGCACTTCGCGCAACACCCCCGAGTTCCGCCGGCTCATGCAGCTGTCGCAGACGATTCTCGAGCCGGGCGATCCGGTCACCTATGCACCCCATTACTTCTTCGATCCCCTGCCCCAATCGACCGTCTTGGACCCGCCTGCAGGGCCCAGCAACGTGCTCATCACCGTCACTTCGGGCGACCCCGGGGTGCCGGTGAACACCGGCATCGCGCTCGCGCGCGCCGCGCGGCTGGTCGAGATGAGCCAGACCGATCCGTCGTACGGCATCCCGATCGATCAGGTGCTGGTCCGCGCCGGTGTCGTCGAAGGCGTGCCGGGCACGCATCGATTCGACGACCCCGCAGGAGGTGTCTACGCGGCGCTGCCCGGTCACGTGCGCTGCGACCCGCCGGCGACATGCATGGGCGACGTCCTCATCGATCCGACGGGCTACTCCTGCGACAGCAGCGGCGGCAATTGCAGCGACGGCCTGGACGCGCCGCGGCTGACCCCGCCTTTGCGCCAGCAGCTGGTGCGGACCTCCGTCAAGCGCCCCTGCCCACTGTCGGTGCGTTCGCCGATCATCTCGGGTTGCTGGTCGACGAACACCTCGGCCTGCGCCTCGAGCGCGCCGGCCTCCGGCGGCGCGGCGGCGCAGTCGATGCCGGGAATGTCGGCGCTGATGATCCCCTATCTGAATCGCACGGGCCAGCACGGCTTCTTCAATCCGCAGCCGAGCAAGCCCTTCGACATGGATCAGTTCATGGCGAACGTCGTCGGCCGCTACTTCGAGTGCCGCGGGACCGAGCTGCACTTCGAGAGCTGCCAGACGGACCTCGCAAAGTGCTCATGGATCCCGCAGCCGCCCCCATGACGTCGTCGGGGCCGAACGACGAGGGCAGAAGCGCGCCCACGGTAGTAGTGACGCTGCGGCCGTCGGGAGAGGCATAGACGAGCGGCGCGTCCGGCGAGGCGAACTCGGCCAATACCTGGCGGCATCCGCCGCAGGGCGCGGCGGGCCGCTTCGTGCCGCCGACGATGGCGACAGCGTCGATCCTTCTCGCTCCCGCGGCGATCGCCATCGCCACCGCATTGCGCTCGGCGCAGATCGAGAGCGGGTAGGAGCTGTTCTCCATGTTCCCGGCCGCGTGGATGCGGCCCTCGGCGAGCACCGCCGCGCCGACCCGGAATCCGGAATAAGGCGCGTAGGCGCGCTCGCGCGCGCGGGCCGCTGCGCGAAGCAAGACCGGCAGCCGGTCATGCGGCGTCTTGCGAGTCATCCTGCGGAAGGATACTCGCCGCCAGCGCGCGGGCCACTTTCAAGCGAGGGGTTTGCGCGGCGGCACGGCGGCGAAGGCGCGGGGGAGGAAGGCGCGCAACAGGTCGCTGAACTTTCCCTCCGCTTGACGCGCCACCTCGACGACTTCCTCGTGGGTCAGCGGGTGCTGCGAGATTCCCGCCGCGAGGTTCGTGATGCAGGAGATGCCGCAAACCGGTAGCCCCATCTGCGCGGCGGCGATGACTTCCGGCACGGTGCTCATGCCCACCGCGTCAGCGCCCAGCGTCTGCGCCATCCGCACTTCGGCCGGCGTCTCGTAGGAGGGGCCGTTCACCTGGATGTACACGCCGGCGCGCAACGTCTGGCCCAGCTGCTTCGCCGCCTCCTCCAATGCCGCCGCGAGGCGCAGATCGTACGCCCGGGACAAGTCAGGAAAGCGCGGCCCCAGCGTCTCCTCGCCCGGACCCACCAGAGGATTCTGGGCCGTCGCGTTGATGTGATCGGCGATGCGCATCAGGTCGCCTGGCGCAAACGTGGGATTGATGGCCCCTGCCGCGTTGGTCACCAGCAGCGCGCGAGCCCCGAGAGTCCCCAGCACGCGGGCAGGGAAGGCGACCGTCGCGGCATCGTGGCCTTCGTAGCCATGCAGCCGCCCCTGCAAGGCGAGAACGGGCGTCTGTCCCAGCTGCCCATAGACGAGCCGCCCTTTGTGTCCCTTGACCGTAGCAGGGGGAAAGCCCGGCAGCTCGCTGAAGGGCAGCGCCCGCGCCCCCGCCAGCTGGTCGGCGAAGCCCCCCAGGCCTGAGCCGAGTATGACCGCCAGGGGCGATTCCTCCGGCGAAAGCCGGAGACGCGGGCGAGCGAATCGAGCGCATTCCAGCGCAAGCTCGGTCCACGACATGGCGGTCATCTACCACGCTGGGAGGAAGCCCGCCTCGGGCCGTGTTACACACCGCATATGAACGAGGTCCTGGAGGTGCTCAAGACCGGCGGCACCGTCATGGTGATCACCAAGGTGATCATCCTGCTCGGGTCGGTAGCCGCCGTGCTCATCGGCGTCGAGCGCGCCCTCTTCCTGCGCGGATTCGCCACCAAGGCGCGCGAGTTGCACGAGCAGATCGTCCGCGCGCTCTTGCGGGGCGAGGCGACCCTCGCGCTGCACGAGAGCGACCGCTCGCACGTCCCCACCGCAGCCCTCTACCGGGCCGCCTTCGATCGGGCCAACAAGCCCGAGCGCGTCGCCGACGCGGTCGATCGGGCGAGGCGCGAGGTGATCCAGGCCCTGCGTGCGCCACTCTGGGTGCTGGGGACGCTGGGCGCGGTGATGCCCTTCGTCGGGCTCTTCGGCACCGTGGTGGGCATTCTCGGCTCCTTCCGGCAGATCGGCATGACCGGCCAGAGCGGTTTCGCGGTCGTGGCTCCGGCCATCTCCGAGGCGCTCATCACCACCGCGGGCGGCATCGCCGTGGCAGTCGAGGCGGTGGTGCTCTTCAACATCTTCCAGGCGCGCATCTCCAAGGAAGCTTTCGACATGACGCTGCGCTCGGACGAGCTGACCGAAGTGGTCGTCGACCACGCGGCCGAACTGACCGCCGCCCTGCAGGGTCCGCGCGCGGTCAGCACCTCCGCCGAGGCGGCCTCGGCGCAGGCCCGCGCTCCCGCGACAGGACGCGCCTGAGTGGCCATCAGCGGCCCCGGCAAATCGCATCACCACGACGACGAGGAGTTCGCGCCGTCGGTCTTCAGCGAGATCAACATCACGCCGCTGACCGACATCTTCCTCGTGCTGCTCATCATCTTCATGGTCGGGTCGTCGATCGTGGTGGAGCAGGCCCAGGGCGGCGGCACCGGCGTGCGCGTCGACCTGCCCAAAGGCGCCGCCAAGGAGCTGCACGTGCAGCCGCGCGATTTTCCCGTGGCCATTCTCAAGGACGGCACCACCGTCATCGAGGGCAAGAGCATCGACATCCCCTCCCTGACCGAGCGGCTCCGCGCGCTGGTCAAGGACGCGCCCGACGCGCAGGTGATCATCCAGGCCGACACGGGCGTGGCGCACGGCCGGGTGGTCGAGGTCATGGAGGCCGCCAAGTCGGTCGGCGTCGAGCGGCTGGCCATCGCCACCGAGGCGCAGTAGCTCAGGCTTCGGCTTCGGCGGGTTCGCCGCGGGCCGCGCGCTGGAGCACTTCTTCCAGCTTGGCGAGCAGATCCTCGTTGCCGTCCTGCGAATAGCGCGACAGGTTCCGCTCGAATTCGGGGATGCGCTCGAGGAATTCGCCCAGCTTCTCCTGAGTGATCTCCTCGGCGCAGAGGCCGTAGCCTTCCTTCTGCAGGTAGCGGGCGTTGAGGATCTGCTCGAACTGCTTCGCCACCGGCTCGGAGAGCATGGGGCGGTGCAGGTAGACCGCCTCTCCCATCAGCGTGAATCCGCCGCTCGCCACGACTCCGCGCGCCGTCCGCAAGTCTTCGATGAAGCCCTGCTCGCTGAAAGGGCGGTAGAGAAGATCTCCCTCGCGCTGGTCCTCCGCAAGGTCCCGGCGCAGACCGTAGATGCGGCATTCGAGTCCCGTCCGCCGGAGCAGCTCGGGCAGATCCTTGTGCGTCGTGTACGTCTGGTAGACGAGCAGATGCCGACCCGACTCCGGCCGCGCGGCGAGAATCGCGGGGCGCAAGATGGGCGGATGCAGCGTGGTCCGACGCTTGCGCACCGGCGGACGGAAGAACGTCGTGATCAAATAATGATAGGCGCCGGGCAGCTTGGTCTTGATGAATCCCTTGGCGATCTGAAAGGACATCTCCTCGCCGCGCGTGATCTCCTTGTCGTGCTTGCAGCGGTTGATGATCTGCATGTTGTCGACGGAGACGACCGGAAGGCGGTGGTTCATGCCGTAGAGGTAGCTCCAGCTCTCGAAGTCGGAGACGACGACCTCGGGGCGGAAGCGATCGGCGATGTCGAAGTAGGCCTTGATGTTCTTCGGCCAGCCGCCGGTGAAGGCGCCCTTCAGGTTTGCCAGGAGCGTCTTGAAATTCCGCACTTCGTTGTCTTCGGTGACGATGGTGTAGCCCCAGATCTTCTTCACCGCGAGGTGCTCGCCGGCGCGCTGGGCGAGATAGTCGTGGGCGCGGCCCGAGACCACCACCTGCACGTCGTGGGACTTGACCAGCTCGTCGAGGACGACGCGGGAGCGGACGGCATGGCCCATGCCCTCGCCGACGACGCCGTAGAGGATGCGCATTTCTCCGGAGTGTAACCACAACTGCCGGGCCGGGGTCCGGGCGCGTACTCGGGTTCGCGGACGGGTACGCCGACGGGTTCGGCCGGGCCCGTTGGCGTCCCCGTACCCGCAACCGAGTACGAACCCGGGCCTGGGCCCGGTTCTTGGGGCTTTAGCCGATTCGTTCGATGACCAAAGGCCGGCGCTGCGGCCGCCGATCGCCGATCGCGACCGCGGCGCGAAATCGGGCCTCGCCCGCGTCGAGGCGCAACGCGGTGGCGGCGTGCAGCTCTGCCAGGGGCTCGCCGGCGCGGACTTCTTCGCCGAGGTGCTTTCTCAAGAGCAGGCCGGCGGCGTGATCGACCGCGTCCTCCTTTCGGGCGCGGCCGGCGCCGAGCTCGACGGCGGCCAGCCCGACCAGCTCGGCATCGAGCGCCTCGATGACGCCGGAGCGATCGGCGCGCACCTCGCGTCTCGCTTTCGGCTGCGGCAGCCGCGAGGGATCCTCGATGGCCGAAGCGTCGCCGCCCTGCGCGTCGACGAGCATCAGGAAGCGCTTGAGCGCGCCGCCGTCGGCGAGGGCGGTCTCGATGCGGAGGCGAGCCAGCAATGGATCATTGCCGACGCCGGGCGCTTCGCCGGCGAGCAGCATCTCCGCGCCGAGCTGCAGCGTCAGCTCGCGCACGTCGGGCGGACCGCCGCCGCGCAGGACGTCGATGGCCTCGCGCACCTCGACGGCGTTGCCCACCGCTCTCCCCAGCGGCGCATCCATGTCGGTGAGCAGCGCGACGCAGCCGCGGCCCAGCGCGCGGCAGAGATCGACCATGGTGCGCGCGAGCAAGCGCCCTTCCTCCAGCGTCTTCATGAACGCGCCGCGGCCCACCTTGACGTCGAGCACCAGCGCATCGATGCCTTCGGCCAGCTTCTTCGACAAGATGCTGGAGGCGATGAGCGGCATCGACTCGACGGTCGCCGTGGCGTCGCGCAGCGCATACAGCTTTCGGTCGGCCGGAGCGATCTCCTGGGTCTGCCCGATGAGGCAGACGCCGAGCCGATTGACCAGCTCGACGAAGCGGGCGAGCGAGAGATCGACGGAGAAGCCAGGGATGCTCTCCAGCTTGTCGAGCGTGCCGCCGGTGTGGCCCAGGCCGCGGCCGGAGACCATCGGCACCTTCACGCCGCAGACCGCGACCGCCGGCGCGAGCGCCAGCGAGATCTTGTCACCCACGCCGCCGGTGGAGTGCTTGTCGACCTTGCGGCCGGGAATGGCCGAGAGATCGAGCACCTGTCCCGAGTGGAGCATGGCCCGCAACCAGGCGGGCAGCTCGGTGGTGAGCTCCATGCCGCGGAAGAAGACCGCCATGAGAAACGCAGCGAGCTGCTCGTCGGCGACGCCGCCGCTGGTCGCGCCCCAGACGAGGTACTGCAGCTCTTCCGCAGTCAGCTGTCCGCCGTCGCGCTTCTTGCGGATCAAGTCGTAGGCGCGCATGAACCGCGCAGGGTAGAAGATCGCATGGCGACCGTCGAGCCTGGACCGGGCGCGCAGCCTTTCGATGCCGATCTCTCGGCACGGCTCGCGCAGGCGGTCGCCGCGCGACGCGAGTTCCGCACGCATCATCTCCGCGAGGACGGTTCGCCGCGCTGGACCAACCGGCTGGCTCTGGAGACCAGCCCTTATCTGCTGCAGCACGCGCACAATCCGGTCGACTGGCATCCTTGGGGCGAGGAGGCTTTCGCCAGGGCGAAAAAGCTCGACCGACCCATCTTCCTCAGCGTCGGCTACTCCACCTGTCACTGGTGCCACGTGATGGAGGAGGAGTCGTTCGAGTCGCCCGACATCGCAGAATTGCTCAACGAGCATTTCATTCCGGTCAAGGTCGACCGCGAGGAGCGGCCCGACGTCGACGCCATCTACATGCAGGCCGTGCAGATGCTCACCCGACAGGGGGGCTGGCCGATGAGCGTCTTCCTCACGCCCGAGGGCAAACCCTTCTTCGGCGGCACCTACTTCCCGGCGCGCGACGGCGATCGCGGCGCGCGCATGGGCTTCAAGAGCATTCTTCTGGAGTTGTCGCGCGTCTATCGCGAGGAGCGCGAGCGGGCCGCGAAGTCCGCCGAGCAAATCGCGCAGGCGGTGAAGCAAAGCCTCGCCGCCGATCAGCCCAGCGGGCTGCCCGGCGTTCACGTTCTGCAGGGCGCGATGAGCTACTACGCCGAGGTCTTCGATCCGCGCGAAGGCGGCGTGCGGCGCGCGCCCAAGTTTCCCTCGAGCATGAACGTGCGTTTCCTGCTCCGGTATTGGAAGAGAACAGGGGACGAGCAGGCGCTGCGCATGGCCGTGCTCACGCTGGAGAAGATGGCGCTCGGCGGCATGTACGATCAGGTCGGCGGCGGATTCCATCGCTACTCGACCGACGCGCACTGGCTGGTGCCGCACTTCGAGAAGATGCTTTACGACAACGCGCTCCTGGCGTTCGCCTATCTCGAGGGTTGGCAGGCGACGGGGAGCGCCTTCTTCCGCCGCATCGTCTCCGAGGTTCTCGACTACGTGGCGCGCGAGATGACCGACGCCACCGGCGCGTTTTTCAGCGCGACCGACGCCGACAGCGAAGGCGAAGAGGGAACCTTCTTCGTCTGGACGCCGGCGCAGCTGCGCGAGGTGCTGGGCGAGGACGCCGCCCGCGCTGCGCAGGTCTTCCAGGTGACCGAAGAGGGAAACTTCGAAGGCAAGAACGTGCTCTCGCTCGCGCGGGTGCCCGACGAGAGCGACCAGGCCTTTCTCGACAAGATTCGGCCGAAGCTCTACGCCGCCCGCGCTCGGCGGCCGCCGCCCTCGACCGACACGAAGATTCTCACTTCCTGGAATGGGCTGATGATCTCCGCCTTCGCCCGGGCAGGGCTGGCGCTCTCGCGGCAGGACTACCTCGACCGCGCGGCGCGCGCGGCGGACACGGTGCTCGAGAGGCATTTCGCGGATGGGAATCTCCGGCGCACCGGCAGGCACGCGGGGCTGCTCGAGGATCATGCCTTTCTTGCCGCGGGGCTGGTCGATCTCTTCGAGGCGACCGGCGAGCCGCGCCGGCTGCAGACCGCGGTGCGGCTGCACGAGGCGCTCGCGCGCCGCTTCGCCGATCCCGCCGGAGGCTTCTATCGCACGCCCGCCGATCACGAGGCGCTGCTGGCGCGGGAGAAACCCGCCTATGACGGGGCCGAGCCGACGGGAAATTCGGTCGCGGCGCTCACCCTGCTGCGGCTCGAGGCGATCACTTCGGAGAGCACCTACCGCGAGCAGGCGGAGAAGCTGCTCAGCTCTTTTGGCGCGCTGCTCGCCGGCGCGCCGGCGGCGCTGGGCGAGATGCTGCTCGCGGTCGATTTCTTCCTCGGCGAGGCGCGCGAGGTGGTGCTGGTGAGGCCTCGGGGCTCGTCCGATGCGCTGCTGCTCGATCTGCTGCGGCCGCGCTTTGCTCCCTCGCAGGTGCTCATCCGCCACGAGGATGGCGCCCCGCCCGCAACGCCGTTGGCTCGAGATCGGCCCGCTCAGGGCGGCAGGACCACCGCCTACGTCTGCGTGCGCGGCGCATGCAAGCTGCCCGTCACGGAGCCTGCGGATCTGGAGAACCTGCTCTGAGGCCGCTGGCCGTGGCCGTCCATACGCAGGTGCCCCCGGCGGGTAGCTCCACGGACAAGCGCGCGGCTGGCGGTCCCTCGACACTCCTCCGCCCGATCCCCATGGTGCTGCGCAAAGGAGGAAGCGATGAACTTGTGGAAGATTGTTTCGAGCGTCGCGGCTGCGGCTGCTCTTCTGGCGGCGAGCGCCGCGGCGCAGACGACAGGAGGAACGGCGGGGAGCACCGGCACCGCCGGCACTACCAGCGGACAAGGGACGACCGGAACGGGCACGACTGGCTCGAGCGGGACAGGCACTGTCGGCACGAGCGGAACGATGGGCACGACCGGCACAGTCGGGACGAGCGGGACGACGGGGACGACCGGCACAGTCGGCACCAGCGGGACGACGGGGACGACCGGCACCGTGGGGAGCAGCGGCGTGAGCAACGGCACCGGCACGCAGAACTCCGCGACGACCGGCACCCCGACCGACAACTCGGCCACGACCGGAACGAGCGCGAGCGGAAACGCGACCATCGGCACCAGCGCGAGCGGCAATCCCACCACTGGAACCACCCTCGGTGGCTCGGCCGCGGTCGGCGCCGACGCGGGAGTTTCGGGCACGGAGAGCAGCGCTCCTCGCTGACGCAAGTTGAGGCCTTCGAGCGCCCGCCCCGTCTCTCGAGGGCGGGCGCGTCGTCTCTGCTAGAGTGCGGCCATGAAGCGGATCGCCCTGTGCGTCTGCGCGGCCGCGCTCGCCCTCGCCTGCAAGAAGAAGCAAGCGGAGCACACCATCGGCCTGGCGCTCGACGTGGGCGGCCGCGGCGATCAGTCGTTCAACGACGGTGCTCTGCGCGGGCTCGAGGCGATGGCCGCGGGCCTGCGCTATACCGCGCGCGGCTACCAGCCGCTGCCCGATGCGGAGTACGAGAAGCTCGAGCTGCATCCGCCCCATCTGCCCATTCCGCCGCCGCTGGTGCTCTCGGGGAAGGCGCAGGAGGATTACGAGCCGAACCTGCAGCTCCTCGTCGACCAGGGCGCCGAGCTCGTGATCGCCGTCGGATTCATGATGGAGCCGGCGGTGCGCGCGGTCTCGGCGCGCAATCCCTCGGCGAAGTTCCTGCTCATCGACAGCCCGGTGCTCGATGGATCGGGAAGGCCGACGACCGTGCCCAACGTCCGCGCGGTGGTCTTTCGCGAGCACGAAGGGAGCATGCTCGCCGGAGCGCTCGCCGGAGAGCTGACCAGGAGCGGGAAGATCGGCTTCGTCGGCGGCATGCAGCTGCCTCTCATCCGCAAGTTCGAGGCGGGCTATCGCGCCGGAGCGCGAGCCGTGAATCCGCAGGCGCAGGTATTGGTCGCGTACACCGGAACGTTCGACGACGAGAAGAAGGGCATCGAAGTGGGGCAAGATCTGTACGCGCGCGGCTGCGACATCGTCTTCCACGGCGCGGGCCTCGACGGACTGGGCGTGATCAAGGCTGCACAGCAGGCGGGAAAGCTGGTCATCGGCGTCGACAGCGATCAGTCGCACGTCGCGCCGCACAATGTCCTGACCAGCATGGTGAAGCACGCCGATCTGGCGGTGTATCTCGCGGTCAAGGACGTGCTCGAGGGGAAGTTCGCCGGCGGCGACGTGGTGCTCGGGCTGCGCGAGGGAGGAGTGGGGCTTGCCCCCGCCGGCGGCGACGCGATCGCGGCCATCACGCCCGAGATGCGCAGCGCCGCGCTCGCCGACGTGGAGAGGCTGCGCGCCGCGATCATCGCCGGCAAGGTGCGCCCGCCGGGGACGCTCGATGAGCTCGCCAGGTTCAAGCCGCCCGACCCGGCGGAGCTCGGCCTCGCCCACGCGGTGGCAGCGAGGCCGTGAACGCCCTCGATCTGTCGGGCATCGTCAAGCGATTCGGCGGCGCGGCGGCGGTGGATGGCGTGTCGTTTTCGGTCGCGCCGGGAGAAGTGCTGGCGCTGGTGGGCGAGAACGGGGCGGGCAAGTCGACATTGATCTCGGTGGCCTGCGGCCTCTATCGCGCCGACGCCGGCGAGGTGCGCGCTTTCGGTGCTCCGCTGCCGCCTGGCGATCCGCGCGCCGCGATCGACGCCGGCATCGGCGTCGTCTACCAGCACTTCATGCTCGTCGGGCCGCTCTCCGTCTGGGAGAATGTCGTGCTGGGCCGCGAGCCGCGGCGATCGCTCGGCGTGATCGACGGCGAGCGGGCGCGCCGCGAGGTCCGTGAGGCGGCAGAGCGCTTCGGGCTTGAGCTCGACGTCGGCGCGCGGGTCGAGATGCTCGGCGTCGCGGCGCAGCAGCGGGTGGAGATCGTCAAGCAGCTCTGGCGCGGCGCGCGCGTGCTGATCCTCGACGAGCCGACGGCGGTCCTGGCCCCGCGCGAGGCGGACGAGCTGGTGCGCACCGTGCGCGCGCTGGCGGCCGGCGGGCGAGCGGTGATCTTCATCTCTCACAAGCTGCGCGAGGTGCTGGCCGTCGCCGACCGCATCGCGGTGTTGCGGCGCGGGCGACTGGTGCAGCTGACGCCGCGTACCGAGACGAGCGCGGGGCAGCTGGCCGAGGCGGTGATGGGGAAGCCGCTTGCGGCGGCGCCGGAGGCGGCGGAGCTCGGGCTTTTTTCCGCGCCCTCTAGACAAGGGGCTCCCGTGCCCCACCCAACTGCAATTCCATCACGCGGGTCTGACATCCTCTTCGAAGCCCGCGACCTCGCCTGCCTCTCCGATCGCGGCCGCCCCGCCCTGCACGGCCTCTCTTTCAATCTCGCCCGCGGCGAAATCCTCGGCGTCGCCGGAGTCGACGGCAATGGACAGTCCGAGCTGGCCGAAGTCCTGACCGGCCTGCGCCCCTCGAGCGGCTCCCTCCGGTTGAACGGCGCCGAAGGATGGGCGCGCACTCCCGCCGCCGCCCGCGCCGCGGGGGTCGTGCACCTCCCCGAAGATCGCCACCGCCGCGCGCTCTGCTTGCCCCTCAGCGTCGAGGAGAATCTCGCCCTCGGCCACCAGCGCGCGCCGCCCTACGCGCGCGGCGCGCTCATCGACCGCAAGGGCCGCAGTGCGAAGGCGCGCGCGCTCATCGCCGCTTTCGACGTTCGGCCGCCTGAGCCGCTCGCGCGAGCGGCCGATCTTTCCGGCGGCAACCAGCAGAAGGTCGTCGCCGCCCGCGAGCTCGCCGGCGGTCCAACGCCGCGGCTCGTCGTCGCCGTGCAGCCGACCCGCGGCCTCGACCTCGGCGCGGCCCGGCGGGTACACGATGCGCTGCGCGAGACCGCCGCGAAAGGCGCCGGCATCCTGCTCATCTCCCTCGATCTCGACGAGCTGCGCTTCGTCTGCCGCCGCATCCTCGTCCTCTACGAGGGCCGCGCCATGGGCGATGCGCCGCCCGCGGCCAGCGACGAGCATCTCGGCCGCATGATGTTGGGGCAGCCAGGTGCCTGAGCTGCGCGCGAAAATCTTCGCCCCTGCGCGCGATCCACTCTGGTCGGCCATCGCCGCCGTGACGGTCTCGCTCGTTCTCTCCTTCCTCGCCATCGCCTCGACGGGCCGCGATCCTCTGGCGGGCTTCGGCTACCTCATCTCCGGCGCGCTCGGCGGACCGGGTCCCTTCGGCGAGACCGCCATCAAGTCCGCGGTGCTGATTCTCACCGGCCTGAGCGTCGCGGTCGCCTTCACCGTCGGCCTCTTCAACATCGGCGCCGAAGGACAGCTCATCTGGGGCGGCCTGGCGGCGGCGGTCGCAGGCCGCGTTTGCCCCTGGCCGCTCTGCCTCTGCGCCGCGGCCGCGGCCGGCGCCGTGTGGGGCTTCCTCCCCGGCGTGCTCAAGGTGCGCCGCGGCGTGCACGAGGTGATCAGCACCATCCTGCTCAACTGGATCGCCATCCATCTGGTGCACGGCTGGCTGGTCGCTGGACCGCTCGCCGCGGGAGGAACCGCGTCGATCAGCGTCGCTGGAACCGAGCCGATCGAGCGCGCCGCCTGGCTGCCGCGCTTCTTTTCGCAGAGCCGGCTCGACGTCGGATTCCCCCTCGCGCTGATCGTCGCCGCCGGCATCTGGTTCCTGCTCACCCGCACCAGCCGCGGATTCGAATGGCGCGCCGTCGGTGCCGGCCAGGAAGCGGCGCGCGCGGCCGGCATCCCCGCCGGCCGGCGCATCTGCGAGGCGATGGCGCTCTCCGGCGCGCTGGCGGGCCTCGCCGGCGGGCTGCTCATCCTCGGCACCGAGCACAAGTATCCGGGTGTCTTCCGCACCGGCTACGGCTTCGACGGCATCGCCGTGGCGCTGGTGGGCGGCGGCACCGCTGCGGGGACGGCGCTGGCCGGGATCTTCTTCGGCGCCATCCGGGCCGGCGCCACGCGCCTTCAGCTGGTCGGAATCCATCCCAGCTTCGCCGAGCTGATCCAGGGCATGGCGGTCCTCCTGGTGGCGGCGCCGCGCATCTTCCAGCCGCTCTTCGCAAAGCTGCGCCCGACGCCGCAGCCCGCAGCTTCCACCACGCCGGTTCCGACGGTGCAGCCGTGAACGCCATCCTCGATTTCGCTCCCCCGCTGGTGCTCGCCGCGCTGGGAGGGGTCTTGAGCGAGCGCGCCGGCGTGGTGAACATCGGCCTGGAGGGGATGATGCGCTTCGGCGCTTTCGCCGCAGCGGCCGGCTCGATCTTCTCCGGCTCGCCCTGGGTCGGCCTTCTCTGCGGCGCGCTGGCGGGAGCCGCCTCCGCTGCAGTGCACGCTCTCTTGTCGCTCCGCTTCCGCGCCGACCAGGTCGTGAGCGGCATCGCCTTGAATCTCGTCGCGCTGGGCCTGGTGACCTACCTCTTGCAGTCGGTCTTCGGCTCGGCCGGCGTGAGCCCGCCCGCGCCGGCGCTGCCGCGCGATCGTTTCGGCCATACCGCGATGGCGTATGCGGCGCTTCTCCTCCCCGTGCTCTTTCATCTCTGGCTCTCGCGAACTGCCGTGGGCCTGCGCGTGCGCGCGGTGGGCGAACATCCGCGCGCGGCCGCGACGCTGGGCGTGCGCGTGCTGCCCTTGCGCGCTCTCTGCGTGATGGGCAGCGGCGCGCTCGCCGGTCTGGGCGGCGCGACCCTCTCGGTGGGCATCCTCGGGCAGTTCGACTCGCGCATGCCGGCCGGGCAGGGATTCATGGCGCTGGCGGCGATGGTCTTCGGCAAGTGGACGCCGCTCGGAGCAGCCGGGGCGGCCTTCTTCTTCGCTGCGGCCGACGCGCTGCAAAGACAGCTGTCGTTCTCGCTGCACGCCGCCGACCTGCGCCTCGAGGGAATCTTCCTCGCCCTGCCCTACTTCCTCACGCTGCTGGTTCTCGCCTTCGGCATCGGCCGCACCCGCGCTCCCGCCGCCGACGGCGTGCCCTACGAGCCTGAGGGCCGCTGAGCCCGATGCGGATCAATTCGCCTGGTCGTTCTCGTTCTCGTCTTCGTGCTCGATGTCGAGCCCGTGCTGGTGCTCCTTTTCGTTGCGGCTAGCGCTGCCCGACCTGCAGGTCGTCCCCTTCGAACTCCCGGATCCGCTCGCGCCAGACTTCCGGCCAGGGAAAGCTGCGCATGGTGGCCAGCTCGACGCAGACCACGACGGTCTCGGCGACGACCGGCCGCAGCTCGGTCTCGACGTTGTCGACGAGGTACTCGATGCGCGCGCTGCGGTTGCCCATCTGTGCGGTGCGCACGCGGATGGCGAGCGGGTCGTCGAAGCGCGCGGGCGCGAGATAATCGATCACCGTCCGCCGCACCACCGCCTGCACCGGCGCGCGCGTGCCGCCCTCCATCATCAGGCCCAGATAGCGCAGGTACTCGATGCGCCCCAACTGCAAGAGGTTGAGCCAGCTGGCGTTGCCGACGATGCCCTGCGCGTCCACCTCGTCGTAGCGGACGCGGTGGCCGTGAGTGAACTTGAAGAGCGATTCGATGCGCGGCGCCTTCTCGCGCTCGGGCGGACTCTCCTCGGACATTGGAGCGCATCTCATAACGTCTCAAGGTTCAATTCCACAAGCGTAGGCGCTAAGCCGCCTTTCGGCGGCCGCGCCTAGACCACCGCCCCAAGAAAGCTCCTGCCGCGCGGCGCGGCGACGCCGAAGTATTGGGCGACGGTCGCGCCCAGGTCGCAGAACGACTGCCGCACGCCCAGATCGGCGCCGGCCGATCGCTCCTTCGCGTAGACGATCAGCGGCGCGTACTCGCGCGTATGATCGGTCCCGGGGAAGGTCGGATCGTTTCCGTGATCGGCAGTGAGCGCCAGCACGTCTCCCTCGCGCAGCACGGCCGCGATCCCTGGCAGGGCAACGTCGATCTCGCGCAGCGACCGCGCGTAGCCGATCGCATCGCGCCGGTGGCCGTAGAGCATGTCGGTGTCGACCAGGTTGACGAAGAGGAATCCCGGCGGCATCGACTGCAAGATCTCGCGCGTCTTGCGCAGGCCGTCGGCGTTGCCCTCGGTGTGCACCGACTCGGCGATGCCGTGGTTGTCGTAGATGTCGGCGATCTTTCCCACCGCCGTCGTCCGCACGCCTTTCTCGGCGAGCAGATCGAGCACCATTCCTTTTGGCGGCGGCTGCGAAAAGTCGCGCCGGTTGTAGGTGCGCTGGAACTTGCCCGGGCCGTCGCCGACGAAGGGCCGGGCGATGACTCGCGCCAGCCCATACGGCTTTCCCACCGCCCGCGCTGCCTCGCACCATTTGTAGAGGGTCTGCAAGGGCACGCGCGACTCGTGCGCCGCGATCTGGAAGACGCTGTCCGCGCTGGTGTAGACGATAGGGAAGCCGGTGCGCACGTGCTCCGCGCCCAGCTCCTCGAGGATCACCGTGCCGCTGGCCGTCTTGTTGCCCAGATAGCCGGGGGCGCCGGAGAGCTTCAACCACTCGCGCATCAGCTCCTCGGGAAATCCGTGCGGAAAAGTGGTGAAGCCCTTGTCGAGGACGATGCCCATCATCTCCCAGTGGCCGGTGGTGGTGTCCTTGCCCTGCGACTGTTCCTGCATGCGGCCGAAGCTCGCCAAAGGCTTCGCTGCCGGCGGGCAGCCGGCGATTTCGGTGATGTTTCCCAGACCCCATCTTTGCAGATTCGCCAATTGCAGCCCGCCGACCTTGCGGGCGCAATTCCCCAGCGTGTTCGATCCCGCGTCCCCGTACTCGCCCGCGTCGGGCAGCGCGCCTGCCCCGCAGGAGTCGATGACGACGACGGCGAACCGCCCCGCCATCAGTACTTTCCCGCGCCGCCGCTTCCGCCCGTGACGATGGCCACGCTGGCGCTGGCGCCGATGCGGTTGGCGCCGGCCTCGACCATCCGCTGCGCGTCGGCGGTGGTGCGCACGCCGCCACTCGCCTTGACCCCCACGTCGTCGCCGACGATCTGGCGCATCAGCGCGATGTCCTCGGCGGTGGCGCCGCCCGGCCCGAATCCGGTGGAAGTCTTGACGAAGGCCGCACCCGCCGCCTTGGCCAGCGCGCAGCCGATCACCTTCTCGTCGCGGGCGAGCGCGCCGGTCTCGAGGATGACCTTGACCGGATGCGGCTTCGCCGCCTGCACTACCTCGCGGATGTCGCACTCCACGTAGGCATAGTTCTTCGCCTTGAGCTGGCCGATGTTGATGACCATGTCGATCTCTTGCGCCCCGGCGCGGACGGCCTCTCGCGTCTCGAAAGCCTTGGCGCCGGTGCCGGCTGCGCCGAGGGGAAACCCCACCACCGCGATGGGCTTGACCGGGCTGCCTTCGAGCAGCCGCCTCACCAGCGCGATGTTGCCCGAGTTCACGCAGACGGTGGCGAATCCGTATTTGCGCGCCTCCTCGCAGAGCCTGGTCAGCTCTTCGCGCGTGGCGTCGGGCTTGAGCAAGGTATGATCGATGTATGGAGCGAGGTCGCGGCTGGTCCGGATGGCCAGCGGCGTCAGGCGGGCGGTGCCGATGTTGTACATCTCGCGCGCACTACAAGATGCCAGCTCCTCGCAGGGAGCGCAGCCGCCGTCATTGCACTCCTTGGGAGCTTCCGCGGGCGTCCCGCTTCTCGGCGCGGGAGCGGAAGCGGCGCAGGTCGCCTCTTCGCGCCCCACGCGCTGGGCGCGGAGTCGGAGGAGAGCTTTCTCGGCGATGATCGCCGCCAGTTCGTCGAGCTGGTCGGGCATTTGACTGCGCGGTTGTAGGGCGCGCGCGAAAGCCATGTCAACCGGCTATGGTGCGCGCGCTTTGCAACGGTTGCCGGCAATCGCCGCGCTCTGCGCGCTCTCCGCTTGCTGCGAATTTTCCGGACCGCGCTGGCACGGCCCCAGGACGCGCAACTTCGACGGTGAGAAGTTCTTCAACCAGATCCCCACTGGGGCTCCGAGCGCAGGTCCGATCTTCCGCTGGGCCATCTCACGCGTGCGCGTCAGGTGGCCGAAATGGATCGACGTGCCTCCCGCGCCGCCGCCGCCCGACCACGTCGGCGACGGTGAGCTGCGCGTCACCTTCATCAATCACGCGACCGTGCTGATCCAGATCGACGGCCTGAACCTGCTCACCGATCCGATCTGGGGCGACATCGCCGGCCCCACTCCGTATCTCGGCAGCAGCCGCCACCGGCCGCCCGGCGTGCGTTTCACGGATCTGCCGCATATCGATGCTGTGCTCATCAGCCACGATCACTATGACCATCTCGACATGGCGACGTTGCAGAGCCTGGAGGCGGCGCACCATCCGCGCATCGTCGCCGGGCTCGGGCAAGCCGCCCTCCTCGCCCAGTACGGCCTCAGCCGCGTGACAGAGCTCGACTGGTGGAGATGGACGCCGATCGGCGGGCTGCGCATCTGGGGCGTGCCGGCGCGTCACAATTGCCGGCGCGGCGCCTGCGATGGCAACGGGCGTCTCTGGCTCGGGTTCCTCTTGCGCAGCCGCTTCGGCGATGTCTATTTCGCCGGCGACACCGGCTACGGACCGCACTTCGAGAAGATCGCCGACCGCTTCGGGGCGCCGCGGCTCGCTCTCTTGCCCATCGCGCCGGGAACGCCGCGCGAGCTCTTCGCGCCGATCCACCTCGACCAGCGCGACGCGGTTAGGGCCGCGCGCGTTCTTCACGCCCAGGTCACCATCCCCATCCATTTCGGAACCTTTGCCCAAGGCGACGAGGGCGACGGCGAAGCCGAGGCGAAGCTGGGCTCGGAGCTGCGCGCGCCGGGAAGCCCGCGCTTCGTCATCCTGCAAAATGGCGGGAGCTTTTCCTTTACCAGCTCACCAGCGGGGGGAGGCTCATGAAGATCGCGTCGGGGTTGCCGCCGCTCTTGAGGCCGAAGATGGTCCCGCGGTCGTAGAGGAGATTGAATTCGACGTAGCGGCCGCGCCAGCGGAGCTGGGCGGCGCGATCGGCCTCGCTGAAGCGCAGGCCGCGCCTCTTCTCGACGATGGGCGCGTAGGCGGGCAAGAACGAATCGCCGACGGCGAAGGCGAAGGCGCCGTCCTCCTTCCCGCGCAGGTAATCGAAGAAGATGCCGCCCACGCCGCGCTCGGAATTGCGGTGCTTGATGAAGAAGTACTCCTTCGCCCAGCGCGAGAAGCGCGCGTAGCGCTCCGGCCCGCAGACCTTTTGCAAGACGCCGTGGAAATGCGCGGTGTCTTCGGCGAAGGGCTTGAAGGGCGTCAGGTCCATTCCGCCGCCGAACCATTCGACATCGCTTCCGACGGCGAGATAGCGCACGTTCATGTGCACGACGGGGACGAAGGGATTGTGCGGGTGCATCACCAGCGAGACGCCGGCGGCGAAGAATGGCTTGCCCTGAAGCTCTTCGGCGGCCGGCGCGCCTTCGCCTTCGGGGACGAAGGGATATCGCTCGCCGGAGACTGCGGAGAAGTTGCAGCCGCCCTTCTCGAACAGCTCGCCGCGCAGCTCGCTCATCTCGCCGCCGCCCCCGCCCGGCCGCTGCCAGGCGCGGCGATTGAACTTCGCGCCCGCCGGCTCCAGCGCCTCGAGCCCCGCGACGATCCGGTCGCGCAGGTCGCGGAAGCGCTGTTCCACCTCGGCGCGAAACGGCTGCATGGACGGCGAGCTTACTTCTTGCCGGCGCTGACCGCCGCGGCCACTTCAGCGGCGAAGTCTTTCGCTTCCTTCTTCATCCCCTCGCCGAGGACGTAGCGGGTGAAACGGCGCACCTGGATGTTCTCGCCGATGATGGCGACCGCGGCGTTGACTTCGTCCTGCACGCTGCGCTTGCCCTCGGAATCGCGGAAGAAAGGCTGATCGAGCAGGCAGATCTCCTTGAGGCGCTTGTCGATCTTGCCGGGGATGATCTTGTCCATCATCGCCTCCGGCTTGCCCTGCTCGTGCAGCTGGGCGCGATAGATCGCCTTCTCGCGATCGAGCCACTCCTCGGGCACGTCCTCGCGGCGCACGTACTCGGGATTGCTCCAGGCGATCTGCATGGCGATGTCTTTCACCAGCGCCTGGAACTTCTCGTTCTTGGCGGTGAAGTCGGTCTCGCAATTCACCTCGACGATCACGCCGATCTTCCCGCCCAGGTGGATGTAGCTGCCCACCGCGCCTTCGGTCGCGCTGCGGCTGGCTTTCTTGCCGGCGCTGGCCAGGCCCTTCTGGCGAAGCCAATCGATCGACTTTTCCAGGTCGCCATTGCACTCGATGAGCGCCTTCTTGCAATCCATCATGCCGGCGCCGGTCTTCTCGCGAAGCTCCTTCACCATCGCCGAGGTGATCTCGACGGTCTTCTTCTTCTCCTCATCCATTTCTATTCCTCGGTCTTCTCTTCGCTGGCCGCGGCCGGCTGCTCGCCCTCGCCAGCCAGCGTCGGCTTGCGCTCTACGATGGGGCCGGGTCCCCCCTCGCCCTCGACGCGCACCGGCCGCCGCTCGCCCATGCGCCCTCCGCCGCGACCGCCACCTCGACCGCCACGGCCATCGCGCCGGCCGCGCCGTTCGGAGGCCGCATCGCGATCCTCACCCGCATCCTCGGCAGGCTGCGGCTCGCCGGCGTGGTGCGCCTGATAGCGCGCCTTGCCCTCGATGGCGGCATCCGCGATCTTCGCGCAGAAGAGGCGGATCGAGCGGATGGCGTCGTCATTTCCGGGAATGACGTAATCGATCCCTTCCGGATCGCAGTTGGTATCGACCAGCGCGACGATGGGAATCCCCAGCCGCGACGCTTCGTGGATGGCGATGTGCTCTTTCTTCGGATCGATGACGAAGAGGCAGCCCGGCAGCCGCGTCATGTCCTGGATGCCGCCCAGATTCCGCTTCAGCTTTTCCATCTCGTGCTGCAGCAGGGCCACTTCCTTCTTGGGCAGCTTCTCGAAGGTGCCGTCGGCGGCCATCTTCTCCAGCGTCTTCAGCCGGTCGATGCCGCTCTTGATGGTCTTGAAGTTCGTCAGTGTGCCGCCCAGCCAGCGGTTGACGACATAGAACTGACCCGAGCGCGTCGCCTCTTCGACCACCGCGTCCTGCGCCTGCTTCTTGGTGCCGACGAAGAGCACGCTTCCGCCCTTGGAGCAGACGTCGCTGACGAACTTGAAGGCCTCGCGCGCCAGCCGCACCGTCTTTTGCAGGTCGACGATGTAGATGCCGTTTCGCGCGCCGAAGATGTACGGCTTCATCTTCGGGTTCCACCGCTTGGTCTGGTGGCCGAAGTGGACGCCCGCCTCGAGCAGCTGGCGCATGGTGATGCCCTGCGCGGGCTGCATCGCCTGCTGCATGCCGGCATCGCCGGCGGGGGGCGGCGGCGAGGGCGAATTGGGAGGCTGCGCCTGGACGTTCTCCAACATCGTTTTTCTCCTCCACCTCCGTCGCGCCAAAGCGGGCCCCATGGGGGGAACCCCGCCCTGATCGGGAGGTGTGTGAATTTGACTCCGGACTACAAAAGAACAGCCGCCGCCAAACTGCCGGCGGGGAGGGGCGATCTAACAGGATCGCGACCGATCCGCAAGGTCAGGGGGAGCGCCGGTAGATGCGCGCCCCGGCCACTTCGGCGACCGGCCGGTAGTGCTCGGCGAGATAGCGGGCGAGCGCCGGCACCGTCGAGAGCGGCACGCGGTTCCAGGAGTGGATTCCCGCGGGCGCGGTGTCGATGAAGAGCGGCACGCGGTTGCGCTCCAGATCGGAAAGGGTGAGCGCGACGTCTGCGTCCGAGCGGAAGGGCGAGAGATCGAATCCCGGCGGCACGTGGGCAGGGTCGAAGTTGCCCACGTGGACCGAGGTCGTCAGGTATCGCGTGCCGGGCAGCCGGTGCGACATGAGGTAGATGGGCGAGAAGTGGCCCCAGATGAACAGGCGCTCGTCCGGCCGGGTATTCTCCTCCAGCCAGCCGGCGAGGAGACGCGCCCGCGGCTCCTGGCAGGGATAACCATTCTCCATCCCTCGCCCGATGGTGACTCCGCCCAGGACCAGCGCGGGCAACAGGCAGAGCGCCGCCGCCGTCCGCGACCACTTGCGGATCATCGCTGCCGCCTCGCCCGCCCCCAGAAGCGCCAGCAGGGGGATGAACTGGAGGAAGTAATGCGAGTAGAAGCGGCCGCCGAGGCAGATGGCGGCGCAGCTGGCGGCGAGCGAGGCGATCAGACCAGCCTCGATGGCCGAAGGCCCTCTTCGCAGTGCGCCGGCGGAGGCGCGAACGGCGACGATCCAGGCGGCGAGCGTCGCCGCGAGCGAAGGCAGCACGCCTTCGGCGAAGCGCCCGAGCCATCCCTGGTGCAGGCTGGTGTAGCGGAAGTTGCGGCGCACGACCCAGTCCCAGAATTCCGCGAAGTGGCCGGTCCCGGCGAAGAATCCCCCGGCCAGACCCCAGGGAAGCGCGAATCCGGCGGCCATCGAAAGGAGCCGGCCCACCCGCCCGCGCACGAGCATCACCGCGCCCAGCGAGAGCAGGAGCACGGCGCCCTGGTGCCGGAAGAGCGACGCCAGGCCGATGCACGCGCCCGCCGCCAGATCGAACCACTTGCCCTCCTCCTGCTCGGCGCGCACCCAGAACCAGAGCGCGGCCGCCGAGGGAAGGTTCATGAGGATCTCGGTGGAGACCTTGGGCAGCTCGCAGAAACCGGCGACGAGCGCGAGCCAGGCCGCGCACCAGCCCGCCACTTCGCTGCCCGTCATCCGGCGCGCGGCGGCGCGGAGGACGAGGCTCGTCGCGGCCACCCAGAGGACCGCGACCGCCTGCATCGGCCAGAGCGGGACGCTCTCGAAGATCCCCGAAGGCAGGTAAGCGAGGAATGCGAGCGGCGGCTTGATGTCGGCGATGTCGACGTAGGGCATCGCCCCCTGCGCGATGCGGCGGGCGATGAGCGCGAAGTCGCTCTCGTCGATGTCGAGCACCCCATAGACGAAGGCGGGAACCCGCAGGACGGCGACGGCGAGGAGCAGCGTCCAGGGTGAAGAAAGCCAGCGCGCCGCCGCAGAGGTCTTCGCGTTGACGGAGGGAAGTTGGACGTCCTGGGGCAGGGCGGCCAGCGCCCTCAAGATCCGTCCTGCGGGCTGGGCAGCGCCGCGGGAAAGGCTGCCTGCTCCTGCCGCAGCCTGCGCAAGGCGAAGTGGATGCGCAACACCTCGAACGCGAGGCTGGGCGCGCCGAAAAGATTCAACTTCGACTCCGGGACGTCGGTCCAGCGCTGCAGCGGCATCTCGACGAACTGCTCCACGCTCAGGCCCGGCAACGACTGGGTGCCGAGAAGAAGCCGCCCGATCAATTCGACGTCGAACGCCCAGCGCGCGTGGAACGGCGCGGCCAGCGCGGCCCTGAGCAAGGGGGTGGCGCGGAAAGCCTTGGCCCCGCACTGCGTGTCGTAGACGCGAAGGTCGAGGATCAGCGAGGCCATCGTGGCGAAGACGCGGCCCAGGTAGTGGCGCGCGGGATGGCGCTCGATGCAAGTGCCCAGGAGCCCGACCCGCGCTCCGAGCGCGACCTCGAGGGACCGATCCTCGAGAAGAGAAAGGAGCCTCACCATCTCGTCGGCCGGCGCGGCGAGGTCGGCGTCGAGATAAGCCACCACCGTAGCGCCGGAGGCGATGGCGGCGAGAAGACCTTGCCGCACCGCTTCGGCCTTGCCGCCGTTTTCCGGCAGCGCGAGGACGGAGGCCCGGCCCGGGAGCGCTTCCGCAATCTGATCGAGCAGGCCGAGGGTGCCGTCGGAGGAGCCGTCGTCGACGAAGAGGATCCGGGCGCGCTCGAGGAGGGGCAGAAAACCCTGCGGCGACAGCCGCCGGGCCTCGTTGAAGCAGGGCACGACGACCACCGGATCGGTCACTTCTCACCCATCGGATTCACCTCTAGCACGCTCCCGCATGATGAGGAACGCCAAACCGCGGATCCGCCCACCGCACCTCGGCTATCCTGTGCGGAGATGGAGGATGCATCCTCCGCCTCCGTGGCCTGAACCGCCCACCAACAGTCAGCCATGCTATCTTCCGCCGCCGCGAGGGGGGCGCTCTCTGCGTGCACAGCCATCAGACGTGGAACCCCTGAAAGAGAAGCCTTGTTCGTCCGCTCGCTCGCGCTGGCAGCGGTCCTCTCCGGAGCGGCGCTCGCCGAATCGGTGCCTCCCGCCGTCCTCCAGCGGTTCACGCTCGCAGGCGAGGACACGCTCTCCGTCGTCGCCTGGCCGCTGTATCTCGACGAGCCCGCGCTCTACATCCTCGCGGGCGCGGCGCAGGGCACCGCCTCGCTCCTGCGCTCGGACACTCGACTCTACCGGCGACTGCACCACCTCCGCTGGAGCGTCCGGCGCCGGAACGTCTTCGACTACACCCTCCACCTCGGGCACGGGCTCTTCGATCTGGGAGTGATGGCCGCCTTCGCTTTCGGCGACGAGCGCGCCCGCTGCACTTCGCTGGCCGGCATCGAGGCGCTGGTCTCGGTCGCCGCCACCAGCATGCTCCTCAAGCGGATCCTGCGGGTGTCGAGGCCCGAGTCCGACGAGACGAGGAAGCGCTACTTCAACGGCTTGCGCGACGACGCCCTTCCCTCCGGTCACACCATGTCGGCCTTCGCCACGGCAGCCGTGATCGCTTCGGAGTACCCGTCCAGCGCTCCCTTCGTCTACGGCCTGGCATCGCTGGTCGGGCTCTCGGTGATGAAGCGCGGCTGGCATTGGCCCAGCGACGTGCTCCTGGGCGGCTCGCTGGGCATCCTCATCGGCCGCACGGCGGTGAAGGTCAACCAGCGCCGGCTGTCGGTCGCGCCGGGCAGCGGCGGCCTCGCGCTGGGGATGGAGATTTAGCTACTCAGCCGCGCCCGCGCCGCCCTCTTCCAGCGGCAGGTGGCACTTCTTGTATTTCTTGCCGCTCCCGCAGGGGCACGGATCGTTGCGCCCCACGCGCGGCCCGGCGCGCACGATCGGCGCCGTCTCGTTCTGCACCTGCGTGCCGCCCTGCCCGCCCGAGGCGGTGGGTGACTCGCCGTGCGTCTCGATCGTCCGCTGCGCGCGCCGCTGCGGCAGGGGGGGCAGCGTTCCCGAGGCGCGTCCCTGCGCCGGCTGCGGCGTCGCGGCCGCCTGCTGCTGCACCGGCTCGACGCGCATGATCATCCCGATGGTCGAAGCGGAGATGCGGCCTTTCATGATCTGGAAGAGTTCGAACCCCTCCTTCTTGTATTCGATCTTCGGATCCTTCTGCCCGTACCCACGCAGGTGGATGCCCTGGCGCAGATGGTCCATCTGCAGCAAGTGGTCCTTCCACAGCTGATCGATGGTGTTGAGATAGAGCCACTGGGCATAGAGGCGGAAGTCGTCGCCGAGCAGCTCGAACTTGGTCTTGAGCTTCCTCTCCACCACGTTGAAGATGTCGAGCTGCAGCTTCTCCTTGTCGGGATGCATCCCCTCGAAGTTCATCTCGACGTTGAACTGCTCGCGCACCCGCTGCTGCAGCGCCTTGGGATCCCACTCCTCGTTCTTCCGGACGGGGACGGCTTCGTCGACGACCTCGATGATCAGATCCTCGATGAGATCGTAGAGGTGCTCCTGCTGATCGTTCCAGGTGACGATCTTCTCGTGCCGCGTCTTCTTCTTGGTCTTGGCGTCCTCGGTGAACCAGATGAGCGGCACGCCCGCCCCGGCCGCCAGCACTTCCTTGCGCATGCCGTAGATGGTCTTGCGCTGCTGGTTCATCACGTCGTCGTACTCGAGCAGGTTCTTGCGGATGTCGAAGTTCTGTCCTTCGACCCGTTCCTGCGCGCCCTGGATCGCCTTGGTCAGCCAGGGATGCTCGATCGGCTCGTTCTCCTGGACGCCGAAGGTCTCCATCAATTTTGCGATGCGGTCGCTGGCAAAGATGCGCATCAGGTCGTCTTCCAAAGAGAGATAGAACTTGGAAGAGCCGGGATCGCCCTGCCGCCCCGAGCGGCCGCGCAACTGATTGTCGATGCGCCGCGACTCGTGCCGCTCGGTGCCGAGGATGTGCAGGCCGCCCAGCGAGACCACTTCGTCGTGCTCGCGGACGCACTCGGCCTTGTACTTCTCGACGGCGGCGTCGTGCCGCTCTTTCCAGGCGGCGTGCTCGGCGCGATAGACCTGCTCCACCTCCGCCGCGGTGACGGGCGCGAATTTGCCGTCGCCGCCGTCGGCCTTCGCCCCGTCCACCCGCGCCTGCACCAAGCGTCCCTCGATCTCGCTGGGCGAGGGTTCGGGCCCCACTTCGCGCTTGGCGAGGAACTCGGGATTGCCGCCGAGGAGGATGTCGGTGCCTCGGCCGGCCATGTTGGTGGAGATGGTGATGCGGCCCTTGCGGCCGGCCTGGGCGACGATCTCCGCCTCGCGCTCGTGCTGCTTGGCATTCAAGACGTCGTGCACGACGGCCCGCTGCTTGAGCAATTTCGACAGCACTTCCGATTTTGCGATGCTGACGGTTCCCACCAGCACCGGCTGGCCCTTCTTCCAGCGCTCCTCGACGTCGTCGCAGACGGCTTTGAACTTCTCGCGCTCCGTCTTGTAGACGGTGTCCTGCAGGTCCTTGCGGATGTTCTTCTTGTTGGTGGGGATGACGAGCACTTCCAATTTGTAGATGTCGGCGAACTCCGCGGCCTCGGTGTCGGCGGTGCCGGTCATTCCCGCGAGCTTGGAGTAGAGGCGGAAGTAATTCTGGAACGAAACCGTGGCCAGCGTCTGGTTCTCGTTCTCGATCTTGACGTTCTCTTTCGCCTCGACCGCCTGGTGCAGACCATCGCTCCAGCGGCGCCCGGGCATCAGCCGGCCGGTGAAGTCATCGACGATGATCACTTCGCCGTCCTTGACGACGTACTCGTGATCCTTCCGATACAAGGTGTGCGCCCGCAGCGCCTGCTCGACGTGGTGGAGCGTCTCGATCTGCTCCGGGTCGTAGAGGTTGGGCACGGCCAGCCTGGCCTCGACCTTCTCCACTCCCTCGTCGGTGAGCACGACCGAGCGCGCCTTCTCGTCGACGGTGAAGTCGCGGTCCTTGATCAATCCGGGAATGACTTTATTGATCTTGTAATACTTGTCGGTCGACTCCTCGGAGGGGCCGGAGATGATCAGCGGCGTGCGCGCCTCGTCGATGAGGATGCTGTCGACCTCGTCGACGATGGCGTAGTGCAGCTCGCGCTGCACGTAATCGGCGAGGCGGAACTTCATGTTGTCGCGCAGGTAGTCGAAGCCGAACTCGTTGTTCTGGCCGTAGGTGATGTCGGCGCCGTATTCCTTTTGCCGCTGCCGGTCGGTGAGGCCGTGCACGACGCAGCCGACGTTGAGCCCCATCTGGCGATAGATCCGGCCCATCCATTCCGCGTCGCGCTTGGCCAGGTAATCGTTGACGGTGACGACGTGCACGCCCTTGCCTTCGAGCGCGTTGAGGACGCAGGGGAGCGTTGCGACCAGCGTCTTTCCTTCGCCGGTCTTCATCTCCGCGATCATCCCCTTGTGCAGCGCCATGCCGCCGATCAGCTGCACGTCGAAGTGCCGCATGCCCGTGGCGCGCACGCTGCTCTCGCGGGTGAGGGCGAAGCAGTCGGGCATGAGGCGCTCGAGCACCGCCGACTTCTCCTTCTCCGGAGCGGCGGCCACCTCGCGCTTCCAGGCCTGCACCTGCTCGCGGATCTGCTCGTCGCTGCGGCCTTTGGCCCAGCTCTCGCGCTCGTTCATGCGCGCGGCCAGCGGCTGCATGCGCTTCAGCTCGCGCTGGTTCTTGGTGCCGACGATTTTCTTCAACACGTAGTTGAACATGACTTTCCGCGATCGAAAGAGAGAGGAGCGGCGAAACGGACGCGACGCGATTTACGCGCGCGCGACGGGAGGCGCCTGGCTCGGCGCGGGCGCCGAAGGATCCCGCCAGATGCTCGGAGAGCGCTCGCCCGCAGGACGGCGGGTCGAGTGGCCGGTCCCGCGCAGCGCTCCGGCGCGCTTCTGCACCAGGCCGCCGGGGCCGGCGCTCGCAGGCGCGCAGACGGTGACTTCGGCGTGAGCGCAAGTTGCGGCCGCGACGAAGGACGCCAGCGGCAGCGCACCGGCGGGAGCCATCCCCACCAGCACTGCCGCAAAAGCTGCCGCTGCTCTGCCGCGCATCCCGCGAAGCCTAAGCTCCGCCAGGCGCAAGTCAAGGCGCCTGACGCCTGCTTGACTCACTCTTCGAGAATGAACTTGCGCGGATTGTCCGCCACGCCGTTGACGCGCACCTCGTAGTGCAGGTGCGGGCCGGTCGAGCGGCCGCTGTTCCCCACCGCAGCGATGAACTGGCCGCGCTTGACCTTGTCGCCCAGCTTCACGTCGATGCGCGAGAGGTGGCCGTAGCGCGTCTTCAATCCATAGCCGTGATCGATGACGAGCACGTGGCCGTAGCCGCCTTCGAGGCCGTTGAAGACTACCGTGCCGTCGGCGGGCGCGCGCACCGGCGTGCCGACCGAGCCGGCGACGTCGATGCCTTCGTGCATGACTCGCTCGCCCGTGTACGGGTCGAGCCGCACCGAGAAGTCGCTGGTCACCCAGCCGCGCACCGGCCAGATGGAAGGAGCGGAGGCGAGCAGCGCCTGCTGGTCCTCGAAGTAACTCTGCAGCGCGCGAGCCTCGCCCTCCTGCGCTTTGACCTTCTTGCCGAGCTCGTCGAGCTGCTTGAGCAGGTCGCCATCCTCCAGCGCTCCCTTGCTGTCGCCGTCGGCGATCATCTTGCCTTCGCCGCCCACCTTCCCGACGGGGCCCACTCCCGCAGCGCGGGCCGGCTCGGTGGCGACGCCGCCGCCGACGAATTCGACGGGCGCCTGCCCGGACTCGGAAGGCGGCATGCTCAGCTTGCGGTCGGGATCGTTCAGCGAAGTGATGTGGCGCAGATTTGCGTTGAGCCGCTTGACCCGATCGAGCTCGTCGTTGATGTGGGCAAACTTTTGCTCGGCCTCGCGCCAGCGGTTTTGCAATTCGAGGTTCTCGGCTCGGATGAGCGCGTTCTCGGCCACTTTGCTCACCACCGAGAAGTAGTGGGCCATCATTCCCATCAGGCCGAGCAGCACCACCGCGCAGGCGACGGCGAAGCGCACGAGCATCCTGTGCTCGAGGCGGATCTTCTTCACCTTGGCGTCGCGATCCGGAACGAGCAGGATCGTGTACGACTTGTCCAAGGAACCTCCGAGGCGGGAACCTCTTTGCCCAACCCACCGCCCGCGCCTTCGCTTCCCGGAAAGATGCGAGGCGCGCGCCAACCGCTTGCTTCCAGTGTCGGCGCTCACCGGGCGCCCCGCAAGGAATCGGCGGCCGTCCAGTATCGGATACCTGCAGTTGCAGTCAAACCGCTCCGATGGGAAATGGCGTTCCCAACGGTGTTGCCCACATCTGCCTACTCAGTTCGCTGGACGGCGATGACCGTGATGTTGTCGTCACCTCCGCGCGCGTTGGCGAGCTCGATGAGCTTTGCGGGAGCGGCGTCCAGATCGGTTTTGAGGAGCAAGTCGCGGATCTCGTTGGCGCTGACCCGGTTCGACAACCCATCGGAGCAGAGCAGGAATCTGTCGGCTGCCCTGGTGGCGAGGCCCATCAGATCGACGAGCACGTCCTCTTCGAAGCCGACCGAGCGGGTGATGACGTTCTTGAGGCGGCTTTTTTGCGCCTCCTCGAGGCTCAGGAGCCCGGCGCGGATCTGCTCGTTCACCAGCGAGTGGTCTTCGGTCAGCTGGTAGATCTCGCCCTCGCGGAGGAGATAGGCGCGGCTGTCGCCGACGTGGCCGAAGACGGCCTGCTCGCCCTTGATCAAGAGAGAGATGCAGGTCGTGCCCATCCCCGCCAGCTCGGGATTGGCGCGGCTGGTGCGAAAGACTGCCGCGCAGGCGCCCTCGATGGCTTCGCGCAGGGCCGAGGCGAGCGCGGTTTCGGCGAGCGGCTTGTCCGACTTGAAGGGATCGTCGCCGCGCAGGTGCGCCGAGAGCAATTCGCGCTCGATCGTCTGCGCCGCGAGGCGGCTGGCGGTTTCGCCGCCGGCGTGGCCGCCCATGCCGTCGCAGACGACGTAGAGGCCCAGGTCCTCGTTGACCAGGAAGGTGTCCTCGTTGTGCTCGCGCTTTCTGCCCACGTCGGTGCGGGCGCCGCTGCGGTACCTGGGCATGCGCGCACCTTACCCTGCCTTCCGGGCGCGCTTCGGTTCCCGTGCGGAAGCGAGCAGCTCGCGGGCGTGCTCGAGGGCTACCTCGGTGGGCTTGCCGGAGAGCAGTCGCGCCAGCTCGCGGACGCGATCGTCTCCTTCGACGACTGCGATGCGGCTGAAGGTGCGGCCCTTGGCGATCTCCTTCTCGACCGTCAGGTGCCGGCCGGCGAAGACGGCGATCTGCGGCAGGTGGGTGATGCAGATGACCTGTCTGCCGCGCGCCACTGCGGCGAGGGCGCGCCCTACCGCGTCGGCAGTGGCGCCGCCGATACCGGCGTCGACCTCGTCGAAGAGATAGGCGTCGACCGGATCGCTCTCCGCCAGCACGCGCTTGACCGCAAGCAGGACGCGCGACAGCTCGCCGCCGGACGCGATGCGCGCGAGCGGCCGCAGCTCCTCGCCGGGGTTGGGCGAGAGCAACAGCTCGGCGGTTTCCAGACCGCGCGGCCCCAGACCCTCGATCAGTGCTCCGCGCTTGCGCGCTGCGGCCGTCGCCGGCAAAGCCGGCTCCTCCGGGGCGCCGTCGCTGGCCTCGCTGAAGCGCACCGCCAGCTCGCTGCGCGCCATGCCCAGCGCGCGCAGCTCCGCAACGACCGATTGGGAAAATCCCGCCGCCGCCGAGCGCCGCTTCTGCGAGAGCTGCTCGGCGAGTGCGCGCGCCTTCGTTGCCAGCTTCTGCACCTCGGCGGTGCGCCGGGCCAGCTCCTCATCGTGGTTTTCCAGCGCCGCCAGCTCCGCCTTCATCTGCTCGCGCCGCTGCAGCGCCGACTGCAGCGAGCCGCCGTGCTTGCGCGCCAGCTTGCGCAGCACCTCGAGCCGCTCCTCGATGTCCTCCAGCCGGCGCGGGTCGCCGCCGGTCCGCGAGGCATAGCGGCCCAGCTCGCGGGCGGCTTCCGAGATCTCGGCTGCCGCTCCGCGCACCGACTGCGCCAGGGCGCTCAGCGACGGATCGATCGCGGCCATCTCCTCGAGCCGCCGGGCCGCCTTCGCCACTCCGGCTTCGGAGAGCAACCCCTCCGTCTCGAGAGCGCCGGCGCGCAGCTTCTCCGCCGCGGCCAGCACGCGCCGCTCCTGAGCGAGCTTTTCGTCCTCGCCCGGCTGCGGGTCGGCCTTGACCAGCTCGTCGAGCTGGTAGCGCAGCCAGTCGGCCTTTTCCACCCGCGCGCTCTCGTCGGAGTCGAGCTGCGCGCGGCCCCGCTCGGCCTCGGCGAGCGCAGCGAAGGCCGCGGCATATTCGCCGCGCAAAGGCCCGAGCGCCGCGTGCGCGTCGAGCAGGTCGAGATGCAGCGCCGCATCGAGAAGCCCGACGTGCTCGTGCTGTCCGGAGATATCGAGCAGCCCGCGAGTCGCCTGCTGCAGCTGGGAAGCCGTGGCGAGCGCGCCGTTGATGAAGGCGCGGCTGCGGCCCTCGCGCTGCACCGTCCGCCGCACCACCAGCTCCGCGCCGGCTGCCGGCAATCCCAGCGCCGCGAGGCGCGCATCGCAGGCCTCGGGATCGCGCGGCCGGAAGAGGGCCTGCACTTCGGCCTCCTCCGCGCCGGTGCGCACCGAATCCGACAGCGCGCGTCCCCCGAGCACCAGGTGGAGCGCGTCCACCAGGATGGTCTTCCCCGCCCCCGTCTCGCCGGTCAGCGCATTGAACCCGGGAGCGAAGTGCACCTCGAGCTCGTCGATGATGGCGAAGGCCCTCACCCGCAATAGCTCCAGCATGGCCCGCTAAATTAGCAGAGGCCCCTGACAGTGGTACGCTGGCGCAGGTGCTGGACGCGCGCCGCCACGAGCAGATCCTCGAATTGGCCGACCTGGCCGCAGGCAAAGGGCTGATGGACTTCCAGCGGCCGCTCTGGCGCGAGCTGGTCAAGGAATTTCTCGGCAGCATCGCCGGCGTGCACGAGCGGCGCCAGCACTTGCGCGCGCCAGCCGAGCTGGAGGTGGACATCCTCTTTCCCGACGAGCTGATGAGCCTGGCGACCAGCAACGTGGGCGCGGGCGGCCTCGCCATCCGGATCGACGAGGAGATCCCTGTCGGCGCCCTGCTGGATCTCTCGATCGAGGTCCCGCAGCGCGAAGTGCCGCTGCTCGCCAAGGCGCAGGTGGTCTGGCGCAAGGCGCCGGAGATCGGTGTGGCGTTCATCGATCTGATCCAGAGCGACCGCGAGCTCCTCGAGGCCATCGCGGTCAAGGCGCTGCACGCCGGTCCCTAGCGCAGCTCATGACCTCTCGAGGTGCAGGTCCACGGACGAGCTCGGGCTCGTGCTCCGTTTCGTGCCCGACGTCGACCTCGTGTCCGTTGTCGTTCGTACGACTCACGCGCGAACGAGCCCCGAGCACGGAACGCGAACGACGCCGAGCACGAAAAGGAGCACGAGCAGGAGAACGGCGGGGCTAGATGCTGACTGAGATTGCGGCTAGCGGGTTCCCCAGCGGAGCTTCTGGCGCAGGATGCTGAAGTGGTCCACGTCGGGATTGCGGAGGATGAGCGTCCGCTTTTGCGCCTGCTTGATGAGGACTTCCTCGCCGAGCTCGAGCGGCCGGCCGCGCGCGCCGTCGAGGGTGACGAACATCTCGCTCGCGCTCGCAAGCCGCACCCGCACCGCCATGGTGGGCGGCAGGACCAGCGGCCGCTGGGTCAACGCGTGCGGGCAGATGGGCGTGACGAGAATCGCGTCGAGCGAGGGATGGACGATGGGGCCCGCCGCGCTCAGCGAATAAGCGGTCGAGCCCGTCGGCGTGGCGACGATGAGGCCGTCCGCCTCGTAGACGGTGGCGCTGCGGCCGTCGACCGAGACTTCCAGCGTGGCCAGCCGGCTGACGGCATTCTTCGAGATCACCGCGTCGTTGAGGACGTCTCCGGCGAGGAGCACCTCGTCGCGATGACGAACCTCGACCGCGAGCATCAGCCGGCGCGAGGCGACCAGCTCGCCTTTGAGCGCTTTCTCCAGGATGGGGAAGGCGCGGTCGCGCGGCACCTCGGTGAGAAAGCCCATGGTGCCCATGTTGATGCCGAGGATGGGCACCTCGCGTCCGCCGCAGAGACCTGCCGCGTGGATGAGCGTGCCGTCGCCGCCGAGGACGACGAGCAGATCTGCGCGAGCGGCGATGTCGCAGCCGGGGGCGACGGGGACGCCGGTGACGGCCGCCTCTTCCTCGACCACGGCCTCGGCGCCGCGCGCCTGCAGCCATCGCACCATCTCGCGCGCCAGCTCTGCTGCCTCTTCCCGGCCGATGCGCGGCACGAGCCCGACGGTGGTCACGGCGCGCGACTGTACCGCAGAGGCGTTACACTTGCCCGGTGCCGCGCGGGACGACCAGACAGACGGGCGATCTCTTCCGCGCCGCGGCCGCCAAGGACCCCTCCCTCGTCCCTCTGGCCGAACGGATGCGCCCGCGCACGCTCGATGAAGTCGTCGGGCAGCAGCACATCCTCGGACCGAACACGCTCTTGCGCGAGGCCATCGAGACCGACCAGGTGCCCTCGCTGATCTTCTGGGGACCCCCGGGCACCGGCAAGACCACGCTCGCGCGCGTCATCGCCCAGGCGACCCGCGCCGAGCTCGTCGCCATCAGCGCGGTCGAGAGCGGAATCCGCGACATCCGCGAGGCCGTCGCGCAGGCGCAAAGGCGCCTCGACGAGAACCGGCAGCGGACGCTGCTCTTCATCGACGAGATCCATCGCTTCAACAAGGCGCAGCAGGACGCGCTCTTGCCCCACGTCGAGCAGGGGACCATCACGCTGATCGGCGCGACCACCGAGAACCCGTCGTTCGAGGTCATCTCCGCGCTGCTCTCGCGCTGCCGCGTCTTCGCGCTGCGGCCACTGGAGGAAGCGGAGCTGAGGGTCGTGCTGGAGCGGGCGCTGAGCGACCGCGAGCGGGGCCTTGCAGGAGCGTTCGTCGCCCAGGCCGAATTCCTCGATCACGTCGTCAAGCACTCGAGCGGCGACGCCCGCCGGGCGCTGAGCGCGTTGGAGGTGGCCGCGGCCCGCGCGCGCGCCGAGCGGCGCGACGTGCTCGAGGTCCGCGACGCCGAGGAAGCCCTGCAGCAGAAGACGCTGCTCTACGACAAGAGCGGCGACGCGCACTACGACACCATCTCCGCCTTCATCAAGAGCCTGCGCGGGAGCGATCCCGACGCGGCCGTCTACTATCTGGTGCGGATGCTCGAGTCGGGCGAGGAGCCGCGCTTCCTTTTGCGCCGCATGGTCATCTTCGCCGCGGAGGACATCGGCAACGCCGACCCGCGCGCGCTCGGGGTCGCCTGCGATGCGCTGCGCGCTTTCGAGCTGGTCGGCCTGCCGGAAGGTGTGCTCCCGATGACCCAGGCGGCGATCTTTCTCGCCAGCTGCCCGAAGTCGAATTCGACCCTGACCACCTACTCGAGCGCGCGCGCGGCGGTCACGGAGCATGGCCCGCTGCCGGTGCCTTTGAAGCTGCGCAACGCGCCCACGCCTCTGATGAAGAGCATGGGATACTCGGGCGGGTACAGGTATCCGCACAACTTCTCCGGCAACTACGTCCCGGAGGAATACCTGCCCGACGAGCTGCGAGGCCAGCGCTACTATCAGCCCTCGCAGAGTGGCGAGGAGGCGCAGATCGGCCACCGCCTGCAGAAGTGGCGCGAAGAGTTGGCCCGCAAGCGCGAAGAAGAAGAGGCGGAGCACGCCGCCGGCGAACGCGCTGCGGACGCTCTTTCCAAAGAAAAGTGATCGCGGTTCGACTGCCGGCCACGTCGCCGTCGCCGTCGCCGTCCAGGTCAACGACCACGTCAACTTCCATTCGTGTGTACTAGGGTCCGGCGGATCCGGTCATACGCTTCAGCTCCACCGTGCGCGCGACCTTGACGGGCAGCGTCGCTCCAGCGGCGTTGAGGGTCCCATCGATCTTCACCTCCGCCAGGCCGCTCTTGATCGCCTCGGCGGTCGCCGCTCCGGCGGAGAGGAAGTTCACGTCGAGAGGAATGCGCAGCGTCGAGCGCTGGCCGGGTGGAACCGCGCCCGCTTCGGGCATCGCGATGCGCCCCACGTCGGCTCCGGCGATCTGCACTTTGCCGAGGATTCCCCCCAGCGGCAGGGGAAAGCCGTTCAGGTTGCTGATCTCGAGCGGCAGCGAGAGCCGCGCGCCGGTCAGCGTGAGCGAGACGATCTGCGGGGACCCGACGTCGAACTTCGGCATCTTCGGGGCGGCGAACGTTCCTTCGTGCTCGAGCGGCAGGCTGACCACACCGCCGGGAGAGTCGAGGCCGAGCACACCGCTCGCCTTGTACTTGATCTCGTCCTTGGCGAAGATCGCCTCCAGCGCGGGGGCGACGTCGTTCCAGCGGAAGGTCGCGGGCAAGGTCACCTCGGCCGTTCCACCGGCGGGAATCTTCAGTCCGCGCTGCGGCGCTCCCGCCACGACGCGATGGCCCTCGACGTCGAGCGCATAATCGGCGCGCGCCAGATCGAGGCCGACGCGATTGGGATTGGTGACGAGGAAGACGAGATTCAGCTCCGCTCCCTGGAAATCGATGTGCGGCAGCTTCGCCTCCTTGAAGGAGAGCTGCGGGCGCTCCACCGCCGAGGAGGCGACCGACTGGACCAGGGAGCAGGCGACGAGGGCCGGCCAGAGCAGGAGGATTTTGCGCATGGCGGAAAGATGACCATCGCCCCACTGTCAGGTCAGCTCTCGTGCGATGCTCGCGCCGTGGTCAACGCGGAACAGATCCGCATCTGGAACGAGGTCAACGCGGCCCGCTGGCTCAAGCTGCGCGGTCCGCTGACGGCCACGCTCACGCCTTACGGCGAGGCCGCAATGGACGCGCTCGCGCCGCGCCGGGGGGAGCGCCTCCTCGACGTCGGCTGCGGCTTCGGCGAGACGACGACCGAGCTGGCAAGGCGCAGCGGGAACGTCCTGGGCGTCGACGTCGTCCAGCAGTTCCTCGAGATCGCCCGCGCCGAGGCGGCGCCTGGCGCGAGCTACCTTCTCGCAGACGCGCAGACCCACCGCTTCGAAGAACGGTTCGATGGCATCTACTCGCGCTTCGGGCTGATGTTCTTCGAGGACCCCGCCGCTGCCTTCGCCAACCTGCGCTCGGCGCTGCGGCCGAGCGGACGTCTGGCGGCGGTCGTCTGGGGCCCGCCCGAGGACAACGAATGGTCGGGGCTGCCGATGCAAGTCCTCCGGCGCCACATGCCGGTGCGCGAGCCGGGACGCGGCCCGGGCCCTTTCGGCCTTTCCGACCGCGCCGCGCTCGCACGGCTCCTCGCCGGCGCTGGCTTCGTGCGAGCAGACGTCGCGCCGCTGCGCCTGCCTTTTGCCGCCGATGTCTCGGTCCTCTTGCAGACAGGCGTGGCGGCGGCGGCGCTGCGGGAAGCGGGACCGGAGGGCGAGCGCCTGCGGCCGCAGCTCGAGCAGGAGCTGCGCGAAGCGATCGGTGGCCGAGCGGTCGAAGGGGTGGCCCTGCTCGTCCAGGCGAGCGCGCCCGCTGTTGACACCCCCCGTCGAATCCAGTAGATACGCGCGCCTTTCTCTTCTCGGAGCATGTGATGAAGACGGTGATGGGCAGCAAGCGAACCGTCCAGCGCAACTGGGTGGTCATCGACGTCAAGGACAAGGTGCTGGGGCGCATCGCCTCCACCATCGCCAGCGTCCTGCGCGGCAAGCACAAGCCCACTTTCACCCCGCACGACGACTGCGGCGATTTCGTCGTGGTCATCAACGCCGAGAAGGTCCGCCTGACCGGCAAGAAGTGGTCGGACAAGAAGTACATCCACCACACCATGTTCCCCGGCGGGCTGAAAGAGTTCACCGCCGCCGAGGCCGTCGCGCGCCACCCTACCCGCCTCGTCGAGGACGCCGTGCGCCGGATGCTCCCGCGCACCATCCTCGGACGCGCCCTGATGAAGAAGCTCAAGATCTACGCCGGCGACAAGCACCCGCACGCCGCGCAGAAGCCGGTCGCGATGGAAGCGGCCGATCACGGCGGCGCGGGTCGCGCCCACGCCGAGGGATGATTCATGGCCAAGGAACTGCTCGTCACCGCTACCGGACGCCGCAAGGAATCGATCGCGCGCGTGCGCATGAAGCCGGGCAACGGCGGATTCACCGTCAACCAGCGGACGCTCGATGAGTACTTCGGCCGCGAGACCAGCAAGATGATCCTCAAGCAGCCGTTGGAAATCGTCGAGCAGGTGGGCAAGGTGGACATCGACGTGAATGTCAGCGGCGGCGGTCTCTCCGGTCAGGCCGGCGCGATCCGCCACGGGATCAGCCGCGCGCTCACCAAGCTCAATCCCGACTTCCGTCCGCCGCTGAAGAAGGCGGGCTTCCTCACCCGCGACGCGCGCGCAGTGGAGCGCAAGAAGTACGGCCGGCCCGGAGCGCGCAAGCGCTTCCAGTTCAGCAAACGCTAGACGACCGGGCGGGGCCTTCGACTTTCTTCTGACGGGCGAGCCGCGGCTGTGCCGCTCGTGTGTGGAAGATTCTCCCTGCATGCCGGTCCCGCGCCTTCCCGCGCCTTGTAGGCGCGGTGTTGCATGGTTGTATTTTGTTTGTCCCCAGTCCCAGGAGCCGCATTGACTCGACACATCGAGTTTTCGCCTGCGGCGTTGGCGGCGCCGGAGAAAATCCACCTCGAGGCTCGCAAGCGCTTCGCAGAGATCGCCGAAGGGCTGGAAGGGATTCCCGAGACCAGCCCGTTCTGGGAGTCGGTGCGCATCAGCCGGCTCTGCCTGGTGGTGAGGGGTTGGTCGTTCTTCTACACCGTGCAGGGCAGCACGCTCCTGGTCGTCGAGGTCCGCGCCAAGTAACCGCACGCGTTGCCTGCAATCCCGACGATGGCCACCGTTTTTGGGGCGGGGTCTGTCGGGAGAAGCAGCGGGTGTGAGTTACACCGTCCGATTCAAGACCGCGCTTCCGGCCGACGGACACGAGGAGATAGCCCGGGTCCTCCAGCAGATCGCCGTGGCCGTGAGCACCATCTCGCCCTCCAGCCCTTTCTGGAGCTCGATGGAGGATTCACAGCTGCAGATCGACGTCGGCCGCCACCGGGTGGTCTACAAGATCGATCCCCTGTTCCGGCAGGTCATCGTCGTCGAGGTTTCTGCTAAGTAGACCCGCGTGCTGAAGAAGCCGCTGGTCGACGCGCTGGTGGTCCTCGGCATCGCCGTCAACGTCGGCTTTCTGCTCATCAACATCTCCCCCTCGCGGCCGCACCTCGGCAGCCGGCAGACGGCGAAGATCCTGCTGCGCGCCAGCCCGCCGCGTATCCGCTGGATGCTGGAGAACGAGTTCGCCGAGTTCTCCCAGACCAACGACGTCGACTTCGAGTTCGTCAGCGCCAAGAGCTTCGACGAAGTCCTGCAGATCCTGCGCAAGGAGAAGGATCAACCGGCGGGCCTTTTGTTGGCCGACGTCGACGACGAGCACGCCGAGGACTTGATCCGCGCAGGAGCGGTGCGGCCCATCGCCGATGGCGCCGAGCCGGCGGAGCTGGATGCGACCTTGCCCGAGTACATCCCCGAGGCGGTCGAGCGCGGCCGGCACGAGAAGAAGGTCTGGTTCCTGCCCAAGCGCGCCCTGGTCGATGTCGCCATCTTCCTCCGCCCCGCGGTCGAGGACGCCTACCTCCACTGGCACACGGACCGGCCCGCGATCGAAGCGGCGCTCAAGGAAGCCAATGGCGTGGGACTTCCCGCGGGCTACACGTTGAAGAAGACGCCCGACGCCTGGAATTCCTTCGATCTCTTCGTCGCCGGCTGGTACTGGGCGCATCATCCGGCGCCCTGGGCGGAGCAGGCGGCGGTGCGGAGCCACGATCATCCGCCGCCGGCGCTCACCGCGCCGCGCATCGCCCATCCCTGCGGCGATAACAGCGACGCCTCCGACGAGCTGATCAACACCCTCTACCGGCGCGGCGCGACGGACGCCGATCTCGACAAACCCGACGCGCCTGCGCTGCTCGACTCGCTCCAGTGGGAGGCGCTCCTCCACAAACATGGACTGTTGCCCAAGGAGTGCGACGGCGAAGGCCTCACTTCTTTCGAGATCAACGACCTGTTCAAAGCGCGCAAGCTGGCCTGGGCGCCGATCGATCAGGCCGATTCGCTCTGGGTCCACGGCGGCGCGCGCCGCGATGCCGAGCCGGGGATGGTCGGCGCTTCCGACATCTCCTGGGCCACGATGCCGCAGGGCTCGTCCCTGGAACTGAGCAGGGGCGAGCCCGCGCGGCCGGGCAAGAGCTTCTCCTTCGAGGAGGTGCATCTGTGGGCCGTGCCGGTGCACTCCGCTTCCCCGAAGCTCGCCTTCCGGCTGGCCCGCTTCCTCAACCAGCGCGGGCTGCAGCAGCGCGAGACCGAGGCGCAGGGCATGCTGCCCATCCGCGCCGACCTGCGGCAGGACTATCCCATCCTCTTCCGGCTGAGCTGGATGCAGCAGATGCTCGACGCCAGCTTCCGGCAGCTGGAGCGCGGCACCGGCGATGTGCCCGACCGCTGGGCCGTCGAGGGCCTCGACGAGAAGTACCTCAAGATCCGCCGCGCCGTGGTCTACCGACGGCCGAAGAACGCGCCGCTCACCCTCGCGGCCATCCGCGCCGCGACCGAGGAGGCTTTCCGCAATGCCCGGTGAAGAGCGGCCCGCCTCGGAGGAGACGCGCCTCTTGCGCGAGGAAGTGGCGGCACAGAAGGCCGACAAGGAGGAGCGCGACAAGCGCGAGGCGCTGGCGGAGGAGCTGAAGAATCGCGTTTCGGTGGCGGCGATCATTCTCACCACCGCGCTGTCGTTCATCGGCAACGTCAAGGGCGACCGCGCGGAGGCGACCGGGTCGGCCAGGTCGTCAGCGGGCGAGGCGCGCCGGCAGGGGGCGGAGCTGTGGGCCTACTACCAGACGAAGCTGGCGGAGCGGACTTCGCTGGAGCTGGCGCGCGACCGGGTGCACCTCGAGCTCTCCCGGCGCGGGCTGTCGAGGCAGGACCCGGAAGCGATGCTCGACGCCTTCAAGCTCACCAACTACGAGGAACGCATCCGCGACTTCGACACCGAGTCGGAGCGCGTCTTCTACCGGGTGCAGGATCTCGAGCGGCAGGAGGACGTCTCGCAGCGCGCCGCCGTCGAGCCGGCCCGCGCAGTGGTGCGCTATGAGCTCGGGGGCAAGCTGATCACGCTTGCGCTCATCCTCCTCTCGGTCACCATCCTCTCCAACCGGCGGTACCTGCTCTGGGCGGGCGTGACGCTGGGCAGCATCGGACTTCTGGTGGCCCTCGACGGCTACTTCCTCCTCCTCTGAAAGCTTCGCTCGTGTAGGCGCGGAAACGCCATGCGCTCCTTTATGATTCGGCAGCGCGCTGCTACTCTGCCGGCATGGAGCTCAACGAAGTATTGCAGGTCGCTTTGCGCGGCGGCGCCTCGGACATCCATCTCAAGGCGGGCCTTCCGCCGATGTTCCGGGTCGACGGCTCCCTCCTGCCGCTCAAGGACGCCCGGCGCCTGCCACCCGAGGAGATCTCGCGGATGGCGTTCGGCATCATGAACGACTATCAAAAAGAAAAATTCAAGGCGCAAAACGAATTGGATCTCGCTTACGGCGTGCCGGGCCTGGGCAGATTCCGCGTCAATGTTTTCCAGCAGCGCGGCACCATCGGCGTCGTGCTGCGCGTGATCCCTTTCAAGATCTCCACCATCGAGCAGCTCTTGCTGCCGAAGATCCTGGAGAAGATCGCCGGCGAGCAGCGCGGTCTGATCCTCGTCACCGGCACGACAGGCTCGGGCAAGTCGACCACGCTGGCGGCGATGGTCGATCACATCAACAGCAACGAGACCTGCCACATCATGACCATCGAGGACCCCATCGAGTTCCTCATCCGCGACAAGCGGAGCATCGTGAACCAGCGCGAAGTGGGGGTCGACACGCTCAGCTTCGCCCAGGCGCTCAAGTCGGCGCTGCGGCAGGACCCGGACGTCATTCTCGTCGGCGAAATGCGCGACCTCGAGACCATCGAAACCGCGCTGACCGCAGCGGAGACCGGCCATCTGGTGCTCTCGACGCTGCACACTCTCGACGCCACCGAGACCATCGCCCGCATCGTCTCCGCCTTCCCGCCGCACCAGCAGAAGCAGGTGCGGCTGCAGCTCGGATCGGTCCTGCGCGGGGTCGTCTCCCAGCGCCTGGTGCCGCGCGCCGACGGCAAGGGCCGCGTCGCCGCGGTCGAGGTGATGGTCTGCAACAGCCGCGTCCGCGAGATGATCGAGGACAAGGACCGCACCAAGGAGATCCAGCAGGCCATCTCCCAGAGCTTCACTACCTACGGGATGCAGACTTTCGACCAGTCGCTGATGATGCTCTTCAAGCAGAGCATCATCACCTACGAAGAGGCGCTGCGGCAGTGCTCGAACCCCGACGACTTCGCTCTGCGCGTCTCGGGAATCAGCGCCACCAGCGACTCGACCTGGGACAACTTCGAGGGAGGCAAGGACGAGACGCAGCAGCCGGGCGGACCGCAGTCGAAGGCGGGCGCCAAGCCCTCCTCTCGCCCGCCGCCCGCGCCTGCGCCGGGCAAGCCGGCGGCCGCCCCCAAGCCGGCCGCCGCTGGAGCCAAGCCGGCCTCGAACGACGACGACTTCCAGATCGAGCGCTACTAGCGCTACAAAGCCGGAATGAGAACTTCCGGCATCGCCGCCGCGCTGCTCCTCGCCGCTTGCGCCGGGGGCAAGGACAACATCGACATCACCAAGCCCGTCACGGGCGAGGCCGCCAGCAACGCGCAGCGCGCGTATCAGAAGGGCCTGCAGGAGAAGAAGGACAGCAACTTCCTCGAGGCGACGCGCTACTTCGAGTGGGTGCGCAACAACTTCCCCTATTCGCAATACGCAGCGCTCGCCGAGCTGGCCCTGGCCGACATGGCGTTCGACCGCGACGACTACGGCGCCGCCGCCGCGGCCTACCAGGATTTCGTCAAGAGCCACCCCTCCCACCCGAAGGCCGACTACGCCTCCTTCCGCGTCGGGCTCGCCTACTACCAGGACAAGCCCTCCGAGTGGTTTCTCCTACCGCCGTCGCGGGAGAAGGACCAGGCGCCGATCCGCTCCGCGCTCGATGCCTTTCAGCGCTTCACGCTCGCCTATCCCAAGAGCGAGTTCATCCACAGGGCCAAGGACTTGATCGCCGACTGCCGCGAGCGGCTCGCCGGACACGAGCGCTACGTGGCCGACTTCTACTGGAAGCGCAACGCCTGGAGAGGCGCCGCCGGCCGGTTGATGGGGCTCGCCGACATCTACGGGGACCTCGAGGGCGGCAAGGTCCGCAGCGACTCGCTCTGGGGCGCGGCCCTCGCCTACCGCAACGCGAAGGACCCCGCCCGCGAGAAGGTCGCCTTGCAGCGCCTTCTCCAGGAGGCGCCCGACAGCCCGCACCGCCGCGATGCGGAGCAGATGCTCAAGGAGCTGCCCGCTCTGCCCTCGCCGGCGCCGCCGCAGCAGCAGCCGCCCGCGGCGCCCGGCAAGCCGCCCGCTCCATCCACTTCGGAGCAGCCGCCGCCCGCCGATCTGCCGCCGCGGCCGACGCCGCCGGGGCAGTCCGACAAGTAATTCGTGCTACGCTCGGAGGCATGGACGACCAGGTGAGGGAGCTGGTCGCCCTCGGCAAAGAGCACTTCAACCGGGGCGATTATTCCCTCGCGGCGGGGCACCTGGAGCAGGTGGTCGCGCGCGGCGCCGCGTACGCCGACGTGCACCACATGCTCGGCGTCATCTACCATCACCTGGGCGAGTTCGACCTGGCGCAGCGCTCGTTCGCCAAGGCGCTGGAGATCAACCCCAACTACGTCGAGGCGGCGCTCAACCTGGCCATCGTCTGCAACGACATGGGTCAGTACGAGCGCGCACAGCAGGTCTTCGGCGAGGCGGTGGCGCGCGCCCGCACCAACCAGCGGCGCGAGCCGAACGGAGACGAGCCGCTCGACGGCTACACGCGCGGCAAGATCGCAAACCTGCACGCCGCCGTGGCCGACGGCTACCTCTCGGTGCGCAGACCCAACGACGCCGCCGCGGAATACCGGCGCGCGCTCTCGCTCTGCCCCACCTTCGTCGACTTGCGGCTCAAGCTCGCCAATGCGCTGCGCGAGGCGGGCGACCGGGAAGGATCGCTCGCGGAATTCCGGCTCGCGGTGCAGCACGCGCCCGCCTACGTCCCGGCGCGCGTCGCGCTCGGCACGGCGCTGTACTCCGGCGGGAAGCTGGACGAGGCCGTGGCGCAATGGGAAGAGGTGTTGCGGATGGATCCGAACCACCGGACCGCCGGGCTCTACATGAAGATGGCGCGCTCTCCGCGCCGGGGCGGGCGATGAGCGATCGCGGGTTCGCCCTGCGCTTCATCAGCGGAAAGTACCAGGGCGGCGAGTACCCGTTGGCGGAAGAAGGCGAGCTGGTCATCGGCAGATCGAGCGAGCTGGACATGGTCCTCATCGAGGACATGGTCTCGCGCAAGCACGCCAGGATCTCCCTGCAGCAGGGAGAGATCAGCATCTCCGATCTGGGTTCGACCAACGGCACCTTCGTCAACGGCGAGAAGGTCAAGCGGGCCCGGCTCAAGGAGGGCGACCGCATCCTCATTGGCACCAGCATCCTCAAGCTCGTCAGCGTGCCGCGCGCTGCGGGGGCCATCGACGCCAAGCAGGCGCAGCAGCATCTGGAAAAAGCTGCGGCGGCGCACGAGAAGAGGAGTGGCGGGCGGACGGCGGTCCAGGGGCGGCTCGAGGAAGTGCCGCTCGTCGACCTCCTCCAGCTGCTGTCGACTTCGAAGAAGACCGGCGCGATCGTCATCAAGGGTTATCGAGGCGGCCGTGTGCACCTGCGCACCGGCAAGGTGGTGAGCGCGGTGATCGATGCCGACCCGACCCTGCCGCCGAAGAAGGCGCTCTACCGGATGGTGACCTGGACGCAGGGCGGGTTCGAGTTCGTACCGCAGGAGGGCGAGCTGCCGCCGATGCCCAGCGAAATCACCGAGGGCACCGAGCAGCTCATCATGGAGGCGATGCACCAGGCCGATGAGCTGGCGCGCGGGAACGTGCCCGCGCCGACCGCCGCCATCGGCATCGCCATGCCGCTCAACCCGAAGCTGCGCGAGCTGCCGCCCGACGAGATCGACCTCGTGCAGCTGGTGCACAACTACGGAGTGGTGCAAGCGGTGCTCGACCGGGCCTCGGGATCGGACCTGGAAGTGGCGCAGAAGCTGGGGAGCCTGATCCAGCGCGGGTATCTGCGCCAGTTCTGAAAGATCCTGTCACATTTTCCCGCTTGGTCCGTAGGAGAGGGCGTGAGCGTCCTTTTCCCCGACCGCTGCACGCGCCTCTTGCGCCGGGCCCGGCGCGGCGATCGGGAAGCCTTCCGCGCGCTCTACGCCGAGCTGCATGCCAAGGTCTACGCCTTCGCGGCGCGGCGGACGCGGGCGCGCGAGGACGCCGAGGACATCACTGCGCGCGTCTTCCAGGCGCTGCTCGAGTCGCTGGCGGACATCGACGAAGAGCGCGGCGTCCTGCCCTGGACCTTGGCGGTCGCGCGCAATCTGCTCATCGATGCGGCCCGCGCGCAGCGGCCGGTGGCTCCCGAGAGCGAGCTGGCCGCCGCATTGGTCGAGCCGCGCACGCCGCTCGGCGATCTCCTCGTCCAGGAATCGCTCGCCCAGATCGACGCTCTGCCGGCCGCCGATCGCGAGCTGATCGCGCTCCGCTACGCCGACGGCCTGCGCCACAAGGAGATCGCGCGCCTGCTCGGCATCGGCGAGGCGGCGGTGCGGCAGCGCCTTTCCCGGGCGCTGCGCGGGCTGCGGCGCGCGCAGGAAGGAGAGCTCGCCCATGATCCGTGACCTCTATCCCGAGCCGCAGGCGCCTTCGCCGAACGAGCGGGACGCGCTCGAGCGCCGGCTGCTCGCCCGATTCGATCAGCTCCATCCCCAGAAGGAGGATTCCATGGTGCAGAAGAAGAGGCTCTTGTTCGCCCTCGCGCTGGCAGCCGGCGTGGGCATCGCCCTGCGGGCGCCCGCGCAGTACGCGGCCGAAGTGGGCACGAAAGTCACCATCCATCAGTCTTGGCCCGAAGGCGAAGGGCCGGACGTCGCGGCGATCATCTCCGCGCTCAAGGGCGCCACGCCCGGCGGCGGCGAGGTCGAGGTGCGGCGAACGATCGAGAATGGCTCGGCCGATCTCGCCATCACCATCTTCGGGGAGAAGCTGCCCGCCGACATCGAGCAGCGCCTGCGGGCGAAATTCCCCGAGCTGAAAGACGCGCGCATCGAGGTTGCCCCTGTCGAGGGCCAGGTGAAGACCAGCGTGGGCGGATGGATCCGCGCTCGGTTGCTGCAGGCGGGCACCGATCCCGCCAAGCTGGAAGTGGCGCGGCGCGAGGTGCAGGCCGAGCTGCAGAAGCAGCATCCGGACGCGAAGGTCGACGTCGACGTGAGCGACGGCAAGGTGCGCGTCAGGGTCATGGAGGAGAAGAGGAAGTAGCTCACAGACGACGAGCAGCTCGAGGGGCGCGGCCGCGGAGGTGGCCGCGCCCCTCGCGTATTCGCCGCCGCCGCTTACAATGAGGTGGAGGAGGCGCGCTTGGAAGACAAGTCACTGGCAGCCGGCCATGAGGAAGGGCATCGGCAGCCCGTCCGGCTGACCCTGCTCAGCCACGGCTCGGGTTGAGCCTGCAAGCTCCGCCCCGCGGAGCTCGCGCAGGTCCTGCGCGGCTTGCCTCCCATGCGCCGGCCGCACGCGCTCTTGGTCGGCACCGAGACGCGCGACGACGCGGCGGTGTGGAAGCTCGACGCGCGCCGCGCGCTGGTGGCGACGGTGGACTTCTTCGCGCCGGTCGTCGACGACCCGCGAGACTACGGCTTCATCGCCGCCGCCAACGCCATCTCCGACGTCTACGCGATGGGGGGAAAGCCGGTCTATGCGCTCAACATCGTCGGCTGGCCGCGGTCGCAACCCTTCGAGCTGCTCGGCGAGATTCTCGCAGGCGGCGCGGAGGCGGCGCGCGAGGCCGGCTGCGCCATCGTCGGGGGCCACAGCGTCGACGACCTCGAGCCGAAGTACGGACTGGCGGTGACCGGCCTCGTCGATCCGCGCCGGATCATGCGCAACGCCGGCGCCAGGCGCGGCGACGTTCTCTTGCTCGGCAAGGCGCTGGGCACCGGCATCGCCGTCTCGGCGATCAAGAAAGGCGCGGCTTCGCCCGAGCTGATCCGCGCCGCGACCGCGCAGATGAAGCAGCTCAACGCCGCCGCCTCCGGGGTGTACGCGCGGAACTGGAAGAGCGTTCATGCGCTCACCGACATCACCGGCTTTGGCCTGCTCGGGCATCTCGATTCGATGCTTCGGGCCAGCCGGACCCGGGCGCGCCTGGACTCATCGGCCCTTCGCTTCCTCCCCGGCGTGCAAGCGCTGGCGCGAGAGGGTGTCGTGCCGGCCGGGACCCGCGCCAACCTTGCCTACGCTGCGGAGCGCGCCACCTTCCCGGCGGGAATGAGCGAGAGCGACCAGCTCCTCCTCGCCGATGCCCAGACCAACGGAGGCCTGCTCGCCGCCGTCGAGGCCAAGGCAGTGCCACGCCTGCTGCGCGCGCTCGCCAGCGCCGGCGCGCCGGCGGCGGTCATCGGCGAAGTGCGGAGGGGCGAGTCCGGGATCGACGTGGTGGGTGAAATTTCACCCGCCGCCGCGCGTTGATCCGGGCAAGGAGGCGGAAAGATGTTTCGTACAGTAGCAGTGCTGGCACTGGCGGGAGCCGCCGTCTACATCGTGCTCAAGCTGGTCCTGGGCTTCGCCGGCGGGCTGCTCGGCCTTCTTCTCTCGCTCGCCTGGCTTCTGCTCAAGGTCGCGCTGGTGGTGGGGCTCGTCTACTGGCTGCTCTCGGTGTTCGCGCCCGAGACCGCCGCCAAGATCCGCAATTCAGTAAAGCTTTAGGCGAGGTAGCGCCCCTCTGGTAGGATTGCTGGAGCGTGCGCTCCCTCATTCTTGCCGCGGCGATGCTCGCAACCGTCCCCGCCCTGGCGGGCGCAGAGCCGGGACCGCTCGTCGTCGTCCTCGACGCCGGCCACGGCGGGCATTTCCCGCACGACGGCGCACGCGGGCCGCGCGGATTGCGCGAGAAGAACATCGCGCTGGCGGTCGCGCTCAAGACCAAGCAGGTCCTCGAGGCCCAGGGCGCCACCGTGGTCCTCACCCGCGAGACCGACGAGGACGTCTCGCTCGCCGACCGGGTGCGCATCGCCAACGAGGCCGGCGCCGACCTCTTCCTCTCCATCCACTGCAACTCGATGGAGAAGAGCGACGACCGCAAGATCACCCGCGGCATCGAGACGTATTTCCTCTCGCCCGACCCCACCGACGCCGAGGCGAGGATGCTGGCGCAGCTGGAGAACGGCGGTCCGGACGCGGTGCCCGCCGCCAAGGACGCCGATACCGTGAGCGGCATCCTCGCCGACCTCTCGCTCGGTCAGGCTCGCAACGACAGCGCGGCCCTCGCCTACATCGTTCAGCGCCAGATGATCCGCGGCACGCGCGCTCCCTCGCGCGGCGTGCGGCAGGCGCCGCTCCTGGTGCTCTGGGGCACCAAGATGCCTTCCGCGCTGGTGGAGATCGGCTTCATCTCCCACCCCCAGGAGGCCCGCAAGCTGGCGCGGGCGAAGTACCAGGCGCGCATCGCCCGGGCGCTGGCCAACGGCGTCCGCGACTTCGCCGACAAGGTGCTGGCGCGGCGGCTCTTCGCCCAGGTGAAGGAGCAGGCGGCGGCCCCCGCCGTGAAGGTCGCCTCTCCGGCCCCGGCGCCCTGAAGCTGTATTGCCGCGACTGCCGCAAAGGGCTACTCCTCGCTGTCCCATGCCACGGAAAGACCGCGGAGCCGACCAGCTTCGACCCGTCGAGGTGGTCCCGAACTTCACCGAGCACGCCGAGGGCAGCGTGCTGTGCAGCTTCGGCCGCACCCGGGTGCTCTGCACGGCGACCGCCGAGGAGAAGGTGCCCAGCCACGTGAAGGGTTCGGGCCGCGGATGGGTCACCGCCGAGTACGGCATGCTTCCGCGCGCGACGCACACCCGCAGCGACCGCGAGGCGGCCAAAGGCAAGCAGAGCGGCCGCACCCAGGAGATCCAGCGCCTCATCGGCCGCGCGCTGCGCGCCGCCACCGATCTTGCGGCGCTGGGCGAGCGGCAGGTGCTCATCGACTGCGACGTGCTGCAGGCCGATGGCGGCACCCGCACCGCGGCGATCACCGGCGCCTATGTTGCGCTGGGGATCTGCCTGCGGCGCATGCAGCGCGAGAAGGCGCTGCGCGCGCCGGTGGCCGCGGTCAGCCTGGGGATCGTCTCGGGAGAGCTGCTCCTCGATCTCGACTACCAGGAAGACTTCGCCGCCGAGGTCGACATGAACGTGGTGGGCAATGCCGCAGGCGAGCTGCTCGAGGTGCAGGGGACGGCGGAAAAGCGACCCTTCACCCCCGCGCAGCTCGGCGCCATGGTCGCGCTGGCGCAGAAAGGGTTGCGCGAGCTGCACCAGAGGCAGGTCACGGCCATCGAGCGAGCGTTTGCAAAGTGAAGCTGCTGCTGGCGACCGGCAATCCTGGCAAGCTGGTCGAGGTGCGCGAGATCCTCGGCGGCGCAGGTCTCGAGCTCGTCTCGCTCGCGGACTTGCATCTGCCCTCGCCTGACGAGCCCTTCTCGACCTTTGCGGAGAACGCGGCCGCCAAAGCCACTGCCTGCGCAGTCCAGTCGGGCCTTTGGGCGCTGGGCGACGACAGCGGGCTCTGCGTCGATGCTCTCGGCGGCGCGCCTGGTGTCTTCAGCGCTCGCTACGCGCCGACCGAAGAGGGGCGGCGCGCCAAGCTCCTCGCCAATCTCGCCGAGGTCCGCGACCGCGGCGCTCACTTCATCTGCGCCCTGGCCCTCAGCTCGCCTGACGGCAAGCGCATCTTTCGCGCCGAGGGCCGGGTCGATGGCGCCATCGCCCTGGCCGCGCGCGGCAAGAATGGTTTTGGTTACGACCCGCTCTTCCTGCCGCGCGAGGCGCCGGGGCGGACGCTGGCCGAGCTCGAGTCCACCGAAAAGAACCGCCTCAGCCATCGCGGGCGTGCGCTCGAGCGGCTGCGCCCTTTGATCCTGAAGTTGGCGAAGGAAGGCAATCTTGCGGAGGAGTGCTGATCGGTGTATTTCCCGAGTACTTTTCAGGCGGGGCGTAGCGCAGCCTGGTAGCGCGCCTGCCTTGGGCGCAGGAGGTCGGAGGTTCGAATCCTCTCGCCCCGACTTCTTCGAATGGCGCGCCCAGCAGGATTCGAACCTGCGGCATCCAGCTTAGAAGGCTGGCGCTCTATCCAACTGAGCTATGGGCGCGATGTCTCGTTCAGACGTCGCATCTGCGGCATCTGAGCAGCTACAGGCGGATGGGTCAACCGCGGGTCCGGTCGGTCAGCGTCCGATCGGACGACAGTGGCGCGACGAGGGAGCGTCTTGTAAGGTTCGCCGCGCTTCGGTGGCTGTAGCTCAATGGTAGAGCACTGGACTGTGACTCCAGGTGTTGCCGGTTCAAGCCCGGTCAGCCACCCCAACTGCATCGCAGTGCCTCCGTCTCACTTGACGGCTGCACCGGCTGGGAGATACACAGCGCGGCCCGCCGCAGGGAGGCCGAAGTACGTAGCATTCGGGAGCGTAGCTCAATTGGCAGAGCAATGGACTCTTAATCCATAGGTTGAAGGTTCGATTCCTTCCGCTCTCACTTTCGAAAGGCCCCGCTGATCAGTCGCGGGGCTTTCGTTTGCCCGTTCAGGATTCGGTCGACTGCGACCCGACGTCCTCACTGATCCGTTCGGCGGAGAGAACGCTCGCCATCCCCCGGTTGAGATCGAGTGTGTACGAGAGCTCGAACTTGCCGACCCGCAAGCGCATCACGCTGTCCGGCAAGAAGTAGCTGTCTCCAAAGAACCGGATCTGCTCGGCGGTCTCGAGGATGCCAAGGAGCATCTCTCGGGCGCGTTGGTACAGCCCGGGAACATCCTGGAGGATCCCCTCGGCGCGAGAGCTGACCTCGATGCGGGACATGGCTGCGTAAAAGTGCCTACCGTCGCCACTTCAGCCACGGACTGCGAGTGAAACCGATCGCTTTCGCTGTTGACGGCCCGACGGATCAGCCTTCGTTCTGTAAACTGACCAACGCGCTGAAGGACTACGCCATCGCGACGGTGCCGCTGCCTTTCCAGAGCACGTTCGTGCCGCTCCCGTCAGCGTGCAGGACGATGGCCCTGGTCCACTGCCCCGCCGATCGCGTGACCGGATGGGACGCGACCGCCCGGCGCACCAGGGTGAGTAGCGCATCGCAGGACCCCCCGATGCAGTAGCGATAGCCCTCGGCCGCAATCAGCGGATACGGCTTCGTCAGCCCCGGCGCGAAGACGAGCACCACGATCACTTCCTCCGACCAGCGGGCCTTGTCCTGGCAGACCTGGCAGGTGGCGGCGTACACCGCGATAGCTTACGCCCGATCGCCTTTTCCGTGCTGACACAGGGAATTCGCAAACAAGTTCCACGAGGGCTGCGCGACCTGCATGACACTCTCGACGCGCAAGAAGGAGGTCTGGGGAGCGCAGAGAAAGGAGGGTACGATGCACGCCGGCTACTGGCTCGTCCTGCTCGCGCTCTTCTCGCTCTCGCTGACCCTGCTGGCGCACGCCGCGGCATTCTTCGTCCTGCGCCCGCGGCGGAAAGACGCGCCGACACCGCCCATCAGCATCCTCAAGCCGCTCAAGGGCGACGAGCCGGGACTGTACGACAACCTCGCCTCCCTCGCCCGCCAGGACTATCCCGAGTACGACGGCTGGACCCTCGAGCGCTTCGTCAGCCGACACCTGCGCTGGGCGCAGATGCGGCGGTGCATCGCGCCGGGCGCCTTCGTCGGCGAGCTCCTGCTCAATCCTGTTCTCTGGCTCTCCCTGGCGGTGGCCGCGCTCGGCCTCGACCTCCGGTTCATCGCGCTCGCGGCCTGCGGCGCGGCGGTCAAGTGCGCGGCCGATGCCGCACTGATCAAGCGGCTCTCGGGCCGCGCGCCGCGTCCGTTGCAGCTCTTGCTCATCCCCTTCAAGGATCTGCTCATCGCCGGCATCTGGGCCGTCGCCTTCTTCCGCCGCGAGGTGAACTGGCGGGGCAACCGCATGCGCATCGGAGCGGGGAGCGTCCTCGCATGATCTCCTGGCTCCTGCGAGCGGACGAGCAGCTCTTCCGGCGCATCGGGGCCCTGCGGCACCGCGCCCTGCTCGGCTCGATGCGCGCACTCACCCATTTCGGCGATGCGCAGAGCTGGATGTTGGTGGGGCCTCTTCCTCCTCGCCTGCGGCGGGCACTCCGCCTCTGCTTTCGCGGTGGCGGTGGCCCTGGCCGGACAGGGAGCAGGACTGGGTCCGCTCGCGCTGCTTCTGGCGTCGGCCATCGGCGTCTCGCGGATCTACCTGGGCGCGCACTATCCGCTCGATGTGGCGGTCGGCGCCGTCCTCGGCTGCGGCTGCGGCGCGCTCGCCCGCCTGATCGCCCCCTGAAAGTTTCCCATACGCCACGGATTCGTCACACGACTGGGGTAGAAACCCCGGCAATGGCGGGCAAGTCCATCCTCATCGTCGAGGACGAGCAGGATCTGGTCGACCTCCTCTCCTTCAACCTCCGCCAGGCCGGCTACCAGACCGCCTCGGCCATGACCGGCGAGGAGGCGCTGCAGAAGCTGCGCGATCGACCCGACCTGATCCTTCTCGATCTGATGCTCCCTGACGTGCAAGGGACGGAGATCTGCCGCGCCGTCAAATCGGCGACGGAGACGAGGCACATCCCGGTCATCATGGTCACCGCGCGCGGCGAGGAGCTCGACCGCGTGGTCGGTTTCGAGCTGGGCGCCGACGACTTCGTCACCAAGCCCTTCAGCATGCGCGAGCTGATCCTGCGCGTTCGGGCCGTGCTCCGGCGAGGGCCGCCCGGCGAGCAGGAGGTCATCCGCGAGAAGGTGGGGCCCATCCGCGTCGACCTCAGCGCGCACCGCGCCTACGTCGACGGCGAGGAGGTGCAGCTGACCGCGCTGGAGTTCCGGCTCCTCACCACCTTTCTCTCGCGCATCGGCCGCCTGCAGACACGGGCCGCGCTGTTGCGCGACGTCTGGGGGATGTCGAGCGAGATGCAGACCCGCACGGTCGACACCCACGTCAAGCGGCTTCGCGAGAAGCTGGGCAAGGCGCGCGAGCTGATCGAGACCGTCCGCGGAGCCGGTTATCGCATGGTCGATCCCGAGGAGAGCTGATGGCGCTCTTCCGGCGCAAGAGCGCCCCGGAGCCGCTCGCTGCCCGCGCGCCGGAGCCGGAGGTGCCGCAGCAGGCGGTGCTCGATGCGCTGCCGGACGCCGCCGGCGTGCTGGGCCCCGATGGCCGCTTCGCCGCCGCCAATGCAGCGATGGAGTCGCTCTTCGGCGCCGGCCGTGTGCTGGGGAGGTCTTTGCTCGAGACGACCCGCAGCAAGGAGCTCGCCGACGCGCTCGAGCAGGGGCCCTTCGAGGCCGAGGTGCATCTCCCAGCGCTGCAGAAGCAGGTGCTGGCGCGCGCCCGGCCGCTCTCTCACGGACGCGCGCTGCTGCTCCTTCGCGACCTGACCGAGGCAAAGCGACTCGAAGCGGTGCGGCGCGACTTCATCGCCAATGCCAGCCACGAGCTGCGCACGCCGGTCTCGGCGCTCAAGGGCGCTGCCGAGACGCTGCTCTCGATGCCGCTCGATGCCGACGCGAAGAGCTTCGTCCACATCGTCTCGCGGCACGCCGAACGGCTGGCCCGGCTGACGCAGGACCTGCTCGATCTCTCGCGCCTCGAGACGGGGCTGTTCCGGCCCTCGGCGGAGACGCTGGAGCTCGCTCCCTTCGTCGAAGGCCTGATCGAGCTGTTCGTCGAGGTGGCCAGCAAGAAGCAGATCTCCGTCGGGGCGGACATTCCTCCCGGCCTGCGCTGCCGGGCCGACCGGCGCGCCCTCGAGCAGATGCTCGTCAACCTGCTCGACAACGCCGTCAAGTACACGCCGCAAGGCGGCCGGGTCACCGTGCTCGCCGACGACGTCGGCGGGGCGGTGGAGATCTCCGTGCTCGATACCGGGCCGGGCATCGAAGACCGCCACCGCGAGCGGATTTTCGAGCGCTTCTACCGCGCCGACAGCGGGCGCGCTCGAGAGTCCGGCGGAACGGGGCTCGGCCTCGCCATCGTCAAGCACTTGACCCAGGCCCAGGGCGGCACCGTCGGCGTCCAGAGCGGGCGCGGCGGAAGCCGTTTCTGGATCCGTCTGCCGTCGCCCAGTTCTAACGCGGTTGTCACAGAAACGTCACGCGGGCCGGCCTAAAAGGCTGCGTCCCAGAAAGGATTCCATCATGACGAAACCCTTCTTCGCGCTTTGCGCGCTCGCCTCTTTCGCCCTGCGAGCCGACACCGTCCAGCTCACCGGCGCCGGGGCGACGTTCCCCGCGCTCCTCTATACGAAGTGGTTCAGCGACTACAACAAGCTCCGCCACGTGCAGATCAATTACCAGGCGATCGGCTCCGGCGGCGGCATCAAACAGATTACTGAAAAGACCGTCGACTTCGGCGCCAGCGACGCTCCCATGAGCGACGACGAGATGGCCAAGGCCCCCGGCATCCAGCACATCCCCACCGTGATGGGCGCGGTGGTCATCGTCTACAACCTGCCGGGCGTCACCTCGCTGCGACTCACGCCGGAAACGCTGGCGGGCATCTATCTGGGCAAGATCACCAAGTGGAGCGATCCCGCCCTCGCCAAGGACAACCCGAACGCCAAGCTGCCCGATCTCGCCATCGCCGTGGCCCACCGCTCCGACGGATCGGGGACCACCTATGCTTTCACCGACTATCTGAGCAAGGCAGTTCCCGAGTGGAAGAGCGGCCCGGGCACCGGCAAGAGCGTCAACTGGCCCACCGGCCTGGGAGGCAAGGGCAACGACGGCGTCACTGGCGTGGTCAAGCAGAGCGAAGGGGGCATCGGCTACGTCGAGCTGGTCTACGCCTCGCAGAACAAGCTCCCGCCGGCGGAGATGAAGAACCACGACGGCGCCTGGGTCAAGCCGACGCTGGAGACGGTGAGCGCGGCGGCAGGCCAGGCACAGATGCCCGACGACTATCGCATCTCCATCACCGACATGCCCGGCAAGACCGCCTGGCCGATCGCGACGTTCACCTACCTGCTCATCTACAAGGACCAGTCGGACGAGGCCAAGGGCAAGGAGCTGCTCAAGTTCCTCTGGTGGGCAGAGCACGACGGGCAGAAGTCGGCCGCCCCCCTCGACTACGCTCCCTTGCCCAAGGCAGTGGTGCAGAAGGTAGAGGAGACGTTGAAGGGATTGACCGTGCGGGGGAAGGCGGTCCTTGCGTCGAGCAAGTGAGCTGCTGACGGCGGGACGGGCGGTGCCCGAGGAGGCTCCGCGGGCCCGGGTGAACCTGCCGGATCGCGCCTGGGCCCTGGGCCAAGGCGTGCTGGGCGGGGGCGTGCTCGTGGTGGGCGCCCTCATCCTGCTCGAGCTGTGGCGGGTGGCGGCGCCGGCGCTGCAGAAGGTCGGGCTCTGGCACTTCATCACCGGCACGACCTGGGATCCGGTCCGCGATCTCTACGGCGCCCTGCCCTTCATCTACGGCACCGTCGTCACCAGCGTGCTCGGCCTCTTGATCGCGCTCCCCGTCTCGCTCGGGCTCGCGCTCTTCCTCACCGAGATGTCACCGCCCAGGTTCCGCACGGCCATCTCCTTTCCCATCTCGCTGCTCGCCGGCATCCCCAGCGTGGTCTACGGGCTCTGGGGCCTCTTCGTGCTGGTGCCGATCCTCCGCCACAAGGTCGAGCCCTTCCTCTCCGCGACGCTGGGCTTCTTGCCCTTCTTCCGCGGGGCGGAGATCGGGCTCGGCTACCTCGCCGCCGGCGTCATCCTCGCCATCATGATCCTGCCCACCATCACCAGTATCTCCATCGAGGTGCTGATGACGGTGCCCGGCCCCCTGCGCGAGGCGGCGCTGGCCTTGGGCGCGACGCGCTGGGAAGCCATCCGGATCGCGGTCCTCCCCCACGCGCGCGCCGGCATTCTCGGCGCCACCATCCTCGGGCTGGGCCGCGCGCTGGGCGAGACGATGGCGGTGACCATGGTGATCGGCAACTCGCTCAACATCTCGCTGTCGCTCTTCGCTCCCGGCTATTCCTTGCCCGCCATCATCGCCAACGAATTCGCCGAGGCGAGCGGCGTCCTGCATACCGGCGCGCTCGCCGCGCTCGGGCTCATCCTCTTCATCGTCACCCTGCTCCTCAACATCCTCGCGCGGCTTCTGGTGCGGATGTCGCGGCGCGGTCCGGCGCGGGTGACGGCATGAAGACGCTGGCGAGGCGCAAGTTCTGGAACGGCTTCATGACCGGGCTTTGCGCCCTCGGGCTGGTTGCCGCGGTGGCCCCGCTCGCCTCCCTCCTCTGGCTGGTGATCTCGCGCGGCATCTCCTCGCTCAACTGGGACTTCTTCACCCAGCTGCCGACGCCGGTGAGCGAGCCGGGAGGGGGGGTCGCCAACGCCATCGGCGGCACGCTCTACATCGTCGGCATCGCCTGCGTCTTGGGCGTGCCCATCGGCGTGGGCGCGGGCGTCTTTCTCGCCGAGCGCGGCGACGGCAAGGCGGGCGAGGCGATCCGCTTCATGGCCGAAGTGCTCTCCGGCGTGCCCTCGATCGTGGTGGGCATCGTCGCTTACGGCCTGGTGGTCTTGCCCATGCGGCGCTTCTCGGCGCTGGCGGGCGGGGTGGGGCTGGCCGTCTTGATGATCCCGCCGCTCGCCCGCAGCACCGAGGAGCTGGTGCGCCTCGTGCCGCGAACCTTGCGCGAGGCCTCGCTCGCCCTCGGCGTCCCCGAGTGGCGCACCAGCCTGCGGGTCGTCATCCGCACCGCGCTGCCGGGCATTCTCACCGCCATCCTCCTCGGGGTCGCGCGCGCCGCCGGCGAGACGGCTCCCCTGCTCTTCACCTCGCTCAACAACCAGTTCTGGAACTGGCGAGCCGATCGGCCCACCGCCTCGCTCACCGTCCAGATCTTCAATTACGCGGTCAGCCCCTTCGAGGAATGGCACCGCCAGGCCTGGGGTGCAGCGCTCGTTCTCCTGCTTCTGGTCGGGACCCTCTCGGCAGCAGCGCGCTTCCTCGCCCGCAGTCGTGTGGGGGCTCGACGGTGAACAACGGCTCGAAGAAGATCGAGGTGCAAAAGCTCAACGCCTGGTTCGGGGCCACCCACGCACTCCGGGACGTCAGCCTCTCGGTCGAGCAGAACTCGGTGCTCGCCGTCATCGGCCCGAGCGGATGCGGCAAAACCACCTTCGTCCGCTGCATCAACCGCATGCACGAGCTGAGCCCCTCCGCCCGCCAGTCGGGGCGCATCCTGGTGGACGGCCAGGACCTGCACGCGCGCGGCGTCGATCCCGTCGATCTGCGGCGGCGGGTGGGCATGGTGTTCCAGCGGGCAAATCCGTTTCCGACGATGTCCATCTACGACAACGTCGCCGCTGGGTTGATCCTCAACGGCATCGGCGGCAAGCACCGCGATCTGGTGGAGAAGAGCCTGCGCCAGGCCGCGCTCTGGGACGAGGTCAAGGATCGCCTTCCGCAATCACCGCTCTCGCTCTCCGGCGGACAGCAGCAGCGGCTCTGCATCGCCCGCGCGCTGACCATCGGCCCCGAGGTGCTCTTGATGGACGAGCCGGCGAGCGCGCTCGACCCCATCGCCACCGCCAAGATCGAGGAGCTCATCCGCGAGTTGCAGGAGTCCCTCACCATCGTCATCGTCACCCACAACATGCAACAAGCGGCGCGGGTGTCGGACTGGACGGCGTTCTTCTATCTGGGAGAATTGGTCGAGCATGGAAAGACCGAGCAGATCTTCAGCAACCCGCGCGAGCCGCGAACGGAAGACTACGTGACCGGGAAGTTCGGCTGATGGCGTTCTCGAGAAAGCAGCACACCGACCGCAGCTACGACGAGGAGCTGGCCGACTTGCGCGCCAAGCTCCTGACGTTGGGCGGCAAGGTGGAGAGCGAGATCGCCGAGAGCGTGCGCGCCCTCGCCGAGCGCGACACCAAGCTGGCCGAGGCGGTGCTGGGCGCCGACCGCGAGGTCAACCGGCTGGAGCTGGAGATCGACGAGAAGTGCCGCCGCCTTCTGGTCTTGCGCCAGCCCGCCGCCAGCGACCTGCGCTTCATCACCACCGCGATGAAGATCGTCGTCGACCTGGAGCGGATCGGCGATCTCGCGGTGAACATCGCCGAGCGGGCCATCGACCTCAACCAGTCGCCGCCGCTGCGGCCGCTGCACGACCTGACCAAGCTTTGCGAGCTCTGTCAGAAGCAGCTGCGCGGCGCCCTCGACTCCTTCGTCGATGCCGACGCCGACAAGGCCGAGGCGGTGATCAAGGACGACGAGCTGGTCGACGCCCTCTACCACAACCTCTTCAACGAGCTGTTGGCGCTGATGATGGAGGACAGCAAGAACATCCGCCGCGCCAACAGCCTGCTCTTCGTCGCCAAGCACCTCGAGCGGCTGGCCGACCACGCCACCAACGTGGCCGAGATGGTCATCTTCATGGTACGCGGGACCGACGTCCGCCACCCGCACAGCCGCGACGAGGTCTGAAGCCGGGGCTAGTTGGTGCAGGCCCCGGGGCCGCCGTCCGCAGGAGGCGTGGCGTGGCGGCAGTTGTGCAGGTTGCGCGAGACGTCGAGCCAGCTCACGTCGCCCTGGACCGAGGCCGCGCCCACCGAAATCTGGAGGGGGATCTTGCCGCCTGGCTCGAGCGAGACGCCGCTGTAGCCCGCTTGACCCGTCTTGGAGTTGAGCGAGACGACCGGCGTGGGCTGCTGCGGCGTCACCGTCACCGAGCGCTGCTGGAAGCGGGCGGTGGCGAGCTGGGTGGCGGAGCCGACCAGACCGCACTGGATCACGCCGGTGTCGTCGTTGGCCTGGTACAGATAGGCGGTGTCCGCCGGGATCATGCCGCCGGCGCACACCTGGCCGCCGTCGGCGCCGGTGCCGGTGAAGATGATGCTCGGCACTTCCGTGTTCCAGGCCACGCAGCCGCCGAGGAGGAGCGCCGCGCTCGCGGTCTTCTCGTTGGAGTCGTTGAGGTGCCTGATGTACCAGCCCGCCGCGGTCGTGCTCATGCCGGCGTCGGTGCTGACGTCGGTGAGGTCGGTATCGGTGAGCGTGTTCGCGTTGAAGGTCGTCTGCGCGGTGGAGGTCAGCATGCGCGGGCGGTTGGTGTAGGCCGGCGCATCGAAGATCTTGATCGAGTAGAAGCGCGTGTTGGTGATGGTGGGCGACGTGAACGCGGCGTTGGCGCCGACCGGCTTGCCGGCCAGGTCGGTGCACTCCTCGCCGGCATCGTTGCCGCCGTCGAAATCGCAGAGCATGGTGTTGGAGAGGGTGGTGCCGCCGTCGTTCGGGTCGGTCATCGCCACCGAGCCCGGGCAGGTCGCGGTGTACTGGATCTGCACCTGGGTCGGATCGACACAGGTGCCGGCGGTGTTGGTGTTGCTCGACAGCGTGAAGGTGTTGGTCGCAAGCGAAGTGCCGCCGGCGCTGTATTGCCATTCGCCGGTGAAGCTCTCGGCGGCGCCGCCAGTGCCGATGGTGTAGATGTTCTGCTTCACGTCCACCGCGCAGTTGTTGCGCACGCAGCCGCGCAGGTTGTCGATCACGCAGGTGCCGCCATCGGCGCCGTCGGTGTCGCGCACTTTGATCTGATCGCGGTCACCCGCGCCCAGGTAGACGCGCGGGCCGCCCTTGGGGTCCTCGAAGACGCGCGCGCCCGCCATGGTGAAGAAGGGGGCGCGGTTGGAAAGCACGCCGCCCTTGAACTGCTGGAAGAGCAGGCCTCCGAACCAGTTGTTCACGAAGCCGCCGGAGATGGTGCCCGGGTTCAACATGTCGATGGCCCAGAGCTGGCCCTCGGTATCGCCCACGATGGCGAGGTCGAAGAAGTTGTCGAAGTTGGTGTCGATCATCGAGACGGGCGCCGCGATCGAGCCGAGGTTGAAGCGCGGGTCGGAGGAGCTGGTCGTGTCGTAGCGGCTGAACTTGTAGAGCAGCGTCCCGTCCCAGGCGTCGAGGACGTAGACGGCACGGCCGCGGATGAAGTTCGGATCGAAGCCGCCGGAGATGGCCACCACCCAGCGCTCCTGCGCCCCCAGGGGCGAGCCGCCCTGCGGGTTGGGGATGGTGAGCGGGAACGCCGACCCGCTGCCCGAGATGAGGACGGGGCCGATGGGCGGCGGGTTCGGCGTGGTGTCGTTCCAGCTCTCGCCCTCCGCCAGCTCATAGTTGCTCCCCGGCGGCGGCCAGGTCCAGAGGAACTTGGGGTTGTGCCCGGTGTCGGTGACGTCGATGGCGGTGTAATGCCGGCCACCCTCGCGCTCGCCGATGATGGCGATGGTGTGGAACTCGTCGTACTGCTTCTGCCCGTCGGCCGAAGTGTTGACCGTGCCCGAACCGTCCTTCCAGATGTCACGCACCCAGGGCGTGCCGTCCACCAGGATGTTGTGCGACTCGGAGAGCGCGTAGCGCTGCAGCTTGGGGAGCATGTCGGGCGGGATGAAGGCCCACAGCTCCTGGCCGGTGCCGTCGTCGTAGCCGCCGCCGTCGGCCAGCGCGGTGCCGGCCTGGAAGGCGTGCAGCATGCCGTCGTTGGCGCCCACCAGGATGATCTCCTGCCGGGTGCCGGCGTCCCCGCCCTGGTAGCTGGCGTAGGCGGCCTGGCTGCCCGGGGTGAACTGGCCGGCGGTGTCCTGCGCGTAGAGCGTGCGCACGCACTGCGGGACGATGCCCGTCTCGCAGAGGAAGTTCGGGACCGGCGGCGTCACCAGGATGGGCGAGGAGTGGAAGATGTCGCCGAGGATGTTGGGGCGCGCCGCGCCGCCGTCGGTGTTCTGCCGGAGCACGTCCTGTCCCTCGACGAACTTCATTAGATCTCGGCCGCAGTCCTGCTCGGTGGTGTAGCCGTGGCGGCTGGTCGAGGAGAGGCCGGCGCAGAAGTCGGAGTTCACGCCCGACAGCTTCATGTAGTCGGTCATGGTGGCGACGCCGGCGTCGCTGAAGTCGTTGTAGGTGATGAGCGAGCTGTTGTTGGCCGGCATGCCGCCGTCGAGCGGGATGGTGAGGAGGTTGCGGACCGTACCTCCGCCGTCGCTCGCCACCGTGTTCTCTCGCGTGCTGAGCAGCGAGGCCGCCTCCCAGATGGGCACGGCCGGCGACTTGGGCGAGAGCGGGGGCCAGCCGCCGTCGGAGCTCCAGGTCTGGCTGGTGTCGAGGAGGATGAAGCTGCCGCCGTCGTCCTCGCCGACGAACCCGCCGTCGGCGTCGGTGAGGAAGAGGTCGTTGCAGCTGTTGTTGCCGTTGGGGTTGAGCGAGGTCTTGCAAGGCCCGCCGTCGGGGCCGCAGGACAGGTCGGCGGTGCTGCAGCCGGAGGCGAATTCGTTGAAGAGCCGGAAGCGGTAGAGGCGCCCTTCCCACTGCGCGCCGCCCAAGGGCCGGAACCGGGGGATGAAGGCGAAGGTGGTGCCTCGCGTCTGCACGGTGGTGATGGCGGCCACCGAAAAGGAGGTCGACTTGGAGATGATGTCGAGGAAGACCTTGTTGATGCTCTTCTCCAGCTGGCCGAAGCTGGAGGCGCTGACGAACAGGCCGTGGCCCGTCTGGGCCGCCGCCTGCGCGGAGTTCAGCTCGCCGAAGTAGTTGTCGCCCACGCCGACCGTGTAGAGGCGCAGGTTCGTGCCGGGCACGTCGGGGCCGCCGTTGCCGGCCAGGTCGGTGTAGAACATCCAGAGCGCCACGCTCGGGAGCCAGTCGTTGGCGCAGTATGCGCCCACGCCGACGACGCTCGGCACGTAGAAGCTCGCGGTGCGCGAGGAAATGGCCGCGCCCGCCCCGTTGGCCATGTTTGGATCGAGGAAGTCGTCGCCGTCCTTCTCGGCACCGATGCCGAGCCCCGGCTGGCCGGTGGCGTACGAGCCGTTGCAGGTCGCGTGCGAGCCGACGCCCTTGCAGTAGGCGGGGAAGGAGGGATCGAGCGTACCGAGGAGATAGTTGGTCTCGTCGCAGTTCACCAGGCCGTCGTGGCCGCGGCCGTCGGTGAAGAGCACCGAGAAGCCCGCGTTGCAGCCCGGGCAGAAGCCGGCCTTCTTGTTCGCGTCGCTGTTCGGACCCGGCTCGCTGGAGGGGTGCGTGCTCTGGTTGGTGAAGAAGCCCCACGTCCCGGGCGGCGAGCTGCCCTGCGAGCTGACCGTCCAGGCCACGTTGAAGAGCATCTCGGCCACCGGGTTGCTGGTGGCGGTATACGAGACGTTGTCGGTGCTGGAGATGCGCTGGTTGGGTCGGCCCGCGCCGCTGCACGACTGCGGCAGCATCTTCTGCAATCGGAACCATCCCTGGCCGTCGGGCGTGCCGCCGGTGACACAGTTGTTGCAGGTGCCGATGCCCTCGCGCAGCGGGTTGAGCAAAGGGCCGTTGACGAGCCGCTTGTACCCGAGGCGGAGGATGGCCCACTTGGGCGGGAAGAAGTTGAGCCAGTTGCCCTTGGCGACGAACGCCTGCGGCGTGGTGTCGTTGTCAGCCTTGTTGTAGTTGAACCAGTAGCCCCTGGTCCTCACGCACTGCTGGCAGTCGTTGTAGTCGCTGCTGCCGTTGTTGCCGACCGCCGCGTTGCAGGAGTCGTCGATCGAGCCGTTCGCGCCCGACTGGGTGCCGCTGTCGTTCGCGGGCCACTGCGTGTAGAGCCAGGCGAGGCCGCCGGTGTTGTTGGTCGCGTTGTTGGTGTAGCTGGTCGCGGTGCAGGTCGAGGAGCTGGCGCCGGACTCGAAGCCGTCATTGAGCCCACCGCCGCCGGAATAAGCCTGTTCGGGCTCCGGATACTGAACCGTGTTGCTGTACTTGCCCACGCAGGCCGTCGGAGCGGCCGGAGCGGTGATGTCGGGGGGCATGAAGTAGTCGAGGTTGTTGAGGAAGCTGTTGCTGCAGCCGCGCGTGCCCACTCCTCCGCTGCTGCTGACGGGAGAGATCTTGCGCAGCTCGTAGAGCGAGTAAGGCAGCTGCCGCATCGAGGCGGTGCCCGGATAGATCATCGTCACGTTCGCCGTGCCGGAGACGGTGAAGGAGAAGAAGTTGTTGTCTCCGCGCGAGGGCGGGTTCGTGTAGAAGTCCATGCGCTCGAGGTCGCGGTTCCAGCAGACGTCGTCCGTCCCGGCCAGTGCAGGCGGGGCGAGCGCGAGGAGTGCGATGAGCAGTGCGGCAAGTCTGTTCATGGTCTCTCCTCTAGAATCCAAAGTTCACCAGAAACTCGACTTCCATCTGGTGAGTGGGGGCGGCGCTGTCGCTGCACACCACCGAGAATCGATAGCCCTTGCCGCCCAGGCCGCCGGAGCGCTTGGTGATGCGGTTGGCGGCGTCGCTGCCGACGATCCCGCCCGGCGTGCCGGGGGCCTCGCCGACGGTGGTGATGTTGAAGCTGTCGTAGTGACCCGAGGCATACGTCTGGTCGCCCACGGTCTTCTGCAGCTGCAGCGACGAGAGGTTCACGCCGTAAGCGCGGAACTGGCTGAGCAGCATCTGCCGCGCGCCTTCTGCGCAGGCGACGGCCCGATCGTAGTGGCGCTTGCTCGCCACCGCGTCCACCTCGTAGGTGGTGCGGTTGACGATGGCCAGGCCCACCACCGCCAGCACGATCATCAAGATCATGGCGATGATCAGGGCGGAGCCTTTGTCATGCTTGCGCATCAGCGGCCTCATCAGAAAATGAAAGGGTCTCTCGAGTTCAGGTTCGGCGTCGCCACCGAGATCGACGACGGATAGCGGCGGTATCCGCCCAGCACGATGGCGGTGAAGTCGTTGCGGTTCTCGATCGAGGCCGGGTACGCGTCGCCGGCGAAGTTGTCGATCGAATGATCCATGAGAAGCGAGCGCACCATCAGCCGCACGCGCACGCCGCGGATGTTGGCGGGGTGCAGGGTGTAGCGGGACGCGTCGGTATCGGGCTTGTCCTGGGTGGGCGCGGTGGCGCTGGGATTCGGCTCCTCCACCGTGCCGACCGTATCGCCGACGACCCAGTCGGCCCCGTTGTCCGGCGCGGTCGGGGCGGCGCCCGAGAGCGGCCAGGGGCTGGGCGGCGGACGCAGCAGATAGGCGATCTGCATGTCCTCGACGCCGTGGGCGATGGGGATGTAGTCGGCGGGATCGGCGCCGTTCTCCGGCGTGGTCCCGTTCTGGTTGTAGTCGAGGCCGCGATCGAGCACGAGCCAGGGATCGCCGTTCATGATGGTGACCAGGTAGTGGTAGCGGTTGACGAGGAACATGCTCACCCCGGCCCCCGCCGTTCCGTAGATGCTGCCGAAGCAGGGATCGGCGCCCGTCACCACGTTGGTCTTGTAGGGGTTGCCCGCCACCGCGGCGGTGAGCGTGAGCTGCAGGTTTCCCGTTGAGGTCGCCTTGATGGTCGTCGCGATGGTCCCCATGGTGGGCTGCAACCCCTTGGCGCAGGTCACCATCACCACTTGTCCGAGCAGGAAGAGGTCATCCGGATCGGCTGAGATGGTCATCTGCGTGGCGCTGTCGAAGCTCTTCACCGGCCAGGCGTGGCCGGTGCACGGCGCGGTGGTGTCGGTGCTGCAGCCCTGGGTGGTGCTGGTCGGCGTTCCCGCCCAGTAGTAGATGGGATCGCGCTCGACGAAGACCAGCTCGTCAGCCCCGTTGATCTTGTCGCGGCAGGGGACGGTCGTGCAGTTGTACCACTTGAAGTCGAAGGCGTAGCGAGGGTCGACGCCGTAGCCGGCGCGCCCGATGCTTCCCTGCATCGAGAACATGGAGTCGCGCGCGCCGTTGCTCGCCTCGCGCGACAGGTCCATCGACTGCATCGATTTCTGCTGGGAGAGGAAGGTGGCCATGACGATGCCGATGACGAGGATCGCCACGGCGGCGCCGACCAACACTTCGAGAATGGTGAATCCGCGCTGGTTCATTGGCCGGTGAAGAGGGTTGGGTCGTACTTGTAGAAGCTGGTGGTGACCTGCCGATAGCCGAACGACGACTCCTTCCAGCGCACCGCGACCTGTACCAGCTTGCCCTGCGCCGTCCCCGAGCCGCTGAGGTCGATGAGAAAGACGTTCCAGTAGCGGCTGAAGATCGTCTGCTCGCCGGCGGCGAGCGAAGTGTCCACCGGCGACAACACGCCCTCGTAGTTGGCGTTCAGCTGGTTGATGTTCGTGGCGCCCGTCGCGTCGGCGCTGTCGGTGAAGTCGAACTGCACCGAGGGCGAGCCGCCGCGGCCCGTGTCCCAGTACTGGGCGATGTCGGCGTGGTTGGTGTCGGTATACTTTGCGGTGTGGTTCGCGGGGATGAGCCGCGTGTCGGTGTAATTCCAGATCTGCATGTTCTGCACGAGGTCCTGCCCGAGCAGCGAGGCCTGCGACATGCGCTTGCCGAGATTGTTGGCGCGCATCCCCACCACCTGCAGGCCGGCGAGGCCGAGCAGGCCGATGAGCATGATCACCGAGGCCACCATCGCTTCGATGAGCGAGAAGCCGCGGTCGCCGAGCAGAGCTGAAGTGGCCGGTCTCATTTGATGGTCACCGCCTCCACGGCGCCGGTGGCGCCGACGATGGCGTAGTCGACGATGCCGCTCGGCGGACCGCCGTCGCTCGAGACGTCCTGCATGGCGAGCTGCTGGCCGATGGTGAGCGGTCCGCCGCTGAACGACGCGCCGCCCGAGGGAAAGAAGGTGACGGCGCCCATGCCGCTGCTCGAGTCGCAGAAGCTGCAGTAGGTGTAGTTCGGAGCGGAGCTGCCGCCGTCGGTGGTGATGTTGACGGTGCCGCCGTCGGGCAGGTTGACGAAGCCCGTCGGGATTCCCGAGAGCGGCGGCGGCAGCGCCGTTCCCCATCCGGCAGAAGGACCGAAGCTGACGCCGCTCGGCAGGATGCCCTGGCGGATGAGGCGGGCCGGCGAAGGCGCCGGCGTGCTCGGGACGAAACCGGCGAGCGTGAAGGTGCCGGCGACGTCCTCGATGGCCCACCACTGGCCCCCAACGGTGTCGACGATGACCACGGTGTTGTCGCCGCGGGCGAAGGACTCGGCGCGCGCCGCGCGGAGGCCGCCGTTGACGAAATCGCCGCTGGCCGAAGCGAAGTTGCCGCGGGCCTTGAGCCGGTCGAGGGCGAAGGCCGACAGCCCTGCGAGCACGCCGACGATGGCGATGGCCGTGAGCGCCTCGATGAGAGTGAAACCGTGCGCGCGCTGCATGCAGGGAGCACTAGCAAGAAGGACGCCCCCCTCCAAATTCCTGGAATCAGGAGCGGATCACATCCGCGCCGCGACGGAAAAAGGCGCTACTTTTTGCGCTCTCGGCTACACTTTCGGTGTGGGCGGAGCTGGGGAAAGCGCGTTGACGCTGCAACCTGCGGGCGCTATGACCGCGCTCCTGCCCAGCCGCTTTCGTGCGAGGGTGGCGGAACTGGCATACGCGCCGGACTTAGGATCCGGTGGGGAAACCCGTGCGGGTTCGACTCCCGCCTCTCGCACTTTCTTCGGTGCCGTAGCCGAGAGGCGAAGGCACTCTGAGGAGCGCCGTTCGTGGTCCAGTCCCGCGTGGAGGATCTGAGCCCGGTGGTGAAGAAGGTCTCGGTCGAGCTCACGCCCGACCGGGTCGAGGATGCGCTCGAGCGCGCCTTCAGCACCGTCTCGCGGACGGTGAAGCTCAAGGGCTACCGTCAAGGGCACGTTCCTCGGCGTCTGGTCGAGCGTTACTTCGGCGACGACGTGAAGAAGGACGTGGCGCAGAAGCTCGTCTCAGGCTCCATCCAGGAAGCGCTGGCCGAGCACAAGCTCGACCCGGTCGCTCCGCCGCGCGTGGAGAACGGCGCGGTCGAGGCCGGCCAGCCCTTCAAGTACACCGCCACCGTCGAGGTGCGGCCGAGGGTCGAACCCAAGGACTATCTCGGCCTCACCGTCCCCAAGGTGGAGGCGGAGGTGACGGACGCGCAGGTCGAAGAGCGCATCGAGGAGTTGCGCAAGCAGCAGGCGATGTTCGTGCCGGTCACCGACCGCGACGTCGTCGAGGCGGGCGACTACGCCTCGGTCGATTACCAGGGCTTCGTCGAGGGAGCGCCGCTGCGCGGCGCCAAGCGCGAAGGCGTGCTTCTCGAAGTCGCGCCCGGCTCATTGCTGGAGAACAAGGCCGAGGGCCTCCTCGGCGCCCGCGTGGGAGAGACGCGGGAACTGGCTGCCGGCTTCCCCAGCGACTACGCAGTCCCGGAGCTGCGCGGCAAGGAAGCGCGCTTCCAGGTGGCCATCAAGGGCATCAAGCGGCGCGAGGTCCCCGCGCTCGACGATGCCTTCGTGCAGGACCTGGGAGGCGACGCCAAGACGCTGGCGGAGCTGCGCGAGAAGCTGAAGGGCGAGATGGCGCAGCAGAAGAAGGAGCGCGCCGAGGGCGACCAGCGGGAGAAGCTGCTCGAGGCGCTGGTCGCGAAGAATCCTGTCGAGGCGCCGCCAGCCTTGGTCGAGCGCAACGTCGATGCCATGCTCCAGGGCATGCTGGAAGGTTTCGTCCGCCGCGGGATCGATCCGCGCCAGCTCGGCCTCAACCTCGAACGGATGCGCGACGAGTTGCGGCAGCGTGCGCTGCTCGAAGTCAAAGGTTATCTGCTGCTGGAGGCGATCGCGGAGAAGGAGCAGCTGGTGGCGACGGAGGACGACCTGGACAAACATTTCGCCAAGCTCTCCGCCGAGCTGGGCCAGCCGGCGGAGAAGATCAAGGCCGCCTTCCGCCGGCAGGATTCCCTGGAGAGCCTGGGCGCCCGCCTCCGGCAGGACAAGGCGCTTGCTTTTCTGCTCTCCAAGGCCAACTTCGCGACCGGAGAAGGTTGAGCGGCTATGCTTCGCGTCTTCAAGGAGCCGTGGCAATGGCAATGATTCCCTACCCTACCGTCATCGAGCAAACGCACCGGGGCGAGCGCGCCTACGATCTCTACTCGCGCCTGCTCAAGGACCGCATCGTCTTCCTCGGAACGCCGGTCGACGACGACGTGGCCAACATCATCGTCGCGCAGATGCTTTTCCTCGAGAGCGAGGATCCCGACAAGGACATCAACCTCTACATCAACAGCCCGGGCGGCTCGGTGACCTCCGGCCTCGCCATCTATGACACCATGCAATACGTGAAGTGTCAGGTGTCGACCATCTGCATGGGCCAGGCCGCCTCCATGGGCGCGCTGCTCCTCGGTGCCGGCGCGAAGGGCAAGCGGTACTCGTTGCCCCACGCGCGCATCATGATCCATCAGCCGAGTGGCGGCTTCGGGGGGCAGGCAAGCGACGTCGAGCTGCAGGCCAAGGAAATCTTGCGCCTCAAGGCAAAGCTGAACGAGATCATGCAGAAGCACACCGGCCAGCCGCTCGACCGCATCGAGAAGGACACCGACCGCGACTACTTCATGGGAGCAGGCGAGGCGAAGGAATACGGCCTGATCGACGAAGTGGTCACCAAGAAACCGGCTTCGATGCCCAAGTAGAGTTAGATTAAAGGGTGAAGGCTGGACCTGAAAGGCGGCGGATTGGTCGACAAGAGAGAGAACCACACGCTCTGCTGCTCCTTCTGCGGCAAGTCGCAGAAGGAAGTGAAGAAGCTCATCGCCGGGCCGACCGTCTACATCTGCGACGAGTGCATCGGGCTCTGCAACGACATCATCGCCGAGGAGATCGACAAGGAGGAGGCGCGGGACCAGAAGCTGCGCATCCCGCGGCCTTCGGAGATCAAGACGATCCTCGACGAGTACGTGGTGGGCCAGGAGCGGGCGAAGAAGATCCTCTCGGTCGCCGTCCACAACCACTACAAGCGGATCGAGAGCAAGGTCTCGATGGACGACGTCGAGCTGCAGAAGTCGAACATCCTTCTGCTCGGCCCGACCGGCTCGGGCAAGACGCTGCTCGCGCAGACGCTGGCGCGCATCCTCAACGTCCCCTTCACCATCTCGGACGCGACCTGCCTCACCGAGGCGGGCTACGTCGGCGAGGACGTGGAGAACATCATCGTCAATCTCCTGCAGGCCGCCGACCATGACATCGAGCGGGCGCAGAAGGGCATCGTCTACATCGACGAGATCGACAAGATCGCGCGCAAGTCGGAGAACCCGTCGATCACCCGCGACGTCTCCGGCGAGGGCGTTCAGCAGGCGCTCTTGAAAATCATCGAGGGCACCGTCGCCAACGTGCCGCCCAAGGGGGGCCGCAAGCATCCGCAGCAGGAGTTCCTCCAGGTCGACACCTCGAACATCCTCTTCATCTGCGGCGGCGCCTTCGGCGGGCTGGAGAACATCGTCGAGCAGCGCAAGGAAGGCAAGAACATGGGCTTCGGCGCCGAGGTCCAGTCGAAGACCCAGCGCAACATCTCGCAGCTGTTGCGCGACGTGCAGCCCGAAGACCTGCTCAAGTTCGGGATGATCCCGGAGTTCATCGGCCGGCTGCCGGTGGTGGCCACGCTCGATGAGCTGGACGAGTCGGCGCTGGTCGACATCCTCACCAAGCCGCGCAACGCCCTCGCCAAGCAGTACCGCAAGCTCCTCGAGATGGACGGCGTACAGCTCAAGTTCACCGAGGCCGCGCTGAAGGCGGTGGCCAAGGAGGCCATCCGCCACAAGTCGGGTGCGCGCGGGCTGCGGGCCATCCTCGAGAACGCGATGCTCAACGTGATGTACGAGGTCCCCTCGCACAAGAACATCCGCGAGATCGTCATCAACGAGGAGTGCATCCTCAAGAAGGAAGCGCCCCTCATCGTCTACGAAAAGCAGGCGGAAACGGCATAGACCGCCTGCCGCTACGACGGCGGCGCCCGCGACCGGGCCGCGTTCAACCTGCCCGCCGCCCGGCCGACCCAGGTCAATTCCTCCTCTGTCTTGGGCAGTTGGTTCCCGTACCCGGCGTAGAGAACCCGAACTTCCTCGAGGGGCATGTCCCACGGATCGGGCAGCTTCTTCCTCGGAGGAGGCGGCTTCTCCACCCTGAGATGAATGCCAGGAGGGAAATTCTCCGGCGTCGGCTCCGACGGCCGAGGCCGGTGCTCGCGGAGGAACTCCAGATCTTCGATGCTCACCAGCGCGACCAAGACGCGGCCGTGGAGGGTCATCACCACCCGGTCCTGCCTGTATGCAACTGCATTCTTGATCTGTGCGATGCACCTCCGGAAGTCGGTCGCCGTCACATGCATTTCAGCCATGCCCCCACCCTGCCAGGGGGGTCCGACACCCACGCGACAAAGCCTGCGTTTTGTACAAAATGACCGCGCTCCCGGCGGAGACCCTGGTAGGGATGGGGGTCGGCGGGGTCGCTGGTGCGGCGGCTAGCGCACCGGGCCCAGGTAGCGGTCGTACCAGTCGAGGATCTTGAGGCGCCCGTCGCTGGTGAGAAAGAGATTTCTGGCTTCAGGTCGCGGTGGACGATGCCCTTGCCGTGCGCCGCCGCCAGCCCTTCGGCGAGCTGGCGCGCCCACTCGATGGCCTCGGCCAACGGCAGCGGGCTTTCGCCCAGGGCGGCGCGCAAGGTGCGCCCCTCGAGGAGCTCGGAGACGATGTACGGCCCCACCTCGCTCGCTCCCAGGTCGAAGACGGTGAGGACATTCGGGTGGTTGAGCGAGCCGGCCGCGCGCGCTTCCTGACGAAAGCGGAGCAGCTCGTCTTCGACGTGCGGGCCAGGCGCGAGCATCTTGATGGCCACACGCCGGCCCAGCTGCAGGTCGACTGCGGCGAAGACGCGCCCCATGCCGCCGCGGCCGAGCTCCCGCTCGATGCGGTAGCGCTCTTGCAGAGATTGGGGCGGCGTCTCGGCGGGACGTGAGAGAGCGGTCGGCAGAGCGTCCGGCGGCTGCCCATTCCCCCCAGTCTCCATCTCCCCCAACCGTGCGCTTCCGGGGCGGGGCCGGTCAAGCGCCTGCTTCCGGCCGGATCCGCTGGGAATCGCGCCAGGTCGCGGTCCGTTTCAGAGTTGAGCGGAGAGAAGCTGACTTCGCCCGGTCAAAGCGCTACGCTTCGGCCTTCCTGGCCCTGGGAGACGACGCCCGATGTTCTTCCGCAACGACGACAAGAAGGACCCGGCCTCCCGCAAGTCTGGAACGCGCACCGTTCCCCTCTTGCCCCTCCGGGACATCATCGTCTTTCCCCACATGGTCGTGCCCCTCTTCGTCGGCCGGGAGAAGTCCATCGCCGCCCTGGAAGAGGCGATGGCGCACGACAAGGACATCCTCCTCGCGGCGCAGAAGAAGGCCAAGACCAACGAGCCGGTGCCCGACGACATCTTCGCCATCGGCACGCTGGGCACGATCCTGCAGCTCCTGCGTCTGCCCGACGGCACCGTCAAGGTGCTGGTCGAGGGCAAGAGGCGCGCGCACATCCGCCGCTACGTCGCGCACGAGAAGTTCTTCCTCGTCGAAGCCGACGAGGTGGAGGAGCTGAACGAGCGGAGCGTCGAGGTCGAGGCGCTGGTCCGCTCGGTGCACGCCACCTTCGAGGCCTACGTCAAGCTCAACAAGCGCATCCCGCCGGAGATGCTCATGTCGGTGGCCACCATCGACGATCCGGCGCGGCTCGCCGACACCATCGTGGCCCATCTCAGCCTGAAGCTGAACGACAAGCAGGCCATCCTCGAGGAACACTCCGCCGCCAAGCGGCTGGAGAAGCTCTACGAGCTGATGCAGGGGGAGATCGAGATCCTCCAGGTCGAAAAGAAGATCCGCACCCGCGTCAAGAAGCAGATGGAGAAGACGCAGAAGGAGTACTACCTCAACGAGCAGATGCAGGCCATCCAGAAGGAGCTGGGTGAGCGCGACGAGTTCAAGTCGGAGCTGCAGGAGCTCGAGGAGAAGATCAAGAACAAGAAGATGTCGAAGGAGGCCGTCGCCAAGGCCAAGAAGGAGCTGCGCAAGCTCAAGATGATGAGCCCGATGAGCGCAGAGGCGACCGTCGTCCGCAACTATATCGACTGGATCCTCTCGCTGCCCTGGTACGAATATACCAAGGACAAGCTCGACATCAATGAAGCGGAAAGGATTCTCGAAGACGATCACTATGGGCTGAAGAAGCCCAAGGAGCGCATCGTCGAGTACCTGGCCGTGCAGGCGATGGTGGAGAAGATGAAGGGACCCATCCTCTGCTTCGTCGGCCCGCCCGGAGTGGGAAAGACCTCGCTCGGCAAGTCCATCGCAAAGGCATTGAGCCGCAAGTTCGTCCGCATTTCCCTCGGCGGCGTTCGCGACGAGGCCGAGATCCGCGGCCATCGAAGGACCTATATCGGCGCCTTGCCGGGAAAGATCATTCAATCCTTGAAGAAGGCAGGCAGCGGCAATCCCGTCTTCCTGCTCGACGAAGTGGACAAGATGAGCACCGACTTCCGCGGCGATCCTTCCGCGGCCTTGTTGGAGGTCCTCGACCCCGAGCAAAACCATACGTTCGGGGACCATTACCTCGACCTCGATTATGATTTGAGCAAGGTATTGTTCATTTGTACGGCCAATACCCTGCACGGTATTCCCGCTCCCTTGCAGGACCGGTTGGAGATCATCCGCATCGCCGGGTACACCGACCTGGAAAAGCTCTCCATCGCGATCAAGTATCTGGTGCCCAAGCAGAAGGAGCAGAATGGCCTGGAGAAAGTCCCCGTCAGCTTCTCGCGCAAGGCGCTGATGGAGCTGGTCCACCGCTACACCAAGGAGTCCGGCGTGCGCGGGCTGGAGCGGGAGATCGCCACCCTCTGCCGCAAGGTCGCCAAGGAAGTGCTCCGGAACGGCAACCGCGAGGAGAGAATCCGCATCACGGTGAAGAGGGTGCACAAGCTCCTCGGGCCGCCCAAGTTCCGCTATGGCAAGACCGAGGATCGCGACGAGATCGGTCTCGTCACCGGCCTCGCCTGGACCGAAGTGGGCGGCGAGCTTCTCCAGACCGAAGCGACGGTGATCCCGGGCAAGGGCAAGCTCATCCTCACCGGCAAGCTGGGCGACGTGATGCAGGAGAGCGCGCAGGCCGCGTTGTCCTACGTCCGCTCGCGAGCCGAGCGATTCGGCCTCGAGAAGAAGTTCGCCGAGAACGTCGACATCCACATCCACGTCGCAGAAGGCGCGGTTCCCAAGGATGGGCCGAGCGCGGGCGTCACCATGGCCACTGCAATGGTCTCCGCGCTGACGCGCATTCCCGTGCGCAAGGACGTGGCGATGACCGGCGAGATCACGCTGCGCGGACGGGTGCTGCCCATCGGCGGCCTCAAGGAGAAAGCGCTGGCGGCGCACCGGGGCGGGACGAAGATCATCCTCATCCCCAAGGACAACGTGAAGGACGTTCGCGAGATCCCCCTCAAGGTCCGGCGCGAGCTGAGCATCATTCCCGTCGAGCACGTCGACGAGGTGCTGCGCCACGCGCTCGTGCTGGAGAACCCGGACGCGTTCTTCCGCAAGGTCGAGCCTGAGCCGCCCAAGACGACCATCGAGGCGCCGGGCAACACGCCGCAGACGGCGGTCTGAAGCAGCGCAGAGCGCGTCCGTTTGTGTAGGATGCGCTCATGCAGATCCGGCCTTCCGAGCTGCGTCCCGGAGACGTCGTGCTGGTGCGCTCGCCTGGACGGCTCGCCTGGGCGACGCGCTTTTTCGACGGCGCCGAAGTCGACCGCGCAGCGCTCTACCTCGGGGAGAGCCGGGTCGCGGAGGGTGTCGACGGCGCGCCGATGACGCGCTCGCTCGACGAATGTCTCGCCGGAGCCGAGCTCTCGCTGGCCAGGCGCCTCAAGGAAGTGGCGCCCCTCGAGCCAGTCTTGCAGCGCGCGGCGGAGATGCTCGCGCAAGGGCCGATCTGTCCTGCCGAGGGGCTTCTCGCGCTGCTCGCCATCTCGCGCAAGCTGCGCGCCTCGCCTTCGTTGCGCCGGGCGCAGCGCGCGGCGCTCGAGACTGCCGCGCCGCTTTTGCGGAGCACTGCGCCGATGACCGCGACGCAGTTCGTCTGGCGCTGCTACGAGGACGCGCTACCCGAGCCCACCGACGTCTATACGGTCCGGCTCAACGACGTGCGCAATCTCGAGATCGTCGCCGGCATCCCGCGCGATGCCGGAGCCCTGCGGCGCCTCGGTCGCGGTGTGCATCCCGAGAGCCTTCTCGCCTGGGCCGCGCAGCCGATGCTGCGGCCACGGCTCTCTGCCGCCGCGGCGGGTGAGTCGGCCGGCGACCTCGATGCCGCCCTCGCGCAATATCAGGGCGAAGTGCGCGACGGAGCGCCCGCCGCGCAGCCCGGCCGCGCCGAAGGCGATGCGCTGCTCGGATCGCTGCAGCGCTTCGCGGCGGCATGGAGCGGGGCCGCGCCTCCTCTCGCCAAGGGCACGCTGCCGCCGCAGCTCGAACTGCTCTTCCGCTGCGCGAGCGACCTCTGCACCGCCGGCGACCTCCTCCGCAGCGAAGACCTCTTCACGCTCTGACCTCATTGCAGCGAGGGATGCTCGAGGTGAAAGCGCGTCACCTTCTGGTAGGCGTGCGCCATCGCCAGGAGCCGGTCCTCGCCGAAATGCGCGCCGATGAAGGTGAGCGACACCGGCACGCGGTGCTTGAGGCTCGAGGGTCCGGCGTCTTCGATGCGGCTCTCGCGCTCCTGGAAGCCGTTGGGCACGATGACTGCCGGCGCGCCGGTCAGGTTGCTGGCGAGGAGCTGCCCCGACCCGCGCGTCGGCGCGACCAGCACATCGAGCCCCTTCATCATCTCCTGCCAGCGCGCGATGGCCACGGCGCGCACGCGGTTGGCATTGAGGTAATCGACCGCAGTGATGAAGCGGGCGGCGCGGAAGATGTTCGGCCAGTTGTCCTTGCCCTGCTGCACCAGCTCGCGGTCGCGGCCGCTGCGCGTCAGCTCGTCGAAGGTCGCGGCAGCCTCGGCGACGAGGATGGGCCGCAGCGACTGCCAAGGAATGTCGGGAAGCTCCACCGGGTGCAGCTTGATCCCCATCTGTTCGAGGACGGCGAGCGCGGCGTCGTCGAAATCCTTCCACTCGTGCTGCGCCGGCTTTTCTCCCTGCGCGGCGAGAACCGACTCCTCGAAGGCCTTGCGCAGGTACCCGACGCTGAGCGAGCGCGGGTCGAGCTGCGGATCGAAGCTGAAGGGCGCCTCGCGAACGCTCGCGTCGCGGCCGTCGGGTCCTTTGACCGCATCGAAGACGAGCGCGCAATCCTCGGCGGTGCGGCAGATGGGGCCGAGCTTGTCCATGCTGAAAGAGAGGGCCATCGCGCCCGTGCGCGGGATGCGGCCGAAGGTGGGCCGCAGACCGGTCGCGCCGCAGCGCGTGCTCGGCGAGGAGATGGAGCCGAGCGTCTCGCTGCCGATGCTGAAGCCGACCAGACCCGCCGCCGTCGCCGCGGCCGGTCCCGCCGACGATCCCGACGAGCCCTCTTCGAAGTTCCAGGGATTCTTCGTCACGCCGCCGAACCAGTGATCGCCCATCGCCAGCTCGCCCAAGGTGAGCTTGGCGATGAGAACCGCGCCCGCCTGATCGAGGCGGCGCACGACCGTTGCGTCCTCGTCGATGATCTGTCGCTGGTAGCCGCCCGCGCCCCAGGTGGTGGGATGGCCCTTGACGGCGAGCAGATCCTTCGCTCCCCAAGGTACGCCATGGAGGGGGCCGCGCCACTTGCCTCGGGCGATCTCCTCGTCGGCCGCCTTCGCCTGCCGCAAGGCACGCTCGTCGGTGAGCGTGACGACGCAGGCCAGGCGCTTGTCGGCGCTCTCGAGCCGCTCGAGATAGAGACGCGTCAGCTCCACCGAGCTGATCTTGCCCGCGCGCACCAGCTCGCCGAGGCGCGCCGCGGGGAGGAAGGCGATCTCCTCCTTGCTGCCCGGCAGCGACGGCGCCGGCCGCCTCGCCAGCGCGCGCCTCGGCCGCGCCTTGGGCAGCTGCGCTCCCGGCGGCAGCGCGTCGAACACCAGCGCCGGCGCGACCCGATTCTCCAGCGTCACCTCGCGGAGCTTCGCCAGCTGTTCGAGCGAGTCGTCGAGCAGCTCGCTCATCATCTCGCGCTGCGTGTCGTCGAAATGCAGGCCAGCCAGCTCTTCGGCGCGCGCGATCTGCTCCTTGGTGACTTTCCCGCCTTTCGCCTCGGCGAGAAGCGCGCCCGGAAAGACCGTTCCGCCCAGCCCCAGTCCCGACAACAGCGAAAGGAAACGCCGCCTGCTCTCGTCCATGGGCGCAGCGTATCAGCGCCAGATCGTCTTCCACCATGGCTGCTGCGGCTCGCCGGGCCAGTCGGATCCCATGCCGGCATGGATGCGCGCCGCGTCCCAGCCGGTGAGCGAGGCGAGCGTCGCCGCTTCCTGGCGGTGGCGCACGTCGAGCTCCTTGCGATACTCGCTCCCCGCCGCGCAGGAGATCTCGCCGCGATAGGGATGGCGGAGGATGTAGCGCCCCTGGAATGGCTGCTGGTCGCCGGTCTGCTGGAACATCAGGTCTTCGGGAAAGTGCTCGGAGTCGTAACGCACGTGCAGCCGCGTGAGAGTGAGCGGCATGCCGCCCATGTGATACGCGCCGGGCTGGTCGTTCAGCCAGAAGACTCCCAGCCCCCGCAGCTCCTCCTGATCGAGTGGCGGCGCCGCGCAGGGATCGCAGAAGCCCATGTTCCAGACGTACTCGGTGAGCAGCGCGCGCCGGCCGTGACCGCGCCAGGCCTTGGCGAAGGTGGCCTGGTAGAAGTCGCCGAACTCGCGCTGGACGAACTCGGGCACCTCCACGTCGGAGGGCATCTTCACCGTCTGGTAGTTGCTCGATTCGACGCGGCCGTTGCGGGTGACGGCATAGACGATCATGTCCTGCGGGCCGTCGGCATTGGCCATGCCCAGGCGGATGGGAAGCATGAAGCGTGGCGAGTCGAAGGCGATCTGGATGGGGCGCAGCTGCTGGAAGCCGGTCTTCCGCTGCTCCTTGAGGTTCACCTTCGCCACGAAGAATTTCATCTGCTGGCGGATGTACGGAGCGAGCGCGGCTGCGGCGCGCGGCGGCATGCGGTAGCCGCTCTCGCGCAGCCAGATCTCCAGGCCCTCGGACTGATTGGCGGAGAGCAGCACGATGTCGTACTCGCCGACCGTATAGGCCGCCTCGACCGTCACGCCGAGCGCCTTTGTGGCGCGCTCGGCAACCGGGCTGGCCGCCACATGGGAGCGCATTGCGCCGAGCGCCATCGCCGGATAGCGGCGGACGGCGCAGGGATCGCCATCGCTGTATTCGACCAGCCGCGGCGCGGAGTACGCGTCGAGCCGCTCGAGCAATCGGCGCTCACCGACATGGATCTGGTCGCGCGAGAGGACCGAGGGCACCGGCACCACCAGCGCGAACTCGTTCATCTCGCCGCTGAAGTCGTTGCCCATGGTGATGACGGTGTGCTCGCCGTCGCGGACGATGGCCACCTGCGACGACTTGTTGAAGAGCTGGCTGTCGGCCTTGCCGACGAAGAAACCGCAGAATGCGGCCGCGGGATGGGCCGCGCTCAGGGCGAGGACGAAACCACAGATTGCAGTGCGCACGGGAGGGTCTCCTTCTTTTCGTTTGAGGTCAAAGCATCGAGAACGGGGACGAGCGGGGCGCAGAAGAAGAGCGCCCAGACGATCGGGTTCTGGACGAAGCGGAGCTGCAGCGCGAAGGCGACGGAGGCGACGATCGCAGCGAAGAGCAGCCGGGCGGCAGGAGCGCGCGGCGTGGTCTTCGGATCGGAGATCATGAAGAAGGTGAAGAGCAGCAGGCTGCCCGACGCCAGCTGGTGCATCAGCACGGGGACCCGCTGACCGAGGTAGAGAACGCGAGCGGCGCGCAGCGCGGTCCAGCTGCCGAGGAAAGCGAGGCTCACGTCGCTGCGGAAAGCGCGATGCGCAACTGCGCAACCGAGCACGAGGATCCAGAGCAGCACCATCGCGCCTTCGCCCCATTGCGTCGGTGAGCACCAGGCGCGCGGCGTGATCAGCATCAAGCAGCAAAGGCCGAAGTTGGCGGGGTTGAAGAAATGGCGGCCGCGCACCCGCAACGTGAACTTGGAGCCGATGGCGAGCACGCCGGCGAGCACCGGTACCCACCACGCCCCGGCACGGAGGAGGAGCGTGAGTCCGAGCGAGGTGATCAGCGGCGAGAGCAGGCCGGCCGGCTTGCGCCGCAGGATGCGTTCGCAGGCGATCTGCGTCGCAAGGCACGCGGCGAAGACGAGCGGCGCGTGCCAGAGGGGAAAGTCGCGCGCCAGAAGGCCCAGGATGAGGAAGCTGGCGAGAAAGGCGATCTGCAGCCAGCGCGCGTCCTTCGGCAATCGCATGCCTGCTGGGAACGCGCGTGCGCGGGGGAGGATCTACCGGGAGTCCGCCCAGCCGAAAGCGATGGCCGCAGAACGGCGCGACAACCGCGGGACGAGACCCAGCCGATGCAGCTCGTGCCCCGGCGCAGCGTCCTTCACCAGCACTCCGCGGCGCGCCACGCGGCGCGCCTGCAGCAACGTGGCGCTGTCCAGCGGCGCGTCTTCCGCGTGCGCGCGGAGCAATTCGAATTGAGGACCGGCTTCCCGCGCGCGGCGGAACATCGGATCGAAGAGGACCACGTCGAAGGAACCAGCCGGCTGCGCTTCGAGGAACTGGCGATGGTCGGCGCGCACCACTTCGATGCGGCGCGCTGCCTCTCGCGCGGGACCCGGAACGCGGCGCAGTCCCGCGGCGGTGAACGCTGCGAGAAGGCCATCGGCTTCGATGCCGACCACCGGCGCGCCCGTCGCGTGCGCGGCGACGAGGGCATCGCCGCCGAGGCCGAGCGTTGCATCGAGCACTCGCTCGCCGGGGCCAAGCCCGGCCACCTCCACGAGCGGATCGCTCTCGCCTCTCCGCGCGCGAAGGACCCGCAGCAAGGCCATTCCGGGGCCCGCGCGATACACTCTCTCAAGTTGATGCAGATCTGCGCGCCGCGCCGCGAGGACGAGCACTGGCGCGCCGGCGCCGGCGATGATCTCGCGCAGCGGCCGCCCGGCGCGGCCCTCGCAACGGAGGCCGAAGCGCGCGGCCAGCTCGGCGGCTTCGGCAGGATCGCCGCTCGGCGCAGTGGTGACCACGGCCTGCAGGCCTTCCATGCCGCGACCGTACCAGCCGAGCGCCCGGAACCCCGCATCGCTGCGGCGCCGAGCTTGACTTGCCGGACGCGCTCTCGTACAACCCGCCCCCGCTCGCTGCCGGGCGGGTAGCTCAGCGGTAGAGCATCGGTCTTACACACCGAGGGTCACAGGTTCGAAACCTGTCCCGCCCACTTC